>NZ_CP083350.1:0-687500 GCF_020035535.1 Ensifer adhaerens | reverse complement strand
AGTTCCGACCTGCACGAATGGCGTAACGACTTCCCCGCTGTCTCCAGCATAGACTCAGTGAAATTGAATTCCCCGTGAAGATGCGGGGTTCCTGCGGTCAGACGGAAAGACCCCGTGCACCTTTACTATAGCTTTACACTGGCATTCGTGTCGGCATGTGTAGGATAGGTGGTAGGCTTTGAAGCAGGGACGCCAGTTCTTGTGGAGCCATCCTTGAAATACCACCCTTATCGTCATGGATGTCTAACCGCGGTCCGTCATCCGGATCCGGGACAGTGTATGGTGGGTAGTTTGACTGGGGCGGTCGCCTCCGAAAGAGTAACGGAGGCGCGCGATGGTGGGCTCAGACCGGTCGGAAATCGGTCGTCGAGTGCAATGGCATAAGCCCGCCTGACTGCGAGACTGACAAGTCGAGCAGAGACGAAAGTCGGTCATAGTGATCCGGTGGTCCCGCGTGGAAGGGCCATCGCTCAACGGATAAAAGGTACGCCGGGGATAACAGGCTGATGACCCCCAAGAGTCCATATCGACGGGGTTGTTTGGCACCTCGATGTCGGCTCATCGCATCCTGGGGCTGGAGCAGGTCCCAAGGGTTTGGCTGTTCGCCAATTAAAGCGGTACGTGAGCTGGGTTCAGAACGTCGTGAGACAGTTCGGTCCCTATCTGCCGTGGGTGTAGGAATATTGACAGGATCTGTCCCTAGTACGAGAGGACCGGGATGGACATATCTCTGGTGGACCTGTTGTCCTGCCAAGGGCATAGCAGGGTAGCTATATATGGAATGGATAACCGCTGAAGGCATCTAAGCGGGAAACCAACCTGAAAACGAGTATTCCCTTGAGAACCGTGGAAGACGACCACGTTGATAGGCTGGGTGTGGAAGTGCGGCAACGCATGAAGCTTACCAGTACTAATCGTTCGATTGGCTTGATCGTTCCCATTGCTTGTGTTCATCGATAGATGAAATGACGTGTTCAAAACAAAACGAAGCATCTCGCTTCACCAGCTTCTCAATCCGGTTTGAGCCCGCAAGCTCAAATCTTGCGCTTTGCCGACCTGGTGGTTCTGGCGGGGTGGCTGCACCCGTTCCCATTCCGAACACGGCCGTGAAACGCCCCAGCGCCGATGGTACTTCGTCTTAAGACGCGGGAGAGTAGGTCGCTGCCAGGTCTGCAAAACGCAAGATAAAACCCGGAAAACATCTTCTCGACACAAAACTCGGCCCAGCCGAAACACGGGCCGCCTCCAAGCGGCCCTTTTGTTTTGCTAGACCGAAAACACAAAGTGCGTCCCTTACTCGAGACAAATCCTCACGGATTTGCTCGGACGGCAGGGACAAACAACGGGATTTTGCCTCCGGCAAAACCCGGACCGGTTAAAAGCATAAACCGCAAAGCGGTTTACGCAGTCGCGACAAATCCTGAACGGATTTGCGCTGGACGCGGGGTGGAGCAGCCCGGTAGCTCGTCAGGCTCATAACCTGAAGGCCGCAGGTTCAAATCCTGCCCCCGCAACCAAAATTTACGAGACTTATCAAAGGGCTCCGAGGAAACTCGGAGCCCTTTTTGCGTTCAAAAGCTCCAACCGTTCCGTGAATTGCCGACTACCGCTCGTGAGCGGCGGATTTCCCCTCTTCCAAAAGCAACAAGCTTTTTGGTTCTCAGCGGGTTGTCAGTCCGAGCCCGCGATGAGTGACCGAGCCTAGCGCGCTCGCGCCCCAATCGTGACTGGGCGACGCCCGCGATGAGACGAATGCCCAGAAAGATCAATCCCAATCACGCCAGTTGGCGCAGGCCCCGGTCGCGGTCGCTCGCAAGCGCCATTTCTGGGCATTTACGCCTCCCGGCGCGTCGCGTCACCTCCAATGACCACTTACGGCAACATATTCTCAAGGGTAGTTATTGACATGTTATACCAGTTGAGAAATATATCTCCCTGCGCCGGATGAATGGCGCTGTGAAGTTTGCACCTGACCGAGGTGGTGAGGTGTGCGGCATTTAGGGAGGTCTCGATGACATCGATCGCGCTGTTTGGTGCCGGTGGTAAAATGGGCTATCGGCTCGCCAAGAACCTCAAGGGTTCGCGCTTCGATGTCCGGCATGTCGAAGTCAGTGAGGCCGGAAAAGCGCGGCTTGCGAATGAGCTCGGCATCGCCTGCGTTACCGCTGATGAAGGTCTGAAGGGCGCCGACGTCGTCATTCTTGCCGTTCCCGATACGGTGATCGGCAAGGTCGCGTCTGCAATCGCAGACAAGCTGCAGCCGGGTACCATGGTCGTTGCGCTCGATGCTGCAGCACCCTTTGCAGGCCATTTGCCGGCGCGCACCGACCTGACCTATTTCGTCACGCACCCCTGCCACCCGCCCATCTTCAATGATGAGACCGATCCGGCCGCCAAGCGCGACTTCTTCGGCGGCATCGCGGCAAAGCAGCATATCGTGTCCGCACTGATGCAGGGCCCAGAAAGCGCCTATGCCCTTGGAGAGGAGATTGCCAAGGTCATATGGGCGCCGGTCATGCGCTCGCACCGCGTCACGGTCGAACAGATGGCGCTGCTCGAGCCGGGCCTTTCCGAAACGGTCTGCGCTTCATTGCTCGTCGTGATTCGCGAAGCCATGGACGAATGCGTTCGCCGCGGTGTTCCGAAGGAGGCGGCCCGCGATTTCCTGCTCGGCCACATGAATGTGCTTGGCGCGGTCATCTTCGAGGAAACGCCCGGAGTGTTCTCCGACGCCTGCAACAAGGCAATCGAATTCGGCAAGCCGGTGCTCATGAAGGACGACTGGAGGCGGGTCTTCGAGCCGGAAGAAATTGCCGCGAGCATCCATCGCATCACCTGACGAAACGGCAAATTGCTTGCCGTTCGAGGGCGCGCTTTCGCCCGAAACAAGCAATCGCACGGGAGGGCCACTTTCAATGGAGAGGTGGCCGAGGAAGTCTTGTGCCTAACTGGGAGGAGAATATGAAAGTTACCCGCAGACTGATCACCGTCGGCTTCGCTGCCGTCCTGGCTGCAAGCGCCGCGATGCCGGCATTCGCGGCAGACCTCATCGCCATCATTACGCCGAGCCATGACAACCCTTTCTTCAAGGCGGAAGCGGTTGGTGCCGAGGCCAAGGCGAAAGAACTCGGCTATGAAACGCTGGTGCTGGTGCATGACGACGACGCGAACAAGCAGTCGCAGCTGATCGATACCGCAATCGGCCGCGGCGCGAAGGCGATCATTCTCGACAATGCCGGATCCGAGGCGTCAATTGCCGCGGTGAAAAAGGCGAAGGATGCAGGCGTTCCCTCCTTCCTCATAGACCGCGAGATCAACGCGACCGGCATTGCCGTCTCGCAGATCGTCTCGAACAACTACCAGGGTGCCCAGCTCGGCGCGGAAGAGTTTGTCCGCCTGATGGGTGAGAAGGGCAACTATGTCGAGTTGCTCGGCCGCGAAGCCGATCTTAACGCCGGCATCCGCTCCAAGGGCTACCACGACGTCATCGACGAGTTTCCGGAGATGAAGATGGTTGCCCAGCAGTCGGCCAACTGGAGCCAGACCGAGGGCTACTCCAAGATGGAGACGATCCTTCAGGCCAATCCCGACATCCAGGGCGTGATCGCCGGCAACGACACGATGGCCATGGGGGCGATCGCAGCGCTCCAGGCGGCCGGGCGCAAGGACGTCATCGTCGTCGGCTTCGATGGTTCGAACGACGTGCGCGACTCGATCAACACCGGCGGCATCAAGGCAACCGTCATGCAGCCGGCCTACGCGCAGGCCCAGCTTGCTGTGCAGCAGGCGCACGACTTCATCACCACCGGCAAGGCTCCGGCGGAAGAGAAGCAGCTGATGGACTGCGTGCTCATCACCGCTGACAATGCCGACAAGCTCGAGACCTTCGCGCTCTCCCAGTAATCTTCCCGCGACTGCGCAAGGCGGGCCGATCCCCGCCTTGCGTTCACTGTTCATGACGGAGAATGGGAATGCCCAGGTTTCAGGCTGCATGCGCACTCATGCTTGCCGGCGCGCTCGCGCTTGGCGGCTGCAAGCTCGTCAAAACGGAGGACGAGCAAAGGCAGACGGCGGCAGAGGCGTTCAATCCCGACAAGCTGGTTGCCGATGCCTGGGACACGAAGGTCGTGCCCTATCTCGAGCAACGCGCCGGTGTCTTCCAGGAGGTCTCGGCGCTTGCCGCACGTGACCTCAACGCTGCGGCGGAGAAGTATGGGCATAAGGAGAAGCAGGGCAACGCGCCCTGGACCTTTGCGGCAAAAATAGACGGTGTGATCGTCGGGGAAGAAACGAAATCGCGAGCAGCCTATGTCGACGTGGATGTCGATAGTGACGGCAAGGCGGATGTCCGCGTTTCAATCGGTCCCGCCATTCGCGGCACGGCGCTGCGCGACAGCCTCACATTCGTGAACTTCAACGAGTTCAAGAACCAGATCGAATGGGCGCAATACGGCAAATCGTTCAACACCCACGTGAACGGCATGCTGCTCGAAAAGCTGCCGCGTGACGGTCTGACAGGCAAGACGATCAAGGCGACCGGGGCCTATCCGCTGCCGGCCAAGGGCCAATTGCCACAATTCGTGCCGGCCACGATCACCGTCGGGGGTGGGGCATGAGCGATACGAATGAGGATGTCATTCTCGAACTCAAGGATGTCACCAAGGCCTATTCCGGCATCGTGGCCCTGAAGAAGGCCAATCTGAAGCTCCGTCGTGGAGCCGTTAACGTCCTCGTTGGCGAAAATGGCGCCGGCAAGTCCACGATGATGCGCATCATCGCCGGCGTGGAACGGCCGACACTCGGCGAAATCTGGCTGGACGGCGAACTCATTCATCTCAACAGCCCCGCCGATGCGGTCAAGCACGGCATCGGTATCGTCTTTCAGGAGTTGAACCTCTTCGGCAACCTTTCCGTTGCCGAGAATATCTTTGCGACCCGCGAGATCACCCGCGGTATCCGTGGCATCGATCACCGCGGCCAGGTCAAGAAAGCCAATGCGTTCCTCGACCGCCTGGAGGCAGGGATCTCCGCCGAGACGCTGGCGGAAGATCTGCCGATCGGCCAGCAGCAGCTCGTCGAGATTGCGCGAGCAGTATCGCTCGACACGCGCATCCTGATCATGGATGAGCCTACCTCGGCGCTCAGTGCGGCTGAGGTCGATGTCCTGTTCCGCGTGATCGCCGATCTGAAGGCGCGTGGTGTGGCGATCGTCTACATTTCGCATCGGCTGGAAGAGTTGATGCGTATCGGCGACTACATCACGGTGCTCAAGGATGGCCAGATCACCGGCCATGCCATGGTCAAGGATATCGATACGCGCTGGATCGTCCGCTCGATGATCGGCTCGGACGCCAAGGACTTTGCGAAGAAGGTCGATCACAAGCCAGGCGAAGAGATCTTCCGTACCGAGAACATCTGCCTGCCGAGGGCGCAGGGCGGCTTTGCCGTCGATCACGTCTCGATCGGTGTGCGCAAAGGAGAGATCCTCGGCATCTACGGGTTGATGGGGGCCGGCCGTTCGGAACTCTTCGAATGCGTCATGGGGCGGCACGAACACTATACCGGCAAGATCTACGTCGAAGGCAAGGAACTCAAGGGCGGGGATACCACCCGGCGCATCCGTGAGGGGCTGGCGCTCATCCCCGAGGACCGGCAGCGCGAGGGGCTGGTTCAGTCCATGTCGATCGCCGGCAACCTGACGATGGCGAGCCTGGGACAGTTCCTGAAGGCAGGTTTTCACATCGACCTTGCGCGTGAAGCAAAGGCGATCGCCGATGCCATCCGCAACCTCTCGATCAAGGCGAAGAACCCGGAATTCGACGTGACGTCGATGTCAGGTGGAAATCAGCAGAAGGTCGTGATCGGCAAGGCGCTCATGACCGGACCGAAAATCCTTCTCATGGATGAGCCGAGCCGGGGCATTGATGTCGGCGCAAAGGCCGATGTCTTCCTCACTATGCGCCGCCTGGCGGGCGAGGGGCTGGCAATCCTCTTTTCCACCTCCGATCTCGAAGAGGTGATGGCGCTTTCCGATCGCATTGCGGTGATGAGCAATGGCCGGCTGGTCACGGTTGTCGACCGCAAGGACGCGACCGAAGAAATGATCGTTTCGGCCTCCGCAGAGGGACATAAAACCAAAAGGATGCATGCGTGATGACGACAGCAACGCAAACTGCCGCCGCCGACAGCTTCTCCAGCGGCTCGGCGCTCCTCACGCTGATGAAGCTGAGGACATTCATTGCGCTCTTCGCGGTGATTATCTTCTTCTCGATAGCTGCGCCGAACTTCCTTTCGACCGCGAACATGATCCTGATGACGAAGCATGCGACGCAAAACGCGTTTCTCGCGATCGGCATGACCTTCGTCATCATCACCGGCGGCATCGACCTGTCCGTCGGTTCGATCGTCGGTCTCTGCGGCATGATCGCGGGCGGCCTGATCATGTACGGCGTGGCGCTGCCACTCGGCTACACGATGTATTTCAACGTCGTCGAGGTTGCCGTCATCGTTGCGGTCGTCGGTATCCTGATCGGCGCGGTCAACGGCCTGCTGATCACCCGATTGAATGTAGCGCCTTTCATTGCGACGCTCGGCACTCTGTATGTCGCGCGCGGCATGGCGCTGCTCTATTCCGACGGCCAGACCCTGCCCAATCTCACGGGGCGCGAGGACCTCGGCAATCAGGGCTTCAGCTATCTCGGCTCCGGCACGATCCTGGGATTGCCCGTGTCGGTCTGGATCCTGATCGCCGTGGCTGCGGGGGCTGCCTATTTCGCCCGCTTCGTGCCGCTCGGCCGGCATATCTTCGCTGTCGGCGGAAACGAGCGTGCCTCCCGCATGTCGGGCATCCGGGTCAATCGGGTCAAGATGTTCGTCTACATGTTCTCCGGCTTCTGCGCGGCGATCGTCGGACTGGTGATTTCGTCGGAACTCATGGCCTCGCATCCGGCGACCGGCACCAATCTCGAACTAAACGCCATTGCAGCCGCCGTTCTCGGTGGTACATCGATGTCCGGCGGTCGCGGCACGATCGGCGGCACGATCATCGGCGCATTCGTGATCGGCATTCTCTCGGACGGACTGGTGATGATGGGTGTGAGTTCATTCTGGCAGATGGTGATCAAGGGGCTGGTGATTATCGTGGCCGTCGTGGTGGACCAGGCTCAGCGCCGGCTGCAGCAGCGTGTCGCGCTCATGCAAATGGCAAAGGCGGGCTGAAAATGGCGAGGATCAAGGGCGCGCTGATCGGTTGCGGCTTCTTCGCCATCAACCAAATGCATGCTTGGCGCGAGCTGCCGGACGTCGAGATTGTGGCGATCTGCGATCGCGATCCCGAGCGGCTCAAGATCGTCGGCGACCAATTCGACGTCGCTCGCCGCTACGCGTCGGCGGATGAGATGTTCGCAGAAGGTGGGTTCGACTTCGTCGACATTGCCACGACCGTTGGCAGTCATCGTGCTCTCGTCGAACTCGCCGCGCGCCACAAAGTGCCGGCGATCTGCCAGAAGCCCTTCGCCCCGACGCTCGACGATGCCAAGGCGATGGTGGCAGTGGCGGAAGAGGCGGGGATCGCGTTGATGATCCACGAAAACTTCCGCTGGCAGACGCCCATCCTGGCCGTCAAGGAAGTCATCGACAGTGGCGAGATCGGTACCCCCTTCTGGGGGCGCGTGTCGTTCCGCTCCGGCTTCGACGTGTTTTCCGGCCAGCCCTATCTTGCGAAGGGCAAGCGCTTCATCATCGAAGATCTCGGCATCCATTCCCTCGACATCGCCCGCTTTCTGTTCGGCGACGCACTAACCCTGTCTGCCCGCTCGCGCCGGATCAATCCGGATATCGCCGGCGAGGATGTGGCGACGATGATGCTTGGCCACGACAACGGTGTCACCTCGATCGTCGACGTCAGCTATGCGACGAAACTTGCCGAGGAGCCGTTCCCGCAAACCTTGATCGAGGTCGACGGAACCAAGGGTACGCTGCGCCTTGGGCTCGGCTACAAGCTCGCCGTCCACGGTCCGGCCGGAACGGTCGAACGCGACGTCGCGCCGAACCTGCTGCCCTGGGCCTCGAATCCGTGGCACAACATTCAGGAAAGCGTTGCTCTCATCCAGAGACACTGGATCGAGCGACTAGTTTCCCGCCGCGCGCCTGATACGTCCGGGCGCGACAACCTGAAGACCTTCGCATTGGTGGAGGCTGCCTATCTCAGCGCCGAGCGCGAAGAGACCATCGTCGTCGGAGACCTGTTGCGATGAAGGATGAGCTGTTTCGGCTCTATGGCACCGCCGAACGCGCGCCGGAAAGCCGCACGCTGGTCGCCGGCAATCTGAGCATGTCTTTTCAGGACGGCAACCTGCGCAGCTTGCGGTTCGGCGGCCATGAGGTGCTGCGTGCAATCTCCTTCCTCGTGCGCGACAAGGATTGGGGCACCTGCAGGGCTCGGCTGCGCGACCTGAGGATCACGGAAGACGAACGAGGCTTCGCACTCACCCATGCCGCCCGCTTTACAGCCCCTTCCGGTGCCAATCTCGACTGCGATGTCGCGATCTCCGGCACGGCGACGAGCGTGCATTTCTCGGCTGATTGTGTGAGCGATGCGGATTTCGAAACCGCACGCGCCGGCTTCGTAGTCCTGCATCCGGCCATCGGTGTTGCCGGAGAACCAGTTGCAATTACGCACGATGACGGCTCGGTGGAAGAGGCACGCTGGCCCGATACGATCGAACCGTGGCAACCGTTCAAGAACATTGCTCAGATCACCCACCGTGTGGCGCCCGGTATCATGGTGACAACGAAGTTCATTGGCGATGTCTTCGAGATGGAGGATCAACGCAACTGGACCGATGCCTCCTACAAGACCTACGTGCGGCCCTTGGCTTTGCCCTGGCCCTATCTCGTGCCGAAGGGTGAGCGCTTCAGTCAGCGGATCTCCGTAGAGGTCCTTGCCGAGAGGAATGCGGAGCTTGCAGCCGACCGTTCGGATGCGATATCCGTTAGGCTCATCCCGACGAATGTCAGACTTCCCGCGATTGGCGTAGGGCTGCGACCCGAGTGTCTCCGGGAAGAGTTGGCTTCGCTCGATATCCTGAAGGCCATCGGCGCGGAACATCTGATCGCCCATTTCGATCCCGCTGCAGGGCATGGCATCGAGGCACTGAAGGGCTACGCGGCGATTGCGGCCAGGTCCGGCCTCAAGGTGACGCTGGAGCTTGCGGTGCCTTGCCTAAGGCCTCTCGACGAAGAGATGGCGCAATTTGCAGCGATGGTCGACCAGGCCAAGCTCCAGCTCGATACGCTTTTTGTCTGTCCGTCGGTCGATCGACAGTCGACACCGCCGGGGAGCAAGTGGCCGGAATGTCCCGCCCTTGGCGAGGTCTACGCTGCTGCGCGCGTCGCCTTTCCCGGTCTTCGGCTGGGTGGCGGAATGATGAGCTACTTCACCGAGCTCAATCGCAAGCGCGTGCCGCCGGATCAGATCGACTATATCAGCCACGCGACGAACCCGATCGTGCATGCTGCCGATGATCTTTCGGTCATGCAGACCTTCGAGGCGCTGCGTCATGTCGTCTACTCCACCCGCGCTATCTACGGCAACAAGCCGTATCGCATTGGTCCCTCGACGATCGCGATGCGTCAAAATCCTTACGGCAGCGCCACGAAGGACAATCCGACGTGGTCGCGTATCCCCATGGCGAATGTCGACCCCCGGCACAATGGCCAGTTTGGTGCTGCCTGGACGCTCGCCTATGCGGCAACGGTTGCGCCGGCGGCGCTGGACGTTCTCACCCTTTCGACCCTTGTCGGCCCCTTCGGGCTTTTGGCCGGCGAGGGGGAAGCCACGGTCAGCGGCGAGTTGCGACCGCTGGCGCATGTCCTCGCGCGACTTGCGTCCTTGTCCCACGAGCTCCTGTTTGCCGTCGAGACGTCCCGGCCAGATGCCGTCTTGGGACTGGCCTCGCAGAAGCGGCTTCTCCTGGCGAATATCACCTGCGATGAGCAGACGGTCATCTTGCCGGCAAGTCCAGGGAAGGTTTCAACGATCGCGGATGGTGGCGAGCTCGTAGTGCAGCAGCAGCTTACGCTGGCGCCTTACGCCTGTGTCGATGTCGCTCTTTGAGCGTTATCCCGGGCTCTTGAGAGCGTAGAGCGCGCGTGAGCGTTCGAGGTGCTTGACCATCGCCTGCTCGGCCAGATCGGCATCGCGGCTCTCGATGGCGCGGATGATTTCCTCGTGTTCGGACAGCGTGAAATTCTCGCGACCCGTCCAGATGAGCATTTCGGTATGGTAGGACTTCAGCCACCCCAGCATCGCACCGCTGACCGCAACAAAGATCGGGTTGCCGGAAATCCTGGCGATGCACTGATGAAACGCCATGTCCGCCTCGATGAAGGCATCCGCGTCGCCGAGGCTCTGTTTTTGCTTGTCCAGAAGGGCGCGAAGTTCGGCGATATGCGTCGAGGTCGCCTTGGCCGCCGCCTCGCGGATCATGCCGCGCTCGAAGAAGATGCGCGCGTTCTTCAGATGCTCCAGCGTGTCTGCGGAACCGGAGAGCATCAGTTTTGCCGGCAGGTCGACCTGCTTGATGATGGATTCGGCGGTAATGCGCAGCACCTTGGCGCGCTCGCCTTGCGAGATTTCGACGAGTCCCTTTCCGGCGAGCGCCTGCATCGCTTCGCGAATGGCCGGACGACCGACACCGTAGCGTTCCATGAGTTCGCGTTCGGACGGCATGTCGTCGCCCGCCTTGAGTTCGCCGGCTTCGATCATCTGCTTCAGCCGAGCGAAGACCTCGTCGGACAGTTTCTTGCGCACAATCGGTTCGGAAACGACGTTCATGAGTCACCTGATTTCGACAGGTTTGAATATGCATCAAGTTCCATCGCCGCAATAGCCCGTCAGCGGATGGCTTGCAATAACATAAATACTCATTATACCAGTTAGCAAGCTTTAACTTGGGCCTGAGAGAAAACCATGATCCGCCTGACCTATCGCATAGAGACGCCCGGCTCGGTGGAAGCGCTGGCGGCCAAGATTGCCAGCGACCAATCGACGGGAACCTTCGTCGCATTGCCGGGCGAGACAGAGGAATTGAAGGCGCGGGTGGCCGCCCGGGTGGTCGGCATCCACCCTCTGCCTTCGTCGGATCGCGCCTCCTTTCCCGACGAGGCCCACGGCGCCACGCATTTCAACCGGGCGGACGTCGACATTGATTTCCCTCTGGATGCCATCGGCACCGATCTGTCGGCATTGATGACGATCGCGATCGGCGGCGTCTTCTCAATCAAGGGCATGACCGGCATTCGCGTGGTCGGCATGCAGCTGCCAGAGGCGTTCGCTGCGGCGCATCCTGGTCCGCAATTCGGCGCGCGCGGCAGTTTCGCGCTGACGGGGGTGAGCGGGCGCCCGATCATCGGAACCATCGTCAAGCCCGCGCTGGGATTGCGGCCGAGCGAGACCGCCGAGATGGTCGGCGAGCTGATCGACGCGGGCGTCGATTTTATCAAGGACGACGAAAAGCTGATGAGCCCGGCCTATTCGCCGCTTAGGGAGCGCGTGGCCGAAATCATGCCGCGCATTCTCGATCACGAGCAGAAGACCGGCAAGAAGGTCATGTATGCCTTCGGCATCAGCCATGCCGATCCGGACGAGATGATGCGCAATCATGACATGGTGCTTCAAGCCGGCGGAAATTGTGCCGTGGTCAATATCAATTCGATCGGGTTCGGCGGTCTCGCCTTCCTGCGTAAACGCTCGGGCCTCGTGTTGCATGCCCATCGCAACGGTTGGGATATCCTCACGCGCCATGCCGGCCTTGGCTTCGAGTTTTCCGTCTGGCAGCAGTTCTGGCGCCTGCTGGGTGTGGACCAATTCCAGATCAACGGCATTCGCGTGAAATACTGGGAGCCGGACGAGAGTTTCGTACGCTCCTACAGGGCTGTCAGTACGCCATTGTTTTCTGAAAGGGACGTGGTGCTGCCTGTAATCGGCTCGGGCCAATGGGGTGGACAGGCACCGGATACGATTGCGGCCACGGGAGGCTCGACCGAGCTTCTCTATCTTTGTGGCGGTGGTATCGTCAGTCATCCCGGTGGACCGGGCGCCGGTGTCAAAGCGGTCAAGCAGGCATGGGAAGCCGCCGTCGCCGGAGTTCCACTGGAAACCTATGCGAAGGACCACCCGGAGCTTGCGCAATCCATTGAGAAGTTCTCAGATGGCAGGGCGGCCTGAGACATGACGCGACCGCTGATCAGTTACTACGGCGATGATTTTACCGGATCGACGGACGTCATGGAGGCGTTGTCCTCCAACGGTGTGGAGACCGTGCTGTTCCTGAAGGTGCCGGACGCGGCGCTATCGTCGCGTTTCCCGGGGGCGCGCGCGTTCGGTCTTGCCGGGACGGGCCGCAGCGAGACGCCGGAATGGATGGACGTGCATCTGCGCGACGCCTTCGAATGGCTGAGAACGCTCGACGCGGAGCTTTGCCATTACAAGGTTTGCTCGACCTTCGATTCCGCTCCGCATGTCGGCAATATTGGCCGCGCGATCGAGGTCGGCCGCAACGTCCTCGGCGCTGGTACCGTGCCGCTCATCGTGGGCGCTCCGCAGATACGCCGCTATACGGCGTTCGGTGAACTGTTTGCCGCATACCAGGGCGTGAACTATCGCATTGACCGTCACCCCGTGATGTCGTTCCATCCGGTCACGCCGATGGATGAGGCCAATCTGCTGCGGCATCTCTCCCGTCAGACGAAGCTGTCATCGGCACTCGTCGACGTCGTTTCGCTTTTCACAGACGCCCGGCCGGAGAAGGCCGATATCATGCTTCTCGACGTCCTCGATGAGGCAACCCAAACCGCCGCCGGTTCGCTGCTCTGGACCCAGCGCCGGGAGAACGGTCGCTTCGTTTGCGGCTCCTCGGGCGTCGAGTACGCGCTGCTTCCGGCCTGGCGAAGCGAAGGGATCGTTGGTGCCAAGCCCGTCTTTGCCGCAGCCGGCCCGGTCGACCGACTTGCTGTCGTCTCCGGCAGCGTTTCGCCGACGACCGAGCGGCAGATCCGGCACGCGATTGCAAACGGCTTCGAGGGCATCATGCTCGATCCCATTGAATTGTCGCGCGAAACGGAGGGGCCGGAGATTGCGATCGCAGTGGAGGCTGCACTCAAGGTGTTGAGGGAAGGAAGCAGCGTCATTCTGTACACGGCGCTCGGGCCGGCAGCCGACAGGGGGGGCGATCTGTCGAACAGTGCGCGCCATCGCCTCGGCCGGGCGCTCGGCCGCATTCAGGCGGCACTTGTTTCGCGCGCGGGGTTGTCGCGGGCCGTTGTCGCCGGCGGTGACACGTCGAGCCATGCCCTCGGCGAGATGGGAATTTCCGCCTTGACCCTGAAGATGCCCCTCCCGCAGACACCCGGATCGCCACTCTGCATCGCTCACGGCGGTCCCTCGGACGGCCTGGAGATAGCGCTCAAGGGCGGTCAGGTCGGCGGCGACGACTATTTCTCCATGATCCGCGCCGGTCGCGTCTAACGCACCTTGCGCGGTGCCTGAGCTTGCGCGGGAGCGCGCGCAACGACGAACTTAATGATCAGTTCGGCAATCGACCCTTCGCCTGTTCGTTTCAGTTCCTTCGTAATTTCGAGCCCTTCGAGCGTACCGAACGGAGCCGTCGATACGCGGTTTCGAAGCGGTCTAGACATGGACCGGAGCGAGCCGTTCGTGCGCCCGCCCGCGGACTCCGCATTTTCGCCTTTCGGATCGATACAAATGGCGCGCGACCTGCGGTCGGCAGTTTCTGAATAGGCCTGCAAGCGGAACCGATCGGTAGCTGCGGCGTTTGGACTAGCCTTTGACTGACACAAAAAAGTCGGAGCCGCGGGTCATGGCCCCCTTGTGGCGCGCGTGAAGGCGCACCGCTCGGCCGGCATGATGCCGGTGACAAGCGCAACTGGCGCGGGGGCCTCCCAATAAGAGGAATATAGAACATGTCGATACCTTCCAAACTTTTCGCAACGGTGGCCCTGCCAGTCTTTGCCGTATCATTCGTGGTTCAGCCGGCGCTGGCCGAGAGCCTGATGGCACCGTTCCAGGTCGCGCAGGAAGGGTCCGACCAGCAGTCGCCCGAGGATTTGCTGCTGCTCAAGAAGCACAAGAAGCAGAAGGCCGCCGAGGAAGGCCAGACAGAACAACAGCAACCGCAGGCCGAGGCGCCGCAGCGCCAGGCAGAAGAGCCGTCGCGCAAGAAGCGCAAGCAACAGGCTGAAGAGCAGCAGCCCGGTTCCGAGGAAAGCGCACCGCGGCAGGCTGAAGAACAACAGGCGCCCGAGCGTAAGAAGCGCAAGCAGCAGGCCGAACAACAGCAGCCTGGTGCAGAGGAGGGCGCGCCGCGACAGGCCGAAGAGCAACAGGCGCCTCAGCGCAAGAAGCACAAGCAGCAGGCTGAGGAACAGCAGCCCGCGGTAGATGAGGGGGCTCCGCGGCAGGCTGAGGAACAGCAGGCGCCCGAGCGCAAGAAGCGCAAGCAGCAGGCTGAGGAACAGCAGCCCGCGGTAGATGAGGCGGCTCCGCGGCAGGCTGAGGAACAACAGGCGCCCGAGCGCAAGAAGCGCAAGCAGCAAGCTCAGGAACAACAGCCCGCCGTAGAGGGAGAGACCCCGCAGCAGGCTGAGGGACAGCAGGCGCCCGCGTCCAAGAAGCGCAAGCAGCAGGCAGAAGGGCAGCAACCCACTCCGGAGGACAGCACCCCGCAGCAGACCGAGGAACAGCAGGTGACCACGCCCAAGAAGCGTAAACAGCAGGCGGAGGGTCAGCAGCCCGCCACAGAGGAGGGCACGCCGCAGAACGCCGAGCAGCAGCAGGTACCGGTACCCAAGAAGCGCAAGCAGCAAGCCGAGGGACAGCAGGAAGAGCAGAAAGCCCTGGAAAAGAATGCCGTACCGTCCGCCGAGCAGCCGACGCCACAGACAGGTGAGGGTGAGCAGCAGCCGGTTCCAGGCTCCGAACAGCCCGCAACGGCCGAGCAGCGCCAGGGTGAGGAACCTCAGGCCAAGCCTGCTCCGGTCGTCGTCGACAAGCGAACGAAGGAAGAAAAGCGCAAGATCGCCCAGGATCCGGCCGCGACCGACGAAACCGTCGTGCTTCCGGTCGATAACGGCGCGGCTGTGCTCGACAGTGACAAGGACGCCGACAAGTCCGGTGGCGACCAGGGGCGCGAGGCTCGGCGCAAGCAGCGCGAAGAATTGCGCGTCCAGGAAAAGAACGTGGCGCCGCCGACGGATGACGCCGCGGCCCAGGCCGAAATACCGGCCGACGTGCGGCAGGCGGTTCCGCAGAGGATCGAGGCCGGGATCAAGGAGGAAGGCCGACGCGTCGACGCGGCGCCAGCCTTCGCGGTTCCGGACACGACAAACATCGTCAACAACACCGTCATCAACAACACGGTGATCAACAACACGACGGTCAACAACACCACGAACAATGATGTGACCGACGTGCACGTGGTCGAGCGGCTCGACGATCGCGTCGTCCTTGGCGTCGGCGACCAGATCTTCGTGCGTGGCGATGATCGTCCGCGCCTGCGCCACGACGCGCAGGAGGCGTACTACGACGAGCTTCCGCGCGGTCGCGTTCGTGAGACGATCGTGCGTCCGGGCGGTTACCGGATCGTCACCGTCTATGACCGGTACGGCGACGTGTTGCAGCGTTCACGCGTCGACGGCGACGGCAACGAATATGTGCTGATGTACGCACCGGACTATCAAGACGAAAGGCGCCCGGCGATCGTCGACGTCGGCTATGACCTGCCGCCGATGCGCCTGACGATCCCGGTCGATGACTACATCGTCGACTACTCGCAGGAGCCGGATCGGGATTACTACGAGTTCCTGTCCGAACCGCCGGTCGAGCGCGTGGAGCGTGTCTATACCATCGATGAGGTCCGCAATTCGGCCCGTCTCCGTGACAAGGTTCGGCGCATCGATCTCGACACGATCCATTTCGAGACCGGCAGTGCCGAAGTGTCGATGTCGCAGGCAAAGACATTGCGGACGGTGGCCGACGCCATGCAGAAGGTACTCGGCAAGGATCCCGGTGAAACCTTCTTCATCGAGGGGCACACGGACGCTGTCGGTTCCGACCGCTCGAACCTGGTCCTCTCCGACGAGCGTGCCGAGTCCGTCGCGGTCCTCCTGACGGAAGTCTACGGCATTCCGGCGGAAAACCTGGTGACGCAAGGCTATGGCGAGCGCTTCCTGAAGATCAGCACGCAGGAGCCCGAAGAGGAGAACCGCCGCGTGACCATCCGCCGTGTGACGCCCCTGGTGCGCCCTGTCGCGCAGCGATAACGGAAATCTGCACCGCCATGCGTCGTTTCAGATGGATGGCGGTGCAGCGTGCTGGGTACTTCTTTCGTAAGGCGGACATGACTGCGGCCCATCGCGGTCAATGCGAACCTGCCGCACATTTTTCACCGGAACGAATAATCGGCCGGAACCATCTGGGTTTCGATGGCGAAGGTGACCTCGTCGCCGAGTTCGGGGATCGCGAAATCCAGCCCCCATTCACTGCGGCGGATACTGCCGGTTGCCGAGAAGCCGATCTTCGGGACACCCATCATCGGATGCTCGGCCATCGAGCCGTTGAAGGTGACGTCGAGTGTTGCCGGGTGCGTCTCGCCGCGGAAGGTGAGAAGACCTTCGACGGTGCCGGTCTTTTTGCCCGTGATACGGACCGCCCTGGAGACGAAGGTTATCGGCCGGGCGGCGAGGAACGTGTCCTCACCGCCGATCTCGGCATCGAAGTCCACTTTTTCCGGCCAGGGATAGTCGGTGCGGACCGATAGCGGATCGATCGTGACGGAGAGGGTGGAGGTATCCGGCCGGTCCGGCTTCCAGTCGAGCCGCGCGTCGACCCTGGTGAAGCGTGCAGTGTAGTGGGAAAGGCCGGAATGGCTGAACGACCAGTTGAAACTCGAATGCGAAGGGTCGGTCTTGTAGGCGCCGGCGGGCGCCGGGTCGCTGGCGGCGGCAAGAGCGACGGTGCCGGTGGCAAGAGCGAACGAGAAAGCAATAATGCGAAGCATGGATGTTTCCTTGATTGCGGAATGATGGCGCGGGCTCAAGCGGCCCTGTCGCGGCCGATCGCCTGGACACGCTCCCAGACGCGTCCGGGCCGGGGGACGTCGAGGTCGAACACGCGGTTGAATATGTCGGCGAGTTGGTCTGCGTTGGTGATGCGCTGTTCGCTGAGGCCTTCCGCCGACACGCGGCGCAGGCGGTCATTCTGCAGGGCGACATAGCCGTCCGCCGTGTGCCGCAGGACCGCAAGTGCATTGGTGAACGGCGAGCCCGGATCCTGCATCAGCCAGCCTTGCGTTGCGGCCATGGCCGCCTCGTCGCTATGGTCGGGCCGGAAATCGAAGCTCTTGGCGATGCCGTGTGCGTGGTTGTTGAAGCGCAGCCAACCACCATCCGCCGGTATGATCGAAAAATCGAAGCCGCGCTGGCTGAACGGCCCGAGGGCAAGCGGCACCGGCTCGACGATGGCGTCCGCCACGCCGACCTCAGCAAGACAGGGACGGTCGAGATCGACGCGCAGGGTGAGATGATTGCCGATGGCGATGTCGCCGAGCTTTTCCCGCTCGACGCCGCCGCAAAGGCGGGTCACGCGGAAGCCGAGGGCGGCCAGGGCCGCACCGAAGAGGCCATTCATCTCGTAGCACCAGCCGCCGCGCCGGCCCTCGACCATCTTGGCGAAAGCCGCGGTCGGGCTGATGGCGGAGGGCCATCCCATGAAGGCATCCAGTGCCTCCCAGGTGAAATTCATGAGATGGGCGCGATGCAGTTGCGACAGGCTGCGAATATCGAGGCAATCCGGATGCTCCACTCCGATCCGGACGAGGTAGGCCTCGAGCTGTGCTGCGGTCAGTGTCATTTCGTCTTCATTCGAAGGCACGTGTGTCATCCTTCGGTCTCCTTTCGATGGACCGTTGCTGCGTTTGCGGTGCGTGTTTCGGGTTGGTTCAGGCGACCTGACGGTCGTCGTCAGGCAGAAAGGTCAGGCCGAAACCCTTGGCGACAGAGGCGATCTGCTCCGGTGTTTCGGGCCTGGAGAGTTCGACGATGGAAAAGAAGTCTTCAAACCCGCCTGGCGTGACCACGACCATCAGGTGGCCTTCTGCTTTCCCGATATTGCGGAAGCGGTGTGGCACGCCACGCGGCAACGCGATGCAGCCGCCGTCGGTGAGTTCGACATAGTCGCCGGCGCACCAGAAGCCGAAGCGGCCGGCAAGGACGCGGATCAACTCGTCCTCCCGCTCGTGCACATGAAGCGGCGGGCCTTCGCCGGCTGGAACATGGGCCTCGAACATGCCGAGCGAACCGCCCGTATTGGTTGCCGTCATGCGGACGACGTGTTTGCCGAACGCCAGCGCCGGCGTCCCATGTCCCGGCGGAGTGACCGCCGCATAGGTGAACTTCTTCATTTCTCTCTCCAGGTTCGGATGCATCCTCGATGCTTTCGCTCATGCCGAAGGACGCAGAAATCCCGTCTCCGCCGCGACGTTCGGGGCGAAGTCGATATGTTTCGCCCGGATGGCGCAGGGGCCGTCCAAGAGCGCTGATTGGTGGATTTCCAGGCCGTCCAGCCGGTACGACCCCTCTATAGCGCACCGCAAAAACCGGCGTTCCTAAATGAATATGCAAGGCGTCCCTAATATCCTAAAAGTTTGCTAAGAAGGCCAAGGACACGCTACGGGGAACGACAGTGAAGCTCGACGACAGGCTCCTCGACTTTTTCAATCGGCCGCTGATGTGCATCATTGCTGTCGCCGACGAGACGGGCCGCCCCTCCGCGGGACGCGGCGTGGGCTTCCAGCTCCTCGAAGACCGCGAGACGATCGACGTCTTTTTTTCCGACTGGCAGTGGCCGCGTCTCGAGCCCTGCATCCGGCAGACCGGGCGCATCGCCGCCACCTTCGTCAGCCCCTCGGATTACGTGAGCTTCCAATTGAAGGGGGTGGCCTCGATGCGAGAAACGGAAACGGCCGACCTCGATCGCGCCAACCGTTTCATGACGGCAGCGACAGACGAACTCGAGTCTCTTGGTGTGCCCCGGGACCTCATCGCGCCGTGGTTGACGGCGCGCGAAACGAGGGTCGCCCGGCTGGCGATCAGCGAAATCTATGTCCAGACGCCTGGTCCGCTCGCCGGCATGCTGGCCGGGGCGAGGTCGCAATGAACCTGCGGCTTTCCGATCTTTGCGCCTGTTTCGAGGGCGTCATCCCATCCATCATCGCCACGGCTTCGGCCGATGGGATGCCGAACATCTCCTATCTCTCCCATGTGGTTCAGGTCGATGAGGAGCATGTCGCTCTCTCCAACCAGTTCTTCGCCAAGACGGCGGCCAATGTGCGTGCCAATCCAAAGGTCACGTTGATCCTCGTCGACGGCTTCACCGGAGACCAGTTCCTGCTCGACATCGGCTTCGTGCGATCCGTCGATGCCGGCGCACTGTTCGACAAAATCGCCCGCCAGCTGAAGGCGAGCAGCGCGCAAGTCGGCATGTCGGATGTCATGCGGCTCAGGAGTGCTGACGTCTTTCGCGTTCATGCGATTGAAAAGGTTCGCTCGCCGGTGGAGGCCGGGTCGACCATGGCAGGTCGCGCGCCGGTCAGCCTTCCCGCCCTTTCGGAGGCGATCAACGCCATCGAGCGGCAGGCGGAAGCCGACGAAATCATCGACAGCCTGCTCGGCGAGGTCCAGCGTGTTCTCGGATACGGCAACGCGCTCGTGCTCATCCACGACCACCATCGCGGTTGCCTGATCACCACCGGCAGCATCGGCTATGAGCGCTCGGGGCTCGGATCGGAAGTCGCCGGCGGCGAAGGATTGATCGGGGCTGCGGCAACGAGCGGACAGACGGTCAAGGTCAGCGACATGAGCCGCGTACGTCGCTTCGGCGAGGCGATGGGCCTGGAAACGGAAGGCGCCGAAGACGCCACACGCACGGTCGGCTTCCCGCAGTTGCCGAGGGCCATGAGCCAGATCGCCGTCCCCATGACCACCCGCGGCACCGTCGCGGGCGTGCTCTATGTTGAAAGCACGGAACGGCTGGCCTTCCGTCAGGAAGACGAGGCGGCTCTCGAAATCCTGGCGAAACAGGCCGCCAGTGCCCTGAGAGCCAGCGAGAGGGAGGCAGCTGCAGCGGAGCCGCGACAGGCCGTACCCGCACCTGAGCCCGCGGCCAACGCGCGAGCAATCCGGGTGGCCCATCACCGCTTTGATGACAGCGTATTCGTCGACGGCACCTACATCGTGAAGGGCGTTGCCGGAACGTTGTTGCGGCTGATGCTCGACTGGCATCTGAGTGACGGGCGAAGCGAATTCACGAACAGGGAAATGCGGCTTGCGGCCGGCGCCCGCATGCCGGAGATCAAGGACAATCTGGAAACCCGGCTCCTGCTGCTCCGTCGCCGGCTCGAAGAAAAGCACGCGCCCATTCGCCTCGTTCGCGTCGGCAGAGGCCGCGTCCGATTGGAGGCTGAGGGGTCACTTGTGCTCGAAGCGACCACGGGTGACGGGC
The DNA here is from genome assembly GCF_020035535.1 of Ensifer adhaerens. NCBI lineage: Bacteria > Pseudomonadati > Pseudomonadota > Alphaproteobacteria > Hyphomicrobiales > Rhizobiaceae > Ensifer > Ensifer adhaerens. Next base: position 666,922 of record NZ_CP083350.1, on the reverse strand, counting down.
CGTGATCCGGCATAGCAGCACCTTTCGTCCCGGAATATGATGGACCGGATCCCTTCGGTGGAGGCGTGAGCTGTTAAATCCCTGACCCGTCGAGCTCTTCTTCATCGTCGCCTTCCCACGGGGTGGGCATCGACATGCGAGTGAGATTGGCCGATGGCATCGGCATCCAGCACTTCAATTCCGGCTCGGCGTATTCGATGATGCGCCCTGGGGAGGAATCAGAAGCCCGCCAGCCTTCTGCACCGAACTGATCGCCATTCGACCAAAACGCGAGGTCGACTTCCGCCGCTCCCTGTTCGGACGGTCGGATCGTGACGAGGATCCGACTGCCGTTTTTCGGCGCACTTGCCATGTGGCGCCAGTTGTCTGGCTCGGCCATCATTTTTCCTCCTGCCTCGCTACAGGTTGCAAGTGTCGCCGCGCGATCGAAAACGGTCAACTCAAACTTTGCGCAACCCATTGTCCAGCGATTGCCGGTGGCGGTCTGCCGCCCCGCTATCTATCAGCTGCGGGTCGGTTCTCGGATTCTCAAGGGCTTGGACACGCCAGTCATACGCGGCGACGAACTCCGATCGTTACAAATTCGACGGCGCCGTTCCCCGATGCAACGGCCCCCTAAAGGTACTTGGCGATAGCCTTGAGTCCATCGAGCGCCAGGCGCTGGTCCCGGTCGATACCGCCGATCGTGTCTTCCAGGCAATGGTCGAGATGATCCTGAATCAGGGTGCGCTTGGCGTTGGTGATGGCCTTCTCAACGGCATGGAGTTGTTGCGTGATATCGAGGCACGGGCGACCGTCCTCGATCATGGCGATCACGCTTCTCAGATGGCCTTCGGCGCGTTTCAGCCGCTTCACGATCTCCGGGTGGGTCTCGTGTTTGTGTTCGTTCATGAAGGCTTCCTGTCCGTTGAAGCGTGATCCGTTTTTGCGGAGAACCGTGACTTGGCGCTTACGCTTTAAGCCCAAATAGGTTCTCTGCGTTGCGGAAACAGATCTTTTCCATGTCGGCGGCGGGGAGATCGAGCCCCTCCAGGATCTTGATCGTGTCGCGGATGTAGCCGGGACCCTTCTCCGGATCGAATGGAGAATCCGAAGCGAAGAGGATGCGGTCGCTGCCATAGAACTCCAGGCCGCAGAGCGTCGCAGCGCGGGAGCCGAATACGGCGGTGTCGGCATAGAAATCCTTGAAGTAGTCGAGCGGCCTCTTCTTCAGCCGTTGAAGCACCAAAGAGAGGTCTTCATCCGATGTCCGCTTGCCGAGCTGATCCCAGCCCGGGCCGACGCGGCCTTCGAAATAGGGCACCATCGCACCCATATGGTGGGCGAGGACCTTGAGATCGGGCAGGCGATCCATGAACCCGGAAAACACCAGGCGCGCCATGGCCGCGCTCGTTTCATAGGGCCACCCGAACGTCCACCAGATCTCGTACTTCGATTTGTCCTCGGTCGCATAGTCGGGCATGGACGCGGTGCGTGAGGGGTGCAATAGCACAGGCTTTCCATGCCGCGCAGCCGTCTCGAATATCGGGAAGAAACGTTCTTCGTCGAGCGGCGCGCCGTTGACGTTCGTGTGGATCTGCAGGCCGTTGGCGCCGAGGTCGGTAAAGGCGCGTTCGGCCTCTCTGGCGGCCGCTTCCGGTGCATTCATCGGCAGGGCGGCAACGAAACCGGCGAAGCGATCGGGGTGCGCGCTCACTAGGGCAGCCAAGCCGTCATTGCCGATGCGGGCCAGTTCTGTCGCCTGTTCCGGGCCACCCATCGCCTCCAGCGGCGGCATGCCAAGAGAGAGGATCTGCGTGTAATCCCGAAACTGGTCCATCACCCGGAACCGCGTTTCAAGATCATGGATACAGGGAACGCCCTGCATGCGCCGACCAATATCCTTGCCCGCGCCTTCCAGCTGCTGGATGCGGTCCCAGAGGGCTTTCGGAAAGAAATGGTTGAATGCGTCGATGTAATGCATGAGTTCCTCCGGACGACCGATGAAGCCGGTCAACTGCGTTTCAGGCGGCGCACGAGATAGGCGAACGTTGCCTTGAACATCTCGTCGCGAAACATGTGCTTGCGCTTGGCTTGGACGTCCTCCGGCTTGCCAAGCGCCTTTGCACCGCCGGCAGCTTCCACCCAGAGCTGCATCATGCAGGCGTTCTCCAGCGATAAGGCGAGGTAGACGGCTTGCTCAATGGTCGGTGCAGCGGTGACGAGGCCGTGGTTCTGCAGCAACATCGCGCCGTGGGTCCCCAGTGTCGTCGCTACCGCACGGCCACGATCTGCCGTCGTGATCAGTTCGGTCGTTTCGGAAAAGACGGGAAGTCCTTCCGCGAAGATCGCACCGGGATGGCCTATGGCCTGGAGCGGCTTGCCAAGTGCAGAAAAACTGACGGCATGCGGCGCGTGGGTATGAACAACGGCGTTAACGTCGGGGCGTGCGCGCAACACTTCGGAGTGGATGTAGACCTCGTTGTGTCGGCCATGTTCGCCCTCGATCTTTTCGCCATCGAGGCCGACGGTAATGATGTTGTCGAAGGCGATTTCCTCAAGGCCGATCTTGGACGCCTTCATGTAGAAGCGGTCCGGCGCGTCGGGGACGCGCAGGGAGATGTGACCGCGGGTCCAGTCTCCTTGTCCGGCCTGTTCCAGAATGCGCCCGGCCTCGATCATGCGCTGTTTCAGCTCGTCGTGCACGCTGGCCTCCGTTAGTTTCGGCGACTGGTGGCACTGCCAGGCCGGCCTGAATTCGTTGAGTTCGGTGGGGGTGAGGCAGCTGTCACACACGGTGCTTGTTACCGCGCTTTCGACCCTGCGAGAGGTCGACAAAGAGCTCGGAGAGTTCGACTTTCCTGCCGATCAGCCCCTGTTGCAGGGCGTAGCCGACGGCCGTCTCTATCGTCCTTATGTTTTGCTCGTTGAGGCCGTTGGCCCAGGGGTCGTCGCCCAGGATCGCCTGCTGCTCCTCCCAAGCCTCGCGATACCAGGCCAGCGGCACGATGCGCGGGTTTTCCATGCGCTCCATGGCAATGCGCTTGGCCTCGTTGAAGGCCTGGTAAAGGTTGATCGGTACCCAGGGATGACGCGCAACGATTTCGGGGCGGATGCCGAGCACGTGCATGATGGGAAAGATGCCGGTGCGTCTGAAGTACTCGACTTCCTCGCGCTTGTAGTCAGGAAACAAACGTCCAACGCGCGGATCCTTCTTCACGATCGGATCGATCAGATCGGGGTGGAGGAGGGCGTCGATTTCGCCGTCGACCAGCATCTGCTCGACGGATTTGTCATCCGGCAGCCGATGCAGCCTGAGGTCGGCAGGGGGCGTGAAGTCGACATCTTCATCGAGTTCGGCGTACCAGTCCATGGAGGTGTGCGGTACGCCGTACTCGCTCTCCAGCAGCCCGCGCTGCCACAGGGTCGCCGTCACGAGATAGTTCTTCACGCCAACCTTGCGACCGATCAGGTCTTTCGGTTCGCGGATGCCGCTTCCTGTGTTGGTGTAGATGAAGCCATGCCGGAAGCGGCGGTGCAGGAAGACCGGGATCGCTTCGAAGGGCAGGCCGCGGCCCTTGGCCGCGATGTAAGAGGAAAGCGAGACCTCGGCCACATCGAATTCACGGTTTCGCAGGAAGCGCCAATGTCGCGTGGTGGAGTCCATCTCCGTCAGGATGGTGAGTTCGATGCCGTCGGGCCTGACCGTACCTTCCTTGAGGGCGCGAACGATCTCGTAGTCGCCGCACGCGAGCGTCAGCTCCAGCTTTTTTGTCATGCTCTCCTCCTCTGCGGCCCCGTAATCGGACGGCGTCGACACCATGCTTCAGTCGCAATTTCTTGTCCAGAGTTTTTTGTGAAATCTCAAATTATGAGATTTTGTGAAATTTGACATTGACGAAAGAAATCGCCCTGCAATACTGAGAGGACGAGAAATAGGGCAGAATACGCGATCGAAATGCCGAGAATGATTGCCGAAAAGCCAGCTACCGCGTCCACCCATGTTTGATGGAATCCCATAATGTATGAAGCGGATGTCGTTGTTGTCGGAGCCGGTCCAGTGGGGCTGACGCTCGCAATCGATTTGGGACAAAGAGGGGTGCGCTGCATCCTGCTTGAGAAGAAGGAGAGTCCCGAATTCCTGCCGAAGATGGAGCGCTGCAACGCTCGCACCATGGAGATCTTCCGGCGTATGGGGCTGGCCAAGAAGATCCGGGCGGCGGGTCTCAACGCATCGGTGCCGATGGACGTCTATGTCGTCCTCTCGATGAGCGAGCCGCCATTGCTTCGGCTGCCCTATGCCTCTGTGTCGCTGGCGCAGGAGGAGATCGCGCGATCCAAGGACGCCGCGCTTCCGCTCGAGGCCTACCAGTTGATATCGCAATACACGCTGGAGCCGCTGCTCAAGTCGGTTGCTGAAGCGCTCCCGACGGTTTCGGTGCGCTATGGCTGCGAGTTCCTGTCGCTGGAGCAGGACGCGCATGGGGTAACGGCGAAGATCGTCGACGACAAAGGAGGTCTGGGCGAGATCCGGGCAAAGTTCCTGGTCGGTTGCGATGGCGGTGGGAGCCCGGTGCGCAAGCAGCTCGGGATCAAACTGCGTGGCGAGGGAAATCTCCTGCATCTGCGGCAGGCGCTTTATTCCAGCCAGACATTGTATGACCGCATCCCCATCGGCGATGGTCCTGGCAGGGGGCGGCACTTCCATGTGGCGGACGGGCAGGCGACGTTCCTGATCATGCAGGATTCGACCAGGCATTGGACGTTGCATGCCGTCGTCGAGCGCGACGAAGATATGGCGGAACAGTTCGAAAAGGCAGTCGGCGCGCCAGTCGACTACACCATGCTCTATGTCGGGCAATGGAAGCAGAATCTGCTTCTGGCCGATCAATACGGCATGGGCCGGGTTTTCCTTGCCGGTGACGCGGCTCACCTGGTGATCCCCACCGGCGGGCTCGGCATGAACACGGGCGTCGGCGACGCCGTCGATCTTGGCTGGAAGCTTGCGGCCGTGCTGGAAGGGTGGGGCGGCCCCAATCTTCTGCGATCCTATGAGATAGAGCGCAGGCAGATCGGCGACCGCAATGTCGGAGCATCCCGCTATGCGTCGCTCGGCCGCCGCAAGTGGCGCGCTCAGTATCGACCGGACATTCGCGACGCGACACCGCAGGGCCAGGCGACGCGCAACAACCTCAGGAGCGTCGCGGATGTCGAGCAGCGCAAGACCAATGAGATGATTGGAGCCGAACTCGGGTATCGCTATGTCGGGTCGCCCGTCATCACCGACGAACCGGGCGGGCCGGAGCATCTTTTTCGCGAATACCATCCGACGACTTGGCCAGGAGCCCGCCTTCCGCACATCTGGCTCGATAACGGCGTGGCCGTGCAGGACCTGATCGGGAATGCCTATACCTTGCTGCGGCTGGGTGGAACCGGCGCCGACAGCGGGGGGCTGGCGCAGGCGTTCGCTGCCCGTGGCGTACCTTTCGCGGCCGTTGACATTGCGGAGCCGAGAGCGCGCGATATCTATGGCTATGACCTGATCCTGGTCCGGCCGGATATGCACGTCGTCTGGCGTGGCCGGCAGGCGCCGGAAGATGCCGATGGGCTGGCGGCCATGGTGACCGGCCATTGAGGGAAAGGGGCCGCGCGCCCCGGGAGGGACCGCGGCCCGGACGCGCGATGGTAACGAGCGGGCGCTATTGCTTCTCGAAGGCTTCATGGCCGAGGCCCAGGCTCGGAAAGACCAGCGACTTGATCACCACCGGCACGGCACCGGACGTCTCCAGCATTGCGCCAATATCAATGAAATCGAATTCGTCGAGCTTGATGCCGTCGATCGAGATCACCCGTGCGACATTTGCCTCCTGTCGGCAGTGCATGCCGACCAGTCCGCCGATGTCGCCTTCGCCGACGAGAATGAGCGGGTGGCCCTTGGCAAGGATCGGCGCAAGGCCCATCAACACCCCTCGGCAGAAGCCATCGAGCCGTCCGTAGCTGGCGGAGCCTTCCCACTCGTAGCAGAGCCCAACCGGGCTTTCGCCTTCGACAAGGTCGAGCCTTGCGAGCGCGTCGCTCACGGCCTCGGCGATGGCGCCGGTATCGATTTCCTCGCCAAGGGCGAGCGATGGCTTGATCACGGGGACATTGCGGATTGGCAGCGACCCCAAAGGTTCGACGTAAATCGTGCTGCCGCTGACCTGCACGGTGTATTGCGACGCGCCGACCACGGTCGCGCGGATACCCTGCTGCGGGACTTCCAATGCCGGTGGCCAACCGGCAAGCTTCTTTCTCAGGGCCACCGCGAGCAATGGGCCGAGATCACCGAAACGCTGTTCTTCTCCTGCATATAGGAATTCCGAGACGCCGCCGGATATGGTCACGACATCCGGAAGCGGCCCCGCCGGTAGGGCCGGGAGGCGGAGCAGGGCCGTTGTTTGCGGCCGCATTGATCCACCCTGCATCGTCTCGAACAGGCAGTCGACCATGGTGTCGGCAATCTTGCCTGCGTCCGCCTCTGCAAGAACCGCTCCAAGGACGACAGCAACGCCGGCCTGGGCCGCAAAGTATTGGCCGGCTTCCTCGATGCGGGTCACGCGGCGGTCGTCGTCGAAGGCGATGACGCGTGCGCCGATGTCGATTGCGGTGATGTGTCGGATCGAACCGCCTTCGCACAATGCGAGCTTCGACGTGCCACCGCCGATATCGACGTTGAGTACGCGGGTACTTCCCTTTGCCGAGCGCGCAACGGCGCCCGAGCCGAAGGCGGCGAGCGTGGTCTCCAGGCCATCGCCTGCGCTGACGACCACGAATTTGCCGGTCTGGGCAGAGAAGATGTCACCGATCGCGCGCGCGTTGCTTCTGCGCACGGCGACACCGGTCAGGATAAGGGCGCCGGTATCGATGGCGTCAGGTGTCAGACCGGCCGCTTCATACTGCTGTGCAATGAAGGCGCCGAGCGCGTCGGCGTCGATTTCGTCGTTGCCTCGATAGGGCGTCAGCAGGACGTCCGATTGGTGCAGCAACGTGCGTTCGACCACCATGTAGCGGGTGTCGAGCCGCTCGAGCACGATGCGCGAGAAGGCGAGATGCGAGGTGGAGGAGCCGATATCGATGCCGACGCTTGTCAGCACGATTTCGTCCTCCAACTCCATGCTCCGGCCGATGTTCGAAAAGAATATGCGGCCGCCCTGTTCTTCCTTGTCGTCGGCCATGGGTCAGACCACGGTCGACAGCTTCTTCGAGGTGTCGGCCGGCTTTTCATACCATTCCGGCTTCATGCGCACCTCCACGTCGTTCTTCTTCAACAGCGCCTCGTATTCCGCACGGATATGGGGATCCTCCATCCAGTAGGGGATTGCGGTGCCGCCCTCATTGACGTCGATGGCCGTATAGTCGGTGTGCTTCTCGCCGGGTGCGCCAGGGTCGCGGCCAGGGTTGTGCGGGCCAAACCAGGCCGTGAGGCGGAAGGGTTCCTTCGATACGCTGAAATGTTGGTGATACCAGCGGGCGCCGCCGGGGGCGGCGGTAACCATGCCGTATGGGCCATAGTCCAGCCGGCGCACGCGATGGCCGTGGCCGTCCTTCCAGGGATTGACGCCGCATTCTTCCGGCCAGGAGTAGGTGTAGCCTTCGCCCTTGAGGCAAATGAGGATCGCTGCCGACGTATGTGCATGCGCCTTCGAGTAGCGACCATTTTCGTGTTGGCCGATCCAGTAATAGAAGGCGTTGTTGGTCATGAAGGGCTCGACGCGGCGATAGCCGACGGAACGGCGATTATCGAGGGGCAGGTCGCAATTGACTGCGTCGGGCAGAAAATTGGTGCGGCGCATGGCAAGGCCGCGCACCGGATCCGGCTCGATCTCCTCTCGGTATTTGTAGAAGTCGTCCGCGCCGGAGAAGCGATCGCGGAAGATGAAGGGGTTGTTGAAGACCGCCTCGACGTTCTGGATCTGGTTCAGCACATTCGGGGCCGTCGTGCCTCCAAGCAACAGCGCGGGGCTGTTGGTGGCGTTGACGATGCGGTGCATGGCGTTCATCGGGATGGAGAACATCGAGCCCTCCTGCCATTCGAAGACATGCTTCTTGCCTTCGCCTTCGATCCAGACCTCCGTCGAGCCACGTCCTTCGACGACCAGATAGATCTCCTCGTACATGTGCTTTTCGGCGTTCAGTGCGCCCGCTGCCGGGACTTCGACGAGATGGCAGCCCCACTTCGTTTCGGTGCCGTAGAGCTGGATATACGTGCCGCGACCGCCGGTCCGCTTCCAAGTCGTCAGCGGCAGGTTCTTCACATTGGACACACCGAGATCACGGAAGACGGGAATGCCTTCGCTTTCCATGAACTGATCATAGGGGGTGGGCTGCTTCTTGAACTCGCCAAAGCCAGCCTTTTTCGTTCCGGCCGGCTCATGCCAGTGCGTGCCGGTTCCGCCGCCAAGTGGGTCCTGATGCATCGTCGTCTCCTCTCAAATCCGGTTTCAGGAGGGGATTCGATGCATTGCGCCGCACGGCAGCGATCAACCCTCTCCGGTTGGAGAAGGACGCTAAACAGATGCCCATCGGTGCGGTAGCGCGATTTCGGAAAGGGCTTGTTTCTGAGGGGAAGAAACAGGATCAGCTGTAGGCGATGGTCTTGGAGATCACACCGGCGCAAAAGGTAACGCGTTCGGCGATGTCCTCGAGGGACCGCGCCTGGATTTGACCATCGGGCAGTGTCAGGCTGAGGCTGCCGATGATCTCGGACTGGGCATCGAAGACCGGGGCGGCGATGCCTGTCACACCGGGTGTGACGTCGCCTCGGGTGCTCACCCAGCCGCGTTGGCGCTGTTCGCGCAGCATCGCCTTCGCATCCTTCAGCGTCGTGCCAAACCCCGCTTCGGCGAACTCGCCCGGGGCCTGCCCGTGAAATTTTCGCAGTTGATGATCGGGCAGATAGGCGAGGATCGCGAGCGAAGCTGCCCCATGCAGCAGCGAACGTCGACGGCCCCGTTCATAGCTGGAATGGATCAGGTCGGTGCCGCTTTCCTGGTGCACGCACATCACCTCGAGGCGGTAACGGCGGCACAGGAGTGCAATGCCGCGAAACTGAGCCGCCAACTCCTCCATGACCGGCCGCGCTGCACGGATCAACACGTCGCCCGTGCGGATCTTGTAATCCAGCTCGACGATGCGCGGGCCGAGCATGAAGCCGACCGATGGAAGCGAGGTCAGCAGTCCGGCGTCCGTCAGGGTCTTCAGATAGCGGTAGAGCGTGGATCGGGTGTAGCCGAGCCTTTCATGCATTTCGTCTATGGTCACGGTCACCGCGTTCTCCTCGCCGTCGAACAGATCGAGGAGCCCGAGCATCTTTTCATGGCTATTCAAGCGAGGTGGCTCCCCGAAATGGCGAAAGGAGGCCTCACAAATGGACGAAAAGCGGGGCGATGTCGCAACGGCATGTCTCTCAGCTCGGGTTTGCAAGCGGCGAGAACCGCCGCCGCGCGGCCGCCGGCGCCGGGAAGGCGGGTGGGCCGAAGCAGCGGCCATTGTCTGTCAGCATGAAGCGGCCATCAAGCGGTTTCGACAGCCACCCCGCCAGGCCTCGCGCCTGGCGCCGATCAGGCTTCTGACGCCCAGGTCTCGGGGAAGACCCCTTCGCGGATGGCGCCGAGCGTGTAGTAGTTCCAGAGTTTCCGGATGTGGTGGCCGCGGCGGAAGCTGTGCGAGAAGGATTCGATCTCCGCTTCCGTCAGCGGCTTCGGCTTGCCAAGCGAGCAGGCGCGGTAGGCAGCCTCGGCATTCTCCACGAGATGGACGGAATCGATGAAGACCCCACGCACGGTTTCCGCCGTTACGATCTGCCCGTGTGCGCGGATCTGCATGGCGTGATGGTCGCCCAAAGTCCTCACGATCGCTCTGCCACGCTCGGCGTCGTCGACATGCGCGGGGTCAGGATGGACCGGAATGCCGCTCTTCCAGCGAATGGCGTGGTTCTTGAAAGCGAGCAATGGCACGTCTTCGACGAGAGTGAAGACGTTGGTGACGTCGTGGTGGAAATGGGCGATCGCATTTACATCGGGCCGGTGCCGATAAATCTCACAGTGCAGGAAAACTTCGGATGGTGGCCTGACGCCGGACGGGCCGACCACCACCTTGCCGTCAAGATCGCAGATCAGGAGGTCTTGTGGACCGACCTCGGCACGACTTTTGTTCTGGGGTTGAACAAGGAACGTTTCTCCTCCCGGAAGCCGGGCCGATACGTGGCCGCTATACTCGAGGATTTTCATGCTGTTGAGCAGTCGGGTGCTCATGGATACGTCCAGTCTGAGCGCTTCCTCCGAGTGCCCATCCTGCGCGCCCGTCCCGTGTTCCACTAGCTTCGGCTCTGTCATTCCATCCTCCATTTTTGATAAATCCTAAAATATGGGATTTTTGCATAATGACAAGCGGTCGCTGCGATCCCCGAGCTAGACCTCGATCAGCACGTGATCGTTCTCGATGACCACCTTGTAGGTTTTTACCGGGACCATGCACGGCGGTGCGACGACTTCGCCGGTGCGCAGGTCGAACGCGCCGTTGTGGAAGTCGCATTCGATCGTGTGGCCGTCGAGATAGCCTTCCGACAGCGAGCCAGGGCCGTGCGTGCACAGGTCGTCGGTCACATAGAACACGCCGTTGACGTTGAATACGGCGAGGACGAGATCACCCTCCTCGACGCGAATGGCGCTGTCCCAATCCACTTCGCTCGTCGAACACAACCGGATTGTGGTGCATGCCTCGGTCATTTTGCAGTTCCTCCTCTGAGATTCAGGCGGCGCTTGACGACGCCCCGTTGGGCGAGTACGTTCCTTAAAAAGAAACAGCGTTCCGTATAAAGGAACGATGTCAGGATAGACGATCATTCAAGAACGTCAACCCGAATTTCCAGCAGCCAGCCTCTGGCAGCAGCTGCGGATACGGGACGACAGGGAAAACGATGCTGCACGGGCAGCTTCGATCTGGAGGAGAGAAATGCTCAAGAAGGAACAGAACGATTTACTGACCCAGACGGGTCCGGGCACGCCGATGGGCGACATGTTCCGCTGCTACTGGATCCCGGCGCTGCTTGCCGAGGAATTGCCGGACAACGATTGCGCGCCAGTTCGGGTCAAGCTGCTTGGTGAGCGTCTGCTGGCATTTCGCGACAGCGAAGGGCGCTACGGCCTCATCGACGAGTTCTGTGCGCATCGCGGCGTCTCGCTCTGGTTCGGTCGCAACGAGCAAGGTGGCCTGCGTTGCCCCTATCATGGGTGGAAGTACGACCACACCGGACAGTGCACGGAAGTTCCTTCGGAGCCGAAGGAAAGCGGTTACTGCGGCAAGATCAAGCTGAAGAACTATCCGCTGATCAAGATCGGAGACATCCTGTGGACCTATATGGGGCCGGCCCACAAGCAGCCGCCTCATCCCGAATGGGAATTCTCGCTTGTTCCTTCGGAGCAGACCTTCACGTCGAAGCGGTGGCAGGAATGCAACTGGCTGCAGGCCATGGAAGGCGGCATCGACTCCAGCCACGTCTCGTGGCTGCACAGCGGCAGCCTCAACAGCGACCCGCTTTTCAAGGGCGCGCGCGGCAACAAGTACAATATGTCCGATTCCCGTCCCTTCTTCGAAGTGACCGATAGCGCCGGCGGCCTCTATATCGGCGCGCGGCGCAATGCGGAGGAGGGGCACTATTACTGGCGGGTCACGCCCTGGGTCATGCCGTCCTTCACCATGGTGCCGCCGCGCGGAAACCACCCGGTTCATGGACATTTCTGGATACCGATCGATGACGAGAACTGTTGGGCCTGGAGCTTCGACTATCGTCCGGAGCGCGCGCTGACGCAGGAAGAGCGGCAGGCAATGATCGACGGCAAGGGCATTCACGTGGCCTATGTTCCGGGCACCTATCGCCCTCTCGCCAACAAGGACAACGACTACCTGATGGACCGCGAGGCCCAACGCAAGGGTACCACCTATTCCGGCGTTGAAGGCATCGCCATGCAGGATGCCTCGTTGCAGGAAAGCATGGGGCCGATCGTCGATCGCTCGAAAGAAAACCTCGTGTCGACCGACAACGGCATCATCATGGCTCGCCATCGCCTGATGAAGGCGGCGCGGGCGCTGCGTGACAAGGCCATCACGCCTCCCGGCGTCGATCCGGCCCATCATCGTGTCCGCTCCGCGGCAATCGTCCTGCCGGTTGAAAAATCCTATGTCGATGTCGCCGAAGAGGCGCTCGTCGTCATCGAGGGCAAGGCACCGACAAGCGTCTGATCGAAAGGCGCCGCCGACACTTCTTCGTGGGGGTCGGCGGCGGCAACTCAGGGACATGCGTCTTCGGAACGGAGGAGAAGATCTATGCAGCTCGGAATGAGCGAGAGTGCGCGCTTCAGCACAGCGGAGGAAGCCTGCTTCCGTATCAGCTATCCCAATTCGCGGCCCCGCAAGTCGCGGATCATCGCGTTGGATTCGGCAAGTCTCAAGACACTCCGCGACCTTGCCGGCCTCACCTGGAACGGTGCACGCTTCCTCAGCTACGTGGCGCCCAAGCCGGCGAGCGATACGCTGCACATGCTGTCCGTCGACGCGGAGCTCGAGGACCTGGGGGGCAAACGTTCCAGCCTTGTCGAGGAGCTCGCTGATGCGGACGTGGTGGTGATGGTGACGACGGCCGGCAATGCCGCTGAGGCCGCCGAAGTGATCGGGAATGCCTGTTTCGTGCGCAACAAGCTGGCCACTGGCCTGGTGCTGAGCGCGCCCGACGTAGCCTATGAAGTGCTGTCGCGCACACTCTCCAACATGCGTCCATTCGCGGCCATGCTCGTGATTTCCAATGGTGACGAATATGTCGGCGAGATGCTGAGTGCCTTGAGGGTTTGAGATCGGTCGGGCGGCGTTGCCGGATACCAGCGTAATCGTGTTATGGACGAGCCACGAGCCTACAATCGGATGACCTGATCATGAACGCACCCAAGAAGCAGACTGCGCAGCAAGACAAGGGGCCCGCCACCCGAAATCGCCTTTCGTCGGTGGCGACCGCCATCCACCTCTTGAAGGCCTTTACCGAGAACGAAGCGGAAATCGGTGTGAGCGCGCTCGCGAAGAAGCTGAAAGTGGCGAAGAGCACGGTACACCGGCTTGCACAGACCCTGGTTTCCGAAGGGCTTCTCGAGCAGAACCCGCAGACGGAGCGTTATCGCCTGGGCGTTGGTCTTTTCGCACTCGGCACGCTCGTGCGTCGGCGCATGGATCTGCCGAACGAGGCACGCCCGTACCTGTTCGATCTCAGAAAACTGACCGGCGAGACGATCATTCTCGGCATCCCCTCGGATGGCGAAGTCATGCATATCTACGATCTCGAAAGCCCGCAGGCGCTGGCGATGAAATCGGATCTCGGTGCGCGCAAGCCCGCCCATTGCAGCGCGGTTGGCAGAGCGATCTACGCCTTCGCGAGCCCCGCTGTCGTAGACGAGGTTCTGAGCGGTCAGCTCAAACGGCGCACCCCGAAATCGGTCACGGATCCGGAGCGATTGCGCGCGATTTTCGCTGAGGTGCGCGAGCGTGGCTTTGCACTCGAAGACGAAGAAAACGAACCGGGTATCCGTGGGATCGCGGCACCCGTTCGCGATTCCACCGGTGCCGTCATCGGCGCGGTCGGCATCGCAGGCCCTCTGCAGCGCCTCTCGATCGAGGCCCTTGAAGGATTTTCGCAGCCGCTTCTTGCCGCGGTCGCGTCCATATCATCCCGCCTTGGTTACACGGCGGCCTACCAGCATGACCTAGGGAGTTGACGATGCCGACGATTGCAGTCCAGGGAAGCGAGACAAAGTGGCAGTGCGCAGACGATGATACGATCATGCGATCGGCCCTCAGGGCCGGGCTGGGCTTTCCCTACGAATGCAACGTCGGTTCCTGCGGCAATTGCCGTTTCGACCTCCTGGAAGGCGACATCGTCGAGATGCGCGCCGACGCACCGGGGCTGAGCGAGCGTGATCGGGAAAGAGGACGCCGGCTCGGCTGCCAGGCTCGCCCCTTGGGCGACTGCGTCGTCAAACTCAGGTTCATGCCGCAATATGCGAGCCATTTCCCGCCGGTTCGCCAGTTCGCCACACTTTCGGCCGTTCGCGTTATCACCCACGATATACGTGAATTCCGCTTCAAACTCGATCGGCCGGTCCATTTTCTGGCCGGCCAGTATGCTCTCCTCGACCTTCCGGGCGTGCAGGGCAACCGGGCCTACTCCATGGCAAACATCGATAACGACGCCGGCGAATGGCACTTCCAAGTGAGGCGCGTGCCGAATGGCTTGGCAACAGCCAAGCTCTTCGATGCCCTTCAAATTGGTGAGCGGATTGGCGTCGATGGTCCCTACGGAATGGCCTATTTTCGCGAGGAGGCAGAGCGGGACATCATCTGTCTTGCCGGCGGGTCGGGTCTCTCGCCGATGATTTCGGTCGCGCGTGCGGCCGCCGCTTCGCCGCGTTTTTCCGGGCGTTCCATCGATTTCGTCTATGGCGGGCGTACCGCACGCGACATCTGCGGTGAAGACATGCTGTCGGAGCTGCCGCGTTTCGGTACCGACATCCGCTATCATCCGGTCGTGTCGAACGGCGACGATGGTGCCTGGCCCGGCCATCGCGGCTTTGTCCACGAAGCCGCAGAACGGCTGTTTGGCGACAGGCTTCGCGATTGCGAGATCTATTTTGCCGGTCCCCCGTTGATGGGGCAGGCGATCCAGAAAATGCTAATTGACCTCGGCGTACCGTCGGCCCAGGTTCATTTTGATCAGTTCTACTGAGACGGCACAATCACATGCTGGGACATGCAATGAAGCTGCGCCAACTTGCCTATTTCGTGAAGGTCGTCGAAGTCGGGAACATCACGCGCGCGGCTGAACAACTGAACCTCGCGCAGACCGCACTCGGTATCCAGATCCGAAATCTGGAGGACAGCCTGCAAATCCAGCTCCTAGACCGGCATTCCCGCGGCGTGAGCGCGACGCCCGCCGGAATGCTGCTTTACGAGCGGGCAATCGAGATACTGCAGCGTATCGAGGAAACGCGGCGCGATCTGATCGCGCTTGGGGGCGAGAAGGTCCGTATCCGCTTCGGAGCGACGCCGAGCATCCTGAAGCTGATCGGCACCGAACTGCTTGTCGCCGCCAACGCACAGCTGCCCAACATCGCGCTTGAGGTGGTCGAAGAGCTGAGCTTCGTGCTGACGGATGCGTTGGAACGAGGCGAGCTCGACTATGTGCTTGCCTATGACATCGAGGACAATCCCGGTGTTCGCCGGGTCGCGTTGCTTGAAGAGGAGCTCCTTCATGTCGCCGCGCCAAGCGGCAAGGATGAGGAGGGCGATATCTCCTTCCGCCAGGCCGTCGCCGGTGACCTTGCCCTTGTCTCCAACCGGGACATCATCTGGAAGCGCGTGCAGGAAACGGCGTCAAGGCTCTCCGTCGACGTGAAGATCACCTATCAGGTGCAGTCCAACGAGGCGATCAAGGCTCTGGTGCTGCATGGGGTAGCGCAGAGCATCATGCCCTACGGGATTGTGGCCGAAGAGGTGAAGAAAGGCCTGATCACGGCCCGCCGCATCGCACGGCCGGCCGTGAAGCGCACGCTTTTCCTTGCCCATCCGAGCCATCGTGGCTTTGCCGACGAGAAGCCGTTCCTCGCATTCATTGACCGTATGGTCGATCGGCTGACGGTGTTGGTCGGACCCTATGCGCACACGATCGACAGGCTCTTGCCGGTCGAGCAAGCGGATTTCGTTTGAGCAAGCCTATAGGTTTTATCTTGGACATCGGGTCCCGTGCGTTCGATGATCGGCGCCATCGAAACGGGAGGACGGGAGAGGAAGCTGCGACGGACCGCTGGTAGTCTAACCCATGTGGGGGACTGCTTTCGGTTTGCAGCTCCGTCCTCGGGATGCCAGGGAGAAGATTCTGAGTTCGCTGCTACGTTTGTCGTTCGGTTGTTGGGATTACGACCGGATGCGCCCCCTCATGGACAAGACAATTGCTCCCGACGGTATAGATCTTGTCTTCCTGAACATGCCGGTCGAGGAAACCTTCTTCCGCATGCTGCGTCATCGGGAGTTCGACATCGCGGAGATGTCCCTATCGTCCTATGTGATGTCGTGTTTTTCCGAGCCACGGCCATTCGTGGCCATTCCGGTGTTCCCGTCGCGTTTCTTCCGGCATTCCTCGATTTACGTGAATGCGAATGCCGGCATCAGTGAACCGCGGGATCTTGTCGGAAAGCGGGTCGGAACGCCGGAATACCAGATGACCGCTCCCGTATGGATCAGAGGCATCCTGTCGGACGAATATGGCGTCAAGGTAGACGACGTGACCTATTTCGCCGGCGGTGAGGAACAACCGAACCGACCGGAAAAGCTTCCGCTCGACCTGCCGGAGCATATCCGCTTGAAGCGGCTCGGGCCGGATCAGACCCTCTCGACGATGTTGAGGGATGGTGACATCGATGCGCTCTACACCGCGCGCAAGCCCTCTTCCTATGGCGGACCATCGGGGCAGGTGCGGCGTCTGTTCGAGAACTTCGTCGAGGTCGAGCGGGCCTACTTCCGCAAGACGAACATATTCCCGATCATGCATACGATCGTCATACGCCGCGAACTCTATGAAGCCCATCGCTGGATCGCCCAATCGCTCTACAAGGCCTTTGGAGAAGCCCAGCGCCGCGTCTACCGCGACCTGCAGGAGACGGCAGCCCTGAAAGTCATGCTGCCCTGGCTCAGCGCCCATGTCGAGGAGGCGAGGCGGCTGATGGGGGACGACTACTGGAGCTATGGGTTCAAACAGAACCGGCAAACGCTCGACACCTTCCTTCGCTACTCCTACGAGCAGGGACTGTCGAAACGGCAGCTTTGCGCCGAAGATATCTTCGCGCCGGAGACCATGGAAAGCTTTGTCATCTGATGGCCGGCCTGGGCCGGCCACGATCGCCAGGATCGGTTTGAAAGCAATATCTTGGCCTCGGCAATAATTGCCCTCGCCCTGCCATGCGGTAGCCGCATGGCAGGGCTGTGTGCGTTGCTCTTTTCTTCGTTGCACTGCAGCATTATATGCTTTGCATATACAACGGAGAGATGAGAGATGACGACGATGGTCGCGCGCTACGCAAACACGAACTGGGTCAGCAGCATGTTTGGTGGTTTCAAGAACGGCATGAGCCTGTTCAACGCTGCGCAGGAATGCGCTGCTGCCACGCGCGAACGTCGCACTCCTTCCGCCAGCGCACTTCACACGCTCGGGATCGACGAGGCGGCATTCCGTCGGGCCGTCAAGCGCGCCTGATTGAAGTCTCTAACGTGATCCTTCCGCCATCCTGCTGCGGAAGAAGCGTGAACAGACAAACAAAAAAGCCGCCTCAACCAAGGCGGCTTTTTTGGTGCTAGCGGCGAAGCTTGGTTTGCAACACGCCGCGCCCTGCGGGGCGATCAAGATGCGATCAGATGTATCCCGCCAGAAGGCCGACGCCCGCCAGTGCCATGGCGCCGCCGCCGAAGCGCATGGCGGTTGTCGCACGGCCGCTCAAGCGGGTGATGATGCTGCCAATGCCGATGCCGGCGATATGCAGGAGGGCCGTCGCCGCCATGAAGCCGATCGCGTATTGCTGGCCGGAAGCATCAAGCGGCATTTCGGCGCCATGTGCGTAGCCGTGGAAAATTGCGAAGAGGCCGACAATGCCCATTGCCGCGTCAGTGGGTGCGTTCCACCGCAAGGCAACGACAAGCCCGAGCACGACGACGGATGCAGCGATGCCGGTTTCGACAAAGGGAACGGCGACGCCTTCCATGCCAAGAACGCCACCGACCGCCATCATCGCGACGAAGCTTGCAGGCACCAGCCAGAGTGCGCGCCCGCCAAGGATGGCGGCAAACATGCCGACGGCGACCATTGCGAGAACGTGATCAAGGCCGCCGACCGGGTGCATGAAGCCATGGCCAAGCCCGCCTGCCGGGCCAACCCCCGTGTGAGCATAGGCGACGGCTGGAAGAGATGCGGTGGCCAAGACCAGCAGACCGCTCCTGATTGCTGCTTTCATTTCTCGATTCCCTTGATGTTTCGAATGATTCTGCAGATCCCAGGCGCTCGCCAGCGGCGCAGTTTGTCGTAAGGGGTTACTCTGCTGACATTGAAAATCGGCCATCTCCAAGGGAAAGTAAATTTTAATCTCTTTACCTCCGCATTAAGTTTTTCTATTGTCCGCCTATGAAAAACATCACTTTTCGCCAGCTGAAGTCTGTGCGTGCGATCGAGAAGCACGGTAAGATCGTCGGCGCTGCGAAAGTGCTTGGTCTGACGGCGCCTGCCGTGACGCTGCAGCTCAAGCAGATCGAGGCCGAAGCCGGAATTTCTCTGTTCGATCGGATGGCGCACGGCATGTTTCCGACCGAGGCGGGCCACGCTGTACTGTCCGCTGCGCGCGACATTGAGGAGCGGCTTGCCCAACTCGGTGAAGAACTCGACGCTTTCAAGGGAGTAAAGCGCGGCCACATCGCCGTCGGTGCCGTCTCGACGGTCAAGTACTTTGCCGAGCCGATGATCAGCGCCTTTGCGGCCGCCTATCCGAACGTCAGCCTTGAACTGTTCATCGAGCGGCGGGCCGAAACGGTCGAGCGTCTTCGCAACCGTACGATCGATGTCGCGTTGCTCGGCCGGCCGCCCAGGGAGTTTTCGGTTCGTGCGGCGATCTTCGGCGAGCATTCTCTCGTCGCCGTGAGCGCGCGCCACCATCCGCTGGTCGGAAAGCATGCAATCTCAAAAGCGGAAATTGCGCGAGAGCATTTCTATCTTCGCAGTCCCGATTCCGGGACACGCATCTTCTTCGACCGTTTCATGAGCGAAATCCCCGGACGTGCGGATGGCCCTAACACCGAGATGGAGTCGATCGAAGACATCAAGCGGGCGATACTTTCCGACAATGGTGTGGCCTTTCTCGCCGCCCATAGCGTGGCGGCGGAGGTCCAGGCCGGAAAGCTTGCGATCCTCGATGTCATCGGCCTGCCCATTCGGCGGCAATGGTTTGCCGTCACCCGGACGGACCGAGCCATGACACCACTGATTGCCGCCTTTGAAAAATTCCTCTCAAGCGAGGGGGAAAAGTTCCTGCCGGATTTCTTCGGGTTGGAAGACGCATCCGCCTGACGGGGATGCGTCCCCGGGGGACGATCAGGCGGTGCCGGCGACCTTACGCAGGAACTCGATCACCCGTGCGTTCGTGGCTGTCGAGGTTTGGCCCGAAACCGGGACATCCCAATATTCGGAGCCGGGAATGCACTCCTGGAAGTAGCGAGCGGCGGACGTGGCATGGGAAGCGTCCGCGCCGGGGATGATGAGCGTGGGTATGTCGAGCCGCAACAGATCTTCCGGCTCGGCGCCGGGAGCGGTGTCGCGGTCGAGCAGCGTGCGCACCATGCCTGCGACGAGCACCTTGTAGTGATCGACGTTCTGGCGGACATAGCGAGCGGCGAAATCCTTGTCGTGCCGCAGGACCGAGACCCACGGCCCGCTACGCGGGTCCGCGCCGAAGGGCTTGTTGCTTTCGCCGGCGAGCGTCACGACGGCCTCAAGTCCGTTTTGGTGAACGAAGGCCAGGTGCTCGGCAAAGCGTTGGTGGCCTGCCATGCGGTAACGTGCGCCGCCCACCGGCCAGAACAGCACGTTGCCGAGAACCGTTTCCGGATGCTCGACGGCAAAGGCGGCGGCGACACTGCAGCCCATGCAGCCCCCCATCAGGAAGGCCCTGTCGAAGCCCAGATGTTGCAGCAGCCCCTTGCCCTGCCGCACGTAGTCCGACCAAGTCACCCGCTCCACGCGTCCTCCGGATTGCCCGGTCTCGCGCCTGTCGAAGGTGATGCAGGTAAAATGGTTCGGCAGTTGTTCCAGAAACTGGATCTCGGCATAGATGCCCTGCGTCCGCCATTTCTCCAGCGTCGCGTCAAATCCACCCGGTGAATACATCAACAGCGGCGGTCCCGAACCGAGCACCTCGTAGCGAGTTGCAATTCCATCGATCGTCGTCGTTGCCATGATCAAACCTCACATTCGTTATGCACGGCGTCATCGTCCAGCCGCGCGCATCCCTGGCCGGCGGATGCCGCGCCAGGTTTCCTGTTCGAAACGGACCTGCAGGTCGGCTCGATGCTAAACGCCTTCGCAACCGAGCTTGCGCAGGCAGTCGTCGACCCAAAGCTTCGGGTCGAGTTTGCCGGCGAGCGTGTTGGCGAGCGTCTTTGCCTCTGCTTCGTTCTTGGACTTCGCAAGGGCATGAATCCGGCCGGTGTCATCGTAGGGAACGCAGACCAGGCCATCCTCGTCGCCGAGGATCAGATCGCCGGGTTCGATGATCATCCCTCCGATCGAGATCGGTACGTTGATCTCTCCGGGGCCGTCCTTGTAGGGACCGCGATGCGTGATGCCGGCGGCAAAGACCGGGAAGCTGTTGCTCCTGATCCAGCCGTAGTCCCTGACGGCGCCGTTGATGACCACACCGTGGGTGCCAATGGCGCGCGCGTGGGAGAGCATCAGCTCGCCCACAAGCGCGTTGGTGAGGTCTCCGCCGGCATCGACGACGATCACGTCACCGGGACCCGCCATCAGCAGGGCCTTGTGGATCATCAGATTGTCACCCGGCCTTGTCTTGACCGTGAAGGCGGCACCCGCGAGCACACCGCCGGCATGGAGCGGCCGAAGATCCGGTCCGGCTGCAGCCATGCGAGACATGACGTCGCTGACATTTGCCACGGGAACATCACGAAACAACTCGATCGTTTCGGCGCTCACGCGCCGGCGACGTTCGACAATTCGGAAACCAAGCGTCATTTCCATTCCTCCCGAA
The DNA here is from genome assembly GCF_020035535.1 of Ensifer adhaerens. Taxonomy (NCBI): domain Bacteria; kingdom Pseudomonadati; phylum Pseudomonadota; class Alphaproteobacteria; order Hyphomicrobiales; family Rhizobiaceae; genus Ensifer; species Ensifer adhaerens. The sequence goes on along the minus strand of NZ_CP083350.1, from coordinate 646,070 downwards.
GGGCCGGTCACATCCACGGCATCAGCGATGCGTGGATGACGTCGGGCACGCCCTGGCCGCCGACGGAGCGGATTGCGAGGTCAGCATCCTTGAGCCCGAAGGTATGGGTGGTGATCTTTTCCAGTGGGAACCGGTTGGAGGCGATTTGCTCGAGAGCAAGCTCACAGGCGAGGTAGCTGTGGCCGCGGGCGCTCTTGATGGTGATCGCCTTGGTGGTCACCTTTTCAAGCGGGAAGTTCGGGAACTCCTTCATCTCGCCCTGGACGAGGATGGTGCCGGCCTTGCGCTTCAATGCCTCCACGCCGAGGAGGATCGGGATGGTGCCGGCGCCGGCCGTGCAGTCCAGGGAGATATCGACACCCTTTCCGCCGGTGATCTCCATGATGCGGGCGAGAGGGTCCTCCTGCTGAACGTCGATGACATAATCGGCTCCAAGCGCCTTGGCGACCTCCAGCCGCGCAGCGTCCTTCGTCGTTCCCGTCACGATGATGAGCGATGCGCCTGCTTGTTTACAGACCACGGTCTGCGACAGGCCCTGCTGACCCGGCCCCTGGATGAGCACGGTGGAGTTATAGCCGACACCCGCGTCGAAGAGCGACCATTCGACGCCGTTGGCCATTGGAGTGACAAGACCGGCGAGTTCGGGCGTCACGCCCTTCGGTACGCGGTGAACCACTGCGTTCCACGGCAGGTAGACATATTGGGCGAATCCGCCCCACAGGTGCGGCGCGCGCTCGGCCGAGGTATAGCCGTAGCGGATGCCTTCGGGATTGTTGCGCCAGTCGGTGTTTTCGCAATGGCGATACTGACCCTGGTGGCACCATTGGCACTTGCCGCACATGACGTAGTGCTCGACGAAGACGAGGTCGCCTTCCTTGAAGCCCTTGCGGCGGGTGAATTCACGGCCAGCCTTGGCGATGTACCCGATGTTCTCGTGACCCATGATGGTGGGCGCATTGTTCGGCGGGCTTTTGAACAGCTTGACGTCGGTGCCGCAAATGCCGGCGACTTCCATCTTCAGAAGGGCAGCGTCTTCCGGGATGTCGGGCATGGGGAATTCGCGCATTTCCATCTTGCCCGGGCCGGTGCGGACCGCTGCGAGTACCTGTTGCGTCATCTCTTCATCCTTTCGAGTGCTGTCCGACGGCGAGCATGCCTGGCATGCCGTTTTCGCCCGGTTGGTTTTTCCGAATTGGTTTTTGACAGGCCGGATGCCGGCCCTCTAAGTATTGGGATGCCATCCGCCGCGAAGTCGGCAGGTCAGGATCGAAACCATGCTCAAATCGTCTGCAGCCCGTTCTGAAGCGCTCGCTGCCACCCGCCGGGTGAAGGCGTGGACGCGCGAACGCTTTTCGCTGGACGAGGACGTCGTGGTCGTGGTGTCCGAGGTTGCGTGTGGCCTTCCCGGATGCCCGCCGCTGGAGACCATCGTCGCCTTCTGGACCGCACCTGACCGACGCCATCAGTTCAAGGCTTTCAAACGTGTTGCAGACGTCACCGAAGACGACCTGCCGCCTTACTGGATGAAGGATGCGATCCTGTCTGACGGCGACATGTCCTGCTGCTGACGAAAACGACGCGGCGACCATGACTAAAGTCCGGCCCGGCCTGGGCGCCCGCGTTTGGTGAGCTGCGCATCGAGGCGCGGATAGACGCGCCGCGCGTTGCCTTCAAAGACCTTGTAGCGGCTTTCTTCGTCGAGCGTCGTCAGCTGGTCGATGTAGCGCTTGGTGTCGTCGTAGTGGTGGCCCGTCTCCGGATCGATGCCCTTGACCGCGCCGAGCATTTCGGACGCGAAGAGAATGTTGTCGATCGGGATGACCTTGGCCATCAGCTCGATGCCCGGATAGTGGTAGACGCATGTGTCGAAGAAGACGTTGTTGAGCAGGTGGTCCGTAAGGAGCGGCTTCTTCATTTCCTGCGCCAGACCGCGATAGCGCCCCCAATGGAACGGTACCGCCCCGCCGCCATGCGGGATCACGAACCGCAGCGTCGGGAAATCCTTGAACAGGTCACCCTGTATCAACTGCATGAAGGCCGTCGTGTCGCCGTTGATGTAATGCGCCCCCGTGTGGTGGAAACAAGGATTGCAGGACGACGTCACATGGATCATGGCGGGAACGTCGAGCTCGCAGAGCTTTTCGTAGAGCGGGTACCATTGGCGGTCGGTGAGCGGCGGGTCGGTCCAATAGCCACCGGATGGATCGGGGTTGAGGTTGACGCCGACGAACCCGAGTTCGGTGACGATACGCTCGAGTTCAGGGATACAGTTCTTCGGCGGCGCGCCGGGATGCTGTGGCAACTGTCCGACCGCTGCAAAGTTGTCCGGCAGGAGTTTGCAGATGCGGTGGATCAGGTCATTCGACATTTGCGACCACTGCATGCTGACGGCTTCCGTGCCGACATGATGGGCCATGCCGGCGGCGCGGGGTGAGAAAATCGTCAGGTCGCTGCCGCGTTCCTTCTGAAACGTCAATTGCGGCTCAACGGACTTCAGAAGCATCTCGTCGGTGATGCCGAGATCGGTGGTGAGCGGACGGCGCATCGGATCAGCGAGGCCGGCGAGCTGCCGGTCGCGGAACAGGTGCAGAGCCTGTGGCTCGGTGGTGTAGTGTCCGTGAATGTCGATGATCATGGCGATATCCTTGAATGCCATTTCTTGGGGCGCGGAGCCGAACTTCAGATCGCGGGGTAGAGCTCGCGGGCGTCATAGGTGCGCGGAGTGATGCCCTGCTCGGCGGAATAGGCAAAGGCGAGCTGCAGCGAATCCCTGTTTGCCTCAAGCCCGTAGGCCGGCGGCGGTGCCGCGCCATCGGCGACGGCCAGGTGGCGTGCCTCCTCGAACATTTCCATCAGCTCGCCGGCGAGCCAGGGATATTCCTCGAGGAGCGCCGTCTTGACGGTAACAGTGTGATTGATGGGCACGATACCGGTGCGAGCAATCCAGGCTTCAGCGGTGGCCTCCGCGTCCGGGATCACGGTGCGAATGCCTGCGGGATCGACGTCGCGCTCACCCATGATGGCTGCGAGCGCGCCCGAGAGCATCAAGGGACGAAGCGCCATTTCGCTGCGGTTACGTTCGGTGTTCGCAGGATCCTGGTACTCGCCGAGATGGGCGTCTTCCATGGTGACCCAGGTGATGCCGTCGAGATCGACGCCATACTCATGCTGGAGGAAGCCGCGCACCCAAACGCCGGAGGTCTGAGCATAGGCCCGTACGCCGACCCGGGTTCCCGCCAGATCCCGCGGACCTTCAATAGGCGATGTGGCGGGACAGACGAGATTGGTGTGGGGCAGACGGCTCCAGAGCGGGATCGCGAGGCCCGTGATCGGTTTTCCATAGTGATGCGCCAGCAGGTGCGTGACGATCGCCATTTCCGAAACGTCGAGGTCACCACCGCGAACCATCGTACGGAAAGCCTTGGGCAAGGGCTCGAAGTCTTCGAACACCAACTCCACTCGGTTCGAGCGAACGCGTCCGTCCTTCAGTGGCTTGACGTGATCGTGCTTTCCAAGCGCCGTTTTCAGCACCAGGGGGTGCGTCATCTTCCTTTCCTCCCGAAATAGAAGAGTGTTCCTTTATATGGAACAGCGTTCTTGTTTAAGTATCATACTGTGAATCGGAGTGCGGTCAATCGCGCCGCGCCAAAATTATCCGTTGCAGGAAGCGCTGGGGGTTGCTCAGCGAACGATGCGTGCGCCTCAGACTTGTCCGGCGAGGCTCAAGATGAAGTAGAGGGCACCGGCCGCAGCCAGCAGCGGGTAGGGGCCGAGCTTTGTCCGCAGCAGGACGATGCCGGCCGCAAGAGTGGTTGCCAACTCGACCGCCGAGAACTGCGCCGAGCGGCCGACGGCGAAGACACCCGCAAAGATCAATCCGACCGCCACCGGAGCCAGACCTTTTTCCGCTGCGATCGCCCAGGGGCGCCCTCGGTGTCGCTGCCAGTAGCTTCCGACGGCGCAAATGAGGATCGATGACGGCAGAAAGATCGCAAGCGTCGCGAGCACAGCGCCCAGAATGCCGCTCACTTCCCAGCCAATGAGTGAGACGATCATCGTCCCCGGCCCGGGTGCCGCTCGCGATATTGCGTAGAGATCAGTGAAGCGGGCAGCGCTCAGCATGTGCTGCGCATCGACCGTCTGATGCTGGAGGCTCGCGATGATGGTTTGGCCGCCGCCAAAGGAAACGAGGGACAGCGGAATGCACATCATGATGAGGTTGAGGAGCTTGCCGTCATCCATGATGCGACCTTCGCCGTTCAAGCCAGAAAGTGGCGGCGACACTGATGGGGATAGCGCCGGCGACGACCAGGACAAGGGGCCAGCGCAAGACGCCGACAGTCAGGAACACCGCAACCGCGATGCCGATCGGCAAAACGTGGGGCTTCAGCCGGCGCGCCGTCTTTATGCCCATGGTCAGGCTCGAGGCGATGCCGACGCAGGCAAGCCCGCGCAGAACTGCCTGTGCCTCCGGATAGCTGCGCAGCTGTTGATAGGTAAAGCTTAAGGCCAGGATCGCGAGGAAGGCGGGCATGATCATGCCGCACAGCGCCGCGGCCGCTCCCCGCACCCCGGAAAGCTTCAAGCCAATGTAGACGGCCAGGTTGACCGGATTGGCGCCGGGCATGATCTGCGCGATCGTCAGTGTCTGCAGGAACTCCTGGTCCGTCAGCCAGCGCCGGCGCTCAACGATTTCACGATGTGTCCAGCCCGTCATTCCGCCGCCAAACGACGAAGCGCCGAGCCGGAGGAAGGACGAGAGCAGGTCTAGAACCGGGACAGGTTGAACCGCGACTGGCGCGCATTCTCCTACGGGCTTGTCCATCTCTCCTCCGGAACGATGCAGGTCGGCCTGATACCTGTTGACGGGCGTGATCATGGCCTGAGAAAGCGCGAGCAATCTGCTGTCGGCGCTGGAGCAGATGCTAAGAGGCGAGCAGCCGCGAAGTCCACGCCATTTCGGCTTAGCCTCGAAGTAAGAAAAACTTAGCGCCACGCGCCGGCTTGCCGGGGTTGCGGTCGGTAAGAAAACGAGCCTGGGTTGGAAACGAACCTCCAACCATGTACGGCTTGCGGACGCATCCGCCGCAAACCAACCAATAAGTTGATGAAATACCTAGAGAAACGGGGAGAAACCGTGACGCTGTCCGATTGACGCCTCAAGGGCTGCCAAACGCTGCCCGCGCAAAAACTGCTGGACTAAGCATAATTTTTTGCTTTGGACAAAGATTGGGCCGGTGGCACTAATTGACAAAAGCGAACGGCAAGCAGCCGACGCAAAATGACGGCAATCACCCAGCTTGCGGGAGGAGATCGCAAGCGATTGCCCGACGGGACTCATCGCCTTGGCGATGTCATCCCGTCCTACGGGAGGTGGAACCAGAAATGATCGAGACTATGTTCGGGGCGCTCTACAATCTTGTGAGCACGCCCCACATCATGGGTCTCATGCTGATTGCGGTCGTCTTCGGCCTGCTCGTCGGCGTGACGCCCGGCATCGGTGGGAAGCTTTCCATCGCCATGGCTATTCCGTTCGTCTATGGCATGGACATGGTGGCCGGTGCCGTTTTCCTCTTGACGATGCATGCCGTCAACGGAACCAGCGGCCAGATCTCCAGTATCATGTTCGGCATTCCGGGCGACGGCGACGACGCTGCAACGACACTCGACGGGTATCCGCTTGCCAAGCAAGGGCAGGCGGCGCGGGCGCTCGGCGCCAGTATCACCGCGTCCGGCGTTGGCGGCATCATCGGTGCGGTTGTCTTTGCCGTGATGATCCCGGTGCTCGAACCGGTCATCTTGATGTTCAGCCCCGCGGAATTCTTCCTGATCGCCCTGCTCGGCATCAGCTTCATCGCCTTCCTGGCCAGCGGCAGCAAGATCGTGAAGGGCCTGATTGTCGGGTTCTACGGTCTGATGCTGTCCACCGTCGGCATGGATCCGATCACCGGCACCCCCCGTTACGCCGGCGACATGCTGTTCCTCTGGGACGGCGTCAGCCTTGTCACCGCCGTTCTCGCCATGTTTGCCGTGCCGGAAATGCTGGCGCTTGCCACCAAGGGCGGTGCGATCTCGGCAGTGCCCATGGACAAAGCGTTCTCATACCGTCAGCTGTTTTCAGGCGTCATGGAAGTGCCTCGCCATTGGTGGCTCGTCATCCGCACGTCGATCATCGGCGCGATTATCGGCATGATCCCGGGTCTTGGCGGCTCGACCGCGGCATGGCTTTGCTACGGTCACGCCGTCCAAAGCTCGAAAACGCCGGAGCGGTTCGGCAAGGGCGCGATCGAAGGCGTTATCGCCCCTGAAACCGCCAGCAATGGCAAAGAAGGCGGCTCGCTTCTTCCCACCCTTTTCTTCGGCATTCCCGGAAGTTCCGGCATGGCGGTTCTGCTCGGTGCCTTCCTCATTCTCGGCATCCAGCCGGGCGCGATGATGGTCACCAAGCACCTCGACCTGGTCTGGACGCTGATCTGGGCGCTGGTGGTCGGCAACCTGATCGCCGTCGGCATCCTGTTGTTCGCCTGCCGCTGGATTGCCGTGTTGACCTTCGTGAACGGCCGCATGCTCGCTCCGTTCATCCTGATCTTCGTCACGATCGGCTGTTTCGTCAGCGACGTGCAGTGGCAGAACCTGGTGCTCCTCGTTCTCTTCAGCGCGGTCGGCTACGGCTTCCAGCGTGCCGGCTGGCCACGTTCACCCTTCGTGATCGGTCTGGTTCTCGGCGGACAGGCGGAGGCCTCGCTCCATCAGGCTCTGCAGTTGTGGGGATACTCCTTCTTCCTGCGCCCGATGTCGCTCGTATTGATCAGCATGATCGTCGCCCTGATGGCCTACGCCTTCTATCGCAACTTCCGGCCAAGCAGCTCGCATTCGGGCGTGGAGGTCAACACATGAGACGCTTTACATTCAGCACCTGGCTCACCGTCGGCATGCTCGCTTTCTTCTGCGTGATGGTGGGGCTGTCGACGGAGTTCCCGGCAAAGGCCCGCTTCATGCCGCTGATCGTGGGCATTCCGGCAATCGGGCTCTGTCTCATCCAGCTGGCGATCGACCTTTTCCATTCGCCGAAGAGTGCCTTCCACGGTGCCCCGCGCGCAGGCGTTGCCCATGTGCCGGGCGCCGAGCCGGAACTGCCCGAGTTCGGTCCGCACACCGTGCGCCAGGAACTCACCATGTTGACCTACTTTGTAGCCTTCGTGGTGGGTATCGTGGTCCTCGGCTTCTATGTGAGCGTGCCGATCCTTCTGCTGACGTTCCTGCGATTGCAGGCCGAGGCGTCCTGGAAGATGACCATCTCACTTGCTGTCGGCGCGACGGCCTTTCTCTACCTGATGTTCGGCGCGCTGCTGCACATCCAGCTGTTCAGCGGCTTCTTCACGCCCTGGCTCCTGAGGTCGATCGGTATCGGCATGGCCTGAATGCCGCAGCGAAGTGGGCGCCCGCTCGGCGGGCGTCGGGAAAAGCGAAAACGGGAAACATGACGGCACAGGTTGGTTCGGCCAACGGTGAAAGGCGCCGCTTGCGCGGGAGGCCTGCTACTGGTTTGGCGAACGGTCGTGAATTCGGGAGGACGAAATGCACATCAATCGACGGGTTTCGGCAGTGGCCATTTCCGCGGGGGTTGTCGTTGCGGGAATGAACGTGGCAGGCGCGGAGGATGGTGCCGGCTTCTTCGACGGCAAGACGATCACCTATATCGTCGCGACATCGCCGGGCGGCGTCTACGACACCAATGGCAGACTGGTTGCCCAGTACATGCAGAAGCATTTGCCGGGCTCGACCTTCGTCGTCCAGAACATGCCAGGCGCCGGGCATCTGATCGGCACCAACTACATCTACGCATCAGAGCCCGACGGCCTGACGTTTGGTACCTTCAATACCGGCCTGATCTACGGCCAGCTCAGCGGTGATCCGAACATCAAGTTCGATCTGACGAAAATGTCCTGGATCGGCAAGGTTGCCTCCGATCCACGGGTGATCATCGTCACGAAGGAGTCCGGCATTGAAAGCTTCGAGCAGCTTCGTTCACTCGATCAGCCGATCAAGTTTGCCACCGCGGGCAAGGGTAGTGCCTCGATGATCGAGGCCACATTGTTCGTGAAGGCGCTGAAACTGCCGATCCAGGTCGTGTCGGGTTACAATGGCAACGAAGACCAGCTCGCAATGATGCGCGGTGAAGTCCAGGGTGTGATCGGCTCTCGCTCCGAGTTCCAGCAATTCGTGGAAGAAGGAAAGGGTCGCTTCGTCGCGCAGATCGGAGGCAGCGATACGGATGTTCCGCAGCTGTCGTCAATGATTGACGGTGACACGGCGCGACAGGTCGTGGCGCTGATTGAATCGCAAAGCGGGATTTCGCGGCTGACGGCAGGCCCGGCGGACATGCCGGTCGATCGTCTGAAGGCGCTGCGAGATGCCTATGTAGCCGCCACGTCTGACCCGGAATTCATCGAAAAGGCCCGTACTCTGGGCCTGCCCGTCGATCCGCTTGTCGGAAACGACGTCGGCGCTCTGGTCGAAAAGGCACTCGATCAGAAACCCGATGTCATCGAGGCACTGAAGGAAGCTTTGAGCGAGGGTTGAAGCTCGCTCTTAAACATAACTACAACAAGGAGGGAACCCAATGAATATGAACCGCATCCACAAGGCTGTCGTCGGCGTCGCGACCATGGCCGCCGTCATGGCAACTCCGGCACTGGCGCAGGAGGGCGCCGAGTTTTTCAACGGCAAGACGGTGAACTATATCGTCGCCACGGCCCCGGGTGGTGGTTACGACACCAACGCGCGCCTGGTCGCCCAGTTCATGCAGAAGAACCTGCCGGGCTCGACCTTCGTGGTTCAGAACATGCCGGGTGCCGGCCATCTGATCGGCACCAACTACGTCTATGCCTCCGAAGCGGACGGTCTCACCTTCGGCACGTTCAATACAGGCCTCATCTATGGCCAGCTGGCGGGCGATCCGGGCATCAAGTTCGACCTCGGCAAAATGTCCTGGATCGGCAAAGTCGCTTCGGATCCGCGCGTCATCGTCGTCACCACGGCTTCGGGCATTGAAAGCTACGAGCAGCTCAAGAACAGCAAGGAGCCGGTAAAGTTCGCGTCTGCCGGTGTTGGAAGCGCTTCGACGGTGGAAACGACCATGCTCGTCAAGGCGCTCGGTCTGCCGGTCGAGATCATCTCGGGCTACAACGGCAGCGACGACCAGCTCGCCATGCGCCGTGGCGAAGTACAGGGCATCATCGCCTCGCGTTCGTCCTTCCAGCAGTTTGTCGATGAAGGCAATGCGAAGATCATCGCCCAGATCGGCGGATCGGAAACGGACGTACCGCAACTGTCCTCTCTGGTCGACAACGCCGATGCGCAGAAGGTGATCGCGCTTGTGGCATCGCAGAGCAACATCTCGCGTCTGACGGCCGGCCCGGCCGGCATTCCTGAGGACCGCCTGAAGGCCCTGCGTGACGCCTATGCCAAGGCGGTCGCCGATCCGGAGTTCCTCGAAAAGGCCAAGCAACTCGGCCTGCCGGTCGACCCGAAGGTCGGTGACGACGTCGCAAATGTGGTCAAGGCCGCGCTCGACCAGTCTCCGGAGATCGTCAGCATTCTCCAGGATACGCTGAAGAAGGACTGATCCTGACCAAAAGAGCGGGCAGCCTCTTCGAGGTTGCCCGCTTTTCGGCCTGTTGGAGGCCACGTCGGCCGCAGGGAGGATTGCGTCCAGGCGGGCCATGACGTTTTCGAGGTGGAAATGAGAGTAGCAGTCATCGGGTCGGGCGAAATGGGGCTTGCCATGGGCGGCCACATGCTCCGAAAGGGCTTTGACGTTTCGGCCTTCGACGTCGAAGCGGAACGGCTGCGGCAGGCCGGCGAACTGGGGCTTCAGCCGAAGGAAAGCCTGGCCGATGCGGCCAGATCCGCGGAGATGTTCCTGCTTGTCGTTGCCAACGACCAGCAGGTGATCGACGTTTGCGATGGGCTTTCGGAGGCCGTCGGCGCCACCATCGTCGTTGCGGCGACCATCAGTCCGGAGACCATGCTTGGTCTGAAGCCGCGTATCGAAGAGCGCGGGCAGCGTCTCGTCGATGCGCCCGTGGTCTATGGTGCCTCCGGCGCACGCGATGGAACGCTGTTGTCGCTATGCGGCGGCGACCCGTCAGATGTGGATCGCGTACGCCCCGTGCTGTCCAGCTACAGTCGGGACGTCGTGCATGTCGGTCCGCTTGGTGCCGGGCAAGTTGCCAAGTCATGCAACAATTTGCTGCACTGGATTCATTGCGTGGCGAACTTTGAAGCTCTTTTGATTGCCAAACGTTATGGGATCGATGCGCAGCGCATGCGCGAAATCCTGCTGGCCTGTCCCGGCACCAACGGGACGCTTGCCCGGTGGGATACGACCCGCTTCACCTGGCAGGAGAAGGACATGGACGTGACCATGGATCTTGCACAAAAAGCCGGGCTGATGCTTCCGCTTTCGGCGCAGGTCGATCAACTGGTCAAGACGTTGAAGGCGTCGGACGTAAAGGCTCTGCTCTATGGACCGGAGGCGACCTATCTTGGCCGCACCGTGCGTCCGCTTTCCGCCGGCGAGGGCGGTCTGGGCTAGCGCCGGGACTCGTCCTCCCGGGAAAATGCCTTTTCCGAAAACACGCTACCGTCCCGGAATTCCAGACACCATAGTCCGGCTACACGCCGAGTTTTGAAGATCAACGAAAGACGATGAGATGAATAGCCAGAGCAAATCCCCGTTCAACGGCGAGCCAGCGGTGACACCCGACCCGGGCAACCGGAAGTTCCTCGTCGACCCATACAAGGACTGGTCTCGAGGCGAAGGCATCCCGATCCATCTCGATCTCGGCCACGATCTGCTTGCTCTCGAAACCGGCGAATGGGACCGTTACGAGGCGCGTGGGTGTTTTGCCCATACGCATGGGATGGGCGACTTCATGGCCAATTATGTCATCGAAGCCCTGCCGGGCCAGAAGACCCGCCCGGTGAAGCACCTTTACGAAGCGTTCTTCTATGTACTGTCGGGTTACGGCTCGACGACGGTGTGGCTGCCGGATGGGCAGAAGCGCACTTTCGAGTGGGGGCCGAAGGCGCTCTTTGCGATCCCGCTCAACTGCAAATACCAGTTCCACAACGGTTCCGGTCAGGAGACGGTCAGGCTCTCCTGCACCAACGATGCACCGCTGACGATCAACCTCTATCACAACCTCGACTTCGTCTTCGCCAACGACTTCGTCTTCGAAGATCGCCTTGGCGGTGAAAAACACTTCGAAGGCGATGGTTCGCTCTATTCCTACGGTCTGGACTCTGCGCGCAAGGTTCAGAACATCTGGGAAACGAACTTCGTCCACGATCTGACAAGCTTCAAGCTCTACGAGTTCGAGGGCCGCGGCAAGGGATCGCTCAACGTCAACTTCGTGCTCGCGGACGGCACCATGCATTCGCACGTCTCGCAGATGCCAGTGGGCCGTTACAAGAAGGCTCATCGACACGCCGCCGGCACCCACGTTCACGCCGTCGATGGCGAAGGCTATTCGCTGATGTGGTACGAGGGCGATTCCGAATTCAAGGAAATCCCCTGGCGGCATGGCTTCATGTATACCCCGCCGTTCTGGATGTACCACCAGCATTTCAATACCTGCGATCAGCCGGCGCGCTACGTCGCCTGCAGCCTCGGCAGCCGGCGGTATCCTTTCATCTCGCTGCGCCGCAAGAGCGCCGAAGGCGGTGGCGCCACGTCGGTGAAAGACGGCGGACGCCAGATCGAGTACGAGGATCAGGATCCGCGCGTTCACCGCAAATTCCTGGAGGAATTGCGGAAGACAGGCGTGCCCTCCGCCATGGGCGATCTGTTCGATGAAGAGGCGATCATGGCCCTCCCGGAGGAAAGCTTGACGGGCGTTATCCAGACGCCGATCCTTGCCGGGCCTGCGAGCTGAGCGGCCACACGCAAAGGGATAAACGGAGGCCAAGGATCATTGCACGACCTCGATTTCGAACATGAACACGAAGATATCTCGGAAACCGAGCGCCAGGAAATCGCCGATTGGCTCTGGAAGCAGGAAACCGTCGAACTCCTGACGGTCGGTATCGATATCGGCAGCTCGACCTCGCATCTGCTGTTTGCACGGGTCGTCCTGCGGCGTGACACGGAAGGACTCTCCAGCAGCTTTACGGTTATCGATCGGAAGGTCGTCTGGCGTTCGCCGATCCTGCTGACACCATTCTTGCCGGATGGCACGATCGATGCGCGTGAGTTGCGCCACTTCTTCCTGCATTGCTACGAGGACGCCGGCTATCGCCGCAGTCATATCGACACGGGCGCGGTTATTCTGACCGGCGAGGCAATCAAGAAGAAGAACGCACGCGCAATCGATGAAATCTTCGCAAGTGAATCCGGACGATTTGCGTGCGCAACGGCCGGCCACAAGCTCGAATCAATGCTGGCGGCACATGGTTCAGGCGCCACTACCTTATCGAAGAAACGAGGAGCTTGCGGCCTTCATGTCGATATAGGCGGCGGCACGACGAAGCTCGCGCTGATCGACGACGGCGAGATCATCAGCGTAGCTGCCTTTGCAGTCGGCGGCCGGCTCCTGGCGCACGACAAGGATGGGATCTGGTCGCGGATCGACGATTCCGCACGCGCGGTTGCCGAGGAACTGGGGCTCAGTGCGGACCCCGACACCATGGCGGACCCCGGCAACCGCGCAGCGATCGCTCGCCGCCTGGCAGCGCTGGTGGTGGATGAAGTACTGGGCACGCCACTTGACGATATGGGGAGGAGCTTCCTTCTCACGGAGCCGCTCGAACGGCGTGTCGAGCCGACCTACATTACTTTTTCTGGCGGCGTGTCGGAGTATATCTTCGGCTACGAAGACAAAGATCACGGCGACATAGCACGTTTGCTCGCTGGCGAGATCATCGCTCAGTTGACGCCGCGCATCGATATTCCGATCGTCGATGCGGGCCAGCGCATCCGCGCAACCGTCATTGGCGCTTCGCAATTCACCGTGCAGGTGAGCGGAAAGACACTCTACATGAACGGTGCGGACGTCCTCCCACGCCACAATATTCCAGTGGTTCACCTTGGGCGGGAGCTTCCCGAAGTCATAGACGCGGACGAGATCGCCGCGGCTTTCCGTCAGAGTGCAGATCGACAGGACCGTGACACCAGGGCGACCGTGGCCCTGGCCTTTTCCTGGACGGGATCGCCGGACTATTCGCGGCTCCTGGCTATGGCTAAGGCAATCAAGGCCGTCGCGGCTCCCGACGGAAAACGCGGAGAGCCTCTCGTCTTGATGATCGACGGTGATGTCGGGCAGACGATCGGCCGAATTCTTGATCGCGAACTCGGTATCCACACGCACCTGATTTCTGTCGATGGCGTTCGGCTGAAAGACCTCGATTTTGTCGATCTGGGTGAGTTCATGACCCCGCCAGGCGTAATTCCCGTTGTCATCAAATCACTCCTTTTCTCCTGAGTTGCCGGAAGGGCCGGCATGTGCCAATAGCTTGGCAATGGCCAGTTCTCCCGATGCAACCCGATCGAGCTTCGACGGACTTGATCTGAACGATATCGTCGTTTTCGCGCGCGTGGTGCAGCATGGCAGTTTCACCACGGCGGCCAAGCTGTTTGGCAAGTCGCCGTCCTATATGAGCAAGCACGTCACGCAGCTCGAAAATGCCTTGAAACTGACGTTGCTCAATCGATCGACGCATAACGTCTTCCTGACGGACGCGGGCAGCGTATTCTTCGATCACTGCGTTCGCATCCTGTCGGAGATCGAGGCAGCGAAGGCCGATGCGAGCGGTCTTGGTAGCGAGCTGATCGGCACGTTGCGCGTCCATTCGACACCCGGCGTCGGTCAGGCCCTGGTTGCGCCGGCCATCATCGACTTCAATGCACTCTATCCGACCGTGAAGGTCGAGCTCACGGTTTCCGCAAGCTCGGTCAACCTGATGGAGCGCGGTGTCGACGTTGTAATCGGGAGTCGGGATTTCGACGACGACGATTCGTTTCACACAGGCCTGTTTGAACGAAAGCTTGGGCCGGCCCCCTATGTCATCTGTGCTGCCCCTTCCTACCTGGAAAAGCATCCGCGCCCTGTAAAACCCGACGATCTTCGCCATCACAACTGCCTGATTCATACGACGCAGAAGCCCAATCCCAGGCATTGGAGTGCGCGAGTGGACGTGGAAGAAGTGGTGGTTGAAGTGGACGGAGCGTTTCACTCCAATTTCGAAAGCGCGATCGTGCTTGCGGCCGTGCAGGGGGCGGGTATTGCGCGCCTGCCGTTCTACAGCGTCGCCAGGGAAATCCGCACCGGCGAACTCGTGTCGATATTCGACGGCGAGATAGTATCCCGTCGCGTCATCAAGGCTTTCTATCCGAAGAGCCGGTTCGTGCCGAAAAAGTTGCGGGCGTTCCTTGCCATGCTGGAAGCGAGATTGAAGGAAACCGTATCGAGCTGATCTCGCGGGACGCACCGGCATGAAAGCGGTGTGGACAGCCTACTCACACGCGTTTTATGCCGTTGATGCCTCTAGAAGCTCCAGATTTGCAGTCCTTTCCAATCGCAAGAATTGGCGCTTCTCAATCCGCATTGCCGACCATGAGAACCTGCATGACCGCGGACATTGCGGGGTCCTTACCTGTGGCATAGTCGGCGAAGGTCGCGGATCTCAAGATGGCTGGTTCCAGGGAGCCTGCCGGTACGTCGTAGAAGTAATTCAGCAGGAAACAGGTCCTGAGCTGCGACAGGCTGCAGCCGTGCTCCCAGTCATGGTAGGCGGTGGTGTAGCGGATGGTGATCTGTGAATTCGGCAGAACCGTGCGGCCGCCTTCACCCCAAAACTGCAGCCGGTCGCCCATCGGCTCGCCGATCAGAATGGTTTGCGTTCCACCGAAATATTTCAGTCGCGCCGCAGTGCTGATCGCGGCGGAGAAGGTGTTTGCGCTGGTCAGCACGAAGAGCCGCCCTGCTGGCGGAAGAATTTCCGGAAGCCTCCGAGAGAATTCAGCCGTCAATTCGTAATTGCCGCCGCTGTTGAAGCGCAGGTCGACAACGGCGTTGCGTATGGGCTTTTGCTCGGCTTCATCGACTATCTTTGCGAGCGATCGGGACAATCCCTCCGGTGTATCGTCCCTGATGCGATTGATCTGGACATAGAGAAGGTCGGGCAAGGGGTACTCGTGCCAGGAGTTGGCGTCGAGCTGCTTGAGATAGGGCGGTAGCGTGACGCCATCGAGCATGTGTCGCCACCCGTCGCCTCGGTCGGCTTGCGAGACCGGACTCAAATCGCGCCGCGGCCAAAGATTGCCGGTCAAAGGTTCGTGCACGCCAGGGTTCGCGACAAGCGCGACATCTTCCACACGCCCATCCAGGAGGCGAATACGGTAGGTACTACCTTCTGCGCTATCTGCGAGATCAGCGGCAAGAAGCAGTTCGGGCGAGATCGTGAAGTTGGGCACAAATTCCCGGGCGAGATTGGTGGGACCTCCAACATGCGGGCGTAGTGCCTCCACAAGAGCGTCCGTCGTTCTTCCGTTCACCTCAAGGATCTTTCCACCGAGAAGGCGTGATTGATCGCTCGCCGCCGCGATCACAAACAGACCGTCGGCGAACCAGCCAAGACGAATGGGAACGGCGCCAAAACCGTAGCCGCCGACGAGTCCGACGACGTTGGTATGACCATTGTCGGCGAGCGCGACCGCCTTCGCAGCGGCCATCGCCAGACCAGGGTGATCGAGATCGCCGGCCCGCTGCTCCAACGAATCGAGGGCATGCGTAAATGCTGCCTTGGACGCGGGTGTGAAGCTTCGATCGACCTCAATCAGACGCCGCAGATGCGCGATATCCTGTCTGTTTTGTTCAAGTTGCGAGGTGGCAGCTGGAAGCCCGGTCTCCGGATAAGCCTTCAGCGTCGGATAGAGAACGACAGCAAACGGCAGCACCACAACAATGAGCAGGGCCGTCAAAGCGATTGCAACGAACCGAACCCCTCGACGACGCCACAGCCCCTTGCCCTTCGCTGCCGGACTGTCTTTGCCGATTGGTGCCATGTTCCCCATCCTTTTGTCGTCCGACTGTCGTTCGTGCTCGCCAGCAAAGTGCCCGCTGCGGATCGTTCGAGTTTTGGAGAGTGCCCCCAGGAGCCAATGTGGGGAGGCTTCAAGAGTATTGCAATTCCTGCGTGCGCGACCCGGGTGCTTGCCGACAGGTGGTCTGGCGACCGAAACGGTGCGCGGTCGCTGGTGCTGTCGGCCAGGCGAGAACCTGAACGGGTGCCTCGAATCGGAAGCTTGCAATTGCGCGGTTTCGACGACGAAATTGTAACCCGTCGCGCCGTCAAGGTTTGCTACCCAATGAGGTGGTTCGCGCCGAAGACGCTGCGGCGTTCCTTGCCATCTTGGAAACAAGATTGGAGGAAACCGTGTCGACTTGAGCTTGCACCGGCGACAGCCACTTGCTGTATCAAGGGTCCCGGGCGCGGACTAGGAATGAGGGGCGTTGATGCAGTTGTATGGAATTGACGCTGCGGCGACCCGCGCGATCAACGATCTGGCTGGAACTGCCGCGGCCGCGGATTTCCTGTGCATCTGGATATCTGCCATCGGCATACAGTTGCTTGTAGTCGCCGTTGCCGCGCAATGGTGGTACGGATCCGCCAGGAAGCATAACAGGCACGTGCTCGTCGCAGCGGGTCTCTCCTTCCTTCTTGGCCTTGCCATCAATCAGATCATTCTGGTGTTCGTTCACCGCATCCGGCCGTATGACGCCGGTATCACCCGGCTGCTGATCGAACGCAGCGCCGACCCGTCGTTCCCTTCTGATCATGCGACAGCGGCCTTCGCGATCGCAGCCACCTTCCTGCTCTGCGGCATGCGCACGCGGGGCTTATGGTTCCTTGGCGCAGCAGTACTGATTGCCTTCTCCAGGGTCTATCTGGGTATTCATTATGTAGGTGACATTCTCGGCGGCGTGCTCATGGGGGGCCTTGCTGCCATGTTGGTCCGCACGTTCTACCGGGAGGGAACGCGCGTCGACCGGGTCATCACGGGGATCTTTTAGGTCGAAACCATGGTCGCCTCGTTCCTGTCCGCTGTCACGGGGTTTATTGCAGCCCATCCGGGCGTTGCCTATGCGGCCGTGCTGTTGCTGGCGCTGTCGGAATCGATTCCATTTTTCGGCGCCTTCATTCCGGGGACGGCCGGGATTCTTGCAATCAGTGCCCTGGTGCCAAGCGGGATCGTGCAGCTTTGGCCGCTGCTCGTGGCAGCCTCGACGGGAGCAATCATCGGCGACGGTCTCTCTTTCTGGATCGGGCACCACTATCACAGGGCAATTCTCGAGCGGTGGCCGCTCAATCGGCATCAGGACCTAGTGGCCCGCAGCGAGACATTCTTCGCGCGACATGGCGACAAAAGCGTTTTCATCGCGCGTTTCACTCCCGGGGTCCGTGCGATCGTTCCTGTGCTTGCCGGCATGTCGCAGATGTCGGCGCGGCGGTTCTACTTTGCCAATGTTCTGTCCGCGCTCGTATGGGCGCCATCGCATATTCTGCCGGCTGTTTTCGTCGGCGCGGCCTTCAGCCGTTTCGGTTCCGCCGCCAAACCACTCGCCATCCTGGTTACCCTCTTCGTCGTCATCGTCTGGCTGGTAAGCTGGCTCGTTCGGCTTGCCGTGCGCCGCGGCGTGCCCTTCGTCGCGAACATGCAGCAAAAGCTTCTGGAACGTGCCGCGGCGAGCCATTCCCGCTGGGGCCGTTTCGCGCTTGAGTTTCTCGATCCGTTGCGCCCCGAAACGCGTGGGATATCGCTGCTACTGCTGATGCTGGTTGCGTCGGCCTGGTTATTCTTCGGCGTGCTGGAGGACGTGGTCAACGGCGACCCGCTGGTTCGGGCCGATGCCGCGATCTACTCCGCCTTGCAAGAGCTGCGCAGCCCGCCGGGCGACGCCATCATGCTCGCGATCACGGAACTGGGCGATACGGGCGTCGTGCTGGTCGTGACCACGGTCGTGCTCCTGTGGCTGGTGTGGAGGCGCGCCTGGCGCGCCGCTGCGTTTTGGACGGCTGCGATCGGCGGGGCGTCAGCCCTGAACACGGTCGTGAAGGTTACGCTGCACCGCGCCCAGCCCTCGGAAGCGTCCTATACTGGCTGGAGCGCCTTCTCCTTTCCAAGCGGCCACAGCACCGTCAATCTCGTTCTTTATGGGTTCCTGGCGTTCCTGATTGCCCGAGAACTCAAGCCAAACTGGCGCTTCCCGGTGGGACTTGCCGCGCTCACGCTCGCGATTTCGATCGCCTTCTCGCGGCTCTATCTCGGCGTGCACTGGTTTTCGGACGTAATCGGAGGGCTCGCCTTCGGCACGGCGTGGCTGGCGGTGCTTGCCATCTTTTACCTGCGCAGAGACGTGCCACGCATCGGCGCGCTGGGACTGGCGCTCGTTGCCGGCCTGGCACTCGCTCTCGCGGGTGGTGCGAATGTCTATCGACATCATGCGCGTGACACGGCCCTTTACACCAAGAAAATCGAGATGCCGGTGGTGGCTGGCGAAGATTGGTGGTCGGGCGGTTGGCAGCAGCTTCCATCGCAACGAATTGACCTGACCGGCGAGACCGAGGAGCAATTGACCATCCAGTGGGCCGGTGATCTGCATGCCATCGAAGGACGGTTGCTTGCGGCCGGGTGGCGTGTCCCGCCGCCCTGGGGGTCATTGCAGACGCTGGGCTGGCTTTCGGGCGGTGCGTCACCCGCAGATCTGCCCGTGGTGCCGCGCCTCGCTTTCGGGCAACTTCCCGCCTTGACCCTGATCCGAGTGGCGGGCGAAGACACCCCCCCGTCACGCGTGGTATTGCGGCTGTGGTTCGCCGACCTGCAAGTTCGCGACGGAAGAACCTCGCCCCTGTGGCTGGGCTCAATCGTCGAAGAGGAATTCAGCAGGCCGTTCTCGCTCATGACCGTCAGCCGGCAACGAGCCGGCAACAGTATGATGCCGGAACTGCCGACCATAGTGGGTTTGGACACGAAATCGGCAACCCGCTCCGGCCCGTCCGGGGACCTCGACAGGGCAGCCAAAGTGTTGCTGCTACGCGACCGCCCAACGGAGCCGGCGCACTGAACCAGGCGCCACACGTCCGCTACCGTGTCCTTGCTTGAAGGTGGCCTTCGCGCGGCGTACGCAATCGTTCCGCGACGATGCTGACCGCCAGCACTTTATCGCAGGCTATCTCAAGGCAGGTCTGCCGGAATGAGCGATGCCGGAAAACAGCGATGTGATCTCCCGGGCGTCCTGCTTGCGAACCGAAAGGCTGGCCCTGCGTTCAAACGGTTCATCGTGTGCACCTCAACCAAGGCGCGGCCGACGAATACTGCCGTGGTGGGTAGATGCGGAGGCGTCATGCGCCGTGTAGCTTCGCCTCGCATCGCAGAAGCATGCCATAGAGATCCCGTGGTTCGTCGGGATCGGCGAGCAAGTCGAGATCGGTGTAGAGCCCCGTTTCCTCCAGCTTGCTGCGCACATAACGCAATGCCGAGAAATCCTCGATCGCAAACCCGACGCTGTCGAATAACGTGATAGTCGTGTCGGACTGCCGACTCTGGCGTTTGCCGGCAATGACCTCCCAAAGCTCCTTCACGGGGTAAGCTGGGTCGAGCTGCTGGATCTCACCCTCGATCCGCGTCTGCGGTGGATATTCGACGAAGATGTCCGAGCGCAGCAGGATGTCCTTGTGCAGTTCCGTCTTGCCAGGGCAGTCGCCGCCGACGGCATTGATGTGAACCCCCGGTCCAACCATGTTGTCGGACAGGATCGTCGCGTACTGCTTGTCGGCGGTGACGGTCGTGATGATGTCTGAACCTTCCACCGCCTCTTGGGAGGACGCGCAGGTCGTGATCGAGAAGCCTTTACCGGCCAGATTTCTTGCGCACCGCTCGGTGGCGGTTGGATCGAGGTCGTAGAGGCGCAAATCCGTCACGCCAACGATCGCCTTGAAGGCAAGCGCCTGAAATTCGCTTTGCGCGCCGTTGCCGATAATGGCCATGGTTTTCGAGTTCGGACGAGCAAGGTGCCTTGCAGCCACAGCCGACATGGCGGCCGTGCGCAGAGCGGTCAGAATGGTCATTTCCGAAAGCAGCATCGGATAGCCATTGCCGACGTCCGAAAGCACACCGAAGGCGGTAACCGTCTGGCGTCCTTCCTTAGTATTCTTGGGATGACCGTTGACGTACTTGAAGCCGTAGAGCGTTCCGTCGCTTGTCGGCATCAGCTCGATCACACCCTCTTCGGAATGCGATGCAATACGGGGCGTCTTGTCGAACTGTTCCCAGCGGCGAAAATCCTCTTCGATCACCGCGGCAAGTTCCGTGAGAAACGTCTCGATACCGATCTTCAGGACGAGGCGCATCATGTGATCGACGCTGACGAAGGGTACTATGTTGAGACCAGACTGGGTGCTCATTGGCTTGCTTCCTGTCATTGGATATTTCGGGCCGTCAAGGCTGGCGGGGTTCGGCAGATCAGCCGGCGCCGTTGCCGTCGGCGAGAAACGTTCTGGCGATATCAGATACGAGGTCCGGCAAGACCCCAAACGCGTAGGGTTGGTGCACGCGCTCGAACTTCTGATGGAACTCACGCCCCCATGGGCCGAGATTGACTGCCGGGAAACACACCGCGTCTTCAGGCGGATCGTCGATCAAGCGCGAGATGGGCGTGTTGTCTGAAACGACCTGGCTTCCGCTCGCCGAAAGGCCGAGGAAGCTCATATCCGATATGCCCTGGAAATGGGGCTTCCACACGAGGCTGCGCTCGGGATCGTTGTCGAGGCCGGCACGAGCCTTCTCGATGGCCTGATGAAGCGAACGGTCGTTTGCCTCGCTGAGGCGCAGCCGGCTCGACGGGTAGTGAAGACCCGAGAAGCCGACGACGATCGCCGGGCCAGACAGGCGGGCGATCCCGACCAGCCATTCGGTCAGCTGTCGTGTAAGCACCAGGGGATTGTCCACGCCTGAAAGCGCCTTCTCCTGATCCGCATAAAGAGAGCCGAAATCCGCTCCGCAGGTCTGCGCTGCCAGCGCTCTCAACTCGTGAAAGCTCAGGAGGCGCGGCTTTGCAGGTGTCGCCCCGGCGCTTCGGCCGACGAGTTTGCCGAATTCGCAGGATTGGCTCGCAAAGCGATCCACCGCCTCGGTCGCGCCGGTCAGCACCTCGCGCTTGAACCGGTCAAACAATTCATCTGCTGTCATGGCATGGTACAGCCAGTTGAAAGCAATCCAGAAGCGCTCCGGTGTCGTGACTTCGTACCCGTCCCTGAGGTCCTTTGCCTCGAGGCAGATCGGTGGTGGCGAAACGTCGTTTTGGTCACGATCTGCCAGCGATGCGTTGCCCTCGAGGCGTGCCAATATCCCTGCGGCCATGGCTTGCGCGCTGACGCCCTCGAACGGATAACTGGCATGAGAGCTGCAGCCGATCACGAGCGCAAAGGGCAAGAGTTTGCCGATCGTGCCGGCATAGACCGCTCGACCTTCGCGGCCGTCACCCTGGTCGGAGGTAACGTCGAGATTGATGGCGGCCGCGATCTCGACGCCGAGATCCTCTACGAGACCCGGCAATGCATCCCGAAAGGACCGCATGCCGCGGCTTTCGCGTTCTTCGTCCGGCGTGGCGACCATCATCAAATTGCCCTGGCGGTCCGGGTCCGCTGCGAAATTCTCCAGGCAGGCGATGGCAACGGCGATCCCGCTCTTCATATCGAGCAGGCCACGGCCGGGGAGGAAGTCTCCGCTTAGAAGATCCTGCAGCGCCCGTTCTTCCTGTTCGGAGCGGTCGCTACGTTTCGAAAGGCTTTCGATCAGCGCATCCTTCAATTGGAGGCTGTCGCACGCCAGCGGCTTGAGTGCATGGTAGTTGTCGGTGGAAACGGTGTCGAAATGGCCGGCCATCACGAGTGTCCGCGTGCCTGTGCCGCGCACAAGCGCGACGACATTGCGCGTCAGCGGATCGCCGTGACTGTCCAGAAGCCGCAAATCTTCCGGATGTTCGCGGAAATAGGGAAGATCGCGCAAGAGATCGTACAGGCGGTCGGCGAACGACGCTTCGCCCGGCGTACCGGTTTCGCTCGACCAGGACGTAAGCTGCAATGCCAGATCCGTCACCCGGTTCTGGTCGATGTGCGTGTCCAATGGGGCGCCAGTCTCTTTTCGTGCGCTTGTCATCTTTGCTTCTTTCATTCTCAATTCGACAGGTATTTGCGCAGGAACGCGCGGGTGCGGGCCTCGACGGGATCGGAGAATACGCGCTCCGGCGCTCCTTGCTCGACCACCACGCCACCGTCCATGAACATCACGTGATCGGACACCTCGGCGGCAAACCGCATTTCGTGGGTCACGATCAGCATGGTCATGTGTTCTGCAGCGAGCTGCTTCATGACCTGGTTGACCTCTTCGACAAGCTCTGGGTCGAGGGCCGAGGTGGCCTCGTCGAACAGCATGACCTTCGGCTGCATCGCCAGCGCGCGGGCGATGGCAACCCGCTGCTTCTGCCCGCCCGACAGCCGCGCCGGATACGCGTGCCCTTTTTCGGCAAGGCCGACCTTGGCCAGGAGCGCATTTGCTCGTTCAAGTGCGGCGTCCTTGGTCAGACCCTTGAGCCGCATTGGTCCGATCATGATGTTCTGAAGCACGGTCAGATGCGGAAACAGATTAAACTGCTGGAACACCATGCCCATCTCCTGTCGGATATGGTTGATGTGGTTTTCGAACGCGCGGCCCTTGAGAGGCCGGTTGACCTGTTGACCATCGAGCCAAATTTCGCCAGAGGATGTCTCCTCAAGCATATTGATCGATCGCAGCAGCGTGCTCTTTCCAGAGCCGCTCGGCCCGATGATGGAGACGATTTTGCCACGCGCCACCTGCAAGTCGATGCCCTTGAGCACTTCATGGGTGCCGTAGGATTTGCGGATCTGCCGCAGCTCGATCATGGGATTGTGTTCTGTCATCGGATGGCTTCCGCTTTGCGGGCGGCCTTGCTCAGTACGAACTCCATCGCCAGGTTGACGATGTAGTAGAGAACAGCCGCGGTGAAATAGAACTCGAAGGGACGATAGGTCTCGCTGATGGCGCGTTGAGCGTTGAGAACCAACTCGGCGATGCCGAGCACGGAAAGAACGGCCGTATCCTTCAGCAGGATGATGCTGTTGTTGCCGACCTGTGGCAGAGCAGTCAGGATGGCTTGCGGTACGATGAAGTGGCGCAAGGTTGAGCCCCGGCTGAACCCAAGCGATCGGGCGGCCTCCGTTTGTCCGGCATCCACGGCTTGCAACGATGCCCGGAAAATATCGGCATTGTAGGCGGCGTAGTGCAAGCCAAGTCCGATGAGACCGGTCCAGAAGGCCGGCAGCATCAGGCCCATCTGAGACAGGCCATAGTAGAGCAGGTAGAGCTGCAGCAGCAGCGGCGTTCCCATGAAAAGAAACGTGACGCCGCGAACGGGCAGGCTGACGAGCTTTGGACCGTAGAGCGTTGCAATTGCAACAATCACGCCGAGCACGACACTCATGGTGCCTGCGAGAACGGTGATGATGATGGTCCAGGCCAAGCCGACCAGCAGGAGGCTCCAGTAGGGCGGTACCACGCTAAAATCGAGTGTCATGCGACTGCCTTTCCGCTTACGTCGAAGGCACGCTCGACCCCGCGGGCGGCAAGGGAGACGATGGCGATTATCGCCAGGTAGGCCACGCCGGCGACAGCAAAGACTTCGAACGGCTTATAGGTGGAGGTCACGAAGCGCTGCGCCGAATATGTCAGTTCCACCACGCCGATCGTGGACACCATTGCGGTGCTTTTCGACAGGATGACTGTGTTGATACCCAGGGAACGCACCATCAGCGGCGCGGCCTGAGGCAAGATGAACAGCCGCAACGTATCGAAACGGCCGAAACCGAGCGATCGCGCTGCTTCGGCCTGTCCCTTGTCGACGGCAAGGATGGCTCCCTTGATCCCTTCGGACATGTAGGCGCCAATGTTGAAGCCCATCGTCACGACACCGGCGACGAACGGTGTAAACTCCAGCCCGAACTGCGGCCCCCCGAAAAAGACGATGAACAGCTGCACGATCAGGGGCGTGCCCCGCATGACGCTGACGTAGAAGGTCGCAAGCCACCGGATGGGCCCGATCTTCGAAAAGCGCCCGGTGGCAACGACAGCCGCGACCAGGAGCCCAATCGCCAGCGAGCAGACGGTCAGGCCGATCGCCACCAACGATGCTTCTGCGACGAAGGGCGCTATTCGCCCGATCAATTGAAAATCCATTCCGGGTCCTCCGGACCTGGCTCGCGGGCGATGCTGCGCCGCCGTTCAGGCCGCATGACACATGCGCCTTCGCGTGGCGGGCCCTGGAGCTGCGAAATTCGAGGAATGGCGATGTCGAGGCCGCAGCCGGACGTGCGCCTAACCGTCGGGGAGGGCCGGGATGTTGTTTGACATCCCGGCCGATTGAGCTAGCGGATGTCCTGACCGATCCACTTTTTGGCGATCGTTTCGTAGGTACCGTCGGCCATCATGTCGTCGAGAGCCTTCTGCATTGCCGCTGCGAGCTCCGGATTGCTTTTGCGAATGGCGATGCCGGCGTCGTAGCGCGGCAGCTCGTCGTTCTTGACCTGCTCGACGGGGGCGTTGCTCTTGGCAATCGCCACGAAGACCGGAACGTCGTCGGCCACGATCGCATCCACGCGGCCCGCAGCGACGTCCAGGAGCATCTCAGGCAGACCCTTGTAGGTGCGGACTTCGTAGGCGTTCTGCTCACGCACCCATTTTTCGGCGGTCTCCCCGAGCGTGACGCCGACCGTTTTGCCTTTGAGCTCGGCGACGTTCGTCACGCCGGCTCCCTTGCGCACGAAGAACGCCAAGCCCGAGCGGTAGTATGGTCCGACGAAGTCGACGGCCTTCTTTCGCTCGTCAGTGATGCTCATGGAGCCGATGATCGTATCGTAGCGGCCGGTGACCAGGCCGGCGATGATGCCGTCCCATGCGGTCGTGATGATAGTCGGCTCGACCTTCAGGCGACGGGCGATTTCCGAGGCGACGTCCACGTCGAAGCCGACGACCTTGTTGTTTTCATCCACGAAACTGAACGGAGGGAACACGCCGGAGAGGGCGACGGAGAGCTTTCCTGCCTTCTCGATCTCTTGCAGATCATCGGCCTGGGCTGATGAGAGTGGAATGAGGAACGCGGCCGCGATGAGGGCTGCGGAAAGGGCTTTGTTCAGTTTCATATATTCATCTCCCGATGCGATCCGTCAGCGCGGATCGACGCGTTGTCTACGAGGCGATTTTCCAAATTCCCTGGATGATCGACTGACAGTCAGGCCGGGTGATTGAGTGATCCCGCTATTGTTCCCGCCGGCTGTGTATCGATGGGTGAAAGTCGTAGTACGATCGCGATGAACAAAAAAGAACGTAAAGTGCTTGAATTTTCTCATATCTGACGAAATAGTAATTGATATGACGAAATAGGAAACGATGATGGACGATCTCGACAGGCGCCTGATTGCGGAGCTGCGTATCAACGGTCGGGCGTCCGTTCCGCAGCTCGCACAGATTCTGGGGGTGGCGCGAGCAACGGCTCAAAAAAGGCTGGATCGGCTGATTGCGGATGGCGACATCAAGGGCTTCACGGTCCGCTTGAAGAACGAAATCAGCAAGGACTTGATCAGGGCGTTTATCTTGATCGAGATGAGCGGGTCACCGAAGCACGCGATCGCTGCGGTAAAGCGGGTACCGGGCGTTACTTCCGTTTCCAACACCAACGGTGTTTGGGACATGATCGCGGAGATTGAGGTCTCGACCATGTCGGAATTGAACGAGCTCATCTCCACGGTACGCGCGACCGACGGTGTCGCGAAGAGCGAGACCTTTATTATGCTGGGGCCGGCGTGAGTTCCAAAGGTGTCGTGACCGTTGGATGGGAACGGGGTCCCTACAAAGCTCGGTGGAGCATGTCGCCGTTGCCGGCGCTATCCCTTCACGCGCCGCAACACGTTCTCCAGCGCGTTCATCAGCGCCGCGCTCCCGCCATCCCGGTCGAAATCGTTGAAGACCTGTTCGTTCAGGCCGCCCGCTGTCGAAAACTCGCGCCTGAGTGCATCCAAAGGCTCGTGGTCCTTCCGGACCGCCGTCTGTGCCAGGCTCAGGAAGAGCGGCGCCAGATAGGCGCGGCCTTTCTCGCGTGAAATCCCTTTTTCGGCCAGCCAGCCGGTCGCTCGGTCGAGGACGCCGAAATAGGTCCCCATCAGCGAACTGGCAACGGCAAGCAGGTCGTACTCCTCCTGCGTTTCGCATTCGACGGCAGTGCCGAGGGCGGCAAAGATGGATGCGATCCGCGGACTGGGCGGGTAGATCGATGTCACGCCTTGGCGTTCGGCAACGAAAGGCAGCGGGATCGCCTGGGTTAGGTCGACCTGTTCGTTGATCCAGCGCATCAGCTTGGTGCGATCGGTCGCCGCAATGACGCTCACAACTGTCTGGTTCTTACGGAACTCAAGCTCGCGGATGACCGCTTCGGCGATCTGCGGACGCACCGCCAGAAACGCCACGTCTGCAGTTGCAACCACTTCCTGATTGTCCGCGGCTATCTTCACGATCGCGAAACGTTCGGCGAGCCGTTCTGCAATCTCCCGGTTTCGGGGCGAAACCTTGATCTCCGAAACGGCAAGTTCCGAACCGACGATCCCCGTGACCATCGCTTCGGTAATCGTCCCGGTGCCGATGAAACCGATACGCATCTCTATTCCGCCGCCTTGCGCGGCGCGAGCGACACATCTGTGGTGTAGTTCTCGCGCATGAAGTTCATGAAGTTGTCCTGAAACTGCCGTGTATGGGCGTGAGCAAGCTCGTCTGCGAGATCGGCGTCGCGCATGCGGATCGCCTCCAGCATCTGATTGTGTTCGTCGGTGAGCAAATAACCTTCATGGGTGCGCTCCAGATACTCGAAATGCAGGTGCAGCATTCTTTGTCCCTGATTGAGAAGGCGTTCGTAGAAGGATGCGAGATAGGCGTTCTTTCCCGCTGCGGCGATTGCCATATGGAACTGCTTGTTCGCCTCCGACATCTGCAGATGGTTTGCGCCCTTCACGGCCGCTTCGAACTCCTTCTGCCGCTTGGAAATTGCTTTCAGATCGGCGTCCGTCCGCAATTGCGCGGCAAGGCGGGTGTTCATCCTCTGGGCAATGTCGAGGGCTTCGACATATTTCGGGAAGGTCGCCACTTCGATCGGCGCAACGATGGTGCTGCGGTTGGAGAGCGTCACGACCAGCTCCTCGCCGGCCAGCCGGATCAGCGCCTCGCGAACCGGAGAGCGGGACATGTCGAACCGTTCCGCCAGGCTGTTCTCGTCAAGCAGCTGACCGGGGGCAAGCGTCAGCGCCAGGATCTCTGTTCTGAGCGTCTCGTAGACGCTTTTCCAGCCGGTCCCTTTGGCTCGCTTGGTTTCCACTTCTTCAGACACTTGGCACCCTTTCCCATGTTTGCCGACCATATGGCCAGAACGGGCAGTCGGAGACAATGTAAAATTTCCGCTTGACTTTGTCGACACAGAGACGACATTAATTCTCGTGTCGACACTGAGACGACATAAAAAAATAAGAAAATCGGCACGTCCGACGAGAGGAACCGCGCGGCACCGCGCACAACAAAACAGAGGAAACAATGATGCTTTCGACGTTGTTTGCGCCCGCGCTGCGGGCATTGCCTGCGCTTGCCCTGATGACCGGCATTTCAGTGACATCCGCACACGCTCAATCTGCCGAAAGCGGCTATTGGCAGGGCGTTCAGAAGGCGGGTGTCCTGCGCTGCGGCGCAGCCGTTGCTCCGCCCTACGTGATGCGCGATCCGGCGAGCGGAGAATATTCCGGTTTCTTCGCCGACCTTTGCCGCGAGTTCGCTGAAGCGCTGAAGGTCAAGCCGGAATTCGTCGATACGACTTGGGACAACATCGTCGCCGGTCTTCAGGCTGGCAAATGGGACGTGTCGCTCGCGCTCAACCGCACGGCCGCTCGCGCCATGGCTGTCCAGTTCTCGGTGCCGGCGATGGAGTACCAGATCTCGCTCGCCTACAACAAAGACAATCCGAAGGTTCCGACTGGGGCAGCGTCCGTCGCCGACATCGACAAGGCGGACGTGACGCTCGCCGTTATGTCCGGTACCGCCCAGGACAAGGCGATCTCTGGGGCCGTGAAGAACGCAACCATTCTCCGATTGCCCGGCAATGACGAAACGCGCCTCGCAGTCGTATCGCGGCGCGCCGACATCCTCGTCGATGCCTCGGACACGAACCAGCTCTTCACCCAGTCCAACCCCGACTGGGCCGTTGCCCTCAACCCGAAACCGGCGCTTGCCAAGCAGGGCGTAGCTTTTGGTCTGCCACATCAACTTTCGGCAGCCGACGTAGAGGTCGTCAACATCTTCCTCGAAGAAAAGGTCGCGACCGGTCACATCGACGGACTGATCCGCAAGGCCGTCGACGACGTCCTGAAATCGACGAAGTGACGTTTAAGGCCGAGGCGCGAATGCCTCGGCTCCCACTAGAAACGCCGGATCACGAGGATGCCATGACTGCCACAGTCGCTCCGCTCGTCAACGTCAAGTCACTGCACAAGAGCTATGGCCCGCACATCCAGGTGCTGAAGGGCCTCGACATCGAAATGAAGCCCGGAGAGCGCGTCGTCGTCATAGGCCCGAGCGGCGGCGGCAAGAGCACGCTGCTGCGCGTCATGATGGGGCTGGAAAAGATCGACAGCGGTTCGATCACCTTCGGCGGCAAGCCCTATATTTCCTCCAAGGGGACGGACGCGAAAACGACGATCGATCCCGAGGTTCGGCGCTCGATCGGCATGGTGTTCCAGCACTACACGCTCTTTCCCCATCTCAGCGTCATCCAGAACCTGATCCTGGCACCGTGCAAGGTGAGGGGCGAGAAGAAGGCAACAGCCCTGCAAAGGGCGCAAGCACTGCTCGAACGCTTCGGCCTCGGCGCGAAGGCGAACGCCTATCCGGCGCAGCTTTCCGGTGGGCAGAAACAGCGCGTCGCCATCGCCCGAGCCCTGATGCTCGACCCCAAGCTCATGCTGTTCGACGAAGTCACGTCGGCGCTCGATCCGGAACTGGTTGCGGAAGTCGAGCAGGTCATCCTGCAGCTTGCCGCCCAGAACATGCCGATGATGATCGTCACCCACGACATGTGGTTTGCGAAGAACATCGCATCGCGCGTCATCTTCTGTGCCGGCGGCGTGGTGGTCGAGGACGGGCCGCCCGAACAGGTGCTCGGTGCGCCCCGGGAGGAAAGAACCCGGGAATTCATCGACCGCGTCTTCCACATCAAGCAATAGGAGGTCGCCCCGTGAACTACACGTTCGATTTCCAGTCGGTCTTGCTCGCTCCACTGATCGAGGGCTTGCTCGTCACGGTTCAATTGACCGTTGCCGCCAACATCATCGGCATCGTCCTGGGTTTCCCACTGGCCCTTCTGCTGATGAGCCGCGTTGCGCCGATCCGGCTGCCTGCGATGCTTTTCGTCGAGTTTTTCCGATGCACGCCGGCCATCGTCCAGATCGTCTGGTTCTTCTACTGCGTGCCGATGCTCTTCAACGTCTTCCTGGGGTCGATGACGATGGGCGTCATGGCGCTAGGTCTCAACCTGATGGCATTCAATGCCGAGGCCTATCGCGCCGCCATCCAGGCGGTGCCGCGCGAGCAGCTCGATGCCTGCATCGCGCTTGGGCTGAACCCGCTGCAGCGCATTCTTTACATCGTGCTGCCTGATGCGCTGCGCGCCTCCGTCCCTGTTCTTCTAACCAACGGCATCGTTATCTTCCAGCAAAGCGCGCTGGTCGCGATCGTCGCGGTACAGGACCTGATGTACCAGGCAAAGACGCTTTCGACCGAGACCTATCGGCCAATCGAGACCTTCACCATCGCAGCACTCATCTATTTCGCGGTTTCCTTTCCCGTCACCCAGATCGTCGGCCATCTCGAACGCCGGCGTCAGGCGATCACGAGCTAGGAGGAAGACATGTCGCTCGATTTCTCCGTCCTGGAACGCTTCCAGGCAGCTCTGGCGCTCGGCCTCTGGACCACCATCAAGCTCACGCTCATCTGCGTTGTGCTCGGTTGTTCGCTGGGCTTCCTCGTCGGTCTCGCCCGCGCCTCCTCGAATTTACTGCTACGGGCAGTGGCGGGCATCTATGTCGAGTTCTTCCGTGGTACGCCGGTGCTGATCCAGCTCTTCTGGATCTTCTTCTGCCTGCCATTGATCCTCGGCGTCGAGCTTTCCAATCTTGCTTCCGGCGTCATCGCCCTGACCCTCTATATGGGCGCGATCACCAGCGAGACGTTCCGGGCTTCGCTCAAATCCGTGGGGCGCGAGCAGCTTGATGCCTGCGTTGCGCTTGGCTTGCCCAAGCGCGTGCAGATCACAAATGTCGTGTTGCCGCAGGCGGTGTTGCGCGCGGTGCCGACGCTGCTGTCGAATTGCGTCAGTCTCTTCAAGGAGAGCGCATTGGTTTCGGCCGTCGGCATGGCCGACCTGATGTTCGTCGGCCAGAACATTTCCAACAACACGGCGCGGCCCGTCGAGGTGCTGACGATCGTCGCGCTCATCTACTTCGCCATCGCCTTTCCGCTGACGCGCGCCGTCACGCTCGTCGAAGGCCGCATCCTCAAGAAACTTGCCATCTGATCATTCAAGGACAGGAGACCTCCCCATGAAACTCTCTGGCGTCATGCCCGCCCTCATCACGCCGTTCGATGCGAATGGCAAGGTCGACTTCAAGGCCTTCGAAAAGCACCTTACAGGCTTGCGCGCCGCTGGCGTAACCGGCTGGGTGCCGATGGGTTCGACCGGCGAATACTCAGCGCTCTCGAATGCTGAGCGCGACGACGTGCTGAAGTTCGTCAAGGATTTTGCGAACGCCGGTGAGGCTCTGATCGCCGGGACGAATGGCCCGGCCACCCGCGAGGTCATCGAGAACACGCTGCGGGCCAAGGAGATCGGCTACGACACGGTGCTGCTTGCGACCCCGTTCTACACGCGGCCAACCCAGGAAGAGCTTCTCGCTCATTTCCAGCGCGTGCTGAAGGAGACGGACATCAACCTCGTCCTCTACAGCTACCCTTACAAGGACGGGGTGGAGATCGGGTTCGATATCCTCGACGCGCTTGCTGACGATCCGCGGGTGCTCGGCATCAAGGAGAGTTCCGGATCGCTTCAGCGGGCGATCGACATCTTTGCACGCTACAAGGGCCGCATCCACCTCATCTCCGGCTCCGACGATATCGCCCTCGACTTCATGTTCTGGGGTGCGGACTGCTGGATCTGCGGCCCGGCCAATTGCATGGCGAGGGCCTGCGTCGATCTCGACCGTACCTTCCGTTCGGGTGATCTCGCCAAGGCGCGCGAGCAGATGACGGTGCTCTATCGCGCCATGAACATCCTCGAAAGCGGCAAGTTCGTGCAGAAGATCAAGTATGGCTGCGAGCTTCAGGGCACGCCGGTCGGTCTTTGCCGCGCGCCGCTCGGAGAGTTGACCGAGCAGGAAAAGGCGGATTTTCGCGCGGCCGTCGCGCCGATCCTCAAGTGACGCAAGCGGGCCGGAAGCAGCCTGCTTCCGGCTTTTTAAGTTTCGAGGAGAGCTCCCTTGTCATCCATCGCTGTCGTTGGCGCCGGCATCATCGGCACGACCATCGCCTACCAGCTTCAGCGCCGCGGCTTCTCCGTGACGCTGATCGACCGCGCTGCTCCGGGCATGGGAGCCTCCTTCGGCAATATGGCGAGCATTGCCGTGACCGAGTTCATGCCGGCTTCGCGTCCCGGTGTCTGGGCACAGATGCCGAAATGGCTGCTCGATCCGAAGGGGCCGGTGCGCATTCGGCCAGGCTACGTGCCGAAGCTTGTGCCGTGGTTCCTGCGTTTCCTCGCCGCCAGCCGGCCGACGAAGCTGCGGGAGCTGGAGGCAGCGGGCGCCGCGCTCTGCGGCCGGGTTCATGAGGATCTCGACGCACTTTTGAGCGAGACGGGGCTCACGTCCCTCTTGAGCGCCGAAGGTTGCCTCAGCCTTTATGCCGACGAGGCCGAGTTTCGCGCGGACCGGGACCATATCGAAATCCTCGAACGCTTTGGCTTCCGTCACGAGATTCTCGGGGCCAATGCCATCCGCGATCTCGAGCCGGCCCTGACGACGAAAATCGCCAAGGCGGTGCTGTTTCCCGACAACCGTTCGATAGCCGATCCCCATCGGTTGGTGACGGCCCTGGCTGATCGGTTCCAGGCGCTCGGCGGTGCCATCGAGACCGGCGAAGTCGTCTCCTTCGAGGAAGGCGAGGGCGGTCTATCGGCGTTGAGGCTAGCGGACGGTCGCAGGCTGTCGGCCGATCGTTTCGTGCTGGCGGCAGGCGCCTTCACCGGTCGCCTGTCGCGCCTGATCGACGAGCCGATCCCGCTTGAGACCGAGCGCGGCTACCACACCCAGATCATGGCGCCGGGCATCTCCATGCGCCATTCGATCATCTGGCCGGCCCGCGCCTTCATGGTCACGCCGACGGCGGGCGGCATTCGCGTCGGCGGTACTGTGGAGATGGCCGGCCTGGACGCGCCGCCGGATTATCGTCGCGCGAAAGTGCTGGTGAAGCGGGCGAAGGAAGCGCTGCCCGATCTCAGGGCCGAACATGCGAGCGAATGGATGGGCCACCGACCCGCCCTGCCGGATACGGTGCCGGTCATCGGCCCCTCCGCCAAACGCAGGAACGTCTTCTACGCCACCGGTCACGGCCATCTCGGGCTCACCTATGCGGCCACGACCGCTCGCCTGATCGCCGATCTCATGACGGGCATGACGCCCCCCGTCGAACTCAAACCCTATCGCGTCGATCGCTTCTAGGCGCGGCGCCGGGCAAACAGGGAGAAAACCATGCGAAGCGAACTCTATATCGATGGCAAGTGGAGGCCGTCGTCCGATGGGCGGACCTTCGACGTCGTCAATCCGGCGACAGAGGAGGTGATCCACAGGATCGCCGCCGCAACGGCGGAAGATGTCGATCTCGCGGTCAAGGCGGCGCGCCGCGCCTTCGACAGGGATGGCTGGCCGAAACTCTCCGGAGCGCAGCGCGCCAAATATCTGCGCGCCATCGCCGAGGGTATTCGTGCCCGGCAGGCGGAGATCGCGCGTCTGGAAGTCATCGACAACGGCAAGCCGTTTCCGGAGGCCGATTGGGATGTTGCCGATGCAGCCGGCTGTTTCGACTTTTATGCCGGGCTTGCGGAGCAGCTCGATAATAATCCGGAGGAGCCGATCGCGCTCCCCGACGCGCGTTTCACGTCCAAAGCCGTCAAGGAGCCGATCGGCGTTGTCGGCGCCATCATCCCCTGGAACTACCCGCTGCTGATGGCCGCCTGGAAGGTGGCGCCGGCACTCGCTGCCGGCTGCACGGTGGTCTTGAAACCGGCCGAAGTGACGTCGCTGACGGCGCTGGAGCTTGCTGCGATCGCCGATGACGTTGGTCTTCCCGCTGGCGTCCTCAATGTCGTTACCGGAGCCGGCTCGGTCGCCGGCCAGGCGATCATCGACCACAGGCAGGTCGACAAGCTTGCCTTCACCGGTTCCGGCCCGGTCGGCTCGAAGATCATGGCGGCCGCAGCCCGCGACATCAAGCGCATCAGTCTTGAACTGGGCGGCAAGTCGCCCTTCGTCGTCTTCGATGACGCCGATATCGACGAGGCCGTCGAATGGATCATGTTCGGCATCTTCTGGAACCAGGGGCAGGTCTGCTCGGCGACCTCGCGTGTACTCGTGCAGGAGGGAAACTACGACCGTCTGCTCTCCCGTCTTGTCGAAGAAACGAAGAAGATCAGGATCGGCAATGGCCTTGAAGACGGCGTGCTTCTGGGACCTCTGGTCTCCAAGCGCCAACATCAGCAGGTCGTCGCGGCGATCGAGGCGGCGAAGGCGGCCGGTGCGACCGTCGCTTGCGGCGGCAAGCGGCCCGAGGGTTTCGAGACGGGCTACTATCTCGAGCCGACGGTGCTGACCGACGTTCCCTTGGAAAGCGATGCCTGGCGCGAGGAGATTTTTGGACCGGTCGTTTCTATCAGGACATTCTCGACCGAGGAGGAAGCGATCGAGCTTGCCAACGATTCCCGTTTCGGTCTCGCGGCCGCCGTCATGTCGCGAGACGACCGTCGCGCGGAGCGCGTGGCCGCCGCCTTCCGCGCCGGAATCGTCTGGATCAACTGCTCGCAGCCGACATTCACCGAGGCGCCCTGGGGCGGCTACAAGGAATCGGGCATCGGCCGCGAGCTGGGGCGCTGGGGTTTGGATAACTATCTCGAGACTAAGCAGATCACCCGCTTCGCCACCGGCGAAAAGTGGGGCTGGTACATCAAATGAGTGGCACGCTTTCCATCAGTTGGGATCGCTCGCTCGATCTGCTTCAGGTCCACTGCCAGGGCGAGATCGGCAAGGTGATCGTCGGTGGCGCGCCGGAAATTCCCGGTGCGACCATGCTCGACAAGATGAACCACATCAACATGGTCGACGACAGCCTGCGCCGCTTCGTCACCTTCGAGCCGCGCGCCAGTGTGGCGATGTCTGTGAACCTGCTCCTCGCGCCAACGCGACCCGACGCGGATGCCGGCTTTATCGTGCTGCAGGCCGATCGTGCCCATCCGATGTCCGGCAGCAATTGCATTTGCGTCGTGACGGCGCTCCTCGAAAGCGGTCGCGTCGAGATGCGGGAGCCGGAAACGATCGTGCGGCTGGACACGCCGGCGGGGCTGATCGTTGCGCGCGCCACCTGCCGCGAAGGCCGGTGTCTATCCGTCAGCCTCGACAATGTGCCGAGTTTTGCCGAGTTGCTCGATCGGGAAATCGAGACGCGGCGCTGGGGCCGCATCAAGGTCGATATCGCCTTCGGTGGCGTTTATTACGCGATCGTCGACGTCGATCAGGTGGGTAGCGAGATTGCCCCGGTCAACGCCCGCTATCTGGCCGACGCCGGCATCGAATTGAAGTCCTTGTTGTCCGAACAGGTAGCGGTGAAGCACCCGGTGCTGACCGGCATCGACGAGATCGCCTATGTCATGTTTCGTGGCGAAGCGCCTGATGGAGCCGTGCGTACCTGTACGACGCTGAAACCCGGCCGTGTCGACCGATCGCCCTGCGGAACCGGCAGCTCGGCAAATCTCGCCACGCTTCATACCCGAGGAAAACTCGCGGCTGGCGATCGGCGAACGTCACGCTCGATCATCGGTGGCGAGTTCACCGCGGAGGCGATTGGCTTCACCGAGGTCGGCGGACGCCCCGCGGTGCTGCCGCGCATAACCGGACGGGCCTGGATCTATGGCCGTGAGCAGCTCCGCATTTCCGACGAGGACCCGTTCAGGAGCGGTTTTGCGCTTTCTGACAGTTGGGGTCCGCAGGTCGATGCTTTGAGTTGAAGGAGGAGGCGTCATGACAACAACAACCCTTTCGGGCCAGACCGTCCTCGTCACCGGCGCTTCCGGCGGCATTGGTGCTGCGATCGTGCGGCGCCTGGCGGAGGAGGGCGCCCGTCCGATAATCCATTATGGCCGCGACCGGGCGGCCGCGGAGGCACTGCTGGCCAGTATTCCGGGCGAGGGGATGATCGTACAGGCAGACCTCTCCGCCGATGACGGCGCCTTCAACCTCTGGCGGGACGCCGAAGCTCGCGCCGGACGCATCCATGCGCTCGTCAACAATGCCGGCATCCGCACTGAGATTTCGATTGATGCCGAACCGGGTGCCTGGCGAGAGGCTTGGCAGAGGGAATTCCAGGTGAACTTCTTTGCTGCAGCCGATCTCTGCAAGGCGGCTCTGAAGCACTTCAGGGCTCAGGGCGGCGGGCGCATCATCAACATGGCGAGCCGGGCGGGGCAGCGCGGCTATGCGGCCGACGCCATGCCCTATGGCGCGACGAAGGCGGCGCTGGTCAATCTCACCAAATCGATTGCCCGCAGCTTCGGCGCCGATGGTGTCGTTGCCCTGGCGATCGCACCCGGCTGGGTTCAGACGGACATGGCTGAGGACTTCGTCGCGAAGTTCGGCAAGCAGGCGGCCGTCGCCGACATTCCGATCGGCGAAATGGCCCAGCCCTCGGAGATCGCGGAACTCGTCGCCTTCGCGCTCCGGTCTTCGCAGCGGTCGCTGAACGGCGCAACGCTCGACGTCAATGGCGGCAGCTACATTCGATAACTGGTTACACTCGATAAGAGGGGAGAGAGACGATGAAGAGGTTCGAGGACAAGGTGGCGATCGTGACCGGCGGTGGAGGCGGCATCGGTTCCGCGATAGCGCGGCGGCTGGCGGACGAGGGTGCATTGGTCGTCGTCTCGGATGTTGCTGCTGAAGCAGCGGACGCTGTCGCCGCAGAGATCGTCTCCGCCGGTGGTTCCGCGGTCGCGATTGCTGCAGACATCTCGCGGAAGGAGCCCTGTTTCGGGCTGATCGAAGAAGCGTTTGCGCTGAGAAAGCGCATCGACGTGCTGGTCAACAACGCCGGCATCAATCGCCGCGGCAATCTCCTGTCGTTGACCGACGACGACTGGAGCCTGAGTTTCGCGGTCAATCTCGATTCGATGTTCCACCTTTGCCGGGCCACGCTGCCGCACATGA
This sequence comes from Ensifer adhaerens, assembly GCF_020035535.1. Classification (NCBI taxonomy): domain Bacteria; kingdom Pseudomonadati; phylum Pseudomonadota; class Alphaproteobacteria; order Hyphomicrobiales; family Rhizobiaceae; genus Ensifer; species Ensifer adhaerens. The sequence continues at coordinate 609,386 of NZ_CP083350.1, read as the reverse complement.
TCGAGGCCGGCGGCGGTACAATCGTCAACACCGCCTCGCAATGGGGCCTCTATCCGGCGCCGAACCACATTGCTTACAACACTACCAAGGCGGCGGTCGCGGCGTTCACGCAGAACCTTGCCCGAGATTATGCGCCGAACAAGATCCGGGTGAATGCCGTGTGCCCGGGAGAAATTCACACGCCCATGCTGGAAGCCGGCGTGAAACGATCGGGGCGCACCATTGCCGACCTCGACAGGCTCGTTCCCTTTGGCAGGATCGGAAAGCCGGAAGAGGTTGCCGCACTCGTCGCCTTCCTCGCATCGGACGAGGCTGCATTCATCTGTGGCTCGCTTGTCGAAATAACGGGCGCTCAGGCCGTCGCGTAAAATCGAATGTTGCCGGCCCGAACTTCTCTCTGGAAGATGCGGCTGCCGCCCGCCCCGCTATTCATGTTCACCTTGGCCGGTTGGAAGGCCTTGGAAATGTTCGATCGTTTCGCCAAGCCGCACCCAAGCATGCTTCGACTGCTCGAACACCGATATGACAGGCGGCGCGAAGGTCGGATCCGCAATTGAGCCAACCGCCAGCCCGATCCAGGACGGTGCGGCTTCGGCCTTCCAATAGACGGTCGATCCGCACGTTGGGCAAAAATGCATTCGAACCTTGCGACCGCTGTCTGCGGTGCGCATGAACTCTGTAGACGCTCCGGAGATCTCGACGCATTCAGGTGCGTAGAACGCATTTGCACTGAACGGGGCGCCAGTTCTTCGCTGGCAAGCGAAACAGTGACACAGCGCAGTCAATCGGGGTGGTTCGCTGAGCTTTAGTCTGAGTGCACCGCAGGCGCATTGGGCAATGGTCATGGACGTTCCTCCCGCTAGCGTGGCGAATTTGAATTGGATTGAGGGCTGAAGCGCTGATCGGAACCGCAAATCCTTGCGGTAGGTGATGCGCGGGGGCTGAGGCCTGATGCAATCTCAGGCGCGCCAAACCGGTGACGTAGGGCGCGGCCTTCCAAGGTCCAGGGGTAAACCATAGGAAGGGTTATGAGCGGTTCACTCTGCTGTCCGAGCCCTTCGCCGTCATTCACGCGTTCGTTGGTTCCCAGAGTTCAACCGGATTGCCTTCAGGATCGTGAATGCGCGCAAACCGGCCGACTTCCGAATCCCATTCGGCACGGGTTTCCACCGCAATGCCGTTTGCCCGGAGCTTAGCCATGAGCCCATCGAGATCATCGACGCGGAAATTGATCATCCATTGCTGTTCCGATCGGCCGAAATAGTCGGTGCTCTCAGAGAACGGCCCAAAGATCGTTGCGCCTGCCTCCTGCTGCCAAACGGCTTTGTGAAGATCGTCAATCCCAAGATGGTTCTCGTACCATGCGGCGAGTCCAGCTGGGTCTGCCGCCCTGAAGAACACCCCACCGATTCCAACGACTTTTGCCATTGTCCTCTCCTCGTTCGGGGTGGACAATGCCAATGCATGCGCCCACTTGCAACTCGGTCCGCGAGTTTTGACGCAATAGTTGTAGCGCAGACAGCGCTGTTTCTCGGGTGGCAAGGCGATGTTGCGCCTCGCTCAGGGCATCAGCCGATTGTTCGTACGCTGTCGGTCATCAGCTTGATACCCAGTGCGCAAACGACTGCGCCGGCGGCTCGGTCAATCCAGGTCTTGGAGCGCAGATAGACAGCTCGCGGTGCGCGCGAGGAAAACCCGACGGCCACAATTGCATACCACACGAACTCGTTGATGAAGAGCAGCGGTGGAAGCGCGAGGAGCATCCAGGTGGGCGTCGGAGACGGCAGCAGAGCGGCGAACATTGACGCGTAGAAGATCGCCGTTTTTGGATTGGAGACCTGGACGAACAGGCCCCGCAGCAGGGACTTCCACAGCGCGCTCGGTTGGTCAGCCGGAGCATCGGCAATCGATATCGTCTCGGGCGCTGCACGCCAGATGCTGAAGCCGATCCAGACAAGATATGCGCCGCCGGCGAGCCTGAGCAGGGTGTTGAGCCATTCGACCTGAAGGAGGATCGCTGTCAGGCCGGCCACCGCAATGCAGGCGAAGACAAAGCCGCCGACGCCCATACCCAAGGCTGCCATTATTCCGTCGGCGCGAGACCGGGCGATCGCAATCCGCGACACCACAATGAAGCTAGGGCCAGGGCTCATGGCTCCAAGAAGGAAGACGCCCAAGATGGAGACAAGAATTGCAAGTTCATGCATGTCGCTTCCTCTCGGTGGAAGCCGGGCAAGGCCGGCACGGGAGCAATATGAAGCGAGTTGTTCCGTTTCTCAATCGTTCCGGCACTCATGCCTGCACCTGTCGCCCAACGGGCCGCCGGCGTTCGCCGGGAGCGGTCCCCACGCAGGGTGTTCAACAGCTTGCTTCGTTCATCGAGAAATCTGAGTGCCGCCCCACACGTTCGGCAATGAAGCGCCGATCGTGTGGGGTAGAATGCCGCGAGGCTTCGGGGAACGTTTTGGTGTCGCGCTTCCTCAGGCGGCGATGAGTTCGTCGGACGGCCCGAAGAACTCGAAGTGAACGCGCTCGCTTGAAACGCCTTCCCTGGCAAGTGCCGGAACGAGGGCGCGCAGGAACGGCTTCGGTCCACAGAGATAGAATTCGGCATTCTCAATCGGTGTATTCTTGCGAAGCCACTCGGCGGTGATGAAGCCATCGAAGTCATGAGACAGCCCGACGGTATCCTCGCTTGAAGGTGCACTGTAGAAGCTGCTGATCCTGATCTTGCCGTGTGCGTTGGCGAGCTTGCGAACATGCCGGTCCATGGCATGGGTCCCGCTGTTCAGCGCGCCGTGGACGAAATGCGCTTCGAGGTTCGGATGCTCCTTGGCGATCGTCTCCAGGATGCTGACCATCGGCGTAAGACCGACACCGCCCGACAGCAACACGACCGGTGCCTCCGGCGCTTCGGGCAGGAAGAAGTCGCCCGCCGGCGGGGTTACGCTCAAGACCGTTCCAACGGCCGCCTGGTCGTGGAGGTGTCGCGAGCCACCTTGCCCTTGTGCTTCCCGCTTGACCGAGATGCGGTAGAAACGATCATTGGGACCGCTTGAGATCGAGTAGTTGCGCTTGATCTCCTGGCCATTCTCCAGCTGGAAGCGAAGCGTCAGGTATTGACCGGGCTTGTGGCGCGCAACGGGACCGCCATCCTTGGGCCTCAAGACGAACGATGTGACGACGTCACTTTCGCGAACCTTCGTCTCGATAACGAAATCTCTCCAACCGTTCCAGCCGCCCGAACGCTCCAGAAGTTCGCCGCGTATTTCTGCTTCACGCTCCTTGAGAACGTCCGCGAGGAACCAGTAGGCCTCGCCCCACGCATTCAGCAGTTCAGGTGTCGCGGCGCTTCCGAGCACATCCTCGATGGCGGCGAGAAGGGCAGTGGCGACAAAGGGATAATGCTCCGGAAGGATATGATAGCCAATGTGCTTTTGCGCGATCCGCTCGACCACGGGGCCGAGCGCGTCAAGGTTATCGATGTTTTGCGCATAGGCCACAATCGCGGCGGCAAGTGCGTTGACCTGTGAGCCGCCATCGCCCTGATTGGCGTGGTTGAACAACTCGCGGATATGGTCGTCGCGGAAGAGGCGGGCATACATGCTCTTCGTGATGTCGGCTCCGTGCGCTGCGAGCGCCGGAATGCTTGCCTTTACGATTTGAACAGTCTCGGGTGAGAGCGGTTTCGGCATGATCTTTCCTTTCGAGATGATGCGTCGGGGGGTAGGTTGGTGATCGCAGACGTCCAGCCGGCATTTCACCGGGCCTACGATCTGGAGGTGGTGGTGAACCTCCGGTTGGGCGATGACTTTGGTGGCAGCGTTGGCTTCGATAATCGGCTGAGAAAGAAGGTGAAGGGGCAGCCGGGTCGGCCTGGACTTCGCCGCAAAAGCGTTTCTCGATCGTCCTGATGTCTGCTTCCGCCATCGTTTGCGAGCTCATCGCAGCCTGCCCTTAAATATGCATTCAAGATGCATCTATTTATTCGAGGACAAAGATGCTAATCAAATGCATGTTTATGGATCGGACTTTTTGACGCAGACCCCAATGAGGCTCACCAAATATACCGACTACGCAATGCGATTGATGATCTATTTGGGATCTCGGCCCTCGGGGCTTAGCTCGATCCGGGAGATATCGGATACGTTCTCGGTCTCGCAAAACCATATGATGAAGGTTGTTCAAGACCTTGCAAACGCTGAGTTTCTGGAGTCCGTGCGCGGGCGCAACGGCGGCATCCGCCTCGCAAGGCCCGCGAGCGAGATCAATCTCGGCGCTCTGCTGCGGCACACCGAAGAGTTGGCAGATCTGATCGATTGCGAAGGGTGCCGCATCGCGCCGGCCTGCGCCTTGCCAAGCGTCCTTTCAGAAGCCACGGCCGCCTTTGTGGCGGTTTTCGACAAGTACACGCTTGCTGATCTGGTGGGGAAGCGTTCGGCGCTTGGGGAGCTTCTGGGTTTCGCTGCCGGACGTCAAGCTTGAGGACTGTGTCAATTCGGTCAGTCCGGGGCTTGTTTTCTTCGGTTCATACATTAGCTCAATCTGGATGAGTGAGCGTGTTGCACCACGGTATCTGCGTAGCCAGGTGTCCTATGAGAAGTACTTCAGACGTCATTGCCGAACTGACCCGCGCCGCGCGCGATATTCACATTTTGTCGGAGGGAGAAAAGCTCCGTCTCCTTGCCCGGGCCTATGTCACGATCCAGGAGGGCTGGGAAATGCTCGGGCAGCCTGATCGGCTGACAGAGTCTGCCGAGACCATGGATGTCATTCGGGCCGGAGGTATCCCGGTGCATCTCTACGATGACGAAATGCGGGCGATCCTCCACGAGGCCGTCAAGGTGATCAGGCAGATCGAAGCGGCCATGGAAGCGAAGAACAATCCAACAGCCTCATCTGCCGAAACTACGGACCAAGGGTCCTAAGCGAACGCCAGCGCGCACGCTCCCTGGTTGACGAACGCGTGCACTCGTCCGGCGTTTCTCCGCCGAATTTGCCGCGAGGAAAAGCACGTCCGTTGCCAGTGCAAGCTACCCCACGGGCCATAGTGTCGCCATCCCCCAGCGTTGTCCGAAACGAAGAAGTGAGCGCGAGTTGATCGCAATGCGGGAACTTCGGCTTGAAATTCAACGGTGAAGGCGCAACGTCAGATCGTGATAGCTTCGCAGGCACAGGCAAGGAGGGCATTCCGTCGCAGTCAGCAGACAAAGGCAAAGATCTGAAGGTGAGTGGCAGCTTCACCTACCAGACGAATAGGGGAGGAGTTCGATGAACGATGAGCTCCGCGTCGAAAGAGACTTTCTGCTGGGGATATCGGCGAAGGACGCGCGATCGGTCCTTCAGGTTATCGCGTCGCATCTTGCCGAACGCACAGGGGTCGCCTCAAGCGTCATTTTTGGCGGGCTGATGGAGCGGGAGGCTCTTGGCTCAACCGGTTTCGGGGGCGGCTTTGCCTTGCCGCATGCGCTTGTTTCGGATCTGGCAATTCCGGCCAGAGTGCTCGTGACACTGCGCGAACCGATCGACTTCAATGCATCGGATGACGAAGCGGTAGATGTCTTCCTCGCAGTGGTATGGCCACAGGAACATCCCGACCGCTTCTTGCAACACCTGGCGAAGCATTGTCGGCTGTTTCGTTCAAGGAAGCTATTGGCGTCACTGCGTGGTGCACGGTCTGAAGCTGAGGCCTCTATTCTGGTTTCGGGACACGCCGGCAAAGGCGAGCCTGCATCGCAGCTTTCGCCAACAACCGCGACCGGCTTGCTCCGAGTGTAGTTCGCCGAGATTGTTGTCGGCGATCGTCAGTCGGGCGACGTAATCGGACGCGACCGCGGTTGATGTGGGCAGCTCCGCGTTGGGTAAAGACCATGTGCGTACTCAAGGCGCCATCACACCGTTCGATGAGTATCGGAGGTTAAACCTTCCTCCGCCTCTCGATGCGTTCAGCGTCGGTTACTGCAACCACGGAGCTTGCGCTGTCTCGTCGCCATGGGCGAGGAATTGCTCAAGCGCCGAGAGCAATGCCTCCGCGCTATAGCGATCCAGCAAGACTTCAATGCTTCCGCCTGTGGACGATGTGAGCTCGAATGTCCCCATAAGCGGGTCACTCGAAAGCACACTCACATCGCTTCCCTGGAATTCCGCATTCATTGTGATTCCTGTGTTTTTCATGTGCGGTCTCCGCTGTATATAAGTGTATTATAATATATATGTTGCCGAACTAAAGGGGGAGGAACTTGAACGAATGGGTCCGGTGACGGACTGCCTCGCTTGCGGTTGCAGACCAATCTTGGTGGTGAAAAGTTGGATGCCGTGGCCGCGAGGCGGCGCGGACGAAGCTTCGTGCGATCGAGGGGGAGCACTCTGCGTGATTGCCTGCGTGCTAGGCGGTGGTGCGTTTCAAGAATTCGATGGTTCGCGCCCAGGCGAGCTCAGCGGCATCCGGAGAGTACGCAGCAGGAGCCGTGTCATCCTCGAAGCCGTGCTTGGCGCCCTCGTATGAAAATGCCCGATAATCGATGTTCGCCTCGGTAAGGGCCTTCTTGAACGCACCGACCTGCGGGTTCACGAGAGGATCGTCCGCCGCGTAGTTGAGCAGAAGGCGAGTGTCTATCCTTCTCACATTCTCCAGCGGCGGAGCGCGGCCGTAGAAAAGGACGACGCTGGTGAGATCCGTCATCTCGAAGACGATCCGGCCAAGCGCGCTCCCTCCGAGGCCAAATCCGATCGCGGCGACTTTGCCGTTGCTATGAGGCTGGTTTGTCAGCCAGCCGAAGGCTGCGCGCGTATCTCCAAGCCACTCGTCCCAGGTCGTCATTCCCACAACCTCATGCGCAGGTCCCGGCTCGGCAGGCGTTCCCCCGTAGCGTGACGCAAAGTCGGGCGCCAGCGCGGCGAAGCCTTCGGCTGCCAGTCGTCGCGCGACACCCTCGAAATGTGGCGTCAGGCCAAATGCGTCATGGGCAACGATGAGACTGGGAACCTGGTTCCGTGCTGCAGGCAGCGCAAGGTAGCTCTCCAATCCGCCGGCACCATTGTCGATCTTGGCCGCTTCTACCCGCACATTGGGTTCATCATGGGGTACGACGGCAGCCGACGCCGTTGGTCGCGGCACCAGACCCGTTCCGCCGGATGCAATGGCAAGAACCGCGAGGAATTCACGACGACTGACGGCAAGCTGGGGCTTTTCGAACTCGCTTCTCATGGGATCCTCCCGGATCGGGCAGCTATTACACACCCGGACCGGCGATGTGACCAGCGGCTATCGCGTCGACTGGGTGCTGCTCCTACACAAGCAAAGGCGCGACCAAGCGCCATGTCGCATGAATGAGATCACACGTTGCGCTCTGAATGCGCAATAAGCTCATCGGTGTTGGCCAACAGTCGCCGCACGGCATGGCGGGCTGCGTTCGGCCGACGGAGGCGAATGCTCTTCTCTATGTTCTCGTGGAGCTTAAGTGCGTGAACGGAACTGTTGTCGTCCCGGGTTACCAGCAGGAAGAGATGGTTCAGCGCAGATTCGATCAGCGCCCCTAGCGGTACCAAGAGATCGTTTCCGGAAGCGCGCAGGATTGCAAGATGAAAGCGGGTGTCGGCCTGGGTACGGGCCTGCAGCGTCGTCGCCTGTCCCATGTCTTTCAATGCCGCGCTGATTTCGGACATCTGTTCGTCGCTGCGGCGGGCCGCTGCGAGCGCCGTCGCTTCCGGCTCTATGATGTGGCGAAATTCCTGTACGGTCTTGAGGAATTGGAGCCGGTCCGGCGACAGCGCGTACCAGCTGAGGACGTCGCGGTCGAGCAGGTTCCAACGCTCCTTCGGTTCTACCCAGCTGCCGATTTTCGGACGCGAGGCGAGCAGCCCCTTGGCCATCAGTATCTTGATCGCTTCCCTGACGGCGGTTCGGCTGACGTTGAAGATTTCCGTCCATTGAGCCTCGTTCGGCAGGATCGTTCCGGGCGGATAGTCGCCACGCACGATCCTGAGCCCGATGTCATCGGCAAGCGACATGTGGACGCTGGGCCCCGATATGCGCGGCGCGTCGAGGCGTCGGATCGTGCGTACTGCCTCCGCAGTAGCCGGCCCAGCGGAGACCTTTCCTGATCGTTGTTCAGTCATTTCCCTATTTTCTCGCAATCTGCGCCGCTCATCCGGGTGTTGCGTCACTTGTCGTCAACATATTTCCGCCAGCTGTGCTGCGGGCGAAAGCCGAGCATCGCTCGCGCTTTGCGATTGGATAGCAGTGTCTCGTATTCGCCAAGCTGCCCCTTGACCGAAACGCCCTGGTAGAAGCGGTCGATCAGTTCCTGCGTCGGAATGTCCGAAGACGTATCGTCATTCGCGGCATTGAAGACCTGGAAACCGAGGCCATCCGTGTCTATGGCACGCAGCGTGATCTGGCCGAGATCTCGCGCGTCGATGTAGCTCCAGGCGATGCGCTTGCGAAAACCCGGATCGGCGAACCAGCCAGGGAAGAGGTGATATTCGCTGGGCTCGATGACGTTGCCGATGCGCAAGGCATAGATGTCGGCGCCGCTTCTGAGGGCAAAGGCGCGTGCGGTCTTTTCATTGACGACCTTGGAGAGTGCGTAGCTATCCATCGGGTCGACGTCATAGTCCTCGTCGAGCGGAAAATAGCGCGGCATTCGTGGCTCATTGGCGAAGACGAGGCCATAGGTCGTCTCGCTCGATGCGATGACGATCTTGCGGATGCCTAGTTTCACCGCCGCCTCGACGACGTTGTAGGTGCCCATGGCATTGACGCGAAAGAGTTCGTTGTCGGGCGCGATCAGGATGCGCGGGATCGCGGCGAAGTGGACCACCGCATCGATTGGTTGCGGTGCGAGCGACGGGTCGAATTCGTGCAGGCCCGTGTAACTTGAGAGCGCGTTGAACACCTGACCGCTGTCCGTGATGTCAGTGATCAGGGTGCGCACCTTCGGGTTGTCGAGTGGCTTGGTGTCGAGATTGAGCACTTGATGACCTTGCTCGAGAAGGTACTGCACGACATGGCGGCCGGCCTTGCCGCTGCCTCCGGTGAAGATGATCCGCTTGGTCATTGTGCCCTCCAGGTCCTGCAACATTGGTGAATGGTCTTCCATCGATGATAGTTCGCCAGGGGAAACTGCCAAGCGAGGTCGTTGCAGGCGGACGCGGACAGCCGGCAAAAAGCGTGCGCTGCCTCCCGTTGCAGCAGAAGGCGGCCGGGGCGCCCGAAAGGGGCGCCCCGGTGCAGGCCTATTTCTGGATGCAGGTGTCCGCCGTGTCCTTCGTGCATTCGTCGAGGCCGGTGAAGACCGGATCCTCCACCGGTTTGCCGGCGATCAGGTCCATCATGACCGATGGCGCCTTATAGCCCATTTCGAACGGGCGCTGGCCGACAAGCGCAGTTACGAGACCTTCTTTGGCGATTGCCACTTCGTCGCCGATTGTGTCGGCCGCGCCTATGACGAATTCATTCTTCGCGATCTTGTCTGCCATCGGTTTGAACAGGTCGCGATAGGGTTGTGGAGCACCGAAAAGCGGCCATCCGCCCATGATCCCGAAGGCGTCGAGGTCGGGATTGGCCGCGAGGATGTCCGTCATCGCCTGCACGCCCTTGGCGCCGTCGTCATTGGTAAAGACTGGGCAACCCGCGACCTCCGTCCAGCCGCCTTCACCCTTGAGTTCGGTCAGTCCCTCTTTTCCGGTAAGCACGTCGCGCATGCCCTGGGCGCGCCTGAGAATGTTGTCGGCACCAGGGTTACCCTCGATCGTGCAGATCTTGCCGCCTTTCGGCTTGGCCTTTTTGATGTACTCGGCGATCCGCGATCCCATCATGTAGTTGTCCGTGCCTAGATAGGTCTTGCGCAGGCCCGCGTCCTCCTTGGCGAGGTCGGCATCAAGCGTCATGACCGGGACCGTGGGGTTGGCGGTCTTCAGCGTCTGGGCAATCAGCTTGGCGTTGGATGGCGAAATAGCGATCGCAGCCGTGCTGGGCTTGCCGAGCATGTCCTGGACGATCTGCGCCTCGCCGGCTTCGTCGGAGGTCGACGCGGGGCCGGTATAGAAGCACTCATATTCCGAGCTCGTGTTTTCCTTGTTCCACTTCTGGCAGCCTTGATTGATTGCCTCGAAGAATGGATTGTCGAGGCCCTTGACGACAATGACGAGCTGCTTCTTCTCCTGGGCGCCGGCGGTGCCGGTGGCCAGCGCGAGCGCCGCGACTGCAAGCACCAATGCTTTCCTCATTTTTTCCTCCCGTTGAAACAAGCGGACACCCTCTGTCCGCGGCACAAATCAACCCGGATACCAGACGATGCGAGGATCACTTGGTGGACGCTCGTATTGCCAGGCCTGGTCGATAAGCTTTTCGAGATCGTATTCTGGCTGCCAGTCCAGCAGGTATCTTGCCTTGCTGTTGTCCAACCAGTTCGAGTGGAAATGGCTTGGAACATCGACAGACGGCAGGCCACGCGTGCATTTGAGATAGCTTGCGACCTCGCCGTAGTCGACCGGGCGGTTCATCGCGATGTTGAAACGCTGGCCCGCTGCGCGCGGATTGTCGATCGCGCTGAGAATTGCCGAGACGAGGTCGCTGACGTGGATGAAGTTGCGCTTGAGCGGCCTTCGGTCGACATCGCGCAGCAACGGTACCGTTCCGGCCTCTGCATGCCGCCTGGCCTCGTCGGGCGGAAAAAAGGTCTTCCAGTCGGGGCCGCCGAAGACGTCGTCTCCGAAGGAGAGGGAGTACTTGAAGTCGTCTTTTTCCATGATCCACGGCGCTCGCAGGCAGCAGAGGTTCACCCCGTATTGGATGGCGTATTGCTCGACGATCACCTCCTCGAGCACTTTGGAGAGTGCGTAGCAGCCCGGATAGGCGCGGTGCGGGGTCGCCTCGGTTATCGGTCCGTCATGAGGATAAAAGAAATGGCCGACTGCGGCGTCGCCGCCGATCAGGATGAACTGGCGGGCTGTCGGGCTCGCCCTGAAAGCTTCGAGCAGCCAGAAGAGACCCTTTACGGTCACATCCATCACGTCGTCGGGCGTTTCCTTGCAGGTCGCAAGATGCACGACGTGGCTTACGTCGGAAATCGCGACCTCTGCGACCGCACGGTCGGCGATGGAGCCGCGGATGATGCTGAGCCGCTGGGTCGGATCGAGCACGCGGTTGTGGCATAGCGCGCGAAGGCGCGCTTGCGAAAAACGCGGTCGGTCAAGCAGCGTGGATATGAGGTGCCGCCCGACCTTGCCCGTTGCCCCGGTGACAAGGATAAGCATGCTTATCTCCCAGCATTAACTAATATACCGAGGGCGTCTTTCGTCAATATTTAATTGTCATACAAAACAGGTTTGTCGGACGAGAGATCATTGACGCATTCATGGCGATTTGCGTAAATAAGCATGCGCTCATTCATGAGGAGACGGACACGCTGCGGCGCGCGCCTTTGCGAAGGCGAATTGGCGCGCCTTTGGGAGTCTGGAAGGCTGGTCGTGCTGCTAGAACTCAGCAATATTTCCAAGCACTTCGGGGCCATACAGGCAGTGAACGACATTTCGCTGTCGTTGGAGGCAGGCCAGGTTGTCGGCCTGATGGGTGACAACGGCGCCGGCAAGTCGACGCTGGTCAAGATGATTGCAGGAAATTATCGCCCGAGCCACGGCAGCATGCGCCTCAACGGCAGCGATATCGTCCTGCATCGCCCGGTCGAGGCAAGGCAGTTCGGCATCGAGATCGTGCACCAGGATCTCGCCCTTTGTGACAACCTCTCAGCAGCGGCGAATGTCTTCCTCGGTCGCGAATTGAGGCGCGGCATCGGCCCCTTGCGCGTGCTGGACTACAAGGCAATGTACCGGCGTGCCGGCGAGATCTTCAGGGAACTCCGCTCCGAGACCAGGGCCCGCGATCTCGTGCGACAGATGTCGGGTGGGCAGCGGCAGGCGGTGGCGATCGCGCGCACGATGATCTCTGAGGCGAAAATCGTGCTGATGGACGAGCCGACCGCGGCAATTTCCGTGCGCCAGGTTGCCGAAGTGCTGCATCTGATCCGGCAATTGCGCGATCGCGGCATTCTGGTTGTCCTCATCAGTCATCGCATGCCCGACGTCTTCGATGTCGCCGACCGCGTCATCGTCATGCGCCGCGGCCGGAAAGTGGCCGATAAACCGATCGTGGAGACCTCACCGGAGGAGGTTACGGGGCTGATTACCGGCGCCATCGAGGGCGGATAAGCAAAAGCGAACTGGACCTTCCGTGCCGGAGGAACTCGAGGGAAAGATGGCAACGACGCTGCACGAGACGATCGCCCACAGGCAGCGCACGCTTGCAGGAACGATCCTGGCCAGCCAAACCTTCTGGGTTCTGGTTGCAGTCATCCTCGCTTGTGTCTTCCTGTCCTTCGCCACCGACAGTTTTGCGACGGCGAAGAACCTTTACAACATCACCCGCAACGTCACTTTCGTCGCAATCATCGCGCTGGGCATGACGCTCGTCATCATCACCGGTGGCATCGACCTCTCGGTAGGCTCGGTGCTCTGCCTGTGCAGCATGGTGCTCGCGGTCACGATGCACGCGGGATACGGCATCGAGACGGGCATTGCGGTCTCCGTCGCAACGGCGCTGGTGATCGGCGCGTTCAATGGCATCCTCATTGCCTATCTCGGCTTTCCGCCCTTTGTCGTGACGCTCGGCATGCTTTCGGTTGCCCGGAGCCTGGCGATGGTCGCCTCCAACAATACGGTGGTCTTCGAGTTCGGCCCCGACCACGCCAAGCTGCTGGCGCTTGGCGGGGGGGCGGTCTTCGGCATTGCCAACCCGGTGATCTACATGATCGTCCTCGCGCTCATGACCGGCTTTGTGCTGCGCTGGACGCGGATCGGCCGATATATTTACGCCATCGGCGGCAACGAAAAGGCGGCCATTGCCACGGGCCTGCCTGTGCGGCCCATCAAGGTCTGCGTCTATATGATCTCGGCGCTGTCGGCCGGCATCGCCGGCATCATTCAGACGGGCTGGCTCGGAGCGGTGACAACCAACATCGGCGCCGGCATGGAGCTTCAGGTTATCGCTGCGGCCGTTATCGGAGGCGGGAATCTCGCCGGCGGCGCTGGCACGGCCTTCGGCGCGCTCGTCGGCGCTGCACTGATCGAGGTCATCCGCAACAGCCTTGGGCTTCTCGGCATCAACGCCTTCTGGCAGGGTACGTTCATCGGCAGCGCGACGATCCTCGCGGTCCTTTTCGATCGTGTCCGCAATTTCCGTCAGAGCGAGTAGCGTTCAGCACTCGACGTCCGGTTCCGACGTTGCAAGGGGCAGCGTTGGCCGGACGTCGCAAATTCGCGTGCATCCAGGGAACTTCTTGCCATCAGGCCGATTTGACAGTTGTTGTCATGGATGGAGCGAATGAATGGCGCGACCCCGGATTTGGCAGTGCTCCGGCGCATGCCTCAGTTGTCTTTCCACCTGTCTCTCGACCCAGTCTGCAGCAGAGTTCGAGCGCGCGGTCAGCATGAGCGTGTGTGTCGCGGCACGTCGCTGATGCGCGGAACGCCGTCGTCAGTGTTGGCAAGATGGTTATCGATGTCGGTGAGGTCGTCAAAGGCGCGCGATGCCTGGTGATCGCGGTCGCGTGCGCATGGTGCGCCACCTGTACGACCCCCAAATCCCCGAACGAGGAGCACAGCGAAAGACATGTTGCCGAGAAGGCATACGGACTGAGACCGAGCCCGCGAGCCACCCGGAGCAAGTACATTCGCAAGGGTGGTAGCCGCTATATCGTCGGCAATCCCTATGTTGTGAGAGGCACGCGCTACTATCCGAAGGAAGACCCGAGCTACGACAGGAAGGGAAAGGCTTCATGGTACGGCGCGGCGTTCAAGGGACGTCGGACCGCCAACAACGAAGTTTACCACCCGGATCGCCTTTCTGCTGCTCATCCGACCCTCCCGTTGCCCAGTTATGTCCGCGTAACCAATCTCGAAAACGGCTTCTCGCTCATCCTGCGCGTCAACGATCGGGGTCCCTATCGTCAGGGTCGCATCATCGATGTTTCCAGCAAGGCAGCGAACATGCTGGACCTGAAACATCGCGGCACCGCCTCCGTTCGCGTGCAGTATATGGGTCGCGCCCGCTTGGACGGACATGACGAGCCCTATCTCATGGCCTCCTACGTCAAGACGCGTGATCGGCTCCCGGAAGTCGACCCGAAAGTTCAAAGCGCTAGCGAGATCAGGGTGGCCTCGAACTCGTCGAGCGTCGATCATCTGCGGGGTGACGGCCAATCCCTCAGGTCGGCGCCGGCGAACCTGGTAGCCAGTACGGCGAACCTCTCCTACCAGGCATGGATTGGCGCGGGGACTTCCGAGCAAATGGGGACATCGCCTGAAAGCGCTTCCGTTTCCTTCGAGCGTTCGTCGGACAGCGGCGCAAAGGTCCACGATATCAAGGATGTCAAATATTGCTTGGAGGAAGCGGCTGATACTGGGGCGCGCGACATGTGCGAAGTTAAGGTGCCCCCTCTGCCCGTTTTCAATCGCCTCCGGCGCCTGATTGGTGTGATCTCCAAAAGACGACGTGCGCTCAACGGCTACCGTTGGCTTACCCGAATCGCCTCCTTCGGGGCGCGTAGAGAACGCTGCAGCACCTTGACTTGAAGAGGCGGGCGCCGGAGGAGGCATCGCTGCGATGGTCGGTAGATGCGGAGAGTCGAACGCGAAGCGTTGACGGCAGACGAAAACAAGCCTACTCGGCAGCAGCCGCAGAGGCCATCGTGGCAGCCGGAGCCGAGCAGGGGACGGAAGCCGGGGCCTGGCAGACTGAGTTGCCGAACGCGGTTTGCGCGCCTTCGCCGATGAGGCTGAGCGCAATCGCCGTTATGCGACGCGCAAGTCTCACCCGGCCTGACACTTTCAGCCATTGCGCCTGAAATTCCAGCGCAAGCCACAGGCCTGGCAATTTGTTGCGAGGCGAGGGATATACGGACCAGATTTGATGAACACACATGTCTATCCACCGGCCTCACTTGCCGAAGATAATGCCGGTGCATGGTTGAAGATCCTTGCGAAGTACCGTCAGCCCCGCATTGGGCGCAGCGCGTTGGAGCTTCTCGTCACAATCGTCCCGTTCGTCGGCTTGTGGGTCATCGCCTATTTTTCCCTCGTTCACGAGTTCTGGTTCGGGCTGATCGCAATCATTCCGGCCGCGGCCTTCCTTCTTCGGCTCTTCATGATCCAGCACGACTGCGGACACGGCTCGTTCTTTGCTCGTCGCGGGCTCGACGACTGGACAGGACGTGTGATCGGCGTGCTGACGTTGACGCCTTACGATTACTGGCGCCGAGCGCATGCCATTCATCACGCCTCGGCTGGCAATCTGGATGAGCGGGGCATCGGCGATATCACCACGCTCACGATCTCGGAATACCGTGCACTTTCGCCCATGAAGCGCCTGGGCTATCGCCTGTACAGGCATCCGCTCGTCATGTTCGGCATCGGCCCTGCCTGGCTCTTTCTGCTCAAGCAGCGCCTGCCCTTCGGGATGATGAACGGAGGTACGCTACCCTGGGTCTCCACCATGGCGACGAACCTCGCGATCGTGATCTGCGCCGCCGTGATGGCATGGGCGATCGGGCTGGTGCCCTTCCTCTTGATCCACCTGCCGATCGTGCTCTTGTCGGGTGCGGCCGGCATCTGGCTCTTTTATGTGCAGCACCAGTTTGAAGAGACGCACTGGTCTGCCGGTGAGGATTGGCACTTCCCGCGGGCAGCTCTGCACGGTGCTTCCCATTATGACCTGCCGCTGGTGCTGCGATGGCTGACCGGCAATATCGGCATTCATCACGTGCATCATCTTTCCAGCCGGATCCCCTACTACAGATTGCCGGAGGTTCTGCGCGACCATCCGCAACTCGCGGATATCGGCCGCATCACTATCTGGGATAGCTTGCAGTGCGTCAGGCTCGTCCTTTGGGATGACAGGCACCAGAAACTTGTTTCCTTCCGGGACGCTGCCAATACGGCCGTTACCCCATAACAGGCGGCTTTCGCCGTTCTGAGGTCCGCGGCCGACGCAGCCAAGCGCGGCCATATGCCTTGATCAATCGCTCTTGCCCGGGATGCGTGCCATGGGCCAGGGGAGCCGCGCCGATCCCGCCAGGTAGGTGTCGGCAAAAGCCGGCATGGCGGCGAGCAGGGATTCGGCAAGTGCAAATGCCGAGGTCGCGCAGCGAGCGACTGAAAGCCGTCAGACGGGGCGACGTGCGAATGCGGGCTTAGGCGTCCGATGTTCGCCATGTCTCGCCCGGGTCTGATGCCGCAGCCTCCGCCAGCCACGATAACGACCGACGGTGGTCGCTTCATTGATCAGCACGATTGCCGTTAGGCGGGTTTCGAGCGCGCTCAGTTCGTGGACGATCTGGCACCCGCCCGCCTCGTTTGGGCCGGCACTGTTAGTTCACCTGCAGCTGATCCTGGCGTTGAGGGACTGTGGAAAATTGAACGCCTATCAGGCATTTTCCAAAAGTTGTCGTACATGTTTGACAAGTTGGCTGGTATCTGTCTAATCTATGTTAGACAAGTTGGCGCGGCCAAGCCGCCCCTTTCGCATACCGGAGGACTAATGATCATCACCGACGTCGAAGTGCGGGTTTTCCGCACGACCACTCGCCGCCATTCGGACAGTGCTGGTCACGCGCATCCAGGCCCGCCGCATCAGGTCGAACAGGCAATGCTGACTGTCCGCACGGAAGACGGTCATGAAGGCCATTCCTTTACGGCGCCGGAGATTGTGCGGCCGCACGTCATCGAAAAGTTCGTCAAGAAGGTCCTGATTGGCCAGGATCACCGGGATCGCGAGCGGCTTTGGCAGGATCTCGCCCATTGGCAGCGCGGTTCGGCCGCGCAGCTCACGGATCGCACACTTGCCGTGGTCGATTGCGCCCTCTGGGACCTCGCCGGGCGGACTTTGAGACAACCTGTATACAAGTTGGTGGGGGGCTACCGCGACAAGGTGCTCGCCTATGGCTCCATCATGTGCGGCGATGAACTGGAGGGGGGCCTCGCGACACCTGAAGACTACGGTCGCTTTGCCGAAGCGCTCGTCAAGCGCGGCTACAAGGGTATCAAGCTGCACACCTGGATGCCCCCCGTCAGCTGGGCGCCGGACGTGAAGATGGACATCAAGGCCTGCGCGGCCGTTCGCGAGGCCGTCGGGCCGAATATCCGACTGATGATCGATGCCTTTCATTGGTATTCGCGCACGGATGCGCTCGAGCTTGGGCGCGGCCTGGAAAAGCTCGGCTTCGATTGGATCGAGGAGCCGATGGATGAGCAGTCGCTGTCTTCCTACAAGTGGCTGGCCGACAATCTGGACATCCCCGTCATTGGCCCGGAAAGCGCGGGCGGCAAGCACTGGCACCGTGCCGAATGGATCAAGGCGGGTGCCTGCGACATCCTGCGGACCGGCGTAAACGACGTTGGCGGTATCACGCCGGCGCTGAAAACCATGCACCTTGCCGAGGCCTTCGGGATGGAGTGCGAGGTTCACGGCAATACCGCGATGAACCTGCATGTAGTCGCGGCAACGAAAAACTGCCGCTGGTACGAGCGTGGATTGCTCCACCCGTTCCTCGAATACGATGACGGGCACGATTACCTGAAGTCGCTATCCGACTCGATGGATCGGGAAGGTTTTGTGCATGTGCCGGACCGTCCGGGTCTCGGCGAGGACATCGACTTCGAGTTCATCGAAAATCACCGTGTCCGCTGACGAGCGAGGAATCTGCCCGTGAAGACCATTCTCGCTTTTGGTGACAGCCTGACGTGGGGCGCAGATCCAGCGACCGGCTTGCGCCACCCGTCGGAAGGTCGCTGGCCCGAGGTGCTTGCCCGGGAACTCGAAGGCGCAGCAAAGGTCATCCCCGAAGGGCTTGGTGGCCGCACGACCTGCTACGACGACCATGCCGGACCGGCGTGCCGCAATGGGGCCAAGGCGCTGCAGGTGGCGCTTGCAAGTCATATGCCGCTCGACCTCGTCATCGTGATGCTCGGCACCAATGACATAAAGCCCGTGCATGGAGGGCGGGCGGAAGGGGCCGTTTCCGGTATGCGCCGGCTGGCGCAGATCGTCGACACGTTTCCCTACAAACCGGCTGGCGCCCGGCCGAAGCTGCTGATCGTCGCTCCGCCACCCTGTTCCGTCGGTCCGGGCGGACAGCCGGCGGCCGGGCGCAGCATAGCGGAGTCGGAGCGGCTTTCTCCGCTCTACCGCAAGCTGGCGAGCGAACTCGGACACGCATTCTTCGATGCCGGCTCCGTCGCGCGCGCCTCGCAGATCGATGGAGTGCATCTCGAATCCGCTGCGACAGCTGCGGTCGGTCGGGCGCTCGCCGCGCCCGTTGCCGAAATTCTTGGCTGATCTGTCCCTATGTCTGTGGAGGAACAGGCGGGGCGGAACTTATAACCGGAAGGCCGAACTCCCGCGTGGGCGGCCGCAATAGGAGGAAATATGAAACGCTTTCTCGCAACGGTCGCGTTCGGCGCGCTTCTCATCGCCTCGACGCCGCACGGCGTTCTCGCCGAAACACCGGATGACCAACTCGTCGTCGCAACGACGATGAGCAACATCCTGACGCTCGATCCCGCCGCCATCACCGGCCGCGAGACCGTACAGGTTCTGAACAACATCTACGACACGCTGGTCGTTCTTTCGCCGAAGGACCGCAGCGTGCAGCCGCGCCTCGCCGAACACTGGGAGGTTTCCGAGGACCGCCAGTCGATCCGCTTTCACTTGCGCAGCGATGCCAAGTTTGCGTCCGGCAATCCCGTAACGGCGCAGGATATCGCCTGGAGCTTGAAGCGCCTGCTTGCGCGTAACCTCGCTCAGTCGTCCTTCCTCAAGACACGCGGCTTCACGCTTGAGGCGGCCGACAAGGCATTCGTCGCCGAAGACGACCACACCTTCGTTCTCAATCTGCCGAAACCCGACGACCCGAACCTGCTGTTGATGATCCTGGCCCAGAATGGCCCCGGCTCCATCTTCGACAGCAAGACGGTGCTCGAGAACGAGAAGGACGGCGACCTCGGTGCCGCGTGGCTGACCCTGAACTCCGCGGGTTCCGGTCCTTTCACGCTCACGCAGTGGAAATCGAACGAATACATCATCCTTACGCGCAACGACGACTACTGGGGTGAAAAGGCTGCAATGAAGCGGGTGCTGATGCGCCATCTGCCCGAATCCCAATCGCAACGGCTGCTTCTGGAAAAGGGCGACATCGATGTTGCATACTCGCTGCAGGCGCCGGACCTGAAGTCGCTCGAGGCCGACGAAGCTATTGCCATCGCATCGACGCCGGGCTCTGGCTTCTACTATCTCAGCGTCTCGATGAAGGATGAGCGCTTTGCCAACAAGAAGGTACGCGAGGCACTGCGATACCTGATCGATTATGACGGTCTCGACAAGGCGGTCATGCCCTATTACGGCAAGCTGCATCAGCGGCCCCTGTCGTCAGGCGTTCTTGGCGCGTTGCCGGACGAGGGCTACAAGCTGGACGTGGCGAAGGCGAAGGCGCTGCTTGCCGAAGCAGGCTACCCAGACGGCTTCAAGACGACTCTGCGCGTCCTGTCTGAAGATCCGTTCATGAAGGCGGCGACGGCCATCCAGAACACGCTTGCACAGGCCGGCATCCAGGCGGAACTCATCAGTGGTTCGGGCGATCAGATCTATGGCGCGATGCGCGAGCGAAACTTCGAACTGCTGCTGGGTCGCGGCGGCGGCGGCCAGCAGCCGCATCCGGACAACAATCTGCGGTCCATCGCCTATAACCCCGACAATTCGGACGATGCGAAGCTGACCAACTATCAGAGCTGGCGCACGAGCTTCTACGACGAGAAGCTGAACAAGATGATCGAGGAAGCACTAGTCGAGCGCGATGCAGCCAAGCAGGCGAAGCTCTACGAGGGCGTGCAGCAGTACATGGACGAGATCGTCATGTCGATCCAGCCGTTCTCGGAAGTGGTCGACACGGCCGCGTACCGAAGCGACGTGAAAGGCATGATCGTCAGCCCCTGGCTCTCGCGCTTCGAGGGTGTGACCAAGGAGCGGTAATCGCTTCCGGGTATACCAAGAGAATGAAGTGGAGAAGGCGCATGTCAGCATGCGCCTTCTTCTTTTTTGCGCCGCTGCAAAGCGCGGCGAAGCGCTGGCCGATGCGATTGTCGCAGGCGATCGGGAGGAGCGCCTTCGTTTTCATGCGCCACTCCCTTCTGCGGGCACCGAAGCATCCCGCTCCAGTCCAGACCCGCTTTTGCACACCAGACGTCGTCGTCGTGGAGACCTTTGGCCGCCGGCGTCGCTGGTTAGGCGCAGGAAATGGGAGTCCGGCTCGGTCGCAGCTCGGGCGCCCGAACTACCTGGGCGGAAAGGGGTTCGCGGCGCGCGCCTCGTGTCAGTGGAATATTGCGGATGCGCGCCGCTGCTCTGCAGCGACATCAGGCCAGGCAGGACGACAAAAAGCCCGGCGCAGGGCCGGGCGAGTTGGGGAGGAGGGCTTTCGTCTGTGTCGCGCGAGAGGCGCGATCAGTGCGAACCTTCGTATTCGAGCGACGCGCCGATGAGTTCGCGCGCGTAGGCGTGCGTTGCCTGGTTGCCGGGGATGGCCTCGCGCGGGAGGACTTCGGTGATCTCTCCGCGCAGCATGACGGCAAAGCGGTCGCACATATGGTCCACCACCGCCAGATCATGCGTCACCATGATGTAGGTGAAGCCACGCTCTTCGCGCAGGCGCTGAAGCAGGTTGAGGATTTCTGCCTGAACGGAAACATCGAGCGCCGACGTCGGCTCGTCGAGGAGCAGCAGGGAAGGCTCGAGGATCAGCGCGCGTGCGATCGCAACACGCTGCCGCTGGCCGCCGGAGAGCTGGTGGGGAAAGCGATCGAGGAAGGAGACTGGCAGGCCCACATCCGTGATTGCCTTGCGCATGCGCTGCTCTCGATCGCCGAGCATGTGGATGACGAGGGGCTCGTTCAGCACGGTGCGGACCGATTGGCGCGGGTGCAGCGAGCCGTAAGGATCCTGGAAGACCATCTGCAGCGTGCGGCAGCGTTCGATCAGCGGCATGTCGCGCACCGACCGTCCACCGATGAGCACGTCGCCGGTCCAGATGTCGGTCAACATAGAGATGCAGCGCAGCACCGTGGATTTGCCCGATCCGCTTTCGCCGACGAGGCCGAAACATTCGCCCGGCGCCACGGAGAAGGTGACGCTTGGCAAGACCTTGGCTGCCGTGGGGCCGCTACCGAAGGTGATGGAAACATCGCGAGCTTCGACTGAGACGGACATCAGGCTTTCTCCTCCAGCCATTCGGGACGGCGATCGAGCACGCTGAGCGGCGCCCTCGGGCCGCCGATCCGCGGCTGAGCCGCCAGCAGGCCGCGCGTATAGGGATGCTGGGCCTTGTCGAGGTCCCGGGCGGCCAGCGTTTCGACGATACGGCCGGCATACATGATCAGAACGCGGTCGCAGAAATTGCGCACGAGATTCAAATCGTGACTGATCATGATCAGCCCGATGCCACGATCCCGCACGAGGCCATCGAGAATGTTCAACACCTGCAGCCGCACCGTGACGTCGAGCGCCGAGGTCGGTTCGTCGGCAATGACCAGCTCGGGATCGGCAAGCAGCATCATGGCAATCATCACGCGCTGCCCCATGCCGCCGGATATCTCGTGCGGATACTGATCATAGACGCGTTCCGGATCGCGGATCTTCACCGCCGCCAGCATGGCGAGCGCCTTTTGACGCGCTTCCGCCTTGCTGCACCTGAAGTGTCGCAGATAGGTTTCCGCCACCTGGTCGCCGACCCGACGAATAGGGTTCAACGAGAACTTCGGATCCTGCAGGATCATGGACATGCGCCGGCCGCGAACCTTGAGCAGCTCCTTTTCCGAGAGCGCCGTCAGATCGAGCTCGGCAAAGCGCAGCTTGTCGGCGGTAATGGTGGCACCCGGCAGTAGTCGCAGCAGGGCGCGTCCGACCGTCGACTTGCCGGAGCCGGACTCGCCAACGATCCCAAGGCGTTCGCGGCCGAGAGTGAAGGAGACGCCGCGCACGGCCTCGGTTGTTGCACCGCCATAGCGGATGCGGAGGTTTTCGACCTCGAGAATGTCCTGGCTCATCGGTCTACCTCCGGTTCATCTGCTTCGGATCGAGCGCATCGCGCAGCCCGTCGCCGAGAAGGTTGAATGCGAGACTGACCGAGAGAATGGCGACACCGGGGAAGGTGACGAGCCACCAGCTGTCCAACATGTACTTGCGGCCAGTCGCGATCATCGCACCCCATTCCGGCAGCGGAGGTTGGGCGCCCAACCCCAGGAAGCCGAGACCGGCAGCCGTCAGGATGACGGTTGCCATGTTCAGCGTGAGACGAATGAGCACCGAGGGCAGGCACATCGGCATGATCGACTTGATGATGATGCGGGTCGCCGACGCGCCCTGGAGCCTTGCGGCGGAGATGTAGTCAGCTTTCCGAAAGGTCATTGCCTCTGCGCGCGCGAGGCGGGCGATCGGCGGCCACGAGGTCAGCGCAATCGCGATAATGGCGTTGTTCAGGCTTGGGCCGAGTGCTGCGACGAATGCGAGCGAGAGGATGAGGCTCGGGAAGGACAGGAAGATGTCCGTGATGCGCATCATCACGGTATCGACCTTGCCGCCAAGATAACCGGCAGTCGTGCCGATGACGAGGCCGATGGGGCCAACGACGATCGAGACGAGGAAGATGATCGTGAGGGTGATACGCGAGCCCCAGACCAGCCGGCTGAAAATGTCACGGCCAAGCTCGTCCGTACCGAACAGATGCCCTTGTCCCGGCGCCTGCAGCGTGTTGGTCAGGTCCTGGGCGTAGGGATCATGCGTGGCGATCAGCGGCGCGAAGGTGGCGACGAGGACGAGAAGGACCAGTACCGCAAGTCCGAAGGTCGAGGTCGGGCTCTTCAAGAGGAAGCGCACGATGTTCTTGAGTGCGTGGAGCGGAGCCGGCAAGCGGAACGCGGTTTCAGCTTGAGTGGTCATCAGCGTGTCCTCGGGTCGAAGATGCGGTAGAGAACGTCGGACAGAAGATTGAGCGCGATGAAGATGATGCCGACGATCAGGACGCAGGTCATGACGGCGTTCATGTCGCCGGTAATGAGGTTGTTGGTGAGGTATTGGCCAAAGCCCGGCCACGCGAAGACTGTCTCGATCAGCACGGCACCTTCGAGCAGCGAGCCATAGGCAAGTGCGATGATGGTGACCAGCTGCACCCGAATGTTGATGAAGGCGTGCTGCCAGATCGTCTGGCTGCGAGAAAGGCCTTTGACACGTGCCGTCGTGACATATTCCTGACCAAGCTGATCCAGCATGAAGCTGCGGGTCATGCGGGTGATATAGGCGGACGAGGAGTAGCCAAGCAGCGACGCCGGCAGGATGATGTGGTTGACGGCCGACCAGAACACATCCATTTCGCCGGCAATCAGGCTGTCAATCAGGAGAAAGCCGGTCCGTTCATCCACAAGGCCTATGTAGAACTGGTCCATTCGTCCGCTGCCGCCGACGAGGCCGAGATAGGCGTAAAAGACAATCAGCGCGATCATGCCGGTCCAGAAGATTGGCATGGAATGCCCGAACAGGCTGAAGACGCGCACCACATGGTCCGGCCAACGGTCCTTGTTGACGGCAGCAAGCACCCCGAGCGGAACACCGAGCCCTGCGCCGATGAGGATTGCGAAGGTCGCAAGCTCGATCGTCGCCGGCATCACGTGCAGGATATCCTGAATGACCGGCTGGCCCGTGCGGATGGAGGTTCCGAAGTTCCCGGTGAAGACGTCACCAAGATAGTAGGCGAACTGTTCCCAGAGCGGACGATCAAGTCCAAGCGAGTGGTACACCTGCTCGTAGGTTTCGCGGGTCGCGTCCTCTCCGACGATGGCGCGGACCGGATCGGCCGGCATGAGGCGGCCGATGAAGAAGGTCAGGAGAAGCAGGCCGAGCAACGTGACCGCAATGGTCCCGACCTGCCCGGCCACACCGTGGAAGCGTAAGCGACGAATTGACATGGTTCCTCCGTTTGTCAGTCGCCTGAGGTGAGGCGCTACAGGCTCCTATCCTGTATGACAACTTTCGACGAACCTGTCACAGGTTATGCTGGGTGTCAAGCAGACCCGACGGAGAGGAAGTCGTCTCTGCGGGGGGTAAAGCAGTCGATGAGCTCTCCTTCTTCCAGGCACTCGCAGCCGTGCTCGGTGTTTCCGGGGATTACAAGGCTGTCGCCAGCCTTCAGCTCATAGGCCTGGCCATTGCGAAAGAAGCGGAACTTACCGCGCGCCACATAGGTCGATTGCACGTGCGGGTGTCGATGGAGCTTGCCTTTCGCACCGTTTTCGAACCGAAATGAGACGACCATGAGTTCGGACGATTCCGAAAGGACCTGGCGGGTGACGCCTGTGTCGGTGGAAACCGTGGGGAAAATGGGAAGAGTCATGCAGACCTCGCAGATGATGTATAACAACATCACCATACATGTTCTTTTTCCTGTATGACAACTATGGGCGTGCGTTAAATCGCATCGGGCGTCATGGTGCGGGAACGCAAGAGTGCGTTGTATCGCTCAAGGCTTCCCCTCAGATGAGCGCGCATGCGCTCGCGCGCCGCTTCGGCATTGCCCTCGATGATCGCCTCGACAATCTGACCATGCTCCTCCTGAAGGTGGAGGTTATAGTCCTTCGGGCGTGAGCCCGGCGCAGAGCCCTGAAGCTCGCCGCGCGGAATGATTCCGGTGCGGATCAGTTGGAGAAACTCCGGAAAGCGGCGGTTTTGCGTGGCTTCTGCAATTGCCAGGTGAAGCTCGAAATCCGCATCGCGCGTGGGACTGCCGGTTGCCAGGCACTCGCCGACACGATGATGGGCTTCCAGGATCGTCTCGATCTGGGCGGGAGAACGGCGTGCGGCCGCCAGCCCCGCCGATTCGACCTCAAAGACCGTCCGAAGTTCGAGAAGTTCGATGACAGACGAAATCCGCTCCGTCTTCAAATCGTTGAAAGGCTGGTTCTTTTCCGGCTTTGTCTCAAGGGCAAAGATGCCCGCGCCCTTGCGCGCTTCGACCAGGCCGTCCGCACGAAGGATAGCGATCGCTTCCCGCACGACGGTACGGCTGACGGAATACTCGCGCGTCAGAGCGCTTTCGCTCGGAAGCCTGTCGCCGGGGCGGAACACGCCTTCCGCCAGATCGCGACGCAGTGCGGCGCTGATTTTCGCCGCAAGCGACGTGCCACGCTCCATATTGTTAACGGCTTCCATCTCTGCCCCAACATGCTTAAACCTGTCTGGCATGTTAGCCGTTATCTGTTCGAATGCAAGGGCGGCGCTCTCAACCTGCGCTGGCGCAGGCTTCGCAGCATCGAACGACAGCGTGTCCTGCCGTCTTCACTTCATCGCGCACGGCCGCGCACCGTTTCTTCATTCTGGGTTCGGTTCCATCGCGTCTAGCCTCGTTTGCATCGATAGCCGCCGCGGAATCCGGGATGTGACGGCGCTGCCGCCCCATCCCGGAATCGTCAAAAAAGGCTGGCGAGCGGTCCTCAGATCGACGACAGATCGGAGGGCAGGAGCGCATCAGGGACATTCTGATAGGATACGGGCCTCAAAAACCTGCGGATGGCCATGGTCCCGACCGAAGTCGCGCCGAAGTTCGTGGAGGCAGGGTAGGGCCCGCCA
Organism: Ensifer adhaerens; assembly: GCF_020035535.1. Taxonomy (NCBI): domain Bacteria; kingdom Pseudomonadati; phylum Pseudomonadota; class Alphaproteobacteria; order Hyphomicrobiales; family Rhizobiaceae; genus Ensifer; species Ensifer adhaerens. The sequence continues at coordinate 583,666 of NZ_CP083350.1, read as the reverse complement.
TGAACCATGGCATCGCAGACTTCGACGCCCGTCGGAAAGCCGTTCACGAGAAGACGGCCGGCCTTGCGCTCGAGGATTGGCATCAGCCGGCGCGAAAGATCGGTGTCGCCTTCGTCGAGATGAAGCGTTGCGGTCAGCTGCCCCTCGAAGCTCCTGGCGACGGAGATCAGCTCTTCAACGTTCTCGACCGTAACGATAAGGCCGAGCGGGCCGAACACTTCTTCCGACAGCGTGTGATTGGCGAGCCAGTCCTGCGCCGAGACGAGGAAGAGGTTGGGCGTAGCGTCGCGCAGATCACAGCTGGACCTGAAGACGTCGCGAACACCGTGCCCTGAAGAGATGCGGTCGCGCCCATCGCGATAGGCCCTGGCAATTCCATCCGTCAACATCACCTGCGGGCCGACTTGCGAAAGGGCTGCGCGCGCACTTTCCGCAAAGGCGGGCGCTCGTTCTGAGGCGATCACCGCAATGCCCGGATTGGTACAGAATTGTCCGGCACCCGTCGTCAGCGAACTTGCCCAACCCTTGGCAATATCCTCGCCGCGGGCCTTGCTGGCTTCGGGCAGAATGAACATCGGGTTGACCGAGCCCAGTTCGCCGAAGAAGGGAATCGGTTCCGCGCGCTGGGCGCACAGGTCGAAAAGCGCGCGGCCGCCCGCGAGCGAACCGGTAAAGCCGACCGCCTTGATGAGCGGGTGTGTCACGAGAGCTGTCCCCACGTCGCGACGGCCGCCCTGGATAAGTGAGAATACGCCGGGGTGAAGTCCATGCTTCCTGATCGCCGCATTTACCGCCTCGGCAACCACTTCGCTCGTTCCCGGGTGGGCTGAATGGCCCTTCACGACGACCGGGCAACCGGCGGCAAGCGCCGATGCGGTATCACCGCCCATCGTCGAGAACGCCAGCGGGAAATTGGAGGCGCCGAACACCGCCACCGGGCCGATCGGCCGCTGCAGCAGCCGGATATCGGGCCGCGGCAAGGGCTTTCGCTCCGGCAGCGCCTTATCGTGGCGCTTGTCGAGATATTCGCCCTTGCGGATATGGACAGCAAAAAGTCGGAGTTGGCCGCTTGTTCGTCCCCGTTCGCCTTCAAGGCGAGCGGTTGGCAAGCCGGTTTCCGAGCTTCCGATTTCGGTGATCGCCGCGGCGCGGGCTTCGATCTCATCGGCGATGGTTTCGAGGAAGGCGGCGCGCTCTTCCCGGCTGGAGTAGCCGTAGGACCAGAAGGCCGCCTCGGCGACCTTTGCCGCTCTATCCACCAGATCCGTCGTGCCGACGGAGAAGTTGAAAGCGGAGCCATGGGCCGGCTCGCTTCTGAAGGTTTGCTCGGTCGCGATCCATTCGCACGCAACCAGATGTTTGCCGTGAAGGGTAAAGGTCATTGCCACTCCTTGAAGATGGGATTGTTCGCGAAGGCGCCGCCTTGAGCGCACGCCATGGAAATGTCGGCAGCAGGTGGCGCCAGTCGAGATTCGGCCCGCCAGGTCTCAGCGTTGTCGTTCGCTGTCCAGCCAAGTCCGCCCAGATGCGAAGTGTCGCGCCCGCACGACCGAGTGCGCCGGCGGCGCCCTGATCACAGGGGTGCTTCATTCGGGTCTTGACCTCGAGCAACTTATCATACAATAGGAACTAACATATATTATGTCTTGTCCGCAATACCTCAAGGAGGATCGAATGCTAACCGTTGAAACCAGGCAGGCCGTCAATCCGGACTACGCGCGAGCGCTCGATACGGAGGGGCTGCGCAGACATTTCCTGGCGCAGGATATGTTCCGTCCCGGCGAGATCCGGTTGATCTACACGCACTATGACCGCTTCGTTATGGGCGGCGCCGTTCCCGACGGTGCGGCGCTCACGCTCGATCGAGTCGAGGAAACAAAGACACCGTCCTTCCTCGACCGGCGCGAAATGGGCATCGTGAACATCGGTGATGTCGGCACAGTGACGGCTGGCAACGAGACCTACATGCTCAACCGTGGCGATGTGCTCTATCTCGGGGCAGGCTCTGGCGCAGTGACGTTTGCCGGGGGCGGGCGGTTCTACATCGTGTCTAGTCCGGCGCACCGCAGCCTGCCGGCACGGCTCGTGACGTTCGCCGAAAGCAAGGAGGTCAAGCTTGGTGCGGTCGAGACCTCAAACAAGCGTACCATCAATCAGTTCATCCACCCGCTCGTGATGGAAAGCTGCCAACTCGTGCTCGGCTACACGACGCTCGAAGACGGGTCCGTTTGGAATACGATCCCCTCCCACGTGCATGATCGCCGAATGGAGGCCTATCTCTATTTCGGCATGGACGAGAAATCTCGGGTGCTCCACCTCATGGGCGAGCCGCAGGAGACGAGGCATCTCTTCATCGCCAACGAGCAAGGCGCCATCTCGCCGCCGTGGTCCATCCATTCGGGCGCGGGGATCGGCTCCTATACGTTCATTTGGGCGATGGCCGGCGACAATGTCGACTACACGGACATGGATTTCATTCAACCGGCGGATCTGCGATGAAAAATCTCTTTTCTCTTGAAGGGCATAGGGCTCTTGTCACGGGGTCCAACACCGGGCTCGGTCAGGCCATTGCTGTCGGTCTGGCGCAAGCCGGCGCCGAGGTCGTCTGTGCCGCTCGCAGGATGCCCGACGAAACGCTCGCACTGATTAAGACTGCGGGGGGGAAGGCGAGCGCGCTGGCACTCGATTTCGCCGATCCCATGGCGGCGGCCGGGGTCTTTGCCGGTGCCGGGTTCGACATTCTCGTCAACAATGCCGGTATCATCCGTCGCGCGGACGCGGTCGAATTTTCCGAAGCCGACTGGGATGCGGTGATGGATGTGAACCTGAAGGCGCTGTTCTTCACGACGCAAGCCTTCGCCAGGGAGCTGCTCCTGAAGGGCGCCCCCGGCAAGGTGGTCAACATCGCCTCGCTGCTCTCCTTCCAGGGGGGGATCCGCGTTCCGTCCTATACCGCCGCCAAGCATGGCGTGGTGGGCATCACGAAGCTTCTTGCCAATGAGTGGGCGGCCAAGGGCATCAACGTCAATGCTGTCGCGCCCGGTTACATCGAGACCAACAACACCGAGGCGCTGAGGGCCGATGCTGAGCGCAGCAAGGCGATCCTCGAGCGGATTCCCGCCGGCCGCTGGGGTCGATCCGAGGACATTGCCGGCGCGGCCGTCTTTTTGTCTTCGGCAGCGGCGAGCTACATTCATGGCGCCGTATTGAACGTCGATGGCGGGTGGTTGGCGCGTTGAGCGCCGACTTGTATTATGACTTGTATGATGACTGTTGACATGAGTCTAATATCTCGCTTAATACAGATCATCATTCATAGAGGAACACAGTCATGACCCCCGAACAGATCAAGGCCGCGCTAGGTTCAGGCCTCCTTTCCTTCCCGGTGACGCATTTCGATGCCGAGGGCCGTTTCGCGCCGGACAGCTACCGGGCGCACGTCGAATGGCTGGCCGGCTACAGGGCGCCGGTGCTGTTTGCCGCCGGTGGCACCGGCGAGTTCTTCTCGCTGAAGCCGGACGAAATCCCCGGCATCGTCCGGGCCGCCAAGGATGTTGCCGGCGATACGGCGATCGTATCCGGCTGCGGCTACGGCACCGAGATGGCGGTCGATATCGCCCGCTCGGTCGAGCGTGTCGGCGCCGACGGCATCCTGCTTCTGCCGCACTACCTGATCGATGCGCCGCAGGAAGGTCTCTACGCCCATGTGAAGAAGATCTGCCAGTCGGTCGGCATCGGCGTCATGGTCTATAACCGCGACAACTCGGTGCTGCAGGCCGATACGCTGGCGCGTCTCTGCGACGAATGCCCGAACCTGATCGGCTTCAAGGACGGCACCGGCGATATCGGTCTGGTGCGCCAGGTCACCGCCAAGATGGGCGACCGGCTGATGTATCTCGGCGGCATGCCGACGGCCGAGCTCTTTGCCGAAGCCTATCTCGGCGCCGGCTTCACCACCTATTCCTCGGCCGTCTTTAACTTCGTGCCCGGCCTTGCCAACGAGTTCTACGCCGCTCTTCGCGGCGGTGACCGCGCCACCTGCGAACGCATCCTCACGGATTTCTTCTACCCGTTCATGGCCATCCGCAGCCGCGCCAAGGGCTATGCGGTGTCGGCGATCAAGGCGGGGGTGCGGCTGCAGGGTTTCAATGCCGGTCCGGTGCGTGCGCCGCTCAAGGACCTCAGCGACGACGAAGTCGCAATGCTCGACGCGCTGATCGGCGCAAACAAGCGCCACAAGTGAGCGCGGGGCGCATGCGGATTGCGGACCCTCCGGCAGGCATTGCTCTCCATTGTGCCTGCCGGGGGCCGAGCCTGATCCTAGCCTGTTGCTGGGAGCCCCTCCGCCAGTGCCAGTGCCTGCTCGGGCTCATCGAGGTGCATGAGCTCACCGTCCCGGCTCTGGCGAACTCTTTTCATGTGATCGCGGGGGCTGATGCCCAGAGTTCGTTTGAACATGCGGGAGAAGTAGTAGGGGTCGGCATAGCCGACCTCTGCGGCTGCAGAAGAAACCGAAAGCCCTGCTTCAAGGAAATGCATGGCCCGTTCCATGCGTTTCAGTTCCTGGTATTTGCGCGGTGTACGCGTCACCCTTTTCTGGAACTCCCGCAGGAAATAGTCCCGATTGTAGGGCGATGTCTCGACCGCCTTGGTCGCAATGTCCGGGTCGAGCGGATTGGCGGAAATCATCGTGGCCGCCTTCATGACAGCGAGGTCGATCGCGTCTGCTCCTTCGGGCTGATAGGTGGCATGGTCTCGCCAACCGATGAACGCATCCTCGATGAAGGCGATGAGCAGGACCATGAACAGGTGGTGCTGCCCGAGCGTCACGGAGGAGGGCGGTGCGCTCTGACGGTAGTGGCGCGCCAGCGGCTCAAGCAACGCCCAGCGCGCAAGCCTCAATTTCGGCGCCAGATCCATTTGCTCGATCAGGTTGTGGCGACCGTAAATATCCAGCGTGAAATGCTGTGCGACGCCGAGATAGGTCTCTGGCCCCTCATTCCATCCGATGAAGCGCTGGCCGCGCGAAATCAGCATCGCATCGCCCGGTTCCATCACGCGCGGCTCGCCATCGACCAGGTAGTGGCCGCGCCCCTCAAGGCAGATAACGAGGTCATCGACCGGGTTCGACTTGTCTATGCGCCAGGTCTGCGAATGCTCCATCCGGATAGCTGCTCGGGTGAGATTGAGCGTCAGCGCGGCCGGCGGTATTGCGGAGAGAATTCCACCTTCAATTTCGTCCATCTTTTTCCTCGCCTTTGTGAATTCATTCTGTGGCAAAAATGCGTGACTGTCATGGCAGAAATGCATGCGCGCACCGCATCGAACAGGGAGGAGACCGGTTCGCAGAAGATGGGGAGGCGAGAGCCTTCGTCTATCTGCGCCGGTCCGGGAGCGTAATTTGTACGAAACCGTATCTAACAAGGTCGCACTTCAGTGCTGCCCGGGAGGGGCGCCATGAAAGGGCATCGTCTCTTGGGGCTCGGCTATCTGGCGCCCTATATCATTGGGCTTTTGATCTTCACCGCCATTCCGTTCATCGGGTCGTTCTATCTGAGCTTCACGAGCTATGACCTGATGAGCGAACCGCGCTGGACAGGCCTCGCCAATTATGAGCGGCTTTTTACCCGCGACCGCACCTTCATCAAGTCGTTGAACGTAACGCTGCTTTACGTCTTCATCACCGTGCCCCTGAAGCTTGCCTTCGCACTCTTCATTGCTGGCATTCTAAATCACAGGTTGAAGTTTATCGGCCTGTTCCGAACGGCGTTCTACGTGCCTTCGATCCTTGGAGGCTCGATCGCGATCGCCGTGCTGTGGCGTTATGTCTTCGCCTCGGAGGGCCTTGCGAACATGGCGCTGGCGACCCTCGGTCTCGCGCCGGTCGACTGGTTCGGCGATCCCGTGAACGCGCTCTTCACGATCACGCTGCTGCGCTGCTGGCAGTTCGGCTCGGCTATGGTGATCTTCCTCGCGGCCCTGCAATCGATCGACAAGTCGCTATATGAAGCGGCGGCGATCGACGGCGCTGGCAAGGTGCGCGCCTTCTTCTGGATCACCCTGCCTCTGCTGACGCCCGTCATTTTCTTCAACCTGATCATGCAGATGGTTCAGGCATTCCAGGAGTTCAACGGGCCCTACATCATCACCCAGGGCGGTCCACTCAAGGCGACGTATCTGCTGCCGCTCTACATTTATGATGAGGCCTTCAAGAAGTTCAACATGGGCTACGCCTCGTCCATCGCCTGGGTGCTCTTCACCATCATCACGGTGCTGACCCTCGTCGCCTTCTGGTCTTCGAAGAAGTGGGTCTACTACGCCGGCGACAAGAGGAGCTGACGAGATGACCGATCTTCATGTTCTCAACGATCGCCTGGCCTCCCGCAGGGCAAGGCTCCGCCTGATGTCAACGACCGTTCGCTGTGTGCTGCTGTTTTCCGTTGGGTTCGTCATGCTCTACCCGCTGATCTGGCTGGTTGGCGCGAGTTTCAAGACGAATTCGGAGATCTTTTCCGGCGCCGGCTTCATGCCGACAAGTCCGACCGCTGACGGCTACATAAAGGGCTGGCAGACGTCGACGCCCTATACCTTCGGCCGGTTCTTCTGGAATTCCTTCCTGATCATCCTGCCGAAGGTGATCGGTACGGCGATCTCCTGCACGATGGCGGCCTATGCCTTCGCACGGTTCGACTTTCCTCTGAAGAAGATCCTCTTCGGTTCGGTCATCGCCATCCTGCTTCTGCCAAATGTCGTCACCCGTATTCCGCAGTACATTCTCTTTCGCGATCTCGGCTGGCTCGACACGTTCCTGCCGCTCTGGGTGCCCTCGGCCTTCGCGGGCGATGCCTTCTTCGTCTTCATGCTGGTGCAGTTCCTGCGCTCGCTTCCGGCGGATATGGAAGAGGCGGCTCGTGTCGACGGCGCCAATAGCCTCCAGACGCTGGTCTACATCGTCGTCCCCATGCTCGCGCCGGCGCTGATCTCCGTCTGCCTGTTCCAGTTCATGTGGACCATGAATGACTTCCTCGGGCCGCTGATCTACCTGTCGTCGGTTGACAAATATCCGGTGAGCCTCGCGCTCAAACTTTCCATCGACACGACCGAAGCCTTCGAATGGAACCGCATTCTCGCAATGTCGGTGCTGACGATCACCCCCGCATTGGTCGTCTTCTTCGCTGCGCAACGGTACTTCATTGAAGGGATCTCCTCCGGGGGAGTCAAAGGCTGAACATGGCTAAGGTCCAACTGAAGAATCTCGAAAAGATCTATGGCAACGCCTTCAAGGCCGTGCACGGCATCAACCTCGATATCGAGGATGGCGAGTTCATGGTCTTCGTCGGCCCCTCCGGCTGCGCCAAGTCCACCACGCTACGCATGGTCGCCGGGCTGGAGGAGATATCGGGGGGGGAGGTCGTGATCGGCGACCAGCGGGTTAACGACCTGCCGCCCGGCAAACGCTCCATCGCAATGGTCTTCCAGAACTACGCGCTCTATCCGCACATGAAGGTGCGCGGCAATTTGGCCTTCGGGCTGAAGATTGCCGGCAAGCCGAACGCGGAAATCGAAGCCGCCATCGATCACGTGGCGAAGATCCTCGAAATCGAGCCGCTGCTCGATCGGCTGCCGAAGCAGCTCTCCGGCGGCCAGGCCCAGCGTGTGGCGCTTGGGCGTGCACTGATCAAGAAGCCCGGTGTCTTTCTGTTCGACGAGCCGCTGTCCAATCTCGACGCCAAGCTGCGGGCCTCGATGCGCGTCCGCATCACCGACCTGCACCGCCAGCTCAAGGCCGAAGGCTTGTCCTCGACCGTCATCTACGTGACCCACGACCAGACCGAGGCGATGACGATGGGCGACCGGATCTGCGTCATGCAGGCGGGCCGCATCATGCAGGTGGCGACGCCGAAGGAGCTCTACAATCGCCCGGCGAACCTTTTCGTCGCCGGCTTCATAGGCAGCCCGGAGATGAACCTCATCGATGCAAGGCTCGAGGGTGGGGACTTCTCGATCGGTAGCCAGCGTCTGCCGCTCGGCTCCAACCTCGCGACACGGCTTTCGTCGAGGCCCGCTGAGGCTGTGCTCGGCATGCGCCCGCAACATCTCTCGCTTGCCGCTGACGGCGCGGCATTTGCGGTGAAGCTGACCAATGCCGAGTTCATGGGGCATGAAGTCTACCTCCACGCCGATCTCGAGGGCCGAAAGCTCGTGAGCGTGGTGGGCGCCGCCGAATTCGAGGCTCTGGGCCGCTCGGATGTGATCCGCCTGCGCCCGGACCCTGCCCAACTGCATGTTTTCGACAAGGCCGATGGCCGCAACGTGTCGCTTTGAGGAGGCGCCGCGTCGTTCAATTCCAAGGAGGAGAAGGCAATGAGAATGACAGCAAAGATCGCCGCGCTTGCCGGCGTCGCATATGGCGCCCTTGCGCTCGGCACGGCAGCGCACGCGGCTGAATTGCGCATGGCGTGGTGGGGTGGCGAGAGCCGCCACGTTGCCACCCAGAAGGCGATCGCTGCGTGCGGTGAAAAATACGGCCATACCGTCAAGGGCGAATTCACCGGTTTTGACGGCTACCTCGAAAAGCTGACGACCCAGATGGCCGGCAAGACCGAGGCGGACATCGTGCAGGTCAATTGGCCGTGGCTGCCGCTGTTTTCAAAAAATGGCGACGGTTTCGCCGATTTGCGCGCGCTGAAGGCGATCGATCTTTCCAATTGGAGCGATGCCGATCTCGCGGCAGGCTCCATGAACGGGGTCCTGCAGGGGCTTCCGGTCTCGACCACGGGCCGCGTCTTCTTCTTCAACGCCACGACCTTCGAAAAGGCCGGCGTGCCCATCCCGAAAACCTGGGACGAGTTCTTTGCCGCGACGGCGACGATCAAGGAGAAGCTCGGCAAGGACTACTACACCTTCAACGCCGTCAAGGAGACCGCGCAACTCCTGACGACGCTGGCCGTCGTCCAGAAGACCGGCAAGGACCTCGTCGATCCCGAAACCAATCGTGTCGCCTGGACACCGGAGGAGCTGGCCGAAGGCATCTCCTTCCTGGGCAAGCTGGTCGAGACCGGCGCCATCCGTTCCCAGAAGGAAGAGGCCGCCGACGGCAACGTCAATCTGTTCGAGAAGCCCGCCTGGGCCGAGGGAAAGGTCGCCGGTTCCTATGAATGGGACTCGACCTATTCCAAATATGCCGATCCGTTGAAGGACGGTCAGGTGCTGACGCCTGTGCCGATGCTCAAGCTCGCTGACGCGGTAACGGAAGGCGTCTACCGTAAGCCGTCCATGGTGTTCTCGATCTCGAAGAACTCGAAGGACCCGGCGGCGGCGGCGCAAATCGTCAACTGCCTGTTGAACGAACCGGAAGGCATCGATGCGCTCGGCACCTCTCGCGGCCTGCCGGCGTCCAAGGCTGCTGCCGCCCGACTTGGCGAAAAGGGCGAGCCCGAAGTGCGCGCCGCCAACGCCATCGTGCTCGCCGCCGGTGGGCCGACCGTTTCGCCGTTCAACGAGCATCCGGAGATCCGCGCCGCCTTCATCGATACGCTCGAGGAATATGCCTACGGGCAGCTCAGCGCCAATGAAGCGGCGGAGCAGATCATCGACACGGTGAACGACGTGCTCGCCAAGTTCGACTGATCGCTAAGTCTGCCCGCCGCGGCTTCTCGCGGCGGGCGCCCCGCACCCAGCGGGAAACCGAAACGAGAAGAGATCATGACCCGACCTTCCATCATCGCGCTGTCGGCGCGAACGGCGGCGCTTTGCCTGCCGGCACGCGGAGCACGCTACCACCTGCCGGGGAAGGCGAAGTGGCGCCTTTCGTCGCTCGACGGGGATGATCAGACGCGGCAGGGCGAAACCTCCCTTGCCGTGCCGCTGCTGCACGATCTTCAACCTAACGGACGCTATTGCTTCGAGGCGGAGGGGTTCGAAACGGTGGCGTTCGAGACCGCGTCCTGCACGGGGCTCGTCGACGCGAGCGATTTCGGTCTCGTTCGCGATATCCATCTTGACGATCTGGAGGGCGCACGCCGGAACACGGCTGCCCTTCGAGAAGCTGTTGCTGCGGTTCCTGAGGGCGGTAAGCTCAGGCTGCCGGCCGGGGTCTGGACGGCATTTCCCTTCGCGCTCAAGAGCCATATGACCTTCCACCTTTCCCGAGGGGCGGTCCTGCGAGCGCCATCGGGACGGCTCGGATGGCCGATCCTGCCAGCCCGTGACGCATCCGGCGGAATGTTGGGAAGCTGGGAAGGCCTTCCGGCTGACTGTTTCGCAGCCCCGCTCCATGCCGTTGGCGTGAAAGACCTGGTCATCGAGGGAGAAGGCACGCTCGATGGGTCCGGCGACAGGGGGGACTGGTGGAGCTGGCCGAAGGAAACGCGTGACGGTGCGCGCAGGCCGCGCGGCCTTCATATTGTCTCCTGTTCAGATGTCACGCTTCTTGGTTTCACCATCCGCAATGCGCCGTCCTGGACGATCCACCCGCAGGGCTGCAGACGATTGACGGCGGCAGGGCTTTTCATCTCCGCTCCGGCCGACAGCCCGAACACCGATGGCTTCAATCCCGAAAGCTGCCAGGACGTGACGATCGCCGGCGTGCGCTTTTCCGTCGGGGATGATTGCATTGCCGTTAAAGCCGGCAAGCGCGGCCAGAACGGCGAGGACGACCACCTCAGCGAAACGCGTGGCATACGTGTGAGTCACTGCCTGATGGAGCGCGGTCACGGCGGTCTCGTCATTGGCTCGGAAATGTCTGGCGGCGTGCATGATGTCGCCGTCGAGAATTGCGCGATGGTCGGTACGGATCGCGGCCTGCGTATCAAGACGCGGCGCGGGCGTGGCGGCGCGATCACCGATATCACGATGCGCCACGTTCTTATGGATGGCGTCGAGACAGCGCTCTCCGCCAACGCCTACTACCATTGCGATGCGGATGGCCACGACGCCTGGGTGCAATCCCGTCGGCCGGCTCCGGTCGAGGCGGGCACACCCGTCATCAATGGCGTCACGATCGAGGATGTCGAGATTCGTGATCTCGCCCATGCAGCCGGCGCCTTCCTCGGCCTGCCGGAGGCCCCAATCCGCAACATCAAAATTCGCCGCCTCAACATTGCTTCCTTCAACCCCGAGGCGGCGGTTGCCCCTCCCATCATGGCCGACCGTATCCGTCCGATGCGGCACGAAACGATCGTCTCGGAACGGGCGGAAGTCGATTGCGACGACCCAGCGCTCCTGAGCGCGGCCGCAATATCAACATCCTTCGAGTGAGACATCCCATGAACCCGACCGACTATTTCGACCAGTTCGCGCAACGCTACCGGCCTTACAAGGGCGGAAGCTGGTGCTACGAGGACGGTTGCCTCTACCGAGGCCTGCAGCTGTTGTTCGAGGCGACGGGCGAGAAACGTTGGAGGGACCATTTGCACCGGCTCGCCGACCGGCAGATCGCAGCGGACGGCACGCTCTTCGGTTACGACCCTGCAGAATACAACATCGACCACATTCTCGCTGGGCGATCACTCTTTGCTTTGGCCAGGGACACCGGCGACGCCCGCTATCTCGCGGCGGCAGAACGTCTGGCCGGCCAACTCGAAAGCCATCCGCGCATCCCTCAGGGCAACTACTGGCACAAGAAACGCTACCCACACCAGGTCTGGCTGGATGGGCTCTATATGGGCCTGCCGTTTCAAATCGAATATGCGCTGGCCACGGATAAACCGGCGCTGGTTGCCGATGCGCTTCGGCAATTTTCGACGGCGCTTTCGCTGACAGCGACACCGGCCGGGCTTTACGTCCACGGTTATGACGACAGTCGGGAGCAGCGATGGGCCGACCCTGAGACCGGCAGGTCGCCCGCCGTCTGGGCGCGCGCCGTCGGTTGGCTGGCGATGGCGCTGGTCGATGCGCTGGCCCTTCTGCCCAATGACAGTGCTTCCGGTCCGCACCGATTGCTGGCGCACCAGCTTCTGGATGAATTGATCGCGCGCCAGCAACCGTCCGGTCTCTGGATGCAGGTGCTCGACGCACCGGCCCTCGAAGGCAACTACGAGGAAAGCTCGGCCTCCGCGATGTTTGCCTATGCACTGCTCCGCGCCGCGCGCCTCGGGCTGGTCAAACCCGATCGCGTGCCGCAGACCAGCGCGGCCGGAGAGCGGGCACTTGATGCGTTGCTCAACACACGGCTTGTGACCGACAGGGAGGGGGTGGCCCGAATGACAACGATCGTCTGCGTGGCCGGTCTCGGCGGTTTCGAGGGCACCTACCGGGACGGCACGCCCGGCTATTACCTCACTGAGCGCGTGGTCGCCGACGACCCGAAAGGAGTCGGGCCGCTGATGATGGCGTTTGCCGAGAACGTTAGCCGGGCCGAATGACCAGGCGGACGAGTATGACGCCGGCTTCTACTCCGGGGCTGATTCAGCCGGGCCAAGCGTGATCCCTCCGGTGGGTTTTCGCGCTAGCCGGCCGGAATGAGCGGCGAACGCGGGTCATGGTTTAGCTGTGCACGCCCGCGGTGGGCGCGCCGGATACAGGTCACCACAATTGTGTCGGCGACTGCGGCTGATCGCTGAGGTTCAGTTCTCCTCGGGCCCGCAAACGGACATAGGCTGCGCGGGACAAGGCTTCGCAGTCGGCAAGGTTCTCGGCCAGGCACCGGTGGCTGAATTCCGTGAGCAGCCGTTTTGCGAGTGCGGGTTCTCCAGCTTCGATAAGGAGCAGGGCGCTCCGCTCTACAGCGGGAAGCTCGGCAAGGATCCGTGCTTCGACGAGACGCCAATGCTCGAATACTTCAGGCAGGATCGTCGTCTGGCCTTGAAACGCCAGATGCATCAACTGTTTGAAGCGGTAGACGGCGCTTTCGCCTGTTTCGACGCCTTGCGGAATGCGGCACACGACCTGCGGCGACTTCAACTCCTTCCGGCGATCGAGGAACCGCGAACTTTCGCCGTCGGTCAGATAGCGGTGCTGGCCATAGGGCGCCGGGATATCGTCCATCCCCATGAAAACCGGGGTCAGCGGTGCCGTGACGGCGCCGATCGGTGCATGCCACATCACCCGCAATTCAGGATGAGGCGGACGCGCCAGGGGAACGATCTGACCGTAGCCGGCGGTATCGCCAGTCAGCTTCTCCGTCGCGATAGACCAGATGACATCTTCGAAAGCGATCTTCTGTGGGTGGCTGGCGCGACGCCGCATTTCATCCTCGATCCATTGCACCCCCTCCCACCGACCTTTTCCGTCGCCGTAGATTGCATTGACGTCGAATGCTCCCTGCGACGGATCATACCAGCCCAGATCCTCAGCTGTTTTGATGAAATGCGGGGGGAAGAGGAACGTTTCGTCGGGCTCGGCGGGAATCACGCCGATATAGCCGGGGCGTGAAGCGCGGATGCTGGTTTCGCCTAGGCGCTCTGCGACCCAGAGGCCCTTGCCGCCTGCGAACTCGATCATCACCCAGGCTTCTTCGGGATCGGCGAAAATATGCGAGTTTCCGCCATAGGTGGAGTAGCCGTACTTTGCGATATGCGCAGCGACGATCTCCACGGCCTCACGGGCCGAGCGTGCGCGCTCAAGGACGATCCGTGCGAGATCGGAATAGTTGGGGCCGGTCTGATCCTTGGGTGTCATCTCGATCAGCGCAGCACAGGAAGTCGACCAGATGTCGCGCACGGCGACGCCGTACTCATTGAGGCCGCCATTGGTCAGCGGGGCCGGCACGCCGAGATAGTGCGTATAGTTGACCCGCATATGCCGAGCGCATTCGGCCGCCTGGGGGATTTCGGACAGCAAGCCGGGCATGTGGGCCTGCGGCGTCACGCCGACAGTGATTGTCGCGCCTTCCGGATGGGTCCGGCGCGGTACGATCTCAAGCCAATGGCTAGACGGTTCATCGCCATAACCTGCGAGATAGGGAACGCCGTCTGCCGTATGCGTTCGTCCAATGTAGATTCCGTAGCTCACTTTGTATTCCTTGTACGATGCGGTGCCGCTTACGAGAGCGGGAAGTGGCAAGCGATGGTGCGGTTCCGGCCAACATCGCGATGTGGCGGCTTCACGTCATGACAGTGCGGCCTTGCGACCGGGCAGCGTGAAGCGAAGTCACAACCGCGCGGTCGGTCGAGCAGGCTCGGAACCTCTCCCTTCAGGCCGACATGCGTACGCCTAAGGTCCGGGTCCGGTTGGGGAACACCCTGTACGAGGGAAGCCGTATAGGGGTGGTACTGATGCCGGAAGATGTCGTCAGCCGGGCCTTGTTCGACGATGCGCCCCAGATACATGATTGCGATCCGGTCGCTGATATGGCGGATCACCGGCAGGTTGTGGGTGATGATGAGATATCCCAGTCCATGTTCGGCCTGGAGATCGGCCATCAGGTTCAGGATCTCGCCCTGAACCGACACATCGAGCCCCGCTGTCGGTTCGTCGGCGATAATCAGGCGCGGGCTGAGCGCAAGTGCCCGCGCCACGCCGACGCGCCGTGCCTGACCGCCTGAGAGCTGATTGGGGAAACGCGAGAGGAGCGGGCGGGGCAACCGGACCATATCGGCCAGCCGTTCGGCCTCGCGATCCAGGTCGCGCGTGCCCAAGCCATGAATGAGAAGCGGTTCGGTAATCAGCGCACGCACGGTCATTCGTGGCGAGAGCGAGCCGTTCGGGTCCTGGAACATCATCGCCATATTGCGACGCAATGGTTTGAATGCGCGTTCGGAGAGGGAATGGATCTCATTGCCCTCAAAAAGCACTTGCCCGCTGGTAACGGATACAAGATTCAGGATTGCCCGGCCAAGCGTGCTTTTACCTGACCCACTTTCGCCCACCACGCCGAGCGTTTCTCCGGGCCGGACCGTGAGGCTGACGTCAAGGACTGCATCGAGCCCTTTGGGCATGCGACCTTGAATGCTTGCCAAGAACCTACTTTCCGTCGCGAACCTGACGTTCAGCTCCCGCGTTTCGAGCAGTGGTTCCGCCTTCTCCACGTCAGTCCGCCCAGCAGGTTCTGCTCGTGCCCGCGCACTGCGTGCCTTGGGCGTGACCACACCGCTCTGGATATGGCATCGCACCATCCCGCCGTTCTCGTCGGTCGTGGCAGGTGGCCTTTCTGCCATGCAAATGGGCATGAGGTGGGGACAGCGCTCCGCAAAGATGCAGCCCGGTGGCGGGATGACGAGATCGGGCAGATCGCCGGCAATTACGGGCAGGCGCGCCGAGCGCTCTGGGATGCGTGCCGGATCGCAATCCAGAAGCGCCTGCGTGTAAGGATGGCGGGGCGCGTGGAAAATCTGGCGAACGGTGCCTGTCTCGATGACTTCGCCCGCATACATGACCACCACATCGTCGCAAAGCTCGGCGATCAGGCCCAGGTTGTGCGAGACGACGGCGACGGTAGCTTCTGTCTCTGCCTGCAGATCCCGTAGCAGATGGATGATCTGTGCCTCCATCGTGACGTCAAGAGCGGTCGTCGGCTCATCGGCCACAAGCAGGTTTGGTCCGGCCAGCAACGCCATGGCGATACCGGCCCTCTGCCGCATGCCCCCGGAGAATTCGTGGGGGTACTGGTCGAGGCGGAACGCCGGGTCAGGAATTCCGACCTTGCCGAGCATCTGGATTGCCGCCTGACGTTTTTCGCGCTTCGACATACCGCGGCGACGATAGAGAATGTCGGCCATCTGCCGGCCATAGCTCAGAAGCGGTGCTTGCGAGGTCATGGGGTCCTGAAAAACCACCGCTACTTCTTCGCCCCGCAGCGCCCTTAGCGCCGTTTCCTGCAGCTTCAGCAGGTCTCGGTCCTGGAAAAGGATGCTCCCGCCGGCAATCTCGGCGTTTTGTGCGAGCAAACCCATGATCGACCACAGCACGGTGCTCTTACCGGAGCCGCTTTCGCCGACGATACCCAGTATTTTGCCCTTCTTGACGCCGAACGATACGTTGCGGAGTGCTTTCATGCGGCCGTGGGACGTTCGGAAGTTGACCGACAGGTCCTTGATTTCCAGAAGATTATCCATCGTCAGCGCCCTTTGCTCATGCGCGGATCGAACGTGTCGCGCAGCCCTTCGGCCAGAAAGGTAAACCCGATCGTCGTCAGCACCAGCGGCAGCCCGGACATGATCACCATCCATGGCGAGTTGCGGATAACGAGATAGCCTTCGTTCAGCAGAGTGCCCCAGCTGGCCGTCGGGGGCGTGACGCCAAGGCCGAGGAAGCTCAAGCCGGCCTCGAGAGAAACCACGACGGGGACGTCCATTGCGGCAAGGATCAGGAGAGGCCCGACGACGTTGGGCAGGATGTGATGCCACAAAATGCGAAGCGTCGATGCGCCTAGCGAGCGCTCCGCGAGAATGAAATCCGTTCCCCGCAACACCAGTGCGGCGGTGCGCGTGACGCGGGCATATTGCGGGATCGAGGTGACGACCACGATCACCATGACGAGACCGAGGCTTGGCCCCGTCAAGGCCACAGTGGCGAGCCCGAGGATGATGGTCGGAAAGGACCGGACCGAATCGAAGGCCAGCAGAAGCAGCGAATCGAGCCAGCGCGGACCAAAGGCCGCCAGCATACCAAGCGCAAGCCCGATCGCCAGCGACAGAGACACCCCGACTGCTGCGATCGTCAGCGCTACCCGACCGCCATGGAGAATGCGCGAAAGCGTATCACGCCCGAGCTGGTCGGTGCCCGCCAGGTGCTGCCAGGTCGGCCCGGACATGCGTGCGGGAATGTCCATGGCGTTGGGATCGTAGGGCGCTATTTGGGCAGCGAAAATGGCGCTTGCAAAGAAGATTAGCACAAGCGCCAGGCCCAGCATGGCCTGCCAGTTTGCGACGAATGCGTGCAGTTTGGCGCGGCGCTCGCTGCGCGCCGTGGCACCTGGAGCGCGGGCTGGTTCAGAGGATATGGCGGACACGGGGATCAATCCAGCTCACGAGAAGGTCTGAGAGAAGCACGACGAGGATGTACAAGGCGGTGGTGACGACGACGGCGCCCTGCACGATGGGAAAGTTCCGTGCCTGTACGGAATCATAGATGAGTTTGCCGACACCCGGACGCGCGAAGATGATCTCGGCAAAGACTGCGGAAGAGATCAGCCCGCCGAAACCCATGCCGATCAGCGTAATGGTCGGAAGTATCGCAACGGGCAGGGCATATCTGAAGATCACGCTCCGGGGCATGAGCCCGAAGGCGCGCGCCGAACGGATGAACGGCTCTCCGAGGACTTCGAGCATCGATGCGCGGACCATGCGGGCCAAATAGCCGACCCAGCCCAGGCCTACCGCGAACGCAGGCAAAATGAGATGGATTGCCTGGTCGGTGATATCTCCGGGCTCGCCCGCACCCATGGCGGGCAACCAGCGCAACTGGACCGAAAGGATCAGAAGCGCCCAGATCGCCATGAGGAACGAGGGGATGGCGATCGTACCGACGGACAGAACCCCTGTGATACGGTCAAGCCACGTATTCGGTCTGACCGCGGCCAGACATCCAAGAGGTATCCCAAGCACAATGGCCCAACCCATTGCCGCGACCATCAGCAACAGGCTGTGCCCGATCTGCTCGCCGACGATGGTCGAGACCTTGCGGCCCGTGAAAATGTCCTCGCCGAGATCCCCTGTGACCACGTTTCGGGCATAGGTGGCGAACTGAATCCAGACCGGCTGGTCGAGATTCATCTTCGCAGAGTAGTTCGCGATCGCTGCGGGCGTCGCCTGCGGCCCGAGGGCGATCGTCACGGGGTTTCCGGGAATCAAGCGCAGAAGTGAGAACAGTATGAGGAGCACGGTCAGGATGACAGCTGCCGAAAGCCCCAACCGCTTCAGTATGTAACCAGACATTTCCAACCAGTCGGATGTTGAAATGCCCCGCCCGTGTGCTGGCGGGGCACGAACGGGGATTAGATCGAAGTGAACAGGCGATAGTCCTGCTGCCCGGATGGAGAGACATTGACGTTTATGCCTGAGCGGTGAACGTAGTAGCGCGGTTCGTGGCAAAGCCAGACATAGGCGCCGGTCTCTTCCATGATGTCCTGAAGCCGCAGGTAGATATCATTGCGCTTTTCCGGATCGCTTTCCGCGATGCCCTGCTCGACGAGGGTATCGTATTCCGGATTGGTCCAGCGCTCCCAGTTCCAGTTGCCGACCTGCGAGGATACGAACCACTGCGATGCCTCGTAGGGGTCAGGCACGCTGCCGAACCGCATGGTCCAGAGCTCGAGATCCTTCCAGGTCTCGCCGGCAGATTCCATGCCCATTTCCCAGAACGGGCCCGCGTCGAGCGGGATTACGTCCAGCGTCACGCCGATCGCGCCAAGGTTCGCCTGGATGATCTGGGCAACCAGCATCGGCTGCTGGGTGTTCAGCGTGCGCAAAGTCAGCTTGAGACCACTTACTCCAGCCTCGGACAGAAGCGCGCGCGCCTCGCCCGGGTCATAGGTATAGAATTTGGTCGCGGTGCGATGCCCGATGAGCCCGGGGCAGACGATACCGCAGGACTTGGTGGCCACATTCGAGTAGGCGGCCGCGATGATCGAATCGACGTCGACGGCGTGCTGGATCGCGCGGCGCACGCGCACATCCTGCAGCTTCGGATGCTCGGTATTCATCCCCAGCCACATGAAGTTGAGTTCGCCGGCCTTGGTCAGTTCGCTGCCGGCCGGGGGACCGGCCTGATAGCGCGCGACGGCGTCGGAATCGATCTGCGTGCAATCGAGTTCGCCGGCCTCGTAGGCCAGTTCAGTTGCCTTGACCTGCGTGATGATCTTGGCCTGGACGCCGTCGAATTCGGGCTTGGGGCCGGTCCATTCCGGGTTGGGCAGGAAATTGGCCGCCTGGCCTGGCGCGTTGTTGAAGAGGTAGGGACCGCAGACGGCGGGAAACTGCGTGGTAAAGCGCCCGCCGGCTTCGGTTACCGCCTTTTCACACAGGATGGCGCCCGGTCCGTGGCAGAGTGTGACTAGGAAGAACGGCGCGAAGGGCTTGGTCAGAACGATGGTTCCGGTGCGCTCGCCGGTGACTTCGACACGGTCGAGCACCTCGAAATATCCACCCCACTCGGTTCCCTTCATCCGCTCGTAGGAAAACTTCACGTCTGAGGCCTTCAGGGCGCCGTGACCACCGGACCAGCTAAAGCCCTCGGCCAATTCGAAGTCGATGTGCGTGGCATCACGCTGCTCAAGCTTCGTGACGTAGTAGGTTGGCTCCCAACCAATCGTATTGCCGTCGCGTTTGTATTGGGCAAGGAATGGCAGACACTGCTTCTGTGCCTCGATTTCGATGCCGCCGATCATGTAGCCGGGATCAAGTATCTTGATGTCGCCGTCCATGCGCAGCCGCAGCACCTTCTCGGCCTGCGCTTGCGCGGCCGTGGGCAGGTTCCCTGCCAATGCAAGGGCAGTGAAGGCTGTACTGGAGGCCAGGAAACCTCTTCTGGAGAGGGTGATCTGCGTCATGTGGTCCGTTCCCTTTGGTTGCGTTTGAGAAAATTGAACACAGGACAGCTTTTTTCGCTACAGAGCGGCCATTCGCGACTTGACGCGAATTCCACTTCGTATTGCGATATCGTTCATGGATGATGATTTTTCCCGCAACCTGGCGCTGCTCTGCAGCTACCACGCCTCCATTGCCGATGCTTGCCGTCGGCTGGGGATAAACCGCCAGCAATTCAACAAGTATCTGAGCGGCCACACACGCCCGTCGCGGCGCAACATGCGCAGGATGTGCGATTTTTTTGGTGTTACCGAAGCCGAGATCCTGATGGAGCCGGCGCAGCTGGAGCAGATCGTTGCCCTGCGCCGCAAGCCCGAACCCATGCCGCAGTTGCGTCGACCGCTGATGCATGTCGAGGCGCTGTATCGACGCAGCCAATCGCTTGAAAAATACGTCGGCTTCTATTATCGGTACTTTTATTCCTTTGGAAACAAAGGCTTGATCACAAAGTCGCTTGCCTCGATACGGCGAGAAGGCAACCAATACTACTGGAAGAACATCGAAGTCGCGCGCCATCCCGATACCGGCAAGACGATCGGCTTCAGTAAATACGCAGGGACACTCCTCTACCTCGCCGACCGCATCCATATCGTCGAATACGAGAGCCTGGATTTTACCTCGATCACGCAAGTGACGCTTTACCCGAGCCATCAGCACCGCCTGTTCCGGTTGATCGGCATCCAGACCGGTGGTCCTACGCGTCGTGGCCGCAAACCGGGTGCTTCGAAGGTCGCGCTGGACTATCTCGGGAAAGATATCGATCTGCGCAAGGCGTTGGCAGGGGCAGGTCTTTATCCGCCTGAGTCAAAGGCATTGCCGGCAGATATCGCGGAGCTTGTCGCAAACCGCGTTCTGCCAGGTGCCTACGTTCTTGAGGTGGACGAGCCGTGAGGCTCTGCATTGAACGCGCGGGTTTGCCGCGACGATAGCCAAGGGCGTCGGCAGCCTGTTCGCGCGGGAACAGGCTGCTGGTCGCGACATCAGGTCATTGCGGCCAGGCGCAACGCTGAAACCGAATTGGCGTGGCCGTCGAAGCCTTCGTAGCGGCCGAGCGCTTCGGCATGCGGTGCGAACTGCCCGTAGGCTGCCTGTGATATGGAGGCGATCGACGTGCGCTTCATGAAGTCGAACACGGCAAGCGGAGAAGCGGTCTTTGCGGCGCCACCTGTCGGCAACACATGGCTTGGTCCCAGGACGAAATTGGCAATACCGATGGCCGAATGCGGCCCGAGCAGGACTTCTCCCGCATGACGGATGCGCGGCAGGTATTGCCAGGCGTTTTCGGCGAGTACGGCGAGATGCTCCGCGGCATAGTCGTTGATGAACGCGAAGGCCTCATCCTCGTTCGAAGCAATGACAATGCCGCCTTTGGCGCCGGTCAGCACGGTACGCGAGAAGGCAGCGCGATTGGCGGCCATCCTTGCCCAGTGCTCGGGAATTCGCTGCGCCACCTCATCGGCGAACCGCGCGTCTGCCGTCACCAGGAAGACCGAGGAGTCGGGGCCGTGCTCGGACTCGACACAGAGATCCATCGCCACCAGATCCGCCGAAACCGTCGAATCGGAGAAGATAAGCAGTTCGCTCGGCCCCGCCGGACTGCCGGGATCGATGATCGACGAGAGGACCTTTTTGGCAGCAACGACCCAAGGGCTTCCAGGACCGACGACTTTGGCGCATTTGGGCACCGTTTGCGTGCCGTATGCCACGGCGGCGATGCCCTGTGCGCCGCCACATTTGAACACGGCTTCGACCCCGGCGATTTCGGCGGCGATCAATGTCGCGGGATCGACGGAACCGTCCGGGCCCGGCGGTGTGATGACGACGACGTTTTCGACACCTGCGACCTTGGCCGGAATTGCTGTCATCAGCACGGAGCTTGGAAACGAACCCTTGCCACGCGGGACGTAACAGGCGACGGAATCGATCGGTGTCCAGCGATCGCCGACAATCACACCTCGGTGCGTCTCGTGTACCGACAGGGTGTCGGGCAATTGCTTTTCGTGGAAATGCCGGATGTTGTCGGCGGCAAAGCGGAGCGTCTCGATCAGTTCCGGATCGACCAGCGATCGTGCTGCGGCGAACTCCTGTGGTGTTGCCCTGATGTCCTTCGGCGACAGGTTTGCCTTGTCCAGCGTCCGGGCAAAATCGGCAAGGGCTTCATCGCCTCTTATGCGTACGTCTTCGATGATCGGAACGACGCGGTCGATGAAGGCGGTGATGTCGCTCTCGGCGCGCTGCAGCAGGTCGTTGCGCTGGTCCGGCGTCAGGTCTGACAGCCGATACATCGAGATCTTGGGGGTGGACATGACAGGCTCCTTGGAATTTGAGGGTAAGCGCCAGCGCCTCAAGAATCCCTGAGTGAACTTCGCCAGCAATGTCGTCGGGTCAGGGACGCCGGCTTAGCCGCCGGCAACCCTGGTCAGTGGTCGCGCATTTCCGACCGGATGCTGCCGAGGACGTCGGCCTGCAGGGCCGCGAACTCGGCGAGCCGATGCGTTTCCGGGCTTCTCGGGCGCGGGAGGGGCACATCGAAGATCTTCTTTATACGCCCTGGGTTGGAGGCCATCACGAAGATGCGGTCCGACAGGAAGACGGCTTCCTCCACGTCGTGCGTCACGAAGATGACCGTCAATTTCTCACGCTCCCAGACGCTGGTCAGCAATTCCTGCATCTGCACGCGCGTCAGGGCATCCAGGGCCCCGAAGGGTTCGTCCATCAAAAGGACCTTCGGCTTGTAGGAGAGCGCACGGGCGATCGCCACCCGCTGTTTCATGCCGCCGGAAAGCTGGGCCGGATAGCGGTCGGCGAAGGCTTCGAGGCCGACCAGCTTCAATTGTGCCATCGCCATGTCGCCGGTTTCCGATCGCGGATGGCCGGTCGCCTCGAGTGCGAACTCGACGTTCTTCTTCGCCGTCAGCCATGGCAGCAGCGTGTAGCTCTGGAACACCACCCCGCGGTCAGCGCCGGGTCCGAGAATGTCTGCGCCATCGACCTTCAACTCTCCCTCGTCGTGAGTTTGCAGACCGGCGATGATGGAGAGCAGCGTGCTCTTGCCGCAACCCGACGCGCCGACGAGCGAGATGAATTCGTTCTCCTGGACGGCCAAGGAGACATTGTCGAGAACCGTCAGGCGTTCCTTCTTGGAGCGGCTGGAGGCAAAGGTTTTCGTGAGGTCGCGAATGAGAAGCTTTTCCATCAATGTTTCCCCTCGTAGCGGAACATGCGCTTGCCGAGAAATTTCATGACCTGGTCGCAGATCAGCCCGAGAATGCCGAGCACCACGATGTAGCCGATGGCCGTGTCTGTCTGGAAATAGCGCTGCGCCACGGTGATGCGGTAGCCGAGGCCGCTGTTGGCGGCGACAAGTTCCGCAAGGACGACCCATGTCCAGGCCCAGCCGAGCGATACCCTGAGCGTGTCCCAGATCTGCGGCGCGGCGGAGGGCAGGATGATCCTGGTGACAATCTTGATGTCACTCAGGCCCACGGTTCTCCCAAATCCGATGAAATCCGGCGGTACGCGCTTGATGTTGTCCATGAACATCAGAGCCTGCTGAAAGAAGGTGCCGATCCAGATGATCAGGAACTTCTGGGTGTCGGACGTTCCGGTCCAGAGGATGGTCAGCGGAACGAAGGCGACGACGGGCATGTAGCGAATGAAGTCGAGAAACGGTTCGATCGCAGCGTCCCAGAACCTGTAGTTGCCGATGAGCACGCCCACGATGAGTGCCGTGACCGACGCGGCGATGAAGCCGACACCGATGCGGTAGACGCTGCTTGCGACGTCGCCTGCGAGCGTGCCATCGGCGGCAAGGCTCCAGAGCCGGGCAACGATGGCACCTGGCGAGGGGAGGAAGATCGGCCTTATCAGCCCGGCCTCCGCGATGCCCCACCAGAGCGCGAAGAAGATTGCAAACGAACATAGCGAGATGGTCGCATAGGTGGCGGGTGAGATCTCAGCCTGCATGCTGAGAATGGACTTCTTTCTTGGCTTGGCCATGGATAGCCGCGCTCCTGTCGTTTCTACTTGCAGGCAATATTTGCCCAGGAGGTATCTTGGCGATCGGGCGGCTGCACGCCGCAAAACGCGGCGAGCCCGTGGGCTCGCGGCAACCTGCTTCGCGTCTCTGAATTTCGCCCTTCGCCCGGCGAACAAGCTCTGTCGGCGGCGCCGACAGAGCTTTCGTCATCAGAGCGAGGAAAGGGCTGTCGTATCGATCGCGTCCTTGGCTTCGAAAGACTTGGTGATGAGGCCGAGGTCCGTGCTGGCGACATTGACGGCAGGGAAGGTTTTCGTTGCGAAATCCCCGGTCAGAAGCGCCTTGTTCTCCGCAAGCGTGTAGTAGTGAACACCTGCGAATGTCGTGCCGAGTTCGCTTGCATCGGATCCGACGCCCTTGGCGATGATCGCCTGGCATTCCGCCGGGTTCTTGTTGTAGGCGTCCACCGCGTCCCCCCAACTCTTTACCATTGCGCGGACCTGGCCGGGCCGTCCCTTGAGCGTTTCCTCCGTCACGACGAAGCAATCGCTGATGAGGCCGGGGCTTTCAGCGGCCGTGTAGAGGAGCGAAAGGCCGGGATCGGCCTTAAGCGCGGCCGAGATATAAGGCTCGTAGGTGACCATTGCGTCGGCCGAGCCCGAGAGGACTGCGGCCGCGGCCTGTGCCGCCGGCGTGTTGATTGTGGTGATGTCGTTCAGCGTCAGACCTGCCTTCTTCAGCGCGTCGGCAATAAGAAGATGGCTGGTCGAGCCCTGCTCGTAGGCAATGGACTTGCCCTTGAGGTCTGCAATGCTGGCGATGCTCTTCGGGCTGACGACGGCATCGGCCGTCGAGCTGAAATCTTCGAGAAGCACGATTTTGTAGTGGGCGCCCTGCTGCAGGTGCTGGAGTACGTTGTGCGTTGCGGCGTTCGTTGCCTGGACTTCGCCGCTCGCAAGGATTGCAAGGTCCGCCGCATCGTCCACGTAGGGCACGAACTCGACGCCTTCGAGCCCATTGGCGGTGAAGATGCCTTTCTCCTGGGCCACGTACCACATGCCATAGCCGATCCATGGCTGGATCGACATCTTGAAGACACCGGGTTCGACGGTAGCGCCGGCAAAGGCCTTCGAAGAGATGACGTAGGGTGCGGCGACGGCGCCGCCCATCAGCATCATGAGGTTGCGTCGGGAGATGTTCATTCTTTCGTTCCCTTTTATGTTGGCTGTTGCTTGAACCCGACCGGAGCGCCAATTCTCGGGCCGTGCGTGGGGCTAATTGCCGAATCCAGCGGCAAGATTTTTCATGATTTGTCCGACGGCGTTCTGAAGGCCCGGGCCTGGCAGTGCGCCGAGCCAGGCCACCGAACCGGTGCAGAATACGTGGCCGCCTCCCTTGTGACGATAGATCGTCATGTCGGCGCGGCGAAGGGTTTTGCGTTCGACGTCGCCATCGGCGAGCCAGACGTCGGGGCGAACCTGGAAGCTGTCATCGAAACCATCGGCAGTCGCGAGCACTACGAGGTTCGGAGGCGTCTCCTGTGAAGGGACCACCGCGTCGACTTCATATCCCGCAGCGCCTCCCAGCACCGTCCCGTCGTCTCCGATCGGCTCGTCGCCAATGCCCTCGAACAGCCAGGCGTAGCGGGGGTCGTGACTGCCTTCCATCCTCTGGTAGGGACGGGAATCACCGAAGCTCATGATGAGGTAGGTCACGCCCAAATAGGATTGCGGATTCGTAAGGCCACGGTCCTCCCAGGCGCCTCCGGGCTCGCCGGTGATCGACATGTGGGCTTCGCCCGGGCGACCGCTCCAGATGTCGCTCTTTACGCGCCTGAGTTCCATCGTTTCGCCCTCATAGGCGACAACCCAATAGAACCCGTTCCCGCCGAGATAGCCGAGGTTGCCGCCTGCATCGAGGTAATGGCGTATCGCAGCCATCATGGGCGTCGACCAATATTCCGGATGGCTTCCGGTCAGGATTGCCCGGTAGGGCGCAACGGCGTCCAATCCCTCTTCATGCAGGTCTCTGTCGGTGATGATGTCGATGGCGATGCCTTCTCTTGCGTAGAACTTGAGCAGTTGCAGATCGACGGGCAAAAGATGCGGGCTATTGGAAAGCGGGTAGTGATAGTCGTCGCGCACGGTTGCCTTCGGGCGCCGCGCCGATGTCAGGCTGACGCCGCTCAAGTCGCTGTGCACGTCGTAGAGGCACAGGAAATCGTTATCGATGGCGAACCGGTGCCCGCGATCGGTGCCGTGCCACGGATATCGGACGGGCGGCAGGCGTTCGTCGGCATAGGCAAGATAGGTCGCGGTTGACACCAGGAAGGCGAGTTTTGCCCCTGGCCGGCTTGGCCTGACAAAAAACGGTAGCCGTTCGACGCCCTGCCGGGTGGAGATCTCGACCGCAAAAACGCCGGACCGGGCCTCCGCAGGAATGTTGACCGTGAGATCGACGGTCCAGTCGAAGCCACCGAAATCGTCATCGTGGAGATGGATCGCATCGAACTGCGACGGATCGAGCCTCGGGTCATGGATCTCAGAGGTGAACCGGCGTGAGGCGACGGCGAAGCTCGGCATGTTATGGATAGTCAGGACACGATCGGCGTCTTCGTTGGAGCCAAGTTGACCGATCGGACCACGGGCCGGAAATTGCCAATGGTGTTCCTCTCCATCGACGAGAAGTCCGATGCGGCCGACACGGGCGTTCAGGGTTTTTTCGTTGTGTGAACCATCGGATCCGATGGCCACGAGCCCCGCACTTTCGCCGCGCGGCACCACGATACGGGCAAGGGTCTGTCCATCCCCGCCAAAAAGCGTTGCCTCGATCTCGTTGCCGAGGGTGCGGAGGCTGAGTTCGTACCAGCATTCGTTGGAAACTGCCGTAAACGGATGGCTGCCTTTACCCGTGTGAATGCTGAGTGCGCCAGCTTCGCCCAGCCATACCGACGCTCCTGCGAAACGGCAGACGGGCTTTTCACCCCGATTTTGTGTGAACAGTACCTCGAACCGCAATGCTGCCGCTTGCGAAACCGGCATTGCCGGCAGTTCGATCCATGAACCAAGATCGTAGTTGCGAACGGCAAAACCGTCACCATGCTTCCGGATCGGCCAAGCCATGACTTGGTGATCGTCGCGATCAATAGAAACGATGCGTATCGCTGCGTCGGCATCGACACAGGAGACGTGGACATTCGTTTCTGCGCCGGCTTTCACCGACCACGGCTCGACAAACCCGACAGCGGGCATGGCTGAATGGTTCAGCGTTCGTCTCATGGCGTTACCCCTTGGATGGTTGGCACTTTTAACCGTGCCTTTTTGCGGATTGGGGCGCGTGCCGGGCTCTTCGACAAAACCCGGATGCTTTAATAGCATCCGAACCTTCTATGTGAGCTTGGCGTCCATAACCCTTCCGTCTATGGTTTTGGACAATAAACTATCCTTGAGAGGGGCATGTATACCCCGGTGGGGGTACAGGGCATGAAAAACTCCCTTCTGAACGCTCTTGCCGCGACGCTCGAAGCCGTCGGCTCGGACGACTTCTATCCGGCGATGTGCGAGTACCTGCGGCAATGCCTGGAATTCGACAATGTAATCGCCATCGTCTTCGTGGGAACGAATGTCCCACACGTCGCCTATTCCAAGGCCTACGGCGCCGATGTCTTTCGCTATGTCGCCGAGCAATATCTTTCGGGCGCCTATCTGCTCGACCCAATTTACCACTTCCATTTGAAGCGGGGAGAGGAGGGGCTCTACAGGCTTCTGGACGTCGCGCCCGATCAGTTCCGCAGCAGCCGCTATTACAAATGGTATTACGGCCGGATCGGCATTTCCGACGAGATATCCGTCTTTCTGCCCATCAGCGCCAACGCCACAATCACCATATCGATGGGCAAGGATGGGTTGTCGGGCACATCGTTTTCGCAAAAGGCCGAAGATCATCTGCGACAGCACCAGCGCGTGATCCTCGCCCTATTGAAGGCGCACTGGGCCGCATTGGATGCGCCGGCGGTGCAGATCGCCGAGGCGACATCGATTACCGAGAGCCTGCGCGATGAGGTGCACCGACATCACAACATCAGCCTCAGTCCCCGGCAGGCAGAGGTTGCCCTGCTGATCCTGCAGGGACATTCCTCGCCGTCGGTCGCACTCCAGCTCGGCTTGAGTGCACAAACGGTAAAGGTGTTCCGCAAACAGCTTTACCAGCGATGCGGCATATCTTCTCAAGCCGAACTGTTCTCTTTGATGATGCCGCTTCTTCGACGGGTCAACGCGCCCAGGATCCCGGTGGGTCGCTAGCGCGCTGGCCTGTTCGATGGTGAAGCTCGTTCGCCCGACTGCGGTTCGCGGAAACATCGGCTTCTGAATGCAAAAATGTGGAGGTTGTAACGGCAGGTGGACGACGACTATTGTCTCGCAGTCAGGCCGGAAGAGGAGGGGACAAAGAGTGTCTTACGCAGTTGATTTGGACGTCGAGGATTCCGCGTTGTTGATCATGCACTACCAGGCTGACGTCTTTTCGATCCTGGCAAACGAAATTCCAGCGGATCTGCTCGACCGTACCAACTCGCTCATTGCGAAGTGGCGCAGTACACGAAACCCCACGATCTTCGCAAACTTCGCGATCGACTATGAGACGCCCTGCGAAAACAATATGTTGATCAGCAACATCAAGAAGACCGGGTTCTTTCGCGACCCGGCGCCTGCAGCCGGGCTTGATGTGACTGAAGGCGACTGGCGATACGCCTGTCCGCGCGCCAACGTGTTTCATGGCACCACTTTGCACCACGATCTGCAGGCAAAGGGCATCAAGACGCTGATCATGGCCGGGATCGCCAGCAGCGGCGTCCTGTTCTCCAGCGTGGGATGGGCAAGCGATGCAGATTACAAGATCTACATTGCGCGTGATTGCTGTTTTGACCCAGACACAGCAGCGAACGAGGCACTATTCCGGACGAGCTTCGCCACGCGGGCGACCATCATCTAGATCGCCGCTCTCTCAACTCACTGCGCGTTCAGTTCGGCCGGCTAGAACCGCACGGTGAGACCCAGGATAGGGCCCTGCTGAACTGCGTCGAACACGAAGCCGTCTTTGCTGTAGTCGACGCCGAGTGCCCGGTAACCCGCCTCGGCGGAAATCTTGTCGCTGAACCGGTAGCCAATTGCCGCAGCGACATCCCAGTCAAGGTCCGCTCCGCCGGCGCCGACCAAGCCCCACCCCGTCAGATAGATTTCCGGCGTAATTGAATAGGTGCCGCGAAAGCCGGCCAGGCCGTCGACCCAGGTCGCGTCATCCTTTCTGGATACGCCGTCGAGGACCCCACCGTGGAAGGAAAACTCACTTTCGACCGACCAGACACGCAAACCGGCCGCAATGTCCACGCGCGCTTGACTGTCTTCATAGATTGTGTATCCGGCCCCAAGGAACCCGGCAAAAGTCTGGGTCGAGAGGTCGACACTGTTGGCAAGAATGCCTCTGGGCGTACCGCGTTGACCCGATATCTTCGTGTACATCAGGTCGGTGAAGATGCTGTAGTCCCCATAGCGGGCCTCCCCGATAGCCATCGCGGCAAAATCGAGGTGGTCGAAGATGTCGCTGAAGCTCGCGTTGATATGGGCTTCCGGCAGGCCGAACTGCGCAACGTCTCCCGAAAGTCCGGCTGCCCAGAAATAGGGCGAGAATGCGAAGGTCCAGCCGCTCTCGGTCGTGACCTGCTTGAGCTCAGGTGTCATCGGCGAATAGATGTCCGCGGCCATGGCGCTGCCGGCTAGCAGACAGGTCCCGATGGCTGCCAGAATTGGAATGCGGCAAGTTCTCATGTTTCCCCCAATATGCGTGAGTGCATGCTCAGTTCGAAGGCGTGTCCATGCCTGCCTCCCATGTGCTTCCTTTGGGGGCAGCAGCATCCTCTCCTCTCAGTGATAACTAATATAGAAAAAGAGGAAAGCATAGGTGGTAGTATCACGTAGGCATCCGTCGATACCGTTGAATGATGTTTTTCGCGCTGCTCAATCGCCGTGCCGCCCGCGGGATACTTACGAACCGGCAATCCCGCCTTGATGAGACCGTCAATGAAGTGCTTTTGACCGGCGGGGCGATGGATGCGCAACGCAACCTAGCCTTGAGGAAGCCCAGTCGCTGCGCGCCAAACCATGATCGGCTTCCTCGACGATGCAAACGGGGGGCATTTATCGTTACGGATGACCGCAGCCCGGTATCGCAGGCTGCGGGTCGTGCGCGGCTTCAATCCGTGGCCTGCCCAGCGAGGTAGTGTTCGTCCGTAACCTTTTCCATCCAGGTGACCGCAACGCCATTCAGTGCTTCGGCCACCGCAAAGTGGGTCATCGGTTCAGTGGCGGATGCGCCATGCCAATGCTTCACCGATGGCGGGATCCAGACGACATCGCCGGGACCGATCGCTGTGGCGGGCCCACCCGCCTTCTGCACCCAACCGCGGCCGGAGACGATGTAGAGTGTCTGTCCCAGTGGATGCGTGTGCCAGGCCGTTCGGGCGCCGGCCGCAAACGATACCGTTGCGCCCCCGATCCGCGCAGGTGCCTGGCCCTGGTAGTGGCCGGAGATCTGCACCTCTCCCGAAAAGTAGTCGCTCGATCCCGTTGCTGGAGTGGAGTTTGCCCTGATGACCTTGAGATCCGCCGATGTATTGCCGCTCGCAGCAGCGCGACTGGCGAACACCCGCTCCAGCACCGGAACCGCCGACATCGCCCGCGGCCAGCCGGCATAAAAGCCGAGATGGGTGGCGACCTCGGCGACTTCGGTGCGCCTCAGTCCGTTGTCCATGGCGCGGTTGGCATGAAACGGCAATTGCTCCGGTTGGCCGATGGCGATCAGCGCAGCCATGGTCACGAGGCTGCGGTCCCGGGCGCTCAGGTCCGGACGGGTCCACAGGTCGCCGAACAGCACGCGGTTCGTCAGTTCGGCGAGTGCCGGCGCAGTCGGCTCGACGTTGGCCTGAACCGTATCGCGCCGGGCGGCTTCCGCTTCCGGATCCAGTTCGAGGCGCGTCGCATCGCTGCCTTCCACCGGTCCGATCTTGCGTTCGTCGAAGATCTTCTTCGTTTCTGTGACGGCCGTCATCGCATTTGGCCAGCCGGTATAGAAGGCGAGCTGGGTGATGAGCTCGCCGATCTCCTCGGGCTTCACGCCATTGTCCAGCGCCCGGCCAACGTGATGGCCGACCTGAGCCGTCTTTCCAGTGGCGACAAGGGCGGCGACGGTGATCAGGCTGCGATCGCGCGGAGCGAGATCGGCTCTCGTCCATATGTCTCCGAACAAAACCTCATCGGTGAAAATGCCGAGGCCAGGTGCGATGTTGTAAACGCTCTCGGGCGCGACGCGTGGGCGTCGCTTGTCCTCGGCCTCGGCGCCCGTAGCCGCAAGGGCAGAGATTGCGAGGGTGGCGGCAACCTTTTTCATGAAAACGTCCTTGTTTTGTCAAACCCGCAGCAGGGTCTTGATGGCACGGCGTTCGTCCATGGCGCGGTAGCCTTCCGCGACGTCGGCAAGCGGGAGTTCGAGATCGAAGACCTTGCCGGGGTTGATGGTCCGGTCGAGGACGAGGTCCATCAGGTCGGGCAGGAAGCGGCGGACAGGGGCGGGGCCTCCAAGAAGGCTCTTCTGGGCAAAGAACAGTTTTTGCCCGTCGAGCTGCACCCCGTGCGGCACGCCGACAAAACCGATCCTGCCGCCAGGGCGGGCGCAGTTCATCGCCTGCGTCATCGCCTCCTGAGTGCCGACGCATTCGAGCACCGCCTCGGCGCCGACGCCGTCGGTCAGTTCCTTGATGCGGGCAACGCCATCATCGCCTCTCTCGGAAACGATGTCCGTTGCGCCGAACTCGAGAGCGAGATCCTGTCGGGTCTTGTGTCGGCTCATTGCAATGATCCTGGCCGCACCCATGTGCTTGGCGGCAAGAACGCCCATGAGGCCGACTGCACCGTCGCCGACGACCGCGGCGGTCGAGCCCTCCTGCACGCCGGCGGCGAAGGCCGCGTACCAGCCGGTGCCGAGAACGTCCGAGGTCGCAAGCAGGCTCGGGATCAGGTCGTCGGCGGGAAGCTCGGCCGTGGCGACGAGTGTTCCGTCGGCCAACGGGATGCGCGCCAGCGGCGCCTGTGCCCCCGTCATGAATTCGCGCTGCTCGCAGGAAGACTGAAAGCCGAAGCGGCAATGCGGGCAGGTGTTGTCCGAAAGGCAGAAGGAGCCGACGACGAACTGGCCTGGCCGCACGGTCCTTACCGCGCTGCCGACCTCTTCGACGATTCCGCAATATTCATGGCCCATGGCCAAGGGTGCTGTGACCTCGTTCGCACCCCGATAAGGCCAGAGATCAGAGCCACAGATGCACGTGGCGGACAGACGGATGATGGCATCGGTCGGCTTGAGGATCTTCGGTTCCGCCACTTCCTCGCAACGGACGTCGCCGGGACCGTAAAGAATGGTTGCGCGCATTGGTGATAATCCTTGTGTCTAAGCGGATGGATCGGGAGTTCTCGGCGCGAGTTCGCCGTACCAGAAGGATGCGGTCACGCCGCCATCGATCAGGAAGTCGCTGCCCGTGATGAAGGCGCCGTCCGGTCCCATCAGCACTGCGGCCAGGTTGGCTATCTCGTCCGGCGTTCCGGCGCGGCCTGCCGGTGACAGGGCGATCATGCGGCGATAACCTTCGCCACGCGGGCCGTTCAGTTCGTCCTTGGCAAGGGGTGTGATGACGATGCCGGGGCTGATCGTATTGATCCGCGCGCCCCGCTCTCCCCATCGAGCCGCCTCTGCCTTCACGCGCAGGGCATTGCCGCGCTTCGAGATCTGATAGGCGGCCAGCGGATCGACAATCCGTTCCGCCGCAAGCATGGGCAGGTCCAGCAGTTCGTCGACTGGCGTCGTCGCCAGCGCCTTGTCCTGGTCGGTGGTCAATGCGGGCAGGCGATGGCCGGACATCGAGGCGATGACGACGCCGGAACCGCCTGCCGAGATCACCTTGCCGAATTCTTCCAGAACGACGGCCGTGCCGTAGAGGTCCACCTTGAGGATGGTCGCGGGTGATGCCTGCGAGGGGGAGACGCCGGCTGCATGGATGACGGCGGTAACACTGCCGATCCGCGTAGCCGCATCGGCCAACGCTCGCACCGAGGCACGCGACGAGATGTCGACGACGCCCGTACTCACATCGAAACCGGCATCGCTCAAAACCGTCGCGGCAAGATCGGCGTTTTCCTGGCGCAGATCCGCGAGCAACACATGCTTGCCGGCGCTGACACGGCGAGCGATCGCCTGCCCGATCGAACCGGCGCCGATGACGACGACGACGTCTTTCATGTTGGCTCCTGTCATGCCTCGGGCTTTCGCCCCGTCATCGACAAGTTAGCTCTGGCGATAGAAATCCATTAGATGCTAAGTTCGGCATGAACCTATATTCTGGATTCATGAATGAAGCGGGACGAACTCGGCGATCTCATGGCGTTCCTGGCGGTTGCGGATGAGCGAAGCTTCACGCGCGCCGCAGCGCAGCTCGGCACATCGCAATCCTCTTTGAGCCACACGGTGCGGCGCCTGGAGGAGCGGATGGGCGTGCGGCTTCTGAGGCGCACGACACGCAGCGTCTCGCCGACGGATGCCGGCGAACAACTCCTCGAAACCTTGCGTCCGGCTTTCAGCGACATCCGCAGCCGGATCGACGCCTTGAGCGCGATGCGTCAGCGGCCCGGCGGCACGATCCGCATCACGTCAAGCCGCCATGCGGCCGAGACGATAATGATGCCGGCCGTCAAACGCCTGATGGCCGACTATCCTGAGATCAATGTCGAACTCTCGATCGAGCAGCGACTGGTCGATCTCGTTGCTGAACGGTTCGATGCGGGCGTGCGTTTGGGAGAGCGCGTCGAGAAGGATATGATCGCGGTCCGGATCGGGCCGGATCTTCGCATGGTCGTTGCCGGCTCGCCGGAGTACTTCAAACACCATCCGAAGCCTCAGACGCCCCACGATCTGATGCACCACGCCTGCTTGAACCTGCGCCTGCCGACGCTCGGCGGTCTCTATGCGTGGGAGTTCGAGAAGGATGGGCGACCCTTGAACGTCCGTGTCGACGGCCAGTTCACCTCGAATGACGTTCCCATGATCATCGATGCGGCCTTGAGCGGCCTTGGACTGACATGCCTGCCGGACGATCATCTGGAGCCGCTGGTGCGTGCGAAGAAGCTGGTCAAGGTGCTGGAGGAGTGGACGCCGCCATTCCCGGGATACCATCTCTATTATCCGAGCCGAAGGCTCGCATCCCCTGCCTTCGGGCTTCTCGTCGAGGCCCTGCGCTACCGCGAAGAGCGGGTGGCTTGAGGCCCATTGACCGGATCGTTGGGGGGACTGTTCGCGCCGGTAGCAGCCGGTATTTATGCGTTGCCGATCCGTCGGGAATAGGTTGGCACCACCGGAGCGGAAGAATAGCGGCTCCCGCCGATGGACCTAGCGATTGTCCGAGGGATGAAGTGGTTTGATCAGCAGCACCCAATTTTCCGTGTCGGCCTTCCAGCCTTCCTTCACGCAGGCGCGCGTTGCCACTTCCTCGTAGCCATTCCGCTCGTACAGCCGTCTGGCGCCGATATTGTTGTCGGCGACTATGACACTCATCCGCGGGAGCGCCTGATCCCGCGCTATCTGTTCCGCCAGCTTGAGCAGACGTGAACCAAGCCCTTGTCCTCGGTGCTCGGGATAGCAGGCCAACACATTGACATACCAACTGTCAGGTGCCTGGTTTTCCAATTCTTGAAGCGGCCGGAACAGTGCGGGGAAATCATCGGCAATCGGCTCGGGTTCGGAGCCGATTGGATAGCCCGTCAGGCTGGCTACGGCGCCATCTCCAAAGTCCACGACCACGATCTGGCCTTCGCGCACCCTTTCTGCTTGCCGGCCGCGACCGACTTCCCAAGGGTCCTGACCGTCCCTTGCAAGTCCCTCCCAGATGTACAGAGGCAAGCCTTGGCCGGCAAAGTTGACCAGATCGGCCAACGCCCTTGCATCAGCCTCCCTGGCAACGCGGAGCGGCGCCTCAAGCTCAAGCTCTATCATTGGAAACCTCCGGAATGTACTGGCGGAGAACTATCATAAGCGGTTTTAGGTTCGTCAGGGAGGGGCGTCACCGAATCGCGTGGATCGGCTATGTCAGCCCGCAAGCGGGACCTTTGGCGCGCCGATCGGCCACGCAGCAATCTCGGGCCATTGGGTCGGCAATTCCTGAAGCGTCGATGATGACGGTGTGATTTGGAGTTCGCTTACCCGGCGCCTTGGGAAACATTTGGGAACCAGATGCCTTCGGCGCCACGCCATCCGGCAGCCGGAATGTCGCATCTTCGATCAAACTCGCCGACAGGTGCCTGGCGTACACAATTTTCGGAGGTTCGGAATTTGTGGCCCCCAATCCGTGCGGTGTTCGCTTCCGCATGGGCGATCGCGCATGTGGAGAGGGTCAGCACCGTCAGGACGCACAGGGTACTCTTCGACATGCTGCGATCCTCCGTTGTTTTAGTAGATGCTTAATCTACATCAGATGGAGGAGGCGGGCCTATAGTCATTCCGAACTAATACCGAGGAATCATGCCTCTGCCGAGTGCGGACCATGTAATGTCCGTCGGAAATGCTTGCAGAATTCATCCTCCGGAATTCAGCGAAATCTATCTGCCTGGGAGAACCAGACCGAGATGATCATGCCCTTCCCGGGAATAGAGACACATGTGCTGATATTGGCACAATACTCCCGGGCCATTGCAGGTCCGGGAGTTACTGGCTTGCGCGCCAGGCTGGGAAGTTTTCAGGCCACTTCGAGCTGAGAGTCTTTCGAGCCTTCCGCGATCGACGGCGCAGAAGGCTTCCACTGCAGGTGGGAAGCATTGAGGCGGCGCGCCACGATGTCGTGGCTGAGCCACTGGGTGGGGCCGGAAGGTTCCGAAGACTCACCGAAAATGAGCTGCCCCGTGGCTTCTACGACGAGAGCACTGAGGAGGTCGCTGATCATAACCTTGCCGTCGCGATGCATCTGCGTGATTTCGTTGGACGTGCCGATCGTCAGGTCGGATTGTTCCTGGCTGTTCGCCATCGGCCACGCGGAGAAGTCGTAGAACGGACGCATGACCTCGTTAGCCTGCATGTCGGTGATCTTCTGGAACACGTCCTTCATCGTGAAGCCGTCTGCGAGAAGCTGTTCGCAGGCCTGCCACTGGTGCTCTGCCCATGGGCCGCCGTTCTCTTTCTTCAAGGCAAGCAACAGCGGTATCAGCGGAAGCTCGATACCTGTGAAAACGTCGGAGGAATTGGTCCGGATTTCGGGGCAGTTGTAGACGGTTGCCTTGATGCCCGCTGCCCAGGCGTCCTGCGCGAAGCCTTCGAGCCGCATCTTGGCGTAACCTTGCGTGTAGTTCGTGTAGGTCTGCCAACGGTAGCTCCCGTCGATCAGCACGGCCGTTCCATGGTATCCGTAAGCCGTATAGCGGACCTGGCCGCCCGATGCCTCTACGCGTTCCCGGATCGCTGCGCTGGATTCGATGAGGTGCCGGAAGGTGATCGCGGAGACTTCGTCGAAATTCTGCAGGATGAGCTTGCCCATATCGCTGTCGAGCAGGGCCTGCGAGGACATGTGGCGGGCACCACGACCCTTGTAGATCCGGTTGGCAATGACCAGGAAGACCTTCGCCTTCGGGATGCCTCCGGCCATCGTATGCGCGAAAAAGACGTTGCGTCCGTTGGCGATCATTCCATCGAGAACGACCATGACCTGCTTGAGCGAATTTGTGAACCGCTGGGTGGCGATGTCCCGGCACTGCTTGATGTAGTCCCAGTCGAGCTTGTCGTCCTGCCAGCTCTCCAGCGTCATGTCTGCGAGCAGGTCGGTCGGCGTTGGGCCGCCGGCCGGAGCGTCGAGATCGAAGCCGGCCATCACAGGGATGTTGATGATCTTGCCGCCCAGCCGCTCTTCGGCGGCGGCGAGTTCCTCGGCGTCCAGCGGTCGCAGCGCGTTGTTCTCGTCGCGCCGTCCGACCGTGATCCCCACGATTTCCATGCCCGCCCGGCGGGCTTCGTCAAGCAAGCCAGTCGCGTATCCGCGACCGAACAATTCGCCGAAGAGGACGAAAACATCTCCTTTGCGAAAGACGCTGTTTTCGGCAAGTCGGTTCAATGCGATCGGGTTTTCCATACTGTCAGCTCTTTGGTCCGTTAGTCGTCGAGCGATGACTCAGACGAATTTTGATCGTCACATGACCACACTGGCCCAGAATAGGAAGTCATATTACGTGACGGTTCATTTCAAAACGTGAAGACCCGCAGGGATTTCCCGTTAACTGGCGGGGACAAAAGAGCTGTTGCCGGACCGTTGAGATGGGCGTGCCGATGCCGAAATCGCTCGGAGGAGCCGACCTAGTGACCCAATGGGCGTTGCGTTTCACGATGCCGAATCGGTCTAGGCTTGCCGAAGGATGCCTCTCAGGATCGTCTCGGTGACCGTGGCTGCTGCGTGGGGCTTCCTCTGGCCACGTCTCACCCCCGGGGTCTGACAGACGTGTAGACATTCGGGCCGATTGCACGCTAGACGGGGACGATTAGTGTGCCGACGACACAATAGGCATTCAGCGGTGAGAACGCGTGGCAGCAACGATCAAGGATATTGCTAGAAGAGCCGGGGTCTCGACTGCAACGGTGTCGAAGGTCCTGAACCGGAAGGATTCGGTGATCGGGGATGAAACGCGCCAGAAGGTCCTGTCGCTCGCTCGTGAGTTGAATTACACGCCGAATTCGCTGGCACGTTCGCTCGTCACGAGAAAATCTCATGTCATCGGCATCATCGTTCCCGATATCCTCAATCCCTATTTCACCGAACTCGTAAGGGCTTGCGACGATGCGGCCCGCCTGCGCGGCTACACGACGCTCGTCTGCAATTCAGAGGGGATACCGGAGATCGAGACGGCGCACCTGACCTCCTTCGGAGGGCACCGCGTCGATGGCATACTGCTGGCGGCGAGTGACGTCGTTCCCGACACGGAGCTTCTCGATGCCTTGCGAATCCCCATCGTCTGTATGGATCGGGAGATCGGCGCGGTGGCGCAACTCGTCGCAACCGTCGATACGGACTACCGAAGCGGCGCCTACCAGGCGACGCGCCATCTGATCGGCAAGGGACATACCCGTATCGCCTTTCTGAGCGGCGCACCGCACCGGTCGAATACCCAGATCCGTCTTTCGGGCTACACGGATGCACTGACCGAAGCGGGCATTCCCTTCGATCCGGAACTGATACGGTGCAAGGAATTCCAGCACCGGTTTGGTCATGAGGCGACACTGGACCTCCTCGACCGCACGGATTTTTCGGCAATCTGCTGCATGAATGACATGCTGGCGATCGGCGCGATGGTCGCCTTGCGGGAGCGCGGCCGGCGTGTGCCGGAAGACTGTGCCGTGATCGGCTTCGATAACATCTACCTTTCCCCTCTGCTGGAGCATCCACTTTCCACTGTGGATCGGCGCATTGCCCATTCGGGACGCGTGGCGACGAATGCCCTGATCGATTTCCTCGAGGACGCGGATCGCAGGGGAACTGCCATCACGATCATGCCGACGGTTGTCAGCCGCACGACGACCTAAACGGAATGCGATGGCGACGCTGCCATCGTCCGCGTTTTGTCTCACGCCAAGCCGCTCAACCGATCTCCTGGCGGTTCTCGCGAACGTGAGATCGCGCCGCCTCATTTTGTCTCGGCCAACGTTTTTTAGCGACCTCTGTGATTAGGCTTGACGCGGTCATTTTCGCCAAGGTACACGTTTACCTGCGTTTAGGTACACGTTTAACTACGCGAAATCGACGGAATTCCGATTGACAGCGGAACGTCATGTCGTCATTTGTATAGACATTAAAGATCAGTTGGCCGGCGCCGCGTGTTCCGGCATCCAGGGAGGGGAATGACAATGCGGAAACTACTTATGACGACGGTTGCTTTGGTGGCGATGGCTGCCGGTGTGGCAGCGGCCGACTTCAATCCGGCGATCGTCTATGGAACGAGCGGCAAGTTCGACAAGTCGTTCAACGAGATGGCCTATACTGGCGCGGAGAAGTTCAAGGCGGATACCGGATCCGGCTATCGCGATTTCGAGGCGCAGGCTGACTCGCAGGCCGAGCAGGGCATCCGCAACTTCGCAAGCCGCGGATTTAGCCCCGTCATCGTCACCAATTTCGGCTACAAGGATCAGCTGGCCAAGGTTGCCAAGGAATTTCCCGCCATCGACTTCGTGATGCTCGATGACGTGGTCGATCTTCCCAATGTACGGTCTGTCACCTTCAAGGAAGAGCAAGGCTCCTACGTGGTTGGTCTGATCGCCGCGCTCACCTCGAAGAGCAAGGCCGTCGGCTTCATCGGCGGCATGGATATCCCGATCATCCGCAAGTTCGGCTGCGGTTATGCGCAGGGCGCGGCGGCTGGCGGTGCTACGAACATTATCCGCAACATGACGGGCACGACGAATTCCGCCTTCAACGATCCGGTCAAGGGCGGTGAGATTGCCGCATCCCAGATGGGGCAGGGAGCGGACGTGATCTTCGCCGCAGCCGGCGGCACGGGCATCGGTGTTCTGCAGAAAGTCGCCGATACCGGGAAGTTCGCGATCGGCGTCGATTCCAACCAGAACTACATGCATCCGGGCGTCATGCTGACGTCCATGGTCAAGCGCGTCGACGTCGCCGTCTACAATGCGCTCAAGGATGCCAAGGAAGGCCATTTCACCGGCGGCGTCCAGTCGCTTGGCCTGGCCGAAAACGGCGTCGACTGGGCGCTTGACGAGAACAATCGCAAACTGATCAGCCCGGAGGTCGAGGCGGCTGCTGCGAAGGCGAAGGAAGATATCGCCGCAGGCACTCTTAAGGTCCACGACTACATGTCCGACGACAAGTGCCCTCTCTGAGTGACGGTGGGCGAGCGCGTGAGCGCTCGCTCAGTCCAAGCCTTGCCTGGAGTAGGCCCATGAAAGCGGAAAACAGCTCCCCGAAGAACGTGCTGGAGCTTGACGGCATCAACAAGAGCTTTGGCTCGGTGGTTGCGAACAAGGACGTGAATCTCGCGGTCAAGGCCGGCAGCATTCACGGCATCGTCGGTGAAAACGGTGCCGGAAAGTCGACCCTGATGTCCATTCTCTATGGTTTCTATCAGGCCGATTCCGGCGCGATACGCATCGACGGCAAAGAGGTCGGGATCGCAGACAGTCGGGCGGCGATCGCCCACGGCATTGGCATGGTCCACCAGCATTTCAAGCTGGTCGAGAACTTCACTGTCCTGGAGAACATCATTCTCGGTGCAGAAGACGGCGCGTTTTTGCCCTCCAGTCGGCGCAAGGCGCGTCTCGAACTGCAGCGCCTTGCCAGGGAATACGAGCTGCAGGTCGATCTGGAAGCGATCACGGAAGACTTGCCGGTCGGCGTCCAGCAGCGCGTGGAAATCCTCAAGGCGCTTTATCGCCAGGCGCGAATCCTCATCCTCGACGAGCCGACGGGTGTTCTGACGCCGAGCGAGGCCGACCACCTGTTCCGCATTCTCCGTCGCCTTCGCGACGAAGGAAAGAGCGTCATCCTCATCACGCACAAGCTGCGCGAAATCATGGATGCGACGGATACGGTGTCGGTCATGCGGCGCGGAGAGCTGATCGCCACCGCCCCGACATCGTCCATGACGAAGGAGAGCCTTGCCGAGCTCATGGTCGGCCGACGGGTGCTTCTGCGCGTCGACAAGTCGCCAGCGACGCCAGGAGAGGTCGTCTTCGACGTGAGGAACTTGATCGTCCGCGACCAGCGCGGCGTGCGCATGGTCAAGGACGTTTCCCTTTCCGTTCGTGCGGGGGAAATCGTCGGCATCGCCGGCGTGGCCGGCAACGGCCAGACAGAGCTTCTCGAAGCGCTGGCGGGAAACTGCGTGCCGGAATCGGGCACAGTTCTCCTCAACGGCGCCGAGATTGCGGCCGACCCATTCAAACGCCGGGCGGCAGGGGTTGCCCATGTGCCCGAGGACCGGCACGCGATCGGCCTTATCCTGTCGTTCCCGCTGCGCGAAAATGCGAGCCTCGGCTATCACCGGCGTCCGGAATTCGGAACGAGCCCGATGCTGAAGCGGTCGCAGCTCCAGCAATATGCGCAGGATTACATTTCCGACTACGACATCCGTCCGCCCAATCCCGATCTTCGCACATCGCTTTTTTCGGGCGGGAACCAGCAGAAGATTGTGCTGGCGCGCGAGATCGAGCACGACCCTGCAATGCTCCTGGTCGGCCAGCCGACGCGCGGGGTCGATATCGGCGCCATCGAATTCATCCATCGAAGGCTGATCGAACTGCGCGACCAGAACAAGGCGATCCTTCTCGTGTCGGTGGAACTCGACGAGATCAGGGCGCTCTCCGACCGCATTCTCGTCATGTTCGATGGCGCGATCGTCGGAGAGGCAAGTCCGGACGCCTCGGAGCGCGAACTGGGCCTGCTCATGGCTGGCATTACGCAAGAAGATCAAGGGAGAGGCTAAGTGGCCAGCTTTCTCAATGTAAGGCGGATCGTCGATTTCGCGGTCCTGCCACTCATGAACGTCGCCGTTGCGCTCCTGATTTCAGGGCTGGTGGTGCTCTTCGTCGGTCAGAACCCGCTGGAGGCGGTGGGCTATCTCATCAGCGGTTCGCTGGGATCGGGTGAGGGGATCGGCTTCACGCTCTACTTCGCAACCAGCTTCCTATTCACGGGGCTTGCGGTTGCGGTGGCGTCCCATGCCGGCCTCTTCACGATCGGAGCCGAGGGACAGGCCTATCTCGGTGGTCTCGGTATCGCGCTCGTCTGCCTGTCGCTTGACCGCATCGTCCCATGGTACGTGACGCTCGTCCCGGCGGCGGCGGCGGGAATGCTGTTTGGCGCAGCATGGGCCTTCATCCCGGCCTATCTCCAGGCCAAGCGCGGCAGCCACCTCGTCATCACGACGATCATGTTCAATTTCATCGCGTCGTCGATCATGATCTACGTGCTGGTCAACCTGATCAAGGAACCGGGCAGCATGGCGCCGCAGACGCGCCTCTTCGACAGCGGCGGTCTCGTGCCGAAGCTCGGGGAAATCCTGCCGGTCAACATCGGAACCGCACCGCTCAATGTCAGTCTGTTCATTGCCATTGCGGCAGCAGCCTTCGTCTGGGTCCTGATCTGGAAGACGAAGCTCGG
The DNA here is from genome assembly GCF_020035535.1 of Ensifer adhaerens. Classification (NCBI taxonomy): domain Bacteria; kingdom Pseudomonadati; phylum Pseudomonadota; class Alphaproteobacteria; order Hyphomicrobiales; family Rhizobiaceae; genus Ensifer; species Ensifer adhaerens. Next base: position 541,986 of record NZ_CP083350.1, on the reverse strand, counting down.
TTTCGAAATCAGGGCGACGGGTGCCAATCCGGCCGCGGCCCGGAACGCCGGCATCAGCTACGTCAAGATCACCATCGTCTGCATGTTGATATCGGGCGCTCTCGCGGGGCTTGCCGGCATCAACATCCTGATGGGTGATCTGGGCAAGCTGCAGCTTGATTTCCCGGCCGGCATCGGCCTGGTCGGGGTTGCTGTCGCCCTCATGGGGCGCGGCCATCCAGTCGGGATCGCCATCGCGTCGGTCCTCTTCGGGGTCCTCTATCAGGGCGGCGCGGAAATCTCCTTCTGGATGCCGAACGTCACGAGGGAGCTGATCATGCTCATCCAGGGACTGGTCATTCTTTTTGCCGGCGCGCTGAGCCTGATGTTCCGGAGGTCGGTCTATTCGCTGGCCGATCTCCTGCGCTTCTCGAAACCGGAGGCCTGAGCGATGCAAGAGTTCATGTCCACGACCATTCTTTTGCTCAGTTCGACGCTCCGCCTGTCGGTACCGTTGATCCTGTGCGGATTGGCAGGCCTCTACTCCGAACGTTCTGGCGTGTGGGACATCGGCCTTGAAGGCAAGATGCTGTTTGCCGCCTTTGCCGCCGCTGCCGCCGCCTATCAGTTCGATTCAGCCTGGGTCGGGTTGTTCTTCGCGATCCTCGTTGCCGTTCTTCTGAGCCTCATTCACGGTTTTGCCTCGGTCACGCACCAGGGAAACCAGATCATCTCCGGGGTCGCGATCAACTTCATTTCATCCGGCCTGACGGTTCTCCTGGCGGTGGGCTGGTTCTCGCTCGGCGGCAGGACCCCGCAGCTTCAGCCCGAGGCGCGCTTCCCGACGGTGGTGCTTCCATTCGCCGAGGAGATGCGGTCGGTTCCTGGCATCGGTCCGATCTATGCCGACCTGATTTCCGGCTACAATATCCTCGTCTATGTCGCGTTCGCGGCAGTGCCGGTCACATGGTGGGTGTTCCACCAGACGCGATTTGGCCTGCGCCTGCGCGCCGTCGGCGAAAATCCCGCCGCGGTTGATACCGCCGGCATATCCGTGGATTGGCTTCGTTATCGGGCGTTGCTCTGTGGCGCGATCCTGTGCGGCATTGCCGGGGCCTATCTGTCCATCGCCCAGTCGGCAGGTTTCGTCCGGGAAATGTCCGCGGGCAAGGGCTACATGGCGCTGGCGGCGCTGATCTTCGCCAAATGGCGCCCGGTGCCCGTCCTGTTTGCCTGCCTTCTTTTCGGCTTCCTGGAAGCCCTTTCGATCCGCTTTCAGGCGTTCGATTTCGGACTGGGGTCGGCGCTCTCGACGCAGATCGTACAGTCTCTCCCCTACGTCCTCACAGTGGTTCTGCTGGCCGGCTTCATGGGCCGCGCCATCCCCCCCAAAGCGGGCGGCATACCTTACACGAAAGAGCGTTGAATGACTGAACGTATTATCATTGATTGTGATCCTGGCGTTGACGATGCCGCAGCTATCATGCTCGCTTTCGGGTCGAGCGAGGTCGAGATACTCGGCATCACTGCGGTTGCCGGCAATATCCCCCTGGAGAAGACGGAGGCCAATGCGCGGCTGATCTGCGAATTGGCCAACCGGACGGATATCCGCGTTTTTCAGGGGTGCGGCCGGCCGCTGCTCTATCCCGACCGTGCTGGCGTCACCGTGCACGGCAATGACGGATTGGGGGACATCGGCCTGCCAAAGCCCACGTCAGCGCCGTCGGAACGCACCGCCGTCCAGTTCATCATCGATCAGGTGCGGTCCGCACCTGGCGAGGTGACGCTTGCGGTGCTCGGCCCCATGACCAACATCGCTGTCGCTCTTTCGATCGATCCCGGCATTGCGCCGCTGATCAGACGCATTGTCTTCATGGGCGGCGCGGCCTTCTGCCCGGGCAACATAAAGGAACGGGCGGAATTCAACTTCTACTTTGACCCGCACGCTGCGCAGGCGGTTGTCGCGTCCGGCATTCCCATGGTCATGTTCGGTCTCGACGTCACCCACAAGGCGATTATCACGAAGGAACGGACGGAACGGCTGAAGCGTCTGGGGAAGATCAGCGGCACAATCGCCGACATGCTGAACGCCTACGGCGCGGGCGATCCTTGCCTGCACGATCCCTGCGTTATCGCCTACCTCATAGAGCCTGAAATCTTCTCTGGCGTCGAAGGTTTCGTCGAGGTCGACTGCAGCTCTCCTCTGGCGATCGGACAGAGTGTCGTCAGCGTCACCAAGCGGGAACTCGCCGGTCGCGCACCGAACTGCCTGGTCATGACGGAGGTTGATCACGACCGGCTGTTTGCACTCCTCGAAGAGCGTTATGCACGGATGGAATTACAAGCTGCCTAGCTTTGCCTGGGCGACGACAAGTTCGCTTGTGGTCGCCCGGTTTCGGCTATACCCGCCATGGCTCGCTGGGAGCATCGATCTCAAGGTCGACCGCGGGCGCGCCTGAAACAAGGTGGATCCGATAGCGTCAAAGAACGATATCGCTCGGTCGCCGACGCGGCCGGGCAGGCGGACGCAGGCCATCACCTGCGCCAGGAAGTCTTCTCTAGCGCACATGCACCTCACGCGTACGGTCGGGCGCCACCCTCCGGTCCATCCGTCTTCGGCGCACCTCCCTGGCTTTGCGTTCAGACGGCCGCCTCTTCTTGCCGGATTGAAGCCGGTTCCAATCGCACCGACGTGCCGTAAAGCATTGCAATGTCTTCGCGCAGGAAGGGGGCGTGGTCCCTATCGGCCTGCTCCTGATAGGTTCGGGCATATTGGTGACCCGAATAGACGGCGGCAGCGATCAGGCCGGGCGCCAGACAGTCGCCCAGGCGGCTAACGGTGTTGATGCCGGCATCGGCCCATTCCGCTTCCCGCGCCTTCAGGTCAAGCCAGAGTGTTTCATCGGGTAGCCGCGCCGTGACCGGGACGAGTGCGCCGCAGTCGATTTGCCGCATCTTTCCGCTATAGACGCAGGAGAGTTCGAGCCGGTCTTTCGTGCGGCCCGCAAGCGCCATGGCGGGGATAATCTCGACGCCGAGCTCGATGAGCCGCCTTTGCACCCGCCCCTGTTCCAGGGTGTTCTTGCTCCACGGCGAAACCTGGGATTCAGGCGTCACGAAGGTCACGGCTCGACCGGCCCTGGCCAGCAACTCGGCGAGCACACTACCGATATAGAAACAATCGTCATCGAAGACGACGACCGGTCCGTCGACCGAAACGGCTGCGGCGCCGTTGGCAAGAAGGGCGTCGGGCGAAACAAGGGCGCCCTCGGAGAGGAAGTCGAGCGGTCGCCGGTGCGTGCGGCCGACGCCGTCGCATCGCCAGCGCGCACCGGTGGCAATGGCGACATGAGGCATGCCGTATTGCAGAACGTCGTCGGCGCTCAGCGGGCTGTGCAGATAGAGCTGGGCATTCACCTGCGTGCTCAACTGGCCGACGCGCCAATCGCGCACGCGGCCCCAGGTCGCAAGCCCCGGCAATCGGCATTCGCGTGCGACCCGACCGCCCCATTCACCACCGGCCTCCGCGAGCACGACGTCGACACCGCGCTGGGCAAGAGCACGCGCTGCTTCCAGGCCCGCCGGGCCGCCACCGATGATGAGCGCCGGCTCGGGCGCCGGTGACGACGCAATAATTTCCGGGTGCCAGCCCTTGCGCCACTCTTCGCCGATGGTCGGGTTCTGCGTGCAGCGCATCGGCACGTTGGTATTGTCGCCGGACGTGCAAATGTTGCAGCCGATACATTCGCGGATGTCGTCGACGCGACCCTCCTCGATTTTCTTCGGCAGGTACGGATCGGCGATCGAAGGCCGGGCGGCACCGATGAAGTCGAGGATACCCTGGCGGATTGCCCGCACCATGCTGTCCGGCGAGGTATAGCGCCCGACGCCCACCACGGGCTTTGTCGTGACGGATTTGACGAAGCTGATATAGGGCTCCTGGTAACCTTCCTCGGAGAAGCGGGCCGTCTGGCTGTCGTTGGACCAGTCGGAAAGGTTGACGTCCCAGAGGTCGGGCAGTTCGGCGAGCGCCGAGATGATGTCCCTGCCTTCTCCCTCGCTGGCAATGCCGGAAGGTCCCATCAATTCGTCGACTGCGAGGCGCACGGCAAGCGCGCAGGTATCGCCGATCGCCTCGCGGGTATCCTCCATGATCTCCCGGAAAAGCCGCAGCCGATTTTCGAAGGAACCGCCATACTCGTCGCTGCGGTCATTGTGGCGGCGCGACAGGAAGTGCTGCAGCACGCTCATGTCGTGGCCGGCATAGACATAGACGATGTCAAAACCGGCTTTCTTGGCGCGCAAGGCGGCGTTGCGATACCAGCGGCGCATGTCGACGATATCCGTCTTGTCCATGGCACGCGCCTGGACAGGGTCGAGGCTGTCGCTGATGGCGTGCGAGGGGGCAAGCGGGATTATCCGGCTGAAGCGGTTGGCGACATGCAGACCGTTGTGCACGAGCTGGATGGCCGCCAGGCTCCCATGGTGATGGATGCGCTCGGTGACGGCGGAGAGTGCGGGCAGATCGCCCTCGTCCCAAAGGCGCGCTTCGTTGGCCGGTGTCAGGTCCGAGGTCGGATGGATTTCCGCCTCCTGGGTCGAGACCACGGCCCAGCCACCCTCCGCCTTCATGCCGCGCAGATGGGCCTCTGCGTTCGGATAACGGTAGCCCATGCCGGAACAGTGCGGCACCTGGTAGAAGCGGTTGCGCGCCGTTACAGGGCCGATCTTGACGGGTTCGAAGAGAATGTCGAAGCGAGGGTCTCTGGACATTGTCACTACCATGAATAGAATTCTGTTTGAGGCGGCTCGGGCCGCCCGGGCTTGATGCGCCCAGCATAACCGGCCGCGTTCGCCTCGCAAGGTCATTGCTATACAATTGTATAAATTCCTGCATGGCAAATTGTTTTGATGTCATTTTGCTTCGTCATGATCCCGCACGGTACCCCGGGGTCCGCTGCGGCAGGACTGGGTTCAGGCCCAGTCCTCTCCGATCTCGACATAACCTGGAAGTGAGATGCGGATGGGCGATGACGGAAACAGGATGCAGGTTAGGGCGCCGGAAGCAGGTCGCCTGTATCCACGTGTTTCTGTTTGGTTCGAAGCTTCGATTTCGATTGTAGATCCTTATCCTCACACACTATGGTTTTCCGATCTCGGTGTGGAACCACAAGGGTGACTTGAATTGACGACCAGTGGTACTCGCGTCTGCGTCGCAACACTTGCCGTGGCTGCCTTTCTCCATCCCAAAACGGTATCGGCTTCAACGGCAGAGGCGGAGATCGTTGCCAAGCTTGAATCTTGCGCCGCCCGGCTGGAAGCAGGCAGCAACTATGAGAGCTACGTCGTTGGTTTTGCCCACGCGCAGGAGGTTGTGAGTGGTGCGCTCGAATTCATGCGCAGCAGGGTTGGCCCGACGGAATCCGTGGGGGATGATCCCCAGGCGGCAAAGCGCGATTTTGCGGCAGACCTTCTGGACAACCCGATGCAGGCTCGGTCCCGAGTGTCGGCGCTTGTCGAAGAGTGTTTAGTGCAAACGAGCGCGGCCGAGACGATATTCAATGGTATTGAGGAAAGCCGCGCCAACGAACTTGAGGCCGCAGCGAACGCGCAGCGAGAGGCGGTTGCCCGTGCTGAAAGCGAAGCCGCGAGGGCAGAGCAGGCAGAGCGGCGAGCGGTGGCGGCAGAAGCTGCGGCAGAGCGGGCGAAGGCCGAGATCGCAATTCTCAAGGAGCAGCAGCGGGAGCAGGCGGAGGCAAGGGCTTCCGCAGACGAAGAGAGCGGAATGAGCGGACCGACGGAAAACTCTGTTTCACTAAACGTGCGGCAAAACGTTCAGCGCGCGCTTCAGGCCAATGGCTACACCATTTTCGAAAGTGCCGAAGCGATGAACTGCATGTGGACCGGTTCGGCGCACCTGTGCAATCGGCCCATTGGAGGAATGATGATCAGTATCATGTCGACGCCATATCGTGTCCACATTCTGAATGCAGGCAGCACGATCGATTGCTTGAGGCTTCGCAAAGGTGAACTGGTCGCGCAAGGTAAGGGGGACGACTGCCAATAGTGGCGCTCGCTGGTCCTTCGCCTGCTTCAGGGTTACGCCATCCGCTTTGGAGCCAAGGAGGCGTACCAATTGGCACGTATGATCGACGCGGTTGCCAAAAAACCGTAATTGCTTCACCTAGATTGGCATCGACACTCGGCAATAGGAAATGGATCAACGCTGAATGCGCATATCATACGTCTTCCTTGGTGCATTTCTTGCAATCGTGCAGTCCGCATATGCTGAAGTCGCTCCACCGCCTGTCCTGGAGCCGCTGAAGCAGCAGGCACAAGCTGCGCAGTTGAGTGCGCAGTTTCTGACGCGCTTCAGCTATAAGCCTGTCGCGCTCGACGATGCCTTGTCGGCCAAGATCATGGATCGGTTCATCAAATCACTGGATCCGGATCGTGTGCTTTTCCTGCAGGCCGATATCGACAAGTTCATGTCCGAGCGAAGCGAGATCGACGACGCCATCCGACAGAAGGATTTGACGATCCCGTTTGAGATTTTCAACGTCTACGGGACGCGCGTTGTCGACCGCATGAGCTACGCGCGCGACCTGCTCAAGCAGGACTTCGAATTCCGCACGCAGGAAAGCTATTCTGTGCTGCGTGAGAACGCACCGTGGCCGCAATCGGAAGCCGAGAGCAATGACCTCTGGCGCAAACGCGTAAAGAGCGACTGGCTGCGGTTGAAGTTGGGCGGCAAGACCGACGCGGCCATTCGCGAAACGCTCGCCAAGCGCTACACGAACGCGCTCGATCGCGCCTACAAATACAAGAGCAATGACGTTTTCCAGTCGTTTATGAATGCCTACACCACGTCTGTCGATCCGCACACAGACTACTTCGGCGCGGCTGCTTCGGCCGATTTCAACATCGCCATGAAGCTTTCGCTGGTCGGTATCGGTGCCGTGCTGCAGGAACGCGACGACTACACGACGATCCGTGAGCTCGTACCCGGTGGGCCGGCGCAGCTGTCGGGCAAGCTCTCTGTCGGAGACCGCATTACAGGTGTTGGGCAGGGCAAGGATGGGGCGATCAAGGAAGTGGTCGGCACGCGGCTCGATGAAGTCGTTCAGCTGATACGCGGGAAAAAGGGCTCCGTCGTGCGCCTGGACATCCTGCCGGCAGATGCCGGAGCAGATGCCACCCACCGCGTCGTCACCCTGGTGCGCGATAAAATCAGCCTCGAAAAGCAGGCTGCCCAGAAGACTGTTCTCAACGTGAAAGTGGGCGGCGCCACGCGCAAGATCGGTGTGATTACGCTGCCGGCCTTCTACGAGGATTTTGAAGCCCGGCGCAAGGGCGACAAGGATTTTAGAAGCGCGAGCCGCGATGTCCGCAAGCTTCTCGACGAACTCAAGCGGGAAAAAGTCGAAAGCGTTCTCATCGATGTGCGCAACAACGGCGGCGGTTCACTGGACGAGGCGATTGATTTGACCGGCCTGTTCATCGGCAAAGGTCCTGTCGTCCAGCAGCGCGATAGCGACGGTAAGGTCGAAGTCAGAAGCGCTGATTTTCCAGCGCCTGTCTGGAAAGGCCCGGTGGGTGTGCTGATCAACCGCGGCTCGGCGTCGGCCTCGGAGATCTTTGCAGCGGCAATCCAGGATTACGGCCGAGGCGTGATCATCGGCGAACCCAGCTTCGGCAAGGGCACCGTGCAAACCGTCGTCAATCTCGACGAGGTGGTTCGCAACAGCAAACCTGAATTCGGTGAACTGAAAGTGACCATTGCCCAGTTTTTCCGGGTCGACGGCGGTACAACGCAGCTGCGCGGCGTGACGCCTGATATCAGCCTGCCGGGACTTTCTGACCCGACGAGCTTTGGTGAGACCAGCTTTGACAATGCCCTGCCATGGGCGCAGATCAAGCCCGCGAAGTATGCCCACGCTGACGCCGTTGCGACGTTGCTGCCGAAACTGCAAAGCCGCCATGACGCGCGTGTTGAGAGCGATCCTGACTTCCAACGCTTGCTGAAAGACATCGCGGAGGTGAAGGCACAACGCGAGAAGGGGGAGGTCTCGCTCAATGAAGCCGAACGCCGCAAGGAATTGACTGCCCGAGAAAATCGGCGGAAGGCTCGTGCACAGGCCGGCGATGGAGACGATACTGACAGCGATGACGGTCTCAATGCAAATGAGCGCAGCCTGAGTGCGGACATTGCCATCGAGAATGCCCGCAAGAACGCAAAAGACGTCTTGTTGAACGAGGCCGCCGCCATTCTTGCCGATGAGGCGGTTTGTAGGAAGGCGTGCTAGAGGCGGCTGCAAATTAGCGGTTAAAACAGCTTCGTCTGGCGTTTCGTTGCGGGCCGCGATCTGTACGGTGAGCGTGTCGCCTGGGGCCGCGCCGGCCAAGCCGGACCTTGCCGCATTTGGCGGCGCCGTAACTGATCGGCTCCTGTCATCCGGCAAAGGTCAGACCCGCGACGGAAGGCGGTGCCGCGACGCCATTGCACCATACCTTCATGCTGCTCGCCCTGATGATATTGTCGTGGTCGACGACGACGGTGCGGTCCTCATCTCGTAGGCGCTTCTTGAAGAGGCGCTCGCCGCGGCGCCTGAACAGGAGAGCCTGGAGGCCTGGATCATGACCGAAGTCGACCGGGGTGTGCCGCTTCCCGGTCTTTACCCGATGAACACGGAAACGAAGGCCCGGTGTGAGGCTTGGAGGGACAGCCAGAAATGACGTTCAGCACGCAATCCAAGGGCGTCTACGCCATCGCAACCACGCCGTTCCTTGAGGACGGTTCGATCGACTTCAACTCGATCGACAAGCTGACGGACTTTTATGAGCAGAGCGGCTGCACCGGCGTCACGATCCTCGGGATCATGGGTGAGGCCCCGAAGCTCGAGCCGGACGAAAGCCGGGCCATCGTCAAGCGCGTAGTCTCCCGGTCGAAAATTCCGGTGATCGTCGGGGTCTCCGCTCCGGGTTTTGCCAGCATGCGCTCGCTGGCGCGTGACTCGATGGAGATGGGGGCTGCCGGCGTCATGATCGCGCCACCGCCCGCGTTGCGCACGGATGATCAGATCGTCAACTATTTCGCCGGCGCCGTGGAAGCGGTCGGCGGCGATGTGCCGTGGGTGCTGCAGGACTATCCGCTGACCCTCACCGTCGTCATGACACCCGGCGTCATCGCCACGATCATCACCAACCATCCGTCCTGCCTGATGCTGAAACACGAGGACTGGCCCGGCCTTGAGAAAATATCGAAGTTGCGCGCCATGCAGAAGGCGGGAGAACTTCGCGAATTCTCCATCCTCTGCGGCAACGGCGGCCTGTTCCTCGATTTTGAGCCGGAGCGAGGTGCCGACGGAGCCATGACCGGCTATGGCTTTCCGGACATGCTCACCGAACTGATGGGGCTGTTTGCAGCTGGGAAGAGGGATGAAGCACACGATCTCTTTGACGCGCACCTGCCGTTGATCCGTTACGAGCAACAGCTTGGGATCGGCCTTGCCATTCGCAAGCACGTTCTGAAGCGTCGTGGCGTCATCGCTACCGACGTGCAACGCAAGCCAGCCCAGATGCTCACTCCGGTAGCGCGGGCAGAAGTGGATTACCTCCTTGCCCGTGTCGGAAGACACGACAAACGCGCTGCCCTTTAGTCAGTCCCCGGCCCGTCCGTCGCCGATCAAAAGTTGCGGACGGGTACGGATGTGCATCCGTCGGATCTGCGCCCATGCTTCGTCAATCTGAGGTCGCTTGGCTTTGGCGATTGTCGAAAACACCGCTTGCAGAACGAGCTTTGACGATGCAGGGCCAGGAAAATCCCCTCGAAAGGCTTGCGTATCGGCGTGATCGTTGCTGTCGCAATCCTCATTGCTGCGATCCAGCTTCCTCTAAGCGAAAAGGCAACGTCCTGGGGCCGCTAGCGGCTAGGTCGCTCACGGATGCTTGGTCGCCGACCTCGCCCGGTCGTGGCGCGACATCTCAGGTAAACTCGACGGTGGCCTGAGCTTCGTTGACCACCCAATCGATGAACACCTTGGCAAGCGGAGAGTGATCCCGGTTTTTCTGTGTGATGACGTAGTAGCCCTTGGCCGCGGATTTGATGAAGCCTTTGAGCGGGCGGACGAGCGCGCCTTGGGCAAGCTCTTCGGCGGCAGTGATGTTGTCGCCCATTGCAATGCCCAGCCCATAGCGCGCTGCAGCAAGATTCTGGTTGAAATCCTCGAAGCTCAAGCGTCGCACTGTAGGCGGTATCTCCTGGCCGTGATGCTTGAACCAGTCGTTCCAGTGCGTTAAGCCGACGCCATCGAGAAGGACGTGCCGTGTCAGGTCCTTGGTACGCTTGATGTCGCCGTCACGATTGAGAAGGATCGGGCTGCAGACTGGAAAGAACTCCATCTGCTTCAGTGGCGTCGTTTCTCCTTTGGCGACGCTCGGGTCACCGAACATGATGGCGAGATCCGCTTGGCCGTCTGGAAAAGGTTCGCCCCATTCCGGCATCGAAAGGATCTGCAGTTCGACGCGTTCGTAGCGCTCGTAGAACTTGCCGAGTCGCGGCACGAGCCAGCGGGTTGCAAAGGCAGGCATGCAGCGCACGGCGAGCCGACCTGCGATCGGGTTCCGCTGCAGTCCGAGCACCGCATCGTTGAGCGCTTCAAAAGACTGGGTGAGCTTGGAGAAGAGTTCCTGTCCCTGTGGCGTCAGAACGAAGCTGTCGCGTGATTTCGTCGCCAGCGCGAAGCCGAAATGGTCCTCCAGCTGCCGGAACTGCTTGCTGACCGCGCCGGGCGTCACATGCAATTCGTTTGCTGCCTTCGTCAGGCTCCTGTTGCGGGCGCTCGCCTCGAAGGCGCGCAGGGCATTGAGCGGCGGCAATCTCGTCACCTGGTTCTCCCGTTCCGGATTCTTAATTGAGAAAACCTCAAGTATGGGCGGAAATCAATTCGTTATGAGGGAGGAAAACGATACGTTAGCATCTTCTTTATCGAAACAAGGCCGGGCCGATTGTCGCCACCGGCTCGCATAAAGGGGACCACACGTGAACGCCGCACCGCCGAAGAAAAAGGATCTCTATTCCGCGACGATCAAGTATTTCGGCTCCGTTCCCGAGCCGGCCTTCGAGGCACCGGAGCGGCTTGCCCGCCTTTGGGGCCGCAACTGGGGATGCGACAACGATGTCGGAACGCTGCGCAGCGTCTTGATGCACCGTCCCGGCAACGAATTCTCCGTCATCGACCGCGCCAAGCGCATTGAAGAGATCGGTACCTACGGCGATCTTGAGACCGGCTGGTACTGGCAGAGCGACAGCATTCCGACGCTTGAGGAGCTGCAGGCACAGCACGACGGCCTCGCTGACCTGCTGCGCGCCGAGGGCGTCGAGGTCATCTATGTCGAGGGCGTCGATCAAGGCCGCTTCAAGTCCGTCTATACTCGTGACTCCTGCATCGCCGTCAAGGGCGGCGCGATCGTTCCGCGGCTGGCGCCGCGCATGCGCCACGGCGAAGAACTGCCGGTGACGCGGACGCTCGCCAAACAGGGCATGCCGGTGCTTCGCACCTTGCACGGCACGGCGATGGCCGAAGGCGGCAGCTTCGCCTGGCTCAACAGCCGCACCGCCGTCATCGGCCGCGGCATCCGCATCAACGACGACGGCATCAGCCAGATCGCAGAGGTCCTTCGCTATCAGGGTGTCGAGCTCCTCGTCGTCGATCTCTGCGGCTACGACATCCATATCGACGGGCATTTCCTGATGATCGACGTCGATCTGGCGCTCGTCTGGGCGCGCGGCCTCTCCTTCGTCTTCCTGGAAAAGCTGCGCCAGCTCGGCATTCGTACGATCGAAATGAACGAGGACGACAATCCGTGGATCGTCAATGGCCTGGCGATCGCGCCGGGTCGCGTGGTCATGCCGCGCGGTCTTTCGGATCGCACGCGTGAGGCGCTTTCCCGCAACAACGTCACCGTGCTCGAGATCGACTACGACAAGGTGCAACTCAACGGTGGTGGCATCCACTGCTCGACGAGTCCACTGATCCGCGACAGCGTCGACTGAGCGGAGTTCAGCCATGCCAGCCCATATTTCCATTCGCAAAGCCTGCAAGTCCTTCGGGACCTTCGAGGCTCTGAGAAACGTCTCGCTCGACATAGAGAAGGGGGAGTTCCTCACCTTTCTCGGTCCTTCCGGTTCGGGCAAGTCGACGCTCCTGAACGCGATCGCCGGCTTCGAACCGCTGACGTCGGGCGCGATCCTAAAAAACGGCGAAGACATTGGCGACACGCCTGCCGACCGACGCAATTTCGGCATGGTGTTCCAGGGTTATGCGCTGTTCCCGCATCTGACCGTCGCCGAAAACATCGCCTTTTCGCTGCGCGTGCGGAAGGTGGCGCGGGCGGAAGTAGATGTGCGGGTGGCGCGCATGGTCAATCTCGTCGGCTTGAAGGGGCATGAACACAAGCGCCCCTCGGCACTATCGGGTGGCCAGCAGCAGCGCGTGGCGCTGGCGCGTGCGCTGGTGTTCGAGCCGGAGCTTCTGCTTCTGGACGAGCCGCTGTCGGCGCTCGACAAGAACCTGCGCGAGCAATTGCAGGACGAACTGGTGGATATCCATCGCAAGACGGGAACCACCTTCCTGTTCGTCACCCACGACCAGATGGAAGCGATGGCCATGTCGGACCGGATCGCGATCTTCGATCGCGGCCGCATCGTCCAGCTCGACCGGCCGGATGTGCTCTACGACGAGCCGAATTCCCGCTTCGTCGCAGAGTTTCTCGGCACGATGAACTCGCTTCCGGTGACCCGGCAACGGGCGGTCGGTGGCGAGCTCCATGCGCATATCGGCGAGTTCGGCGTGCGCGCCGTCCTGCCCGGTGCAGACCAGTTGGAGGGCAAACCCGCCGTGCTCGCCATACGCCCGGAAAAGCTGACGCTTTGCCGCGACCGGCCGAAGGTGGACCACAACCTTTTGCCGATGACCGTCGACGGCGTCGTCTTTCAAGGCGGAACGACCATCGTCAAAGGCACCGCTCCAGAGGGCACCAGCCTGACATTGACGACGGCCCGTGACGCGCTCGGTTTCTCGCCGGCGCGCGGCGAACAGCTCTGGGTGCACTGGGGCCACCTGGACGGACGGGTGCTCGCCGGCTGACGCGCTTCAAATGCATACAAACCAAACAACAACAAGGGGAAATGCAATGAACAACGATCTGAAAGCGGAATGCCTTGAACTCCTGCGGGATGGCCACCTTGCCGGTCGCATTGACCGGCGGACGTTCCTGACGGGCCTCGTCCTGCTCGGCGTCGCACCACATCTTGGGGCCCGATCGGCTCGCGCAGCCGAAGGCCAGTTGGTGGTCACCAACTGGGGCGGCGACGCGGTCGGCGCATTTGAGGCGTCGCTGACCGGCAGCTACGCCGAACAGCAGGGCATTGCCGTCAAAATCGACGGCTCCGGGCCGACCAAGGGTGCGATGAAGGCGCAGTTCGAAAGCGGTGCCGTTTCCTGGGATGTTTGCGACTGCGATCCGGGGGCTACGAAGTCGCTCGGCGAAGTCGGCATGATCGAGCCGATCGACTACAAGGTCGTAGATCGCGAGAAGGTGCAGGCGGGCTTTGCCTACGAATACAGCGTTGCCAACTATTTCCTGAGCTACGTCATCGCCTACGACGCCAAGCAGTTCGGCGACAACCCGCCGAAATCCTGGGCGGATTTTTGGAACGTCGAAAAATTTCCGGGCAAGCGGTCGCTCTACAAGTGGATGTCGGGCTGCATGGAGGCGGCACTTCTTGCCGACGGCGTGCCGATGGACCAGCTCTATCCGCTCGACGAAGAACGGGCGATCCGCAAGCTCAACGAGATCAAGCCGCATATCGTCAGCTTTTGGGATTCCGGTGCCGAGAGCCAGCAACTGATGCGCGACGGCGAGGCGTCGATGGCGCTGTTGTGGCACACCCGCGCCAATCTCGTGGAAAAGGATACTGGCGGCGCCGTCAGCTGGACCTATGCGCAAGGCATTCTGGCACCTTCGGGCTGGGCCGTGATCAAGGGCAATCCGGCGGGATCCGCCCGTGCCATGGACTTCATCCGCTATTGCCAGGATCCGGCTCGCCAGGTCGATCTGCTGCGCACGCTCGGTTGCGGACCGACCAATCCGCTTGCCCACGATCTCGTGCCGGCGGAGCTGAAACGGCTGGATTGCAGCTCGGCCGAGAACATGTCGCAGCAGGTGTTGATGGACATGGACTGGTATGCGGCCCGCGGCGACCAGGCGCTCGAAAAATACCTGGCGATGACCGCGTCATGATGCAGGCGCGTCCGACCGCTATCAGGCGTTTCGCCGGGACCGGATCTCTCGTCATGCTCTGGGCGTTGCCGGCGATCCTGGTCTTTGCCTATGTGCTTCCCTTCGCCGGCGTGACGCTCTGGAGCGCCACCCGGCCCGAACTCGGCTTCGAAAACTATGTCCGCATCCTCACCGGTGCGGACTTCCAAGCGATATTCTTGAGGACTGCCTGGGTATGTCTGGTCAGCACCGCGATCACCATCCCGATCGCCTATCTGCTCGCCTATTACTGGGTGATGGGCAGCGCGACTCGCAGCCGGCTGGTCGAGATCTGCATCTTCATCCCGTTCTGGATCTCGGTGTTGGTGCGCGCCTTCGGCTGGGTGGTGATCCTGCGCAACAACGGCCTTGCGAGCGACGTTGCAAACGCGTTCGGCTTCAGCGGGCTTTCAACCGGCAGGAACGTCTGGTCGGTGATCACGGGCATGGTGCATTTCATGGTGCCCTTCGCGATCCTGCCGATGGCATCCGTCATGCGCAAGATCGACAGGCGGGTGCTGCTTGCAGCCTTGGGGCTCGGTTGCCGGCCGCTCGGCGTCTTCTGGCGGATCTACCTGCCGATGTCGATGCCGGGCGTGTTTTCGGCGCTGGCGATGACCTTCATCTTCTCGCTCGGCTTCTTCGTCACCCCGATGATCCTTGGCGGCGGTCGGGTGGTGCTGACGGCGGAGACGGTGTTCGTACAGATGTTCCAGACGGCCAACTGGGGTCTCGGTGCCGCACTCGGCGTGGTGCTGCTCGTCGTCGTCTTTGCCATCCTCTGGCTGTCGCAGCGCGTCATGCGCATCGAACAACTCATGTCGCGGTAGGGCCGATATGTTTGGAAAATCACGCCTTGGCGGACTTCTCGCCGGTGCAGCCGGGCTCTTCCTGCTGTTGCCGCTTGTTGCCGTCATTCCCTTTTCCTTCACCGCCAAACGCTTCCTGTCTATGCCGGACGGGGAGTACTCGCTTCGGCACTACCTGGCGATTTTCGATCCCGACACCTGGCTTGCAAGCATCGGCACGAGCACGCTGGTTGCACTTCTATCGAGCGTCATTGCAACGGCGCTTGCGGCCGCCTTCGGCATCGGCATCTGGCTGCGCCGGCCGGCGAGCGGGCGTTTCCTGATCGGCCTTGTTTTGCTGCCGATCATCGTTCCGCCGGTCACCTCGGCGGTAGCCCTCTACTTCCTGCTGGCGCAGATCGGGTTGCTCGACACGATCCCGGGGCTGGTGCTCTCTCACGTGGTGATGATCGTGCCGTTCTCCGTCATCGCCATCCTCGGTGCGCTCAGCCGGCTGGACCGGAACCTCGAGCTTGCCGCCCGAAACCTCGGGGCAAGCCAGTTGCAGTCGATTTTCCGGGTGATCCTGCCGAACATCCGCTTCGGTCTCTTTGCTGCCTGGTTCGTCAGCCTCGTCATGTCCTGGGAGGAGAGTTCCGTCACCCTGTTTGTCAGCGGTGTCAACATCGTCACCTTGCCGAAGCGCATATGGGACAATCTGAGGCTCGACCTCGACCCGGCCGTCGCCGCGATCTCGGTCATCATGATAGTGGCAACCACCTTGGTCATTCTTTTCCGAAAGTCGGAATCATGAGGATCGCAGGCGGCCGCCGCTTGCCAATACGGTAGCGAAAGCAGTGGCTTGCGCGTCAAAGACATAATCTGGCTGCCCTCGGCGGCCCCTCCCAGCGAAGGCGGCCAACGGGCCGCCTTCGGCGTTTCGGAGCATCCGAAAACCGCTGCCGTCGGTGGTACCCCCTCTGGGGGACTAACGCCCCCTCCCGACCCCACGCATAGTCCTTTCATGCCGAACGGTATCCGTCCGCTCCCGTCGGCCTCAAGTGGAGGAGAACCATGCAGCGCGCCGTCCTAGAACCCAATCCGACACCGTCCGCCGACAGCAAGGTTGCGCTGGCAAGCAAGTCCGGCTCCCTTCCGGTACAGCATCCAAACAGCGTCGCTGCCGAAGTGCGCAACCTCCGCAAGACCTACAATGCCGGCACGCCGCATGCCCATGAAGCGCTGAAGGACGTCAACCTCTCTATCCGCGCCAACGAGTTCTTCACCCTGCTCGGTCCCTCCGGCTGCGGCAAGACCACCCTGCTGCGCATTCTCGGTGGGTTCGAGATGCTGACCTCAGGCACCTGCCGGATCTTCGGCGAGGATGTCGGCCGGCTGCCGCCGGAGGCGAGGCCGGTGAATACCGTGTTTCAGCAATATGCTCTGTTTCCGCACATGACGGTTCGCCGCAACATCGCCTTCGGTCTGGAAATGCTCGGCAAGCCGCGCGCCGAGGTGGAGCGCACTGTCGAGCGCATGCTCGATCTGGTCCATATGACCGCATGCGCGGATCGCCGCCCGGACACGATGTCCGGCGGCCAACGTCAGCGTGTTGCCCTTGCGCGAGCGCTCGCACCGCAGCCGAAACTGTTGCTGCTCGACGAGCCGCTGTCGGCGCTTGACCTCAAGCTCCGGCAGAAGATGCGGCTGGAGTTGAAATCGCTCCAGCGCGAAACCGGCATCACCTTCATCTTCGTCACCCACGACCAGGAGGAAGCGCTGGCGATGAGCGACCGCGTCGCCGTCATCAGCAACGGCCTTCTGCAGCAGGTCGGCACGCCAGAGGATATCTACGAACAACCGCAAAGCCGCTTCGTTGCCGATTTCATCGGTGAATCGAACCTGATCGCGGCGAGGGTTGCGGGCGCCACCGGCGGCGAGGCGGCTTTCGATATCGAGGGCTTCGGCCAGGTCCATGCATCGACCGCGCAACGTATCGAAGAGCGGCAACAGGTCTGGCTCTCGATCCGGCCCGAGCGGCTTGTCCTCGGCACCTCGCACGACGACGGGCCGCAGGCAACGGTCTCCGACCGGACCTATCTCGGCAATGCGGTCGAATATCACCTGCGCGCCGGCGATCATGCCCTGACCGCGCGGTCTCCGCGCGGCGGCCTGCGCGGCCGGCAGGATTTTGTGCCGGGCGATGTCGTCAGCCTCGGTTTCGAGCCCGGTTCCATCAAGGTGCTCTTGTCATGACCGCCCGGCCTCTCGCTCTGTCCTCGCGCATTCCGCCGGGGCTTGCCCATGCCGGCCTGCTGTGGCCGTCGCTCGGCATCATACTGGCGTTCATGGTTGCGCCGATTGCGATCATGCTCACCTATTCCTTCCTTGTGCCGGGGGCCTATGGCGGTGTCGAATGGACGTTTTCCACGGCAGCCTATGAGCAGATCCTGTTCGAGCGCGATTTCCTCGACGACAGCCTGACGTTTACGCCCGACTACCTGATCATCGTCGCCCGCTCGTTGACGCAGGCAACCGTCGCGACACTTCTCTGCCTCGTGATCAGCGTGCCGACGGCCTATTACATCGCGACGCGGACGGATCGCGTGAAGAACATCTGGCTGTTCCTGATCACGATCCCCTACTGGGTGAACCTCCTGATCCGCACCATCGCGCTTCTGTTCGTCTTGCGCGACGACGGGCCGATCAACACCGCCCTTGTCGACCTCGGCATAATCGGCCAGCCGCTGGCGCTCAGCTACAACGGCTTCGCCATATCGCTGGGGCTGATCTACTCGTTCCTGCCCTTCATGGTGCTGCCGCTCTATTCGGCCTTCGAGCGCTTCGATTTCCGGCTGCTGGAAGCGGCTTACGATCTCTACGCCAGCCGCAGGGTCGCCTTCTTCCGCATCGTGTTGCCGGTCATGCGTCCGGGGCTGATCGCGGGCAGCCTGCTCGTCTTCATTCCCTCCGTCGGCTCCTACCTGGCGCCCGACATTCTCGGCGGCGGCAAGACGCTGATGATCGGCAATCTGATCGGCACGCAATTCCAGGCGGCGCGCAACTGGCCGTTCGGTGCCGCGCTCTCGATGATCCTGCTCACCATCACCCTCATCGTCCTTCTCTGGCTTGCCCGGCGCGCAGCCCAGCAGCAGCAACCGAGCTAAAGAAAGGTCCGCCATGTCCACCGCCCGCTTGCGCGACCTGCGCGTCTTTCCAGGCTTTGGCCTTCTCTCCGTCGGCTGCGTCGTCTTCCTCTACGTGCCGATCGTCGTCCTTGCGAT
This sequence comes from Ensifer adhaerens, assembly GCF_020035535.1. NCBI lineage: Bacteria > Pseudomonadati > Pseudomonadota > Alphaproteobacteria > Hyphomicrobiales > Rhizobiaceae > Ensifer > Ensifer adhaerens. The sequence goes on along the minus strand of NZ_CP083350.1, from coordinate 523,613 downwards.
CTACTCCTTCAACGATGGCCGCTCGGTCACCCGTTGGGCAGGGTTTTCGTTCCGCTGGTATCAGACCGTCTTTGCCAACCAGAACATCCAGACGGCTGCCATCAACTCGGTGGTGATCGCCATCATTGCAGCAACCGTCGCCACGGTCTTCGCGCTCGGGGCGGCTATGGCGACAGTCAACCGTAAGAAGGGAGGCGGCGAGGGCGCCTATGTCGTTCTCACCTTTCCGCTGATGGTGCCGGAAATCGTCACGGCGGTCGCCTCGCTGGTCTTCTTCGTCGCGGTTGGGATCAGCCTCGGCTTTGCGACCATCCTGATTGCCCATATCGTCTTCTGCATCCCCTTTGCCTACCTGCCGATCAAGGCGCGGCTCGAAAGCATGGACGCGACGCTGCCGTCGGCGGCGGCCGACCTCTATGCCTCGCCGGCGAAGGCCTTCCTGCGCATCACCCTGCCATTGCTGGTGCCGGGCCTCGTCTCCGGCTGGCTACTCGCCTTCATCATCTCGCTCGACGATTTCATCATCACGGCACTCGTCGCCGGGCCCGGGGCCACGACCCTGCCGCTGCACATCTACGGCATGCTTCGGCTCGGCATGACGCCGGAAGTCAACGCGATCTCGACGCTGATGCTCGCTGCCTCGACCGTTCTGGTGCTGATTTCGGGGCTGCTGGGGCAGGCGGGCCGGAAACACTGACGCCCCGCGAAAACACACGAAAATCAAAAAAGAGAAAGGGAACATCCGATGAAAAAGCCTGCCATCCTTGCCACCCTCTTTGCCTCGACCCTTGCCGCACCTGCCTTTGCGGCTGGAGACCTCTTCATCTACACCTGGGGTGAATACACGCCACCCGAGATGGTGGAGAAATTCGAGAAGACCTATGGGGTCAAGGTCCATATCGACACTTACGATTCCATGGAGACGATGCTTGCCAAGCTGAAATCGGGGGCGGGCGGCTACGATATCATCGTGCCTGGCCACGATACGATGACCATCCTGATCGGCGAGAAGCTGCTCGAGCCGATCAATGTCGCGGCGATGCCGAACTACCAGCATGTCGACGAGATGTGGCGGGACGTCTTCTGGGACAAGGGACGCCTCTACTCCGCGCCGTGGGCCTGGGGCTCGACCGGTCTCGCCGTCGACCGCGATATCGTCAAGGGCGACGACACGTCGCTGAAGATCCTGTTCGAACCGGATGATGCGGTGAAGGGCAAGATCAACATGCTGCGCGATGTCAACGACGTCATCAACATGGCGCTGCGTTACCTCGGAAAGCCGCGCTGCAACGACAACCCCGAGGACCTGAAGGCGGTGCTCGACCTCCTCTCGACGCAGAAGCAATTCGTCAAGAGCTACAATTCCGAGACCAAGGAGCTGCTGGTTTCAGGAGAGGCGGCCGTCTCGATGAGCTGGAACGGCTACGCCATGCGCGCTCGCGATGAGCGGCCGTCGATCGAATACATCTATCCGAAGGAAGGCTACACCGGCTGGATGGACAATGTCGCGGTGCCGAAGGGCGCACCCGACCTCGAGAATGCCAAGCTCTGGATCAATTTCATCATGGATCCGGAAAACGCGGCGATGATCACCAACTACGCTCGCTATGCCAACGGCATCAAGGGTTCCGAAGCCTTCGTCGACAAGGCGCTCGCCGGCGCCCCAGAGCTGAGCCCGCCGGAAAGTGCGCCGGCGCCGGAGTTCCTGACCGCCTGCACGCCCGCCGTCACCAAACTTTATGACCGCGTCTGGACCAAGCTTCTGCGTTGATCCGCGGTAGCCACGCCTCATGCCATACTGGAGAAAACCATGACCATCGTTCAACCCGTTGCATCAGTCGGATCCGACAGGCCGAACAATCGCTCGGCCTTCGAGAAGGACCGCGATCACGTTCTGCACCCCTATACCGACTTCTCGACCTTTGCTGCGACCGGCAGCCAGATCATCGAGAAGGCCGAGGGCGCCTATGTCGTCGACAATGTCGGGCGACGGCTGCTTGACGGCATCGCCGGCCTCTGGTGCGTCAACATCGGCCATGGCCGCCGCGAGATGGCCGACGCCATCGCCGCCCAGGTGATGGACATGGACTACTACAATCCCTTCGGCGCATCGGGGAACGTGCCGGCGGCCGAGCTTGGGGCGCGGCTGGCGGAACTTGCACCCGGCAGCCTCAACCATGTCTACTATACCTGTGGCGGCTCGACCGCGAACGATGCGGCAATCCGCATCGTGCACTACTACTTCGCCATGCGCGGCAAGCCGGGCAAACGCAAGATCATCTCGCGCAACAACGGCTACCACGGCGCAACCTACGTGGCAGCAGCGCTGACCGGCATTCACGGCACCAAATACGGCTTTGCCCAGGTCGGAGAGGACTTCATCCACCACATCTCGGCTGCGGATTGCTACGCGCGTCCGGACGGCATGACGGAGGAAGCCTATTGCGACCTGCTGGTGCGCGAGTTCGAAATGCGCATCGAGCAGCTCGGGGCTCAGAATGTTGCCGCCTTCATCGCCGAGCCGATCATGGGGGCGGGTGGTGTGTTGGTCGCGCCGCAGGGCTATCACAAGCGCATGCAGGCGGTCTGCCGTCGCAACGATATCCTCTATATCGCTGATGAGGTGGTGACCGGTTTCGGCCGCCTCGGCGAATGGTTTGCGTCGGACGCGATCTACGAGACGCAGCCCGATATCCTCGTGTCGGCCAAGGGCATCACATCCGGCTACATCCCGCTCGGCGCAACGCTGCTGTCGGACGAGATCTACGATGTCATCAGTCGCCCTCAGTGCGAGGGCGGCGTGTTTTCGATGGGGCTCACCTATTCTGGTCACCCGGTCGCCTGTGCCGCAGCACTTGCCAATATCGACATCATGGAGCGGGAACGGCTGCTGCCGCATGCCGCGAAAACCGGCGCGTATCTGCAGAAAAGGGCGAAATCGCTGCTCGCCCATGACATCGTCGGCGATGTTCGCGGTGCCGGCCTGATGCTCGGGATCGATCTCGTTGCCGACAAGGCGACCAAGCAGTCGCTGCCGATTTACGAAAAAGCCAGCGAAACCATCTTCCAGGGCTGCGTCGCCCGCGGTGTGGTGGTGCGGCCTGTCGGCAATCGGCTCATCGTATCGCCACCTTTGATCGTCACGGAGGCCGAATGCGACACGATCGTTTCAGCCCTTTCGGAATCGATTGCCGCTTTCATGGCATCCCGTGCTTGAGGAGCATCTGAGATGAGCGAAGTCACGGTCGCAGCGACGCAGATGGCCTGCAGCTGGAACATCGACGAGAACATCGAAAAGGCCGAGGAGCTGGTGCGGCTTGCCCATGAGGATGGCGCCCAGATCGTCCTTTTGCAGGAGCTGTTCCAGACACCCTATTTCTGCCTGGAGCAGACGATCGACCATCTCGATCTGGCCGCCAGCCTCGGCGAGGACCGGGCTGTCAGGCATTTCCGGGCGATTGCGAAGGAACTCGGCGTGGTTCTGCCGATTTCCTACTACGAAAAAGCCGGACCGGCGCAATACAACTCGCTCGCGATCATCGATGCCGATGGCGAGATCGTCTGGAACTACCGCAAGTCCCACATTCCACAGGCGCCGGGTTACGAGGAAAAGTTCTATTTCAGCCCCGGCGATACCGGTTTCCGGGCGGTCGACACGAAATATGCGCGGATCGGCTGCGGCATCTGCTGGGACCAGTGGTTTCCGGAGACCGCCCGGTCATTGGCGCTGCAGGGCGCGGAGCTTTTGTTCTTCCCGACGGCGATCGGCAGCGAGCAGAAGGCCGAGATCGACAGTTCCGGCCACTGGCGTCGCACGATGCAGGGCCACGCCGCCGCCAATATGGTGCCGGTGATCGCCGCCAACCGGGTCGGAAGCGAGGCGGCCGGCGGCAACGAGGCGCTATTTTACGGTACGTCCTTCGTCGCCGATCACACCGGCGCTATCGTTGCCGAGGCGAGCCGCACCGATGAAACCTATCTGACGGCGCGCTTCGATCTCGACGCAATCAGCACCTTCCGGCGCAGCTGGGGCATCTACCGCGACCGCCGGCCGGATCTCTACGGCGCAATCCGCACGCTCGACGGCCAGACGGCGGTCGGCTGACTTTATTTTCGCAAACAATCAACGATGCAAAAGCCGGATCCTGGCGCTGCCGCTGTGTCGCAGGCATCGGGACCGGTTAGGAAAGGTATGAAATCATGAAGAACCAGACACCTCGCGAGGCAGGCTTTCGCATGCCGGCCGAATGGGAGCCGCATCGCCGCACCTGGATGATGTGGCCGTGCCGCCATGAGGTCTGGGACGATATCGCCGCGACCCGCCGCGACTATGCGGCGGTCGCCCATGCGATCCGCGAGTTTGAGCCGGTGACGATGGCGGCACGGCCGGAGGATATCGCCGAGGCGCGCGCCATCCTCGACCCGTCGATCGATCTTGTCGAAGCCGACATCGACGACAGCTGGGCGCGCGATGCCGGTCCCTGTTTCCTGACGGCTAAGGACGGCCGGCGCGCCGGAGCGCGCTTCACGTTCAACGCCTGGGGCGGCAAGTATCATCCGTTCAAGGGCGATGCCGCCTTTTCTGGGGCCGTGCTGGAGAAAGCAGGCGTTGCCGGCTTCGTCTCAAATCTGATCGCCGAGGGTGGCGGTGTCAGCGTCGACGGCGAGGGCACGATCATCACCACCGAAACCTGCTTCCCGAACAGCAACCGCAATCCCGGCTGGAGCCGCGACGACATCGAGCGCGAGCTTCTCGACATGTTGGGTGGCGAAAAAGTGATCTGGCTACCCGGCAATCCGATCGAGGACGAGACGGACGGCCACGTGGATGGCATCGCCGTTTTCGTCGCGCCCGGCGTCGTCCTGATGGAAAGCCCTGGTGAGGGGGGTAACGAAGAGGATGACGAGTGGAACCACTACATCCGCCTGAACCTGGAGGCGATGCAGGGTCAGACCGATGCCAAGGGGCGGCCGATCCGGATTGTCACCATTCCGGAAGCCGTCGATGCGCCATCGGATCATCCGAAGTTCTGCCGTTCCTACGTCAATTCCTACCTCGTCAACGGCGGGGTGATCATGCCGTGTTACGGCATCGAGTCCGATACGGTCGTACGGCAGATGTTCCGTTCGCTGTTCCCGGAGCGCCGTGTGCGTGAGGTCCGGATCGATGCCATTGCCATCGGTGGCGGCGGCATCCATTGCATTACCCAGCAGGAACCGCTTTGATCGTCGAAGGGGATTTGACGACAAGGCGGGGAATGACGGGATTTCCGTTTGAACAGATGACATTGATCGGCAAGGCCGTGGCTGCGATCGGCAGCGCGGCCTTTCCGGATGCGCTGAGGCAGCTTTGCCTCGACGTCTACGGCTTCGACAGCCTGTTCGTCTCGGTCTTCTCCGCCGACCAGCCGCCACTGCAGCTCTATAGCGACCTCGATCCGGAGGCGACCCGGCGCACGATCGGGCCTTATCTTAGCTTCGCCTATCTGCTGGATCCGTTTTACAGCCTCTATTTGGCTGACCCCGGCGATCGGGTGGTCAGCCTCGACGACTGCGCCCCGGATGATTTTCGCACCAGTGAATATTATCGCATGTTCTATTCGGAAACCGGCCTCTACGACGAAATCGTCATGCTGGTCGCAAGCGCCGAGGGTACCGCGATCGCGCTTTCGCTCGGCCAGCGGACAGAGGACTGCCGTCCCGGGCCGCAGGCCCGCGCCCATCTCGACGGGCTGTTGCCTGTCGTCTCCGAGCTTTGCCGCAAGCATTGGCCGCAACCGATCGGCAACCAGGGGCATGGCGAGCCCGCGGCCGATATGGTCTTTGCCACACTGTCGCAGCTGAAGGTGAGCACGCGCGAGGGCGAGATCATCCGGCTCATGCTGAAGGGGCATTCGACCAAGAGCATTGCGCGCATTCTCGGCAACAGCCCGGAGACGGTGAAGGTTCACCGCAAGCGCATCTACTCCAAGCTCAAGATCTCCTCGCAGGGCGAGCTGTTCTCGCTCCTGCTCGGAGGTGCAGGCGGGTAAGGACGCCGCTTTCACGCGAGGGCTCGCGGAAAGCAGAGCCCCGCAACTACAGTCATGACGCCGTGCGTTCATGTGAACGCACGGCGTTTTAGCGTTTAGTTTTCAGAGAACAGGCCTTCCGCGTCATAGACAGGCTCACCTTGCAGAAGCGTCGCTTCGACGGCGGCCTTGCCGATCTCCTTGACTGGGATCTCGAAGATGTCTTTGTCGATGACGACAAGATCGGCGAACTTTCCGGGCTCGATCGTGCCGGTCTTGTCGTCCTGGTTCAGAAGCTTCGCCGGATTGATCGTCATCCATTTGACGGCCGTTTCCACATCCGGCGCGCCATCCTTCTTGCGCTGAAGGGCCGTCTGGATCTTGACGAGCGGTGACAGCTCGTCGGCGTCGAAATCGCTGCTCATCACCACGGTCGCACCCGTCTTCTCGATGCTTTCGGTCGGCATCATGTTGTCGGCGCGATCGCCGATGAACTTGCGGATGAAGTTGTCATATTGCCGGCTGAGCGAGCTTGGCGCCAGCTGGAAATCGGCGACGACGTCATCGTCCTTGAACCTGTGATAGTCGGCCTTGTCGAGCAGGTAGATATGCGTCAGCCGATGCGGGCCGGGCTTCGGGTCGGACTGAGCGATGGCGTCGAGCGCCAGGCGCGCGCCGCGGTCGCCGGTCACGTGATAGTGCAGCTTGAAGCCCTTTTCGGAAAGCACCTTGGAGTAGCGGTCGAGCGTTGCCTCGTCGAAATAGAGGAAGCCGCTGTCAAACCCGTGGTCGATGCCCGGGCCCTGTTTGTAGGGCGCGAGCAGCGCACCGGTGCGCTGCTCGAGGATGCCATCGACATAGATCTTCACCTGATTGAACTTCAGCAGCCGGTTCGGGTCGTTGCTGTAGAAGCTCGCGAGCTTTTCGACCTGCGCGTCGAACGGCAGGTCAGGATAGACGTAGAGCGCATTGGCGGCTCTCAGCGTCAGCGTGTCGTTCTTCTCGGCCATTTCCCAGGCCTTCAGGTGCCCCTGCGGCCAGAAGCCGCCGGCGTCGCTGACGGTGGTGATGCCGCTTTCGGCCATCGTCTTCAGCGTCGGCAGCATGCTCTCGTAGGCAAACTTGACGTTTTCAGGCGTATCCGGAAAGGCGAGGTTGCGCAGCTTCTGCTGGGCGTTTTCGAGCACAATCCCGTTCGGGGCGCCGGTCTTCTCGTCGCGCAGGATGATGCCGCCCGGCGGGTTGCCGTCGATCTTGTCGTAGCCGGCAGCCTCAAGCGCGGCGCTGTTGGCCCAGGCGCCATGGCCGATGTCGTCGAGGATCAGGATCGGCCGGTCGCGGGAAATCTCGTCCAGAACGGCGACGGGATTGTCGGTTTCGTCGAGCAGGTTGGTCATGCTGACGCCCGAGCCGACCACCCACTCGTTTTCGCTCTGCTTGACGCAATCGCGAACGGTGTCTTTCGTCTCCTCAAGCGAAGCGAAGGCTTCGAACTCGCAGAGACTGGCGTTGACCCCGGCCTCGATCAAATGCACGTGGGCATCCTGGAAGCCCGGAAGGAGCATCCGGCCGCCGAGCTTGACGACGTGGGCGTCGGCGCCCGCCTTGGCCAACACGGCCTCTTCGTCGCCTACCGCCGCGATGACCCCATCGTCATCGATCGCCACGGCTTCGGCCAAGGGCGCCGCGGGGTTCATGGTGCGGACCTTGGCGTCGGTAATGACGAGCGTTTCCGCAATCGCGGTGGTGGCGCCGCAAAGCGCCGAAGCGGCCAGAAGCAGGCCGGTCAGCGGTCGCAGCGCTCTCTTGACGTCTCGAGACATGGGGATGCGCCTTTCCTTTCGGTGTTCCTCACTACCACGCCTGTGCCACCAGTGCAGGTGAAGTCTCGAATGAACGACCTTCGCAGGCGCGTTGCTGGTTCGCCGGCCACCGGATCTAGTCCGCTGTGGCCGGTCGACGGTCAATCGAGCGTGACCCAAACGGACTTGGACTGGGTGTTGTCGATCAGTGCCTCCAGGCATTTGTCGCGGCCGTGGCCGGAGAGTTTCCAGCCGCCCCAGGGCTGGCTCATGTCGCCGTTCATGTAGCCGTTGATCCAGACCATGCCGCATTCGAGATCGCGGGCAATGCGGTGCGCCTTGCCGAGATTGGAGGTCCAGATGCCGGCGGCGAGACCATAGGGGCTGTCATTGGCAATTCTCACGACATCCTCGGGGCTGTCATGGGGAATGATCGCCCCGACCGGCCCGAAAATCTCCTCCTGGGCGATCTTCATGCGGTTGTCGACGCCGGCAAAAAGCGTCGGTTCCACAAAACACGCCTCGTCTGCGGTCCGATCGCCTGCGTGGCCGCCGATGACTGGCGTTGCACCGTCTTTGCGGGCGCCGTCGATATAGTCGAGCACACGGCCCTGATGAACCTTGTTGACGAGCGGTCCCATCGTCGTAGAGGGATCGAGCGGATCGCCCGGCCGATACTTCCGTGAGGCGTGCCCGGCGATGAGTTCGCAAAATTCGTCGTGGATGCTTCGCTCCACCAGAATGCGGGAACCGGCCGAACAGACTTCGCCCTGATTGCCGAACAGTCCGTCGGCGACCTTCTCCGCGACCGACGAGAGGTCCTCGACATCTGCGAGGACGATCTGCGGCGACTTGCCTCCGAGTTCGGCCGACACCGCCTTCAGGTTCGAATCCGCAGCGTAGCGATACATCTGCCGGCCGATCGCCGTCGAACCGGTGAAGGCGATCTTTTCCACCTGCATCGAACGCGCCAGCGCCTGTCCGGCCACCGCGCCGCGCCCCGGCACGACATTGAACACGCCGTCCGGGCCGCCCGCTTCCAGAAACAGGCGACCGAGCATCAGCGCGCTCAAGGACGTATCCTCGGCCGGCTTCAGAACGACGCTGTTGCCGGCCGCAAGCGCCGGCGCGATCTTCCAGACCGCCATCATCAGCGGGTAGTTCCAGGGTGTGATGCAGCCGACAACCCCGAGTGGCTGGCGCAGGATGTAGTGCAGCGCGTCCGGATTGGTGACCGGCGCGCTGCCTGCGATCTTGTCGATGCTTTCGGCCATGAAGCGCATCGTCAGCACAGCGCCCGGAACGTCGATCGCGCACATCTCGGCAATCGGCTTGCCCATCTCCATGGTGTCGAGTACCGCGAGAATTTCGCGGTTGTCGGCGATCAGTTCGGAAAAGCGGGTCAGGACATCGATGCGCCGTCGGAGCGCTATGCGTGACCAAACGCCCTGACGAAACCTCTTTGCCGCAACCTCGCATGCCGTCTCGATATCGGCTGCATTTGCGCAGGCGACGCGTGCGATCACGGTGCCGTTTGCCGGGTTGATCGAGGCGAGCGTTTCGCCGTCTGCTGCCGCCCGAAACTGCCCGTCGATCAGCAACCGCGTCTCAGGACGGAGCGCTTCTGCAATGCGGTGCCATCGTCTGTCCGGTGTCGTGTCCATGACCTGCCTCCACGGTTGACCTCGGCATGCGTTGTAGCGAGCGGGGGAGAGTCGGGCACAGTCCCCCTCATGGGTGACTGGCGCTCCCTCGAATAGCCACGGACCTTTGTGGGCGACGAATACATGCGTTCGGAGGACAGGATGCGAAGCGGGATCGACGGGGATCGTTTGTGGGCTCGGCTGATGGCGATGGCCGAAGTCGGCCCGACACCGGAAGGAGGCTCGTGTCGGCAGACGCTTTCGGATGCGGACGAAGCCGGCCGCGCGCTGTTTCTCGGCTGGTGTGAGGCGCGTGGCTACGGCATCCGCAAAGACCGGATCGGCAATCTTTTCATTCGCCGCCCGGGTCTCAATCCCGAAGCGTCCCCGGTCCTGATCGGCAGTCATCTCGACACCCAGCCGACCGGCGGGCGGTTTGACGGCGTGCTCGGCGTGCTCGCCGGGCTTGAGGTTTTGGAGACGCTGGACGATGCGGCTGTGGAAACCGCCAGGCCGATCGATCTCTGCGTCTGGACCAATGAGGAAGGCTGCCGCTTTCAGCCCGCGATGATGGGGTCGGGCGTTGCCTGCGGCATGCTCGACCTGGAGAAGGTTCTGACGGCCCGCGACTGTGCCGGGATTGCGCTGGCTGACGAGATTGTTCGGCATCGATACGATCGCGAGGCGGCGCCAAGACTTCCCGTTGCCGATTGCTATGTCGAACTGCACATCGAACAGGGACCGATCCTGGAAGCGGAGGCAAAGACCATCGGTATCGTCACCGGCGGTCAGGGCATCCGCTGGTATGAGATATCGGTTCATGGCGAGGAAACCCATGCTGGCCCCGTCCCGATGGCGTTGCGCAAAGACCCCGTGCCGGTGCTCATGCATCTGATCGGGCTGGTGCAGGCCATCGGCCGGCTCGACGAAGACGCGCGCTGCACGATCGGCAAGATCCATCTCTCTCCAGGTGCGATCAACGTGGTCCCCGGGCGTGCTGATATGACTGTCGACCTGCGGCATCCCAACGAGGAGGTGCTCGACAGGATGCATCGGCGCTTGATGGGCGGGATCGAGGCGCTCCGTCAGAGCCATAGGGAGACCGATCTCCAGGCCTGCCTGACATGGCATTCGCCGGTGGTCACATTTGACGGTGCACTAATCGAGGCGGTGAGGGCAAGCGCCAGGGATCGGCAGCTGACGCATCGTGACATCGTCTCCGGGGCGGGGCACGACGCATTCAATCTGGCGCGGCGGGTGCCGACCACGATGATCTTCGTGCCCTGCCGGGAGGGGATCAGCCACAACCCCCGCGAATACGCGTCTCTCACAGATGTTATGGCCGGCGCCAACGTACTCTTGGATGTGACGCTGGCGCGTTCATCTGAGGGGCAGCCTAAAGTATCTAGTTTGTCCGTGTAATCGGGGAGCACCTCAATGGCTCGCATAGCGAGCCGCGCCCTGTTGCGTGGGCGCGGCTCCGTGACCGTTCTGTAGCTCGGCTTCGCTGGGTATCTTGGCGAAACAGCAAAGGTCGACGATCTTGCGGTGCAGCCTTACGCTGGCTGGGCAATCATCCGAGACCTGTGCTTCCACATGGACAGAAGCAGCACAACCACCAAGAGGCCGAGCGTGACCAGCGATGCATTGTCACGCGGAAGGTTCAGTCCGCCTTTTTCAATCGGCTTGGTCAGGAAGTCGCCAAATGTCGCACCGAAGGGGCGCGTAAAGACGAACGCTATCCAGAACAGCAAGACGTCGCTGATCTTCGTCAGGTAGTGCAGCGCGACAACGATGCCGATGATACCGGCCGTGATGATCGCGCCTTGCACATAGCTGAGCTCCATATTGTCGGTGAGGAAGTCGCCGAAGGCCGTGCCGAGGCTGTTTGAAAAGACGACCGCGATCCAGAACAGGGCTTCCGTGTCCCGGCGGTTCACGTGCACGACGTCAAGCTTGGCGTCGCGCAGATACCAGACGCCAAGGGACGCAGCGAGCCCGAGCGTCAGGATGATGGAGCCCGACAGGTAGCCGAGGCCGAAGGAACGGTCCATCATATCGGAGATTTCCGTTCCGGCGGTCGTGGTCGCGACGATCGCCAGCCAGAACAGCGGCGAATAGAATTTCCGCGCCGAGATCTGGGCGACAAGAATGACCAGCAGCGCTGCGAAGGTGATACCGAACCCGACATAGTAGCCGAGGTTGAGGGTCATCGAGATGAAATCACCGGCGGTTTCTCCGAGCGTAGTGGCTAGAATTTTCATAATCCAGAAGGCCAAGGTCACGGCGGCGACCTTGGTAAGTGGTGCGCCCGTGGGCGCCGTGCTAGAAATATCGGATGGGGAATGTGAAACCATGATGCTTCCTAACGGGGAGACGGTTGACCGTTCACATGGGTTGACCGGCAGGAGAGTTGATTGCCGGCACGCCGACCCCGTCGCATCCTTAGGGGATGCCGGGTGGACGCCGCCGCCGCGCGACTCACAGGCCGTGGCGGGCGTTTGGCCCGCCGCGGCGCATATTGCTGAGGAATTCTCACGGCGGCTCTACCTGCACCTTACGGATTTGTAAGCCGTAAGGTGTCGCAAGCTTGGGGCGAGCTTGGTGCGAATGCCGAGCAGAGAGCCGCCTCAAATGTAGCTATCAGGCAGAATGGGAGTGTCGGCGCGACGTCGTGGTCCATCCGCAGCGTCAGGTGCCTGAGACCTGGGCTCCAGTGCGTGCGCGATGCGATCTGAGGACGATCCTCGTTCCGGGATTGTTGTCCTCGATCGTGATCGCCGCACCGTGAAAGTCCGCGATTGCCTGTACGAGGCTAAGTCCCAAGCCGCTTCCCGGCGTGCTGCGGCTCTTGTCGAGCCTGTAGAGCCGTCGAAACACGTTGGTGCGCTCGTCCTCGGGAATGCCTGGCCCATCGTCCGCAACACTGAGGATCCAGCATTGTTCGCCGTGAACGAGATCCACCGCGATTTTTGTTCCCTGGGGGCAGTGGGTGATCGCATTTTCGATCAGATTGACCAACATCTGGGTAAAGAGTTCCTTGTCCCCTTGGGCTTGGACATCGTCGATCCGACCGACGATCAGGGATTGTTGGTTGTCCTCTGCCACATCCGAATAGGTCTCGATCACATTGCGCACGAGCTGGCCGAGATCGAGCGGATAGAACCGAAGCTTGCGCCCGCCGGCCTCGATCTGGGATATCCGCAACAGGGCGTCAAACGTCGCGTTGATCTGGTCGCTTTCGGACAGAGCCTCCTCCAGCAGGAGGCGTAGCTCGCCATCAGTCGCGTCGTGACTGAGCGCGTCCTCCACCATGAGCTTGAGACGGTTGAGCGGCGTCTTCAGATCATGCGCTATGTCTGTGCTGACCTGCCGCATGCTTTCGATCAGAGCGGAAAGACGCGACAGCGCCTGGTTGATGTGCCCGGCAATCTCGTCAATATCGTCCCGCGACCTGGATAGCGGGATCCGCACTTGAAGTTGGCCCTGAGAGACGGCCGACATCGTGTCTGCAATCGCATCCAGGCGCTGTTGAGCGCGGCGAGCGAGGTAGGCACCCGTGCCGAACGCCAGCAGCACAGCCAGGGCGCAGGCCCAGCCGAAACTCACCAGGATCATTCGTGCCAGGTCGTCCGTCTCGGCGAAGCTGTGGCCGACGATTAATCGATATCCATCGATTGTACCGCTCAAGACGCGAAAGCGTTCGTCACCGGGCAAGCCGAGCGCCGCCGCGGAAACTGTCGTGAGCCCATTGCCGTCCATGGTGTGCACGAGGTTGCCCGACAGGGCCTTTCCCGCCCGGTCAGTCAACAGGAATACGCGTGAGCCATTGGCATTCAGCCTGACGAAGCTGTTCATTGTGGCGACCAAATCCTCGATGTCATCAGGGGCATAAGCCGCCTCGAGAACCGAGTAGGTCTCCTGAACCGAGCCATCCAGGGCGTCGTGCAGTCTTCGTTTCAGTAACTCGTAACTGACTACCCAAACGGCGAGCGACGTAAAAACAAACAGCAGGCCATAGGTCAGCGCGAACCTGATCGGCGTGCTGCGCAACAGCTTAGCGCGGGGCATGCAAGCTATACCCCGTGTTGCGGACCGTATGGAGAAGAGGGGTGTTGAAGGGCCGGTCGATCTTGGCCCTCAATCTGCTGATATGAGTTTCGACGACGCTCGTCTTCGGGTCGAAATGGTAATCCCAGACCTGCTCGAGCAGCATGGTGCGTGTGAGGACCCGCCCTTCGGCACGCATCAGAACCTCGAGCAGGGTGAATTCGCGCGGCTGGAGATCTATGATCCGATCGGCCCGCGTGACAAATCTCTTCACCAGATCCATTTCCAGGTCGGCGACGCGCAACACCGTTTGCTGTTCCTGGACCGGTGGTCGGCGAGATAGCGCGTTGATGCGCGCCAACAGCTCGGAGAATGCGAACGGCTTTACCAGATAGTCGTCGGCGCCGGCCTCCAAACCCTCAACACGGTCGCCAACGCCACCGATCGCAGTCAGGAACAGCACCGGCGTGCCGACACGCGCGGCCCGAAGGGCCTTCACGATGGAAAGACCGTCCAGGTTGGGCAGCATCCGGTCGACGACGACGATGTCGTAGTTGTCCTGCGTTGCCTGGTAGAGGCCCTGGCGACCATCGGCGACCACGTCGCAGACATGCCCCGCTTCGTTCAAGCCCCTCATAATGTAATCGGATGTCTTCTTGTCGTCTTCGATGACGAGGATGCGCATGTCCTGGTCCGGTTCCAGTTTCGGCGGTCAGTGCAGCTTCGAAGAAGCGTGCGTCATTGTAAAGGCGACCGTGCAGAGATCGGTCGGATATTACGAAACCGTATGGTTCTCACAAAGCGTGCGTATTTTCGGTGGCTTACAACTTCCATTCGCCGGAAGAGATCTTCCCGGTCCCCCAGGGCGGGTCGCCCTGCTCGTTTGCCGGAGCCCAAGCCATGAGAGTTCGTAAACTGATCCAGGCCGCATCGACGATTGTTCTTGGAACGGTCGCTTTTTCCATGCCGGCACATGCGACTGTCCCGTGCGAAGACATGCTCAAGGAAATGCGTGCCACGAAAGCGAGCACGACGCTCAACGACACCGACAAGGCGAAGGTCGAGGAACTGGAAGCGAAGGCTGTCGAACGTTGCAACGCTGACGACGACGTACGTTCGGACAAGTTTCTCACCGAAGCGATGACGCTCTTGGGCAAGTAACAGACAGCATAGGGAGCACTGCCGTCATGTCCCATATCACGCTCACCACGGAAAGTGGATTGAACCGCGTTCCTCGCGTCACCGTTGACTTCTGGCTGATCAAACTCATGGCCGTCACCATGGGTGAAACCGCCGCCGACTACCTCGCCGTCAACCTCGGATACGGGCTTACGGCAACATCGCTGATCATGACCGCCGTGCTGGCGGTCGTGATGGTGCTGCAGCTCTCGCAGAAGCGTTACGTCCCCTGGGCCTATTGGTCTGCCGTCGTGTTGATCAGCGTGGTCGGCACCTTGATCACCGACAACCTTGTCGACAATTTTGGCGTAGCGCTGGAAACGACGGCAACCGTTTTCTGCATCCTGTTGGTGGCAACGTTTGCGTTCTGGTACGCGCTTGAAGGCACGCTATCGATCCACACCGTCTCCACCAATCGGCGTGAGACGTTCTATTGGCTCGCAATTCTGCTGACTTTCGCGCTTGGTACGGCGGTCGGAGATCTGGTCGCCGAAGTGTTCGCGCTCGGCTATCTGACGACAGCGATCATCTTCGGTACGCTTATCGCGGCAATTGCCGCCGCCTATTATGTCCTTCGCCTTGATGGCATTCTCACGTTTTGGCTGGCCTACATCTTTACTCGACCGCTCGGCGCTTCAATTGGCGATTTGATGTCTCAACAGGTCGAATACGGCGGTATGGGGCTTGGCACCATTTACACCAGTCTCCTCTTCCTGACGGTGATCGTCACGATCGTCGTCTATATGAGCTTCAACTACACTCCGGAGGAGGTCCCTGCCGAGCGCATGGGTTGACGTCGACCTTGGGTCGGGGAGAGGGTCGAGGCCTCAGCATCATGCAAATCCGCGTGAAGGCAAGGATCAGACCTCCCGCCACGACCGTAGCCATCGATTGAAGGCTGTTGCCACGGCGCTTGTCGGCGTTCCTGCGATCTCGTAGGCGCCGACAATCGGATCGATACTCGGACAGAGCACGATCAATTGCCCCTCCCGCAACTCCCGCTCGATCAGAGAGGGGCTTGCCTGCCCGATCCCGAGCCCGCTCATGCAGGCGTCGATCGAGGCTTCATCCGTGTCGAATGTGATGCTGCCGCTGCGCGGCTGAAACGCGATGTTTGCCGCCTCGCACCAACGCCGCCACGACCATCCGTCCGCAGTGTCGAGCAGGAGCGGCAGATCGAGGAGCGCTTGCGGCGCCATCGTTGTCGTGACGTTGCCGATCAGGAGTGGGGAGCAGACTGCAACCGTTCGGTCGAGAAGGAAGGCGGATGAAAATCGGCCTTCCTCCGAGCCCCGTCTATAAATGATCCTGGCATCGGGTACGTCGCTTGCGCCGAGTGCGAGCGACTGGATGCTCGGGTCCACGCTCGGATTTTCCTGCAGAAACGAACCGAGCCTCGGAATGAGCCACGTCGTGCGAGCGTGATTGGCGTCTGGATTACCAGGCGCACGCGATCTGGCAGAAGGGCGCGTGTGCCGTTGTCGATCGTTGCCAATGCGGCGTTCACATGGGTCAGGTACTGCCGCCCTGCGTCGGTGAGCGTGATCGCGTTGTGCCCGCGATGGAAGAGTTGGACGCCCAGCGTGTCTTCCAGCGACTTGATCTGCCGGCTGATCGCCCCGGGCGTCAGATGCAACTCCCTGGCTGTCAGCGTAAGGCTGCCGGTACGGGCTGCGATAGAAAACGCAGGCAGCGTGGCCAGCGGCGGAAGCTTGGTGCGATTGGATTGAGCATTTCTCATGCCGGCGTGAGAATCTTTCGCTTGCAAATAACTTGACTTTATCTATCCACAAATCCCTGGCACAACAATAAACCATCGGGTGGACCGGCATTGAGGACACCGATCCGAAATCAGCACGTCTGTGGAATGCACGGCTTCGCTGTCAGGGGGAGCATGCATTCTGCGCAACAGCTTGGGTGGCTGGCGGCGCGCCACTGTCATCACTGACCATATCCAGGGAGATATTCATGTTTCGGAACTTTGCCTCGCCGATCAGGCGCGCCGTGTTGTCTGGCATGCTTGCCACGTGCTTCGCCGTGATCGCGGGACCGGTCCTTGCCGAAGACGCAACGCAAAAGGTCATCGACGACCGCGGCGTCGAGGTTCAGATCCCCGCGAAGCCCCAGCGTATCGCATCGGTTTCGTTCTTCGCTGACGACGTGGCGTTGGCGCTTGGTATCAAGCCCGTAGCCAGCACCTATATGGTGGCCGATCGCGCGCCGGAATTCCTGCTCGGCCTGACCAGGCACATGACGCAGATCGGCCAGCGTGCCAAGCCGAACCTCGAGCTTCTCTCGGAAGCAAAGCCGGATCTGATTGTCGCTATCCGCCGCTACACGGTCGGCAATGCGCCGCAGCTCGAGAAGATTGCCCCCTATGTCGCCTACAACATGGAACTGCTCGACGGCAGCGACAAGGAAATCGAGGCGCTGTCGAAAATCCTGGGCAAGCCTGAACGCGGCGTCGAGCTCAACAAGGAGTTCCGCGGGCATCTGGCCGAGACCGCGGCCAAGGCGCCGCAAGACAAGCATCCGCGCTACGCGATCATGTGGGGCGGCGAAGTCCCGTTCGCTTTCCATGACGAAAACACCTCTGCCTCGATCGTCAATGCGATCGGCGGCGAAAACATCGCCGGAGCCATGACGCCGGGCGGTGAGTTCGGTATCGACCTCAGCCTCGAGACGATGCTGGAGAAGGACCCGGAGGTCCTATTCATCTATGATTACGGTCCGGATCGCCCGCATGAGAACAATCCGATCTGGAGCCAGCTCTCTGCCGTCAAGAACAACCGGGTCTTCTATGTCGGCGATCACTGGGTCGAAACGAATGGTCCGATCGCGCGCGAGATCGTTCTGCGCGAGGCTGCGCACTACCTTTATCCGGATGCCTTTCCCAAGATCGACGTCAGGGCCGAAGCGGCCAAGCTGATCCCCGCTGAACTGCAGAAGTGAGCGACTGATCGCAACGACGATGGACGCACGGAAATCCTCGATTGCCATAGGCTTCATCGTCCTTGCGACGCTTCTGGTCGTTGCTATCGGGTTGATGCCGGGGGCCAGAACGCTCTCGTTCGAGGCCGTTTTCAGGGCACTCGTCAATCCCGACGGCAAGATCGAGTCGATCCTCGTTTGGACCCTCAGGCTCCCGAGGAGCCTGACGGCCGTCACCGCGGGCGCAGGCCTTGCCGTCTCGGGTTATCTGCTCCAGTCCCTGACCCGCAACCCGCTCGCCGATCCCGGCATCACAGGCGTCACGGCCGGCGCGATCGCGCCGATCGTCACCTGCTTCGTTCTTCTGCCCTGGGTTTCCGGTCTCTACTATCCCGTTATCGGGCTTGCCGGCGGTCTCGCAGCGGCAGCCGTGACATTCTGGGTGGCGCGCGGCGGCACCAGCCATCCGCTTCACCTGGCGCTCGGAGGCGTCAGCGTTTCCCTCTTCCTGGGGGCGATCACGATCTACGTTCTGCTGTTAGCCGGTCCACAGTCGACGGCACTGCTGTTTTGGCTCGCCGGAGGTTTTGCGGGCCGAACGTGGATGAACCTCGTCCAGATGCTGCCGTGGGTACTGACGGGCGTGATCGGCGCTTTCATCCTCTCTCGGGTCGTTGCGATGTTTTCCCTGAGCGACCATTCCGCCGCAGCCATGGGGGTGCAGTTGACTGTGTGGAAACCGGTCCTGCTCGTGCTTGGCGTATGCCCTGTTGCCGGCGTTGCCCCCGTCGCAGGGCCCGTTGCCTTTGTCGGCCTCGCCGCACCGCATATCGCCAGGCTTCTAGGGCCGCGCGGCACAGTTTTTGAGATTGCCTTTACCGCTGCCATCGGGTCGCTGATCGTGAGTTCGGCTGATCTGATCGCGCGGACAATCGCCATCCCGAAGGAATTACCGGTCGGGATCATAACCGCACTGCTTGGGGGACCGATCTTCGTCTATCTGATCCAGCGCGGTCGGCTCGACTTCAGGGGGGAGGGCGGACGATCGTGAAGGCTTCCACTCTCGGGCAACCAAACCGCTGGTTTTTTCCTGCCGTTTTGTTGCTCATGCCCGCGTCCTTCGTTGCGGCCATTTTCCTGGGCATCGTCGACGTTCCCGTTGCCGACGTCCTCTCGGCCCTGGGCGGACGCGGGTCGCCGGAGGCGCGCTCGATCATTCTCGACATCCGATTGCCGCGGATCGTGACGGGTGTTCTTGCTGGAGTGCAGTTCGCGTTGGCGGGGTTGCTTCTCCAGACCATCACGCGAAACCCGCTTGCCGATCCATCTCTGATGGGTGTCTCTCAGGGGGCGACGCTGACCGTGACGCTTTTTCTCCTGGCCACGGTCTACCTTGCCCATCCGGACTCCTACGCCGTCAACGAGTTACCGATCGCCTGGCTTCCGCCCGCCGGCATGGTTGGCGGCATGGTGGCAGGAGGCATCATCTATCTGCTCGCTTTCCGTCTCGATCTCAGCCCGCTGCGGATCACACTCTGCGGTATCGCCATTGGCGCCGTGCTTCATGCCATCGCCATCGGGCTCATCGCAGGCTGGGGTTCGGCGCGCATCGAGATCATTCTCGAATGGCTTTCCGGCAGCCTCTATGCCCGGACCTGGGATCACGCGCTCTTCCTGCTGCCTTTCACGGTTGCCGGCCTCGCCGTGCTACCCTTGATCTACCGTCCGCTCATCCTGCTCCGGTTCGACGCCGCCGTCGCCCAATCCTTCGGCCTTTTCTATCGGCGACAGTTCTCGCTCGTTCTGCTCGTGTCCTGTGCGCTCGCCGCAAGTGCCGTCGGCGCCGTCGGGCCGATCGTATTCGTCGGCCTCATCGTCCCGCACCTAGCGCGCTTCATCGCAGGCCGGCACTTTCCATTGGTCCTTCCGCTCACCATCGTCCTTGGCGCGGTCGTCGTTACGCTCAGTGACCTGATCGGTCGCCTGGTCGGCGGCGCCGAGGAGGTGCCGATCGGTGTCGTCACCGCTCTCATCGGCGTCCCCGTCCTGCTCGCGCTTCTGCGCAAGGTTTCTTGAGATCATCCATGCCGTTGTCCTGTTCGCAATTGTCGGTTCTCTACGGTCACCGAAGAGCGTTGTCCGATTTCTCCCTGTCCATGGAGAGAGGGGAGATACGCGCCCTGATCGGTCCGAACGGATCCGGGAAGAGCACTGCGCTTCAGGCGCTCGCTGGGCTGCTTTCACCAGCGGAAGGCGGGGCGTTGATTGAAGGTGTCGCCGTTGCCTCGATGTCGCGCCGCGCCATTGCGAAGAAGCTCGCATTTCTGCCGCAGCAGCCCACCGCTCCGGACGAGATGACGGTCGCTCAACTCGTCCGCCAGGGGCGCTTTCCCCATGTCGGCCTGTTTCGTTCCTACGTTCGCCGGGACGAAGAAGCCATCGAATGGGCACTGGACAGCACAGGGCTCACCAGCCTTGCAGACCGCACGCTCCAGCAATTGTCCGGCGGCGAACGCCAACGCGCGTGGATATCGGCGGCCTTGGCGCAAGAAGCGGCGATCCTGCTCCTCGACGAGCCGACGTCCTTTCTCGATATCGGCTATCAGGTCGAGGTCATGGACCTCGTCCATCGCCTGAGCCGCGAGCGCGGCGTGACGATCATCATGGCGATCCACGACATCAATCAGGCGATTGCCGTCAGCGACCGGATATCTCTATTGGAGAGGGGCGTGTTGCGCTTCGACGGCGAACCGAGGTACTTGGCCGAAAGCGGTCTGATCGAGAAGACCTTCCGGGTCAGGGGGACGTTCGTCGAGGTTGCCCCCGGCAAACCACCCCATTTCGACGTCGAGCTTACGAAGCTGAACCCGCCAGGCCCTTGACGAGCCGGAAAACGATCTTCGTCTGGGTGTAGTAGTCGAGCGCATCGGCGAAATTTGGCGTCCAGCCATCCGCGACAAAGGGAATGAAGCCGTCATATTCCAGCTTGCGGCCTGAGACCTCGAAGCCGGCTTTGGCGAAGGCATTTCCGTAGTCGGTGATCGATCGATCCTGAACGACCGTATTCGTGCGCTTGGCGACGAGATCGCGCCACTTCGGCCAGAGCGGATTGTCGGTGTGGCAGCCCGTGACGGCATAGTAGACGCCGCCCGGCTTCAGCGCCTTGAAGATGTCGGCGGCATGGGCGTCGATGTCCTCGACGAGATAGATCACCTCGTGGCTGATTGCGAGATCGAACTCCTCGACCCAGCCTTCGAGCCTTCCGCCGACCGCGTGCTGAACGGGAATATTGCCCTTGAAGGCTTCGGCCTTGGCGATCGATTGCTCGGCAATGTCGATACCAAGGGCCTTGCGAAATGGCCGGATCGCATAGAGATGCCGTAGCAGGCCACCCTGATTGCAACCGAAATCAAGGACGCTCTTCTGGGACAGGTCGCGCTCGACGATCAAGTCGATCAGATGTCGCCAGATCGGAGCATGCCCATCCGACATCCGGTCTTCTGCGTCCGGATCGACATACCAGGTGGTTATGGTCTTTTGGTCCTGGCTCATGGCGGCCTCCAATCCGATTCTTCTCGTATGAATCTGTTTAGGCGACGGGGACTTACGCCGGTAGGACAAAAGCGCGAGGTGCGACAGAACGTGTGCTGAAGGTGGTATTTGGCGGCCTTTGGCCACGATAGCGATGATCGGCCTCTCCAAGAGGGCCGGCTGCATTCTCGCCGACGGCTCAGGGGACATGCTCTGAAACCGCCTTGCAGGCCGATAGAGGGGCCGGAGGCAAAAAACTCCGCAAATTACGGCGGAAACGAGACGGAATTTCTAAGGCGTTGCGCAACCGAAGTGCTCGGTCCCTCGCGCTGCTATACGCCCGCCGGTAGGTTCTCAGGGAAAACAACACCGGAGAATTGCATGAAACGCCTCCTCATTCTCGGCGCTGCCCTCGCCGCGCACTTCGTCACTCCCGCGCTGGCTGAGGAGCCCACGAAACTCCTCAACGCGTCTTACGACGTTTCGCGCGAGCTTTTCGTTGCTGAGAACGAAGCGTTCATCAGGCAGCATCCCGGGGTAACGATCGACCAATCGCACGCCGGCACGTCGAAGCAGGCGCGCTCGATCCTCGAGGGTCTCGAGGCCGATGTCGTGACCTTCAACCAGACCACCGACATCGAGTTCCTGGCCAAGAATGGGTTCGTCGCCAAGGACTGGGCGAAGGCCTTCCCGAACAATGCCTCGCCATTCTATTCCTTCCCATCCTTCCTGGTGCGCACAGGCAACCCGAAGAACATCAAGGATTGGAGCGATCTCGCGCGCGACGATGTTCACGCTGTTTTCCCCAATCCGAAGACCTCGGGCAATGCCCGCTACACCTATCTTGCCGCTTACGCCTGGGCCAAGGAGGCCTATGAGGGGGACGAGGCGAAGATCGAGGCCTACATCACCAAGATCTTCGACAATGTTCCGGTCTTCGATACGGGTGGCCGCGCTTCCACGACGACGTTCGTCGAACGCGAAACCGGCGATGTCCTGATCACCTTCGAGGCTGAAACGCGCAGCATCGTCAAGCAGTACGGCGCCGACAAGGTCGAGAGCGTCATCCCGTCGGTGAGCCTGCTTGCCGAATTCCCGGTCGCCGTCGTCGACAAGGTTGCCGAGAAGCACGGCACGGAAGCGCTTGCCAAGACCTATCTCGATTTCCTCTATACGGAGGAAGGCCAGCGGATCGCCGCCGAGTTCGGCCACCGCGTCCGCAACGAGAAGGTAGCCGGCGAGTTCAAGGATCAGTTTCCGGCGATCCGCCTCGTCAACGTCGACGACGTCTTTGGCGGCTGGAGCAAGATCCAGAGCGAGCACTTCGCTTCCGGCGGGGTTTTGGACAAGCTCTACGGCAGCCGCTAAGCGCTAGCCGCTCCCGATTTCAGCCAGCCCGGCAGACGAACCGTTTGCCGGGTTTCACCATGACATGACAAGGAAATGACCGCTTGAGACGCAATGTCCTGCCCGGATTGCGCCTGTCGCTGGGGGTGACGCTGCTCTACGTGAGCTTGATCGTCGTCCTGCCGCTGGCAGCCCTCGTTTTCAAGGCAGCAAGCCTTGGTCCTATTGATTATTGGCAGATCGTCTCGTCGTCGCGGGCTCTCGCGAGCTATCGCGTCACGGTGCTTGCCGCACTTGCCGCGACCTTCTTCAATCTCTTTTTCGGCCTCGCGCTCGCCTGGGTTCTGGTGCGCTACCGCTTTCCGGGGAGGCGCATCGTCGACGCCATGGTCGACCTGCCGTTTGCGCTGCCGACGGCCGTCGCCGGCATTTCGCTGACGGCGCTTTTCACCACGAACGGCCTGTTCGGCTCCATCCTCGGCGATTTCGGCATCAAGGTTGCCTATACGCCGCTCGGCATCATGATCGCCATGTGCTTCACCTCGCTGCCCTTCATCGTGCGCACGGTGCAGCCGGTGCTGGAAGATCTCGATCCGTCGCTGGAAGAGGCCGCCCAGTCGCTTGGCGGGTCGGATTGGGCGATCTTCCGCAAGGTCATCCTGCCGCTTCTCACTCCGGCCCTGCTCGCAGGTCTATCGCTTTCCTTCGCCCGTTGCCTCGGCGAGTTCGGCGCGATCATCTTCATCGCCGGCAACCAGCCGATGTCGACCGAGATCACCGCGTTGCTGATCTTCATCCGGCTGGAGGAATACGATTACCAGGCCGCTGCGGCGATCGCGTCCGTCCTGTTGCTCACGGCCTTCCTCATGCTCGGCATCACAAACTGGCTGCAGGCGCGTGCGCTGCGCTATACGGCGAGGGGCTGACCATGAGAATGATGAGAACCGGACGCACCCCGCCGCGGGTCGGTGACGGACCATTCTTCCGCCGCATGCTGATCGGCACCGTCCTGACCCTCGGTGCCTTCCTTATCCTTGCACCTTTGCTGATCATCGGTGTCGAAGCCTTTGCCAAGGGATGGCAGGTCTATCGCGACACGATCCTTCATCCCGACACCCGGCACGCGATCATGCTGACCGTGCTTGCGGCGCTGGTCGCAGTGCCGGTCAATACCGCCTTCGGCATTGCGGCGGCCTGGGCCATCACCAAATTCGACTTCCGCGGCAAGGCCTTCCTGCTGGTGGTGATAGAAATCCCGTTCTCGGTCTCGCCGATCGTTGCGGGTGTCGCCTATCTCTTTGTCTATGGCCTGCAGGGCATCTTCGGTCCGACACTCGATGCCTACGGCATCAAGATCCTGTTCGCGATCCCCGGCATCATCCTTGCCTCGATGTTCGTCACCGCGCCGTTCGTCGCGCGCGAACTCATACCGCTCATGCAGGCGCAGGGCAGGGACCTCGAGGAGGCGGCAACGTCGCTCGGGGCTTCCGGCTGGCGTACTTTCTTCTCGGTCACGCTGCCGAACATCAAATGGGCGCTGCTTTATGGCGTCGTTCTCTGCAATGCCCGTGTCATGGGCGAGTTTGGCGCCGTGTCTGTGGTTTCGGGCAATATCCGCGGACAGACCAACACGCTGCCGCTTCATATCGAACTGCTCTACCACGATTACCAGGCGGCGGGCGCCTTCGCGTCGGCGTCCATCCTGGCGCTGATCGCCGTCTTCACCATCATTGCCAAAGTGGCGCTGGAGCGCCGTGGGGCGGGCCGTGTCCGTCCGGCAGCCAATCCTGCGGAGTAAACATCATGAAGATCCGCCTTGACCACGTCGTCAAGACTTTCGAAACGTTCCGCGCCGTCAAGGACGTGTCCCTCGAGGTCGAGAGCGGCGAACTTGTCGCTCTGCTCGGGCCGTCCGGCTCCGGCAAGACGACCATTCTGCGCATGGTCGCCGGGCTCGAATTCGCCGATGGTGGCCACATCTACTTCGGCGATCAGGATGCAACGGATATCCCGGTGCGCGATCGGGGCGTGGGATTCGTCTTCCAGCACTATGCGCTCTTCCCGCATATGACCGTGGCGGAAAATATCGCCTTCGGCATGGACGTCTCGAAGGTCAAGCGCGAGAAGGCGGCGATCCAGGCGCGGGTAACGGAGCTCCTGCGGCTGGTCCGCCTCGAAGGTCTGGGTGACCGGTTTCCGGCGCAGATTTCCGGGGGGCAGCGTCAGCGCGTCGCGCTTGCCCGTGCCCTTGCGGTCGATCCGAAAGTGCTGCTGCTCGACGAGCCTTTCGGCGCGCTGGACGCCAACGTCCGGCGGGAGCTTCGCCGTTGGCTGCGCGAGATCCATACAACGCTCGGCATCACGACGCTGTTCGTCACCCACGACCAGGAAGAGGCGCTCGACCTTGCCGATCGCGTCGTGATCCTCAAGGACGGCCACATCGTCCAACAGGGAACACCGGAGGCCGTCTGCCGCGACCCCAAGTCGGCATTTGTCATGAAGTTCCTGGGCGATGCCAACATGCTCGCCGCCGAAGTGCGCGACGGCAGGGCCTATGCCGATGGCGCGGAGATCGACGCCGCAGGCTTGGCGGATGGCAAGGCTGAACTCTACGCTCGTCCGGGTGATCTCGACTGGGCGCCGCAGGGAGCCGGCATCGCTGCCACCGTCAGCCGTGTCATGGATCGGCCGGGCGGTCGCCGGGTGATTGCGACCACCCGGGACGGTGCGCATCTGGAACTCGACCTGGAACCGGAACGCACGGTGAAGTCCGGAGACACTGGTTTTGTCACGTTGCGCCGCGCGAAGGTCTTTGCAGCCTAGTCGATAGAAGCCGGCTGTCACGACTATCCGTATCGACGGCTGCCGTTGACCTCCTTGCCGACGATTTCCCGGATGATGGTCAAGGTCTCCTTGGCCGCCTTCTTCGGGTCCAGCGCCGTATCGGCGACATTGCTGACCAGCCTGGTGATGTCGTGATCGATGTTCTTCTCCGCCCATCGCTTGCCCTTGGCGACGGTGATGTAGACGGAGTAGGCGTGATGCATCGTGCCGGGACGTTCGCCGATGATGTGGAGGATCCCTCTCAGGCTGTCGGGGTCGGCCTTCGCGTAAAGCATCTCGCCAATGCGATAGCCGGCCCGCACTCTTCCGCTCGTGACGACGATGTTCTTGTCTCCCACCGAGACGCCGGCGTCGGAAAGAAGCTTGCGCATCTCTTCGAGGAAGGGTGCGAGGTGTCCCTCGTCCATGATGGCCTTGGCGTTCAGGCCGTCTGAAATGACGATCTGCCCTTTCGGGATGTCGTCGCCCCAGAGTTCCCGTATCTTTTCAATCTCGGCGGCCGTTTCCGGGCTAATCGTTTCGCCTGTGGTCGGGTGGGCGATGTAGTCGTTGCGGTCCCTGGACAGCGTGCGTACCGTCACGGCGTTGGGCACGGCGGCAATGAACTCGGGCGTGAGCTCAGCCCAGAGCGATAGCTTGGCATCGTCGTAGAGGCTCTTGACCTTGGCCGCGAGTGCCGGGTTGAGGTCCCAGATCTCTGCACCGTGACCTGTTGCAAGGTCTACACCTCTCGCCTCAACCTCCTGCATCTTCTCGCGGCCTTCGGCATACACGTCGTCCTTGGACCGCCCGTCACCTTTGGCGAGACGATACTGGTAATAGACCCAGAGAGGATCTCCATAGTTCGCCGTGTAGCTGCCATCCTCGCCAACGATCCCGATGCGTTTGTAGAATTCCCACATTGCATCATTGACCTTGAAGCCGAATTTATCCCGTACCCGCACGTGATCCTGGAACGATGTGGTGAGATAGCTCAACATCGGGTCGTTCTTGGTCGGCAGCGCGATCAGATAGGCGGGATTGGCGGGGAGGATCTGGTCCTGGCACCAGTCCAGGTCTTCAAGACTGACCGTCATATGCAGGGTGGTGCAGATATCGAGCCCGATGATCAGCCCATGCAGCTTGCCCATGACCATGTCTTCGAGGCAGCACCTGACTAGCTGCTCGCGGGTCTTGAAGACCTCAGGCCCTATGAATCCGGCAACATCGTTGACATGAAGCCACGCGCCCTTGGGCTGGACCTTGGCCAGTTCAATTCCGACGGCCCTGCTGAACCCGTATTTGCGTGCCTCAAGCACCATCATATCGACGCCGTTTGCGACGCCGTTGGTGAATTCCGAACCTTGCCCGGTTTCGAAGTAGAGACCATATCGTTCGCCGGCCTTGGCGCTTGCATACTTCAGGATCTTGTCGTTCGTGATGTCGAAGATCTTGTTGCAGTCGTCCGTTCCGGCAAGGCTTTGGAACATCGTCGAAACCGTTCCCGGGAAATCCTCGTTGACCTCGGCCTGAACGTCGATGTGCGCAAGCACGCACCAGGGGATCACGTCTCCGAGCGCAAATGTATCGACGATGTCCTTTAGCGCGCGCTCGACGGTGACGACGCTATCGACGGTGCTGTCCACCGGATTGGTGCCGATGACGATATCGCCGGTCGCATAGGAAAACGCATCGAACACCTGCCAGACGATGTCTTCGGGGTGATCTGTGGGAGAATTCGGCTGGATCCGAGCGCCCATATACCCTTTCGCGCCCATCTTGGTGCGGGGCATCACATTGAAGATCTTGTTGCTGAGAGAAATGAGCTCCTGATTGGTCATCAGTTTCGGGACGCATCCGATCGTATCGCTGGTCAGCCCCGTCATCATGGCTTTGATGGTTTCTTCCGGTTCGTTCAGAAGAAAGTCCTTCAATCGTCCCATCGTCCAGTCTTTGACCTTTTCGAATTGGGCTTGGTCGGTCGTCTGCCAGATCAGGCGCTGCAGATTGTCCTCAAACAGCGGATGCTCGTAGAGTTCGCCGATCTTGGTGTTGGTCAGCAGAGCGCGCGCATGGAGCCGTGTCGCGTCGTCTTCAGCGCCCACGCCAATCGTTTGATCCCCCTCCTTGAACTCGTTGGCGGCGCCAATCACCTGCTGGTAGGCTCTTTGGGTAAAGCCACCATTCATCCTGTTGAGGTAGGCGAATACATCCTCATCGCGCCTGACCTCTTCGATCTTGATTGCCGTTTCGCCGGACGCCGCTGCCGCCCTGTGGCTGGAGCTGGCGAGCGCCGCGGCCGCGGTTCCGGCAATGAGCAGAAGGTCTCTTCTGTATAGTCCGGCATGCTGATGAGAGAACGAGCCCTTCGTCATGGTCACTTCCTTTCTGCAGAAGGTCGGTACCGCGTTGGATTGAACGTTGTGGCGGCTTCGCGAGCCGCCAATTTCGTGCTTTGCGCCGGCGAATTTCGCTCGGTTCACCTCTCCGGCTATGATGGCGTCAGCGCCTCCGACCTCATCAGCCGACAGCCAGAAGGACTTGATGGTTTTGTCCGTCATCGGCGAGCGGGACGCTGAGGTCCTTGAGCTCCTGGCCATCCAGCGTGATTGCCCGCCGGGGCCCGGGACCCTTTTTGACCTTGATGCAATAGGTTGCTGCTCCAAATCGGAAGTCGACTTCATAGCCGGGCCAATTGGTCGGCACGCAGGGTTCGATGAAAAGCTGTGTGCCTTGTCGGCGGATGCCGAGGATCGCTTCGAGGCCAACACGATAGAGCCAGCCGGCAGATCCCGTGTACCAGGTCCACCCTCCGCGACCCGAATGGGGCGGCGCACCGTAGATATCGGCGTTAACGACATAGGGTTCGACCATGTAGCGCGCGGTGTCTTCGGCGGAGAGGGCATGATTGATCGGGTTCAGCATGCTCCAGAGCTCAAACGCCCGGTCACCGTCTCCTGACAGTGCGGTGGCCAGGACGACCCAGGCAGCGGCATGGGTGTACTGGCCACCGTTTTCCCGAATACCTGGAACGTAGCCCTTGATATATCCTGGCTGCAGCGCGCCTTTGTCGAACGGCGGATCGAACAGCCGGATCAACTTGTCCTCGGGACGAACCAATCGATCCCACACGGCATGCATGCCCTTCGAAGCGCGTCCCGCGTCGGCTGCCCCCGATATGACGGCCCATGCCTGCGGTATGGCGTCGATCTGACATTCATCGTTTACCGAGGAGCCAAGTGGCGTGCCGTCGTCGAAATAGGCGCGGCGATACCACGAACCGTCCCAGGCGTGGGTCTCCAATGAGACGCGCAACGCCTCGGCTCGCTCTTCGCACCAGGCGGCCCGTTCTCTGTCGCCGGTGGCGGTTGCCAACGTTGCGAACAACCTGAGAGTGGTCAGGAAGAACCAGCCGTTCCAGACGCTTTCGCCCAAGCCTTCCGCGCCCACCTTGTTCATCCCGTCGTTCCAGTCGCCGGTTCCCATCAGGGGCAGGCCATGCCGACCGGTGCGAAGACCCCTTTCAAGGGCGCGGCAGCAATGATCGTAGAGCGTTGCGGTTTCCGCAGAGATCTCGGGCATGCCGAAGGTCTCTTCCTGCTCGTCCGTAAGGACTGGCGACGAGATGAAAGGCACAGGCTCGCTGAGAAGCGCATAGTCGCCCGTCACCGACACATAGTTCTGGACGACGTAAGGCAGGAAATAGAGGTCATCGGTGATGCGGGTCCGAACTCCAACGCCCGTCGGCGGGTGCCACCAATGCTGGACGTCACCTTCGGTAAACTGGCGCGCCGCGGCGCGCAGGATGTGCGCGCGCGCCTCGTCGGGCGCGCAGTGAACCAGCGCCATGACATCCTGGAGCTGGTCGCGAAAACCATAGGCGCCACCGGATTGATAAAACCCGGTCCGCGCCCAAACCCGGCAAACCAGTACCTGGTAGAGCAGCCACCGGTTCATCATGAGGTCAAAGGCCTTGTCTGGCGAGCGAACCGTAATCGCACCCAGGGTTTGGTCCCATTGCCGGGTGGCGGCTTCCAGAGAGCGCCGTGCGCCGCCCGGATCGGCATATTCCCGAACGAGCCTGCGGACTTCGTCGCGACTGGTTGCCTGCCCAAGCACGAACACAAGCTCGGCGCTCTGGCCAGGAAGGACCGGTACCTCGACTGTCAACGCCGCGCAGGGATCACCCGGGGTACCGGTGGAGCAGCTGAGCTCGGAACCACTCAGCCCCAAGGGTTCTGCGACGGAACCGCCGCGTCCCAGGAACTCGCCGCGATCACAGGTGAACGATCGCAGCGGCATGCTGGATGCAGCGAAAGCGTGCCGTCCAGCGAAAGGACCTTCCCAGATGGGCCTGGCGATGATGGCGTGTGACTTGGCGTCATGTTCGCAGGCGATCCGCGCCGACGTATCCTCGCGCAAGGTCCCGAGCACCCACTCGATGAAGTAGGTTATGCTCAGCGTGCGCGCTTCGGTTCCCTCGTTGCGAATGGCAAGCTGGATGATCTTGAGCGGTGCGGAAACGGGAACATGCACCGTCATTTCATGGCGAAGCGTTCCGCTGGCGCCTTCATAGCGCGTGTAGCCCTGCCCATGCTTCACATTGCTGGACGACGCGTGTCCAAGCGGTAGAGGCGTCGGTGTCCAGACTTCTCCGGTCTGCTCATCGCGCAGATAGACGACCTCGCCCGGAGCGTCTGAAACCGGATCGTTCGACCACGGGGTAAGCCTGTTCAACTGGCTGTTGCCTGCCCAGCTATACCCAAGGCCGCTTTCGCTCGTCATGCAGCCGAAATCGGGGTTGGCGATGACATTGCACCATGGCGCAGGCGTCGGCCGCTCCGCAGCGATCACATATTCATTGCCCTGATGCGTGAAGCCCCCGTGTCCGCTCCAGAAAAGCAGGTCCTCTGGAGCGTCGCCGGGCCGCACCGGTCGGCGGCGCGAAGATGCGTCGGGTGGTGGTGCGGAAAGCGGAATGCTTGTTCTCGGCGAGATCTGAACGGCCAGCGGTCCGCGGCTGGAAGCAAGAACCACACGCGCGGCAGCAAGCAGCGTGTTCGCGGTGCCGTGCGGGAGCTTGCTGCCACGAAGCGTATGAATTCCTCCTGGCTTATCGAAGAGTTCTTCTCCACGGCTTTCTGTGACCTGTTCGCGCAAGTGCGCGCTTTCGTCGTCGTCACGTTCATCGAGGAGAACCAGATCGAGGGTGAGGCCACGGCCGGTCAGGAACGCATGTGCATCGAGAAGATCCGGAAGAAGTGAGGTCCTATCTTTTTGGTCGAGCCGAAGCAGCAGAATGGGAATGTCGCCGCCAATCCCGTTCGACCACAACGCGCCGATTTCAAGGCGTGGCCCGCCATGGACACTGCCGTTCCGGAGGTCGGGATGCGAGCGGGCCAAGGCTCCTGCGAGTTGATAATAGACGGCCACCTTGTCGGCCATGGGCTGGGAAGCGGCCGCATTGGTGGAATTTCGGGTTACAGGCGATAGGGCCCTAGCTGCCGCCGCGATATCTGAAAACTGTCTCGCGATCGCGAGTGCGGTCCCTTCGTCGTCAGAGGCACCCGTCACGAAAGCGATTTGCGCGATCTCGGAAGGTCCCAATGCCAACGTTCTGCGCAGGCTGAAGACCGGATCAAGGACGGGCCCCGTCGTCGCTGAAAGACGCTGCCGGTTCTCAAGGGCGAGGGGATTGGACGGTGTTCCCCCTCGGCCCAGAAAGCGGCAGCGGTCCGTCTCATATTCGACCGAAGAACCGCCGTTCTGGCTCGATGCCGAAACGTGGACGGCAAAATTCGGCTTGTCCAAGGCGCTGCGCGGTCGGCGCCTTGCAAACAGCGCCGTCGTTTCCGGGTCAAACCGGGTTTCTACGAAAAGCTTGGCGAATGCAGGGTGCGCACTGTCGCCGCGTCGGCCGCTCAGGCAGACCTCGGAGTAGCTCGTTACCGCAAGTTTCCGGGTCGCGGCTCCCTTGTTGACGAACTGCAGCAAGCGCACTTCGGCGTCGCAATCACCGGCTACACATATTTGCGCGGTGACTTCGATGTCTTTGAAAGCGCAAAGAAACTCCGCGCGGTCTCCATCAAGCTCCTGCGCATACGTTGCATCCGGCCGTCGGATCGGTTGCCTGCCGATGGACCAGACATCGCCGCTTTCGAGATCCTGGATGTAGCAAAACTGGCCCCAGCAATCGCGCGTAACATCCTCTCGCCAGCGCGTGACATCGAGCCCGCGCCAGATTGCGTATCCTGACCCGTTCTCCGTGAGGAGCACATGATAACTGCCGTTCGAAAGCAGGGCGGTTTCGGCAGCCGGACCTGTTCGATGCGGGGAAACCAGTTTCTCAGTTTCGTCAATCGACCGGACCATTGCGAGATCCCTCAAATCGATAGCAGCTTTGCGTCAAGCCGGACGCTGGCACATCTCCATGGATGTCGTTCGGGAAGGCCATCCGGGTTCCCGTTCAACAAGGCCTGTGCTGTCGTGCCTCCGGGCGGCCGGCGTGCAAGTCAGTGCAGTCGCATGACGATGCGGCCGTCGATCTTGCCCGCCTCCATCCGATGGAAGATGTCGTTGATGTTCTCGAGGCGGTCCCAGGAAAAGTGCGGCTTCACTTTTCCCTCTGCGGCAAACACCAGCGATTCCTCCAGATCCTGGCGGGTGCCGACGATCGAGCCGCGCACCGTGATGCGTTTCAGTACTGTCTCGAACACGGGCAAGGACATCATTCCCGGAGGAAGGCCGACCAGCGCCATCGTGCCTTTCGACCGCATGAACCCGAAGGCCTGCTCCATCGCGGCGGGAGAGACCGCGGTCACAAGGACGCCGTGAACGCCGCCATTGGTCGCGTTCACGACCTGTTCGATGGCGTCTTTGGCCTTGCCGTTGACAGTAACATCGGCGCCGAGCTGTTTTGCCAGCGCCAGCTTTTCCTCGAATATGTCGGCAGCGACGACATTCATGCCCATCGCCTTGGCATATTGCACTGCCATGTGCCCGAGGCCACCGACACCGGATATCGCCACCCACTCGCCGGGACGGACCTCCGTCTCCTTCAGCCCCTTGTATACGGTCACCCCGGCGCAAAGCACCGGCGCGGCGGCACCGAACTCGAGCTTGTCTGGTACGGCGCCGACGAAGTCAGGATCTGCCAGTCCGAACTCCGCGAAGGTTCCGTTGACGGAGTATCCTGTATTTGCCTGGGAAGCGCACAGGGTCTCCCAACCAGTTCGGCAGTATGGGCAGTAACCGCAGGCAGTGTGTAGCCAAGGCACCCCAACCCTGTCGCCTTCCTTCACTCTTTTGACGCCCGCTCCGACGGCCGAGACGAAGCCAACTCCCTCATGTCCCGGTACGAAGGGTGGCGACGGCTTAACCGGCCAGTCTCCATTGGCGGCGTGGAGGTCGGTGTGGCACACGCCCGTCGCCTCATATTTGACCAGTATCTGGCCTGGTCCAGGTGTCGGTACGGCCATTTCTTCAATGGTGAGTGGAGCGCGGAACTGCCGAACGACAGCCGCCTTCATCGTCTTTGCCATTTCCATGCTCCTCCAGCTTGTATGACTTCGACGTATTTTGCGGGCCTTGATGCCAGTACTGGCTATGGCGGATACGAACCCGAGATCTCTTAGCTACGCCTCGGCGCTTCAGACATTCTCTGCGAACATCCATGCGGTTCTTTGCCCTCGTTGATTAAGACTCACGAACGGGCTTTCATCGCCAGCAACGGGGAGGTCGCTGACGTGGTTGTCCAACATAGTTCGGCTTGCCTGTCTGACCGCTGTTGTCAGGCGAATGCTTGACGGCGACCGCCGTCACCAATTCTTTGACGCGCATCTGAACCTAACTCCGGCGAGAGGCAATACCGTCATCAGCGGCGGGAATGTTAAACCTCTTGCGATGCTTCGACAACCGGCTCTGCAACTTGTGACCGCTGCCGCTACCACCGCGCAAGCGGCTGTTCCAACTGGCCGGACAGAAGATCAGCGAAATTGTCCGGCGTCTGCAGCGAGCATAGTAAGCCTTCCACAGGAGCGCTGTGCGTTGCTGTAACATACTCCGGCAATTCCCGGCCTTCATGCACCTTGTCGCCGTTTGGCGCCGTCCGGCGACCAGTCGATAAGAGGTCATAATGTTGAGGGCAGTTATTTCGTGGCGGCCACCGTGCTTGCCGCCATCGTCTTTACCGGGCCTGTCCAAGCCCGGACCCTGAGTTACACCGACGCGATCACCAAATTGACGGACGATTGCGGGCGGATATTCAGAAGTTGTGCAAGGGGCTTAATCTCGGCAACGGAAGAATTGCCGATTGCCTGCAGCAGAACGCTTCGAAGGTTACGCCCACCTATAGGGGCGCCATCAGCGTCGTTCTCCAGTCGATTGCCCAGCGGGAACAGGCCCAAGCTTCCTATCAAAAGGTCTGCCAGCGCGACATCGCCAAGAGATGCTCCGACATCAAGGGCGACGGCTTCATCCTCGCTTGCCTGGCGACAAAGCAGGAACGCATCAGCCAGGAATGCAACCAGGTGATCACAGAAGCAGGGTGGAGACAATACCATGAGGTTTCTCGCAAAAGGAGGCGCTTTGCTTGCCGCAATCGCTCTCTTCCCCTGCCTGACGTTTGCCCAGGAGGTTTCTCAACAGCGGATCATCACCGGGCTCAGAAAGGTTAGCTCGGCGGCGCGCCGGCAATTGATCTGGAGATTTTGAGGCCGGAGGTGGTGAACGGCGGCGGCCAGCCGATGGCGGCTCTGCCGAACTGGCAAAAGATCTCGAAGCTTCCGTGGACCAATCTTGGGGTCTTCACGCAAAAGCTGTAAACGGCAGCGTAACACCGTGTTGATCGGTTGTCTCCCAGGCGTCAATTAGAAGAGGGGCCCAACCTAAAGGGTTGGGCCCAAGCTTTGCCTGGCATGCTCACCACCGAGTCTGTACATAACGCGAGGCGCCAGAGGCGCATCAGCCAGAACGAGCCTTCACTCTGCCGCCGAACGTTGCGGCAGCACCCAGTTCGGGCGCGGGAAATGGCAGGTGTAGCCGTTGGGATAGCGTTCCAGGTAATCCTGGTGCTCCGGCTCGGCCTCCCAGAAATTCCCGACAGGCTCCACCTCGGTCACGACCTTGCCCGGCCACAGGCCTGAGGCTTCCACGTCAGCGATGGTATCCTCGGCAACCCGCTTCTGCTCGTCGTCGACGTAGTAGATCGCCGATCGATAGGACATGCCGATGTCGTTGCCCTGGCGGTTCTTCGTCGTCGGGTCGTGGATCTGGAAGAAAACCTCCAGAAGGCGCCTGTAGCTGATACGCTCAGGGTCGAAGATGATCTCGATGCCCTCGGCATGGGTGCCGTGGTTGCGGTAGGTTGCGTGCGGCACGTCGCCGCCGGTGTAGCCGACGCGCGTATCGGTGACGCCGGGGAGCCTGCGGATCAGGTCTTGCATCCCCCAGAAACAGCCACCGGCCAGAACAGCTCTCTTCGTCATCCAGAATCCCTCCGGTTGGTAAATGCGCCTTGGTCTTTTCTCCACTCACGGCGAAGGTACCGTCGGCGATGGACCTGTAATATAGGAATTCGTTTTGCTCTGGTCAGGAGGGAGCCAAAAAACACGGATCGAATCCCGCGCTGAGGGTCGCCACGGCGCTTCCTAAGCTTGGCGAGGGAGAATGCTACAACGCCCCGGGCTTCAGCGGCTCCGTCAGTCGCGTCAGCAGCGTCACCACTTCGGCCTGCAGATCCAGGCAGATTTGCTGATGCTTGGACACCTGCTTCTCCCGGCGCGGAAGCTCTCGCAAGAGACTGTCGAGCGTCATCGACTCGCGCGCATAGGCCTCGAAGAGGTCGTAGAGCTGATGGTTCTTTGTCATGCGCAGAAGTTCGCGGTGCCGTGGAAGCACCAACGAAAGGCGAGCCCGGCCGAGTTGTACCAAACCCATATCGTCCCTTGCCCTCTGCTTTTGCCTGCGATCGGTTCGATCCAGGTTCTCTCCTGCGGCCCGGTATCCGAAAGCGCCGGAGGACGGGAAACGCTGCAACTCGAGGACGGTTCCCGACGATGTTGAGGCCGAGCCGAACTGTGCGCGCGAGAACGTTGAGGTTGGCGGTCGGCCGCTTGCCGATTGCTCCGGATGGGCGGACGAACGCCTTCGTTCGCTTTCTTGAAGGCGAGGCGGCCGCTCTTTCTGGCGACGCGCCCCGATCCAATCTTCGATCACGGTTTCAAGGCGGCCAGGAGGGCTTTTGCCGTTTCGCCAGATGAGGCGGGATTCTGGCCGGTGATGAGCCGGCCATCCACGACCGTATGGACGCCCCAGTCCTTCACCTTTGAGAAAACGGCGCCGAGACCGAGCAACTCGTCTTCCACCAGGAAGGGCACGACCTCCGTCAGGCCGACGGCCGCTTCCTCGGAATTGGTAAAACCGGTGACCTTTCGACCGTTCACGAAAGGCGTGCCGTCCGGGTTCTTGACGCGGTGCAGAACGCCGGGGGCGTGGCATACGAGGGCAATCGTCTTGCCCGCCGCAATGAAGGCTTCAAGCAGCTTGATCGAGTTTCCGTCCTCGGCGAGATCCCACATCGGACCGTGACCGCCGGGATAGAAGACGGTGTCGAAGTCCCTCTGGTTGACGCTGTCGAGGCGAACCGTCTCGGCGAGCTGGGCCTTGGCT
This sequence comes from Ensifer adhaerens, assembly GCF_020035535.1. Classification (NCBI taxonomy): domain Bacteria; kingdom Pseudomonadati; phylum Pseudomonadota; class Alphaproteobacteria; order Hyphomicrobiales; family Rhizobiaceae; genus Ensifer; species Ensifer adhaerens. The sequence continues at coordinate 487,628 of NZ_CP083350.1, read as the reverse complement.
TCCCGGTCTGCCTTGAAACGCCGAGTGAGGTCGGTCTCGAACATCGGTTCATCGCTCTTCGGGTCAAGTGGCGGTTGGCCGCCCTTGGGGGATGCAAGGGTGATTTCGGCACCGGCATCCCTAAAGACGTAATAGGGAGCCGCCAGCTCTTCGAGCCAGAACCCTGTCTTCTTGCCGGTGTTGCCGAGGGTGTCATGCGAAGTGAGGACCATTAGGACTTTCATGGATCATATCCTTTGCACTGGAGGAGTAGATTTGAAGTCCGATCAGCCGCGTCGGCTTCTCGATGCACTGATATTGGCGTCGCAATGATATTTGGGAGATCTAGGTCGCAGAATCCAGCTATCCATCTTGATGATGGAAGAAGGAGCGAGAACTTCAGCTCGCTTTCGGGCGGCGATTGATCGCCGCCCGGGTGGCCGAAATGGCCTGTGCGCCCTTCAGGTCTGACCGCTGCGGGCGTCGACCGGCAGGTTGGCTGTAGTGCCATCCGCGCGCGCCAGGACGAAATTGTCGAAATTGGCGATCGAGGCGCAGGAGTGGTTGGGGAACACGCGCACGCGACTGCCGAGCGGCAGGGCGCGCCCGGAATGCGGGACGAACCCATGTTCCTCGGACAGTCGCTCGAGTGTCCACATGCCGGTTTCGCCATCGCCTTCAGCGCTGACGACCGTGCCGAACCCTGCGCCACCCATGCCATGTGCGCCGCGATCGGAGCTCATGGACTTCGAACCAGCGTCGATGATGAAGTGCGCGTCGTTGGACGCAACGACGCGGGCGACGACTGAAAGCGCGAGGTCGTCGGCGGTACAGATGCCAAGCCGAAGGGCGGTGCCGTCCAGAAAGACGTAGTTTCCGGGACGGATGTAGTCGACTTCCTGGGGCAGCGGTGCACCGAGGCAAGTCGGCGTTGCGCCGACGGAAATGCAATCGACGGCGATTCCGCGTTGCCGAAGCCGGTCGGCGAGGCCGGCGAGGGCCTTCGCCTCGTCGCGGGCGATCGTGGCCAGGGCGTGCGGCTCAGGAGCGGCGTAGGCATGTCCGGCGTGCGAAAGCAGTCCGGCAAATCGCAAGCCAGGGGCGCCGGCGATCCTTGCGCACAGTTCAGGCGCTGCCGGGTCATCGGGTTTGAGGCCGACGCGGCCGAGGCCGACGTCGACCTTGAGGAACACGCCGATCTCGACGCCGTGCCGGCTGGCGGCCTCCGACAGCGCATCGACACCTGTTTCGCTCGCCGCAATCGTACGCAGTTCCACGCCCCGCGCCTTGACTGCAGGCAGCAGGCGATCGAGCGACGCCGCGCGGACGATGGGATAGGCCAGGATAATCGACGGGATCCCGGCTTCGGCAAAGATAAGCGCTTCGCTGGGCTTGGAGGCGGTGATGCCGCGCGCGCCTGCGGCCAGCTGCTGCCGGGCGATGTGGAGGCTCTTGTGCGTCTTCACATGCGGAAACATCGCCACGCCGGCTGCATCGGCGCGCTGCTGCATGGCCTTGATGTTGCGGGTAAGCCGTCTCTCGTCGACCTCGATATAGGGTGTCGGTCGCTCGGCGGCCGCTGGACGCAGGAACCCTGTGGTCTTGGCTTCGCTTGCGCTGTCGCGGATATCTGTCGACGCGATGCCGGCAGCGCTCGCAGCCGGTTGCGTCACTTCGAAAGTGCTCATGTCGGGATACTCTGATCTGGAACGGGGTATTGCGGCCGTTGTCAGCCGGTTGCGACCTGGCGCACGTAGTGGGTCGATGAGATCTGCCGCATCGGCAGTTCGCGAGGCACGAAGTCCGGCGCACGCACCGCACTCGGGATTTCGTCGGACATCGGCTGGCGCCCTTCCGGACGGCGCGTCGGGTCGGCAATCGGCACGGTCGATAGCAGCTTGCGGGTATAGGGGTGCTGCGGATTGCCGAACACCGAACGGCGATCGCCGATCTCGACGATTTCGCCGAGATACATGACCGCAACGCGGTGTGCGATGCGCTCGACCACCGCCATGTCGTGGCTGATGAACAGAAGAGCGATCTGCATCTCGCGCTGCAGGTCCATGAGAAGGTTGATGACTTGCGCCTGGATCGTCACGTCAAGCGAAGCGACCGCCTCGTCGGCGACGATGAGACGCGGCTTGAGCGCGAGCGCCCGGGCGATACAGATGCGCTGGCGCTGGCCGCCGGAAAATGCATGCGGATAGCGCTCGAGATGCTCAGGCGAAAGCTCGACCTTTGCAAGAAGTTCGGCGGCGCGGGCGCGCAAATCCCCGGTCGAACCCAGCTTGTGGACCCGCATCGGGTCCATCAGCGACTGCTCGATCGTCATGCGCGGGTTGAGCGAAGAAAAGGGGTCCTGGAACACCATCTGGGCTTCGCGCCGAAATCGGGCAAGGACGGGGCGCGGCGCGCCGATCAGCTCGGTTCCATCGAAGCGGATGGAGCCCGAGCGCGGCCGATCGAGCTGCATGAGCGAGCGGGCGACCGTCGACTTGCCGCAGCCGGATTCGCCGACCAGCGCCAGGGTCTCACCTGGAAAAATGTCGAAGGAGACGTTCTCCACCGCGTGCACCCGGCCGGAGACGTGGCCGAAGAGCCCGGCTTTGAGATCGAAGCGCGTCACCAGGTTTCGTACCTCGACGAGCGGGCGGGGGGCTTCCGTCACATGAGCCGGCGCGTTCATTCGGTCGCCTCCGCGGGCTGCCGCTCCGGTTCGAACACCAGCAGCGGGAATTTTTCCGGCGCATCCTTGTCGGCCATGCTGCCGAGGCGCGGCACGGCGGAAATCAGGGCGCGTGTATAGGCATGCTTCGGCTTGGCGAAGATGTCGTAGACCGAACCCGTCTCGACGATTTCACCCTTGAGCATCACGCAGACCCGGTCGGCGACCTCCGCGACGACACCCATGTCGTGGGTAATGAACAGCACCGACATGCCGATCTCGCGCTGCAGGGCGCGGACCAGATCAAGGATCTGCGCCTGAATGGTCACATCGAGCGCGGTCGTCGGCTCGTCGAGGATCATCAGTGACGGGCGGCAGGCAAGCGCGATGGCGATCATGACGCGCTGGCGCATGCCGCCGGAGAGCTGATGAGGATACTGGTCGAGCCTGCGTTCCGCATCGGGCACGCGCACCAGCTTGAGGGTGTTGACCGCGATCTGGCGCGCTTCCTCGGGTGTCTTGTTCTGGTGATGGATCACCGCTTCGGCAATCTGGTCGCCGACGGTAAAGACCGGGTTCAGGCTCGACATCGGGTCCTGGAACACGATCGAGATGTCCGCGCCGCGGAGGGCTTCGACCCGCTTTTCCGACAGTGTCGCGAGATCGGCGACCTTGCCGTCCTTCAAGCGCATCAGCACCCGTCCGCCGGTGATCGCCGCGCCGTCATACTCCGTCAGCCGCATGATCGTCATGGCAGTCACCGATTTGCCGGATCCGGACTCGCCGACCAGCGCGACGGTCTCGCCGCGTGCAATGCGGAAGGAGACGCCCCGCACCGCGCGTAGCTGGGAGCGTGTGCCGGCCGCGAAGGAAACCTCAAGGTCTTCCACGGAAAGGATGACATCCTCGGGCAGTTCAGGGGGCGCGGATTTAGACAGGAACATCAGCACATGGACCCGATTTCGAGGGGACGTTGCCCTATCAGGTCTCGCAACGGGGTTGCATCCTGTCAATATGCTCGGATGGCGGAGAACTCCCAGCGAGGCAGGCCGTCAGTGCCCGGGCGGCACGCGATCGGCTTCGGTCCGCGCCACAAAACCGAGTGAAATCAATGTGTCACGAATGTGGCAGTCGAAACTATGCGCTTTCTGCATCGTGTCGCCTGTCTTCGCATATGGCCTCGATCGGGCGATTTCGGTCATGACGATGCCTCAGGCGGCGTCGATGCCGGCATCGAATCCGTTCTTGTACTGTGGCAGCGCCGCACACTGCTTGAGATGCTGCCACAACCCATCGCTGTCGGCGCTGCCGGGGCCGGCGCGTCTGAAGATGCGGATCTCCATTTCGAGCGACATCTGTGGTCCGCCGATCTGGACGAGGCGGCCTTGCCGCAAGGCTTCCGCCACACAGATCTGCGGCAGCCAGGCGACGCCGCGCCCGGCGACCGCCATGTGCTTCAGGCCGTCGGCGAGGCCTGACTGATAGACGGTGCTGAGATTGAGCGGCCTGCGCCAGCGCGACTGGATCAAGGTCGCCAGCTTGCCGATGTAGCCGTCGCTCCAGGAATAGGCGAGGTAAGGGATCTCCGTGCTCTCGGGCCCGTCGATGTCGAACAGCGGTCGGCCGCTCTCGTCGGTTCCAGACACCAGGATGAGCCTGTCCTTGCCGATCTGCAGGGATTCGAACGGACCGCCTTCCAGCACCGGCGGGCCATCGGGATGTACATAGGTAATGGCAAAATCGCACTGGCCCGAACACAGGTGATCGATGCTTTCGAGGAAGTCGGCCGCATGCATGCTGGTGCGAAGCGGCATCCGCGAGATCAGCGGCGAGCCAATCCATCTCGGGAAAAAGTACATCGCCAGCGTGTGCAGCGAGGTAAATGTCAGCATGGCCGAGCTTTCGCCCGCGACATTGCGGCAATCGGTGCGCAGCCTGTAGGCCTCGCGCACGAGGCGCTGGCAACCGGGCAGGAACATCGTTCCCGCCCGCGTCAATTGCACGGGATAGGTGCTGCGGTCGATCAGGTCCGCGCCGATCCAGTTCTCAAGCGATTTGATGCGGCGACTGAAGGCCGGCTGCGAAATGTTGCGTGCCGTCGCCGCCGTCGAGAAATTCCGCGTGGCGGCAATCTCCAGAAAATCTTCAAGCCATTGCAGTTCCATGCTGGCCCTCATGCGTGATTTGCATAGTCTATCCTAATTACACATTGGACAGACCTGCAAGGGCTCTTCTAGCCTCACCCATAACGAGAAGAAAACTTCCGCCTCCACCAAATGGGAACAACGATGAAACGCACCTTAGCCCTAGCTCTCTGCTTGGGGCTCGGCATCGCGGCTGCGCCCGCTATGGCCGAGACCAAGAACCCCGGCACTTTCGTCTTCATGTGGACCGACGACATCCAGTCGTTCGATCCGGCCTATATCGCCAACACGCCGAGCTCCTACGGCGCGCTCAACATCTACAGTCGCTTGTTGAACTTCAACGGCTCGAAGATTTCCGAGTTCGTGCCGTCGCTCTCGACCGAAGTACCGTCGCTCGAGAACGGCCTCATCAAGCAGGCGGCCGACGGCTCCGTCAGCTACACCTTCCCGATCCGCAAAGGCGTTCTCGCCCACAAGGTCGGGATCAAGGGTGCCGACGGCAAAGTCGCCTGGGCGTATTACGACAAGCTGACCGACGCCCAGAAGGCGACGATCGAGCCTGGCTACGGCCAGATCACGCCGGAGGACGTGCGCTATTCGCTGTTGCGCGCCATCCTTCAGGGGCAGTCGTGGATGTCGAACGCGATCACCGAGGTGATCACTGCCGGCAAATATACCGACATCGCCAAGTGGGTTGAGGCCGAAGGCCAGGTCAAGTCGATCAACGACGCCAGCCCCGAGATCCTGCGCAAGGTTTATGACCAACTCGCCTCGCAGATCGTCGTCGATGGCGATAATGTCACGCTCAAGCTGCCCAAGTCGTTTCCAGCGACGCTTGGGGTAATCGCGCTGCCCTTCGGCACCTCGGTCGTCGACAAGGAATGGGTTGCATCGGTCGGCGGCTGGGATGGTTCGGGCGACACCTGGAAGGCCCATTACCGCCCGGAACTAGGCGCCAATCCGCTGTTTGCGGAAGAAAATGGCACCGGGCCGTTCATGCTCGAGGAGTGGGACCGGACCGACCGGCGCATCACCTTGAAGCGCTTCGACAATTACTTCATGGGCCCCGCCAAGCTTGAGCGCGTGGTCATGCGCACCGTGCCGGAATGGACGACGCGGCGCCTGCAGCTTCTGTCCGGCGACGCCGATTTCGTTACCGCCCCGGTCGAGTTCATCGACGAACTCAGCAAGACCGAAGGCGTCAAGGTCATCGACGGCCTGCAGAAAGTGTTCTCGCGCGGCATTTTCTTCGCCTGGCCGCTCGACGACAACGACAATCCGGCGATCGGTAGCGGCAAGCTGGACGGCGCCGGCATCCCGCCGGACTTCTTCGCCGATATCGACGTGCGCAAGGGCTTCAACTATGCCCAGAACTACGATGCGCTCCTGAACCAGGTGCTGCTCGGAAAGACCGTGCAGTCGCGCGGGCCGACGGTGCGCGGCATCATGGGTTACCGCGCGGATTCGCCGATCTACAGCTACGATCCCGCCAAGGCCGAGGAGCACTTCAAGAAGGCATTCGGCGGCAAGCTCTGGGATACCGGCTTCGCCTTCACCGCCTATGTGACCGAGGGCAATCCGCAGCTGACGGCCGCACTTTCGGCGCTGCAGCAGGGCCTGTCGCGCATCAACCCGAAGTTCAAGATGCAGATCCAGGCACTGCCCTGGGCCTCGGTCTCGGACAAGCTCAACAACCGCGAGAAGCCGGCCGCTCCTTTGACGGTGATGGGGTGGGGGCCTGACTATTCCGATCCGGGTGGTCCGCTCGGTGCAGCCAGCTACTATCTCTCGCCCACCGGCCTCGTCGGCGGCATGGTCGGCCAGGGGTACCGCGATCTGATGGCCGAGAAGTTCAAGCCTCTGCTCGACGAGGCATGGGCTTCGGTCGATCCCGCTGTGCGCGAGCCGATCTACGCCAAGCTGCAGGAAATGTCGTACGAATACGCCACCACCCAGTTCCTCTGGGAAGATTTCGGCTACGTCGTCACCCGCAGCAATATCGATGGTTATGTCGACAACATGATCCTCTACGGTGCGTGGGACTTCTACCCGGTCACCAAGGCCAACGATTGATTGGCCAGGGCTGCCGGGTGGCGATCCCGCCCGGCAGCCCTTGTTTCATTTTCCCTGAAATCGGAACGTGTGAACCGTGCTGAACTATGCACTCAGACGATTGATGATGCTGCCGATCGTCCTCTTCGCGCTGTCGTTGATGATCTTCGCGCTGCAGATGTCGCTTTCGCCGACACAGAGACTGGCGGCCTACGCACCGTCGCCCGATTATCTCAAGGGCGGTCAGGAGAGCATTCGCCGGATGATCGAGCAGTACGGGCTCAACGATCCCTTCTATCTCCAATATGGCCGCTGGATCGGTGGCGTTCTCAGCGGCAATCTCGGCTGGTCCGAGACCGCCCGCCAGCCGGTGTCGACGGCGCTGATGTCGCTGTTTCCGGCGACGCTGGAGCTGGTCGTGCTGGCCTTCGTGCCCTGTCTGCTGCTCGCCGTCTACCTCGGCTCGCGCGCCGGCATCTATCTCAACCGCTGGCCGGACCACGTCATCCGCATCTTCACCATTCTCGGCTGGTCTTTTCCGGTCTATGTCTTCGGCCTGCTGATGCTCCTGATCTTCTATTCGGCGCTTGACTGGTTCCCGCCCGGCCGGCTCAGCCAGTGGGCCCAGACCATCGTCAGTTCCGGCGATTTCGTGCGCTACACCGGCGCCAACACCGTCGATGCCCTGTTGAACGGGAACCTTGCGATCTTCGGCGACGCGCTTCGTCACCTCGCGGCGCCCGTCATCACGCTGACCTATGTCAACGTCGCCAGCATGACGCGGGTGATGCGCACCTCGATGCTGGAAACGCTGCGCCAGGATTACGTGCGCACCGCCCGCGCCAAGGGCCTGCCGCGCCGCGTCGTCGAATTGCGTCACGCCAGGCGCAACGCGCTTCTGCCGCTCGCAACCATCGCCGGCATGGAACTCGCCGTGATGATGGGCGGCGTGGTCATCACCGAGACCATCTTCGACTATGCCGGCCTCGGGCAGTTTGCCGCGAAGACCGCCGCCAATCTCGACTTTCCCGCAGTTCTCGGCTTCGGCCTCTATTTCGCGGTCGTCCTGGTGCTGATGAACCTGGTCGTCGATCTCATCTATCCGTTGCTTGACCCGAGGGTGAAGACGCAATGAAGTTTCTTCGTTACCTCGCACGCAATCCGGTGTCGCTGTTCGGCGTCGTGGTCCTGCTCGCTTTCGTGCTGATCGCCGTCTTCGCCCCCGTCTTGGCACCGCCGCAGAGCTTCCAGCTTTCGCCCTACGACACGCCGCGCGCGGGTTTCCTCGCGACGCCGCAACCGCCTTCGCCTGAGGCTGTGTTTGGCACGACCCAGGGCCAGTACGACATCTTCTATGGTGTCGTCTGGGGTACGCGCACGGCATTCAAGATCGGGCTCGGGGTCGTGGCGATCTCCGTGCTGATCGGCACGGTCGTCGGCGCCGTCGCGGCCTATTACGGTGGCGTCATCGAGGAAGTGCTGATGCGCATCGTCGACGTGTTCATGGCCGTACCTTTCCTGATCGCTGCCATGGTGCTGACGGCGTTGCTCGGCAAAGGCATCGTGCCCATCACGATCGCGCTGACGACGTTCGGCTGGATGAGTTATGCCCGTATCGTTCGAAGCGAGATCCTGAGGATCCGCGAGATGGATTACATCCACGCAGCCAGGAGCTATGGCGCCAGCGATCTCAGGCTGATCGTGCTGCATATACTGCCCAACGCCATGTTCCCGGTGCTGGTTCTCGCGACGATGGCGACCGGTTCCATGGTGCTGTCCGCCTCGGCGCTCAGCTTCCTCGGCGTCGGCACCGAAGAAGGTTATGCCGACTGGGGCCAGTTCATCGCCTATTCACGCAACTGGATCGTCGGTCAGCCCGGCAATCCCTTCCAGTTCTGGTACACGCTGGCCTTCCCGGGCGCGGCCGTCTTCCTCTTCGTACTGTCGTGGAACCTGGTCGGCGATGCGCTGCGCGACATGCTCGACCCACGCCACGCCCATTGAGACCCGATCCCTTTACGACCCAAGGAGCATTTTCCATGTCCTCTCTGTCTGCTGCTTCCATCGAGCTGTTCGAGGATCTGATCCGGTACGAGGTCGAGGATAAGGCGATCCCGTCGATCTCCTACGCCCTCGTCGACCGCGACGGTGTGCTTGCCGAAGGCCATGTCCAGCGCCATGACCGACATTTCGAAATGGGCAAGGACACCTGCTTCCGTATCGGCTCGATCACCAAGACCTTCACGTCGCTCGCGATCATGCAGCTGGTCGAAAAGGGCCTTGTCGATATCGATGTCGACGTCTCGACCTATCTGCCCGGTTTCAAGCCGGTGAACCCGTTCGCCGGCGCCGAGGGCGGGCCCTACGGCTCGGTCATCAGCCTGCGCAAGCTGATGACCCATACGGCCGGGCTCGTGCGCGAACCGAAGAGTGGCCACTATCTCGACGCAACCCGTCCTCCGCTGGAGGACACCGTCGACGAGCTTGCGAGCTCGACCTTGAAGCAGGATCCGAGCCTCGGGGTGATGCACTACTCCAACGCCGGCATCGCCGTCGTCGGCCGGGTGATCGAGGTCGTCACCGGCCAGAGCTATTCCGACTATGTCGCTGCCAATATCCTGAAACCGCTTGGCATGGACAGTTCCTCCTGCGGCATGGCGCCCGGCATTCGCGAGCGGCTTGCGCCGGCCGACATGTGGACGCTCGACGGCGATACGCCGGCGCCGGTGTTCAGCCTGGGCGGCTCGCCGGCCGGCAACATCTTTTCCACCACGGGCGATATGGCACGCTACGCCCAGTGCCTGCTGCGCGGCGGCTTCGATGCTGAAGGCAATTCGATCATCTCGCCTGCATCGCTGCGCGAGATGTGGACGCCGTTCGGCAAACGTCCGGCCGGCCATGACAAGACACTCAACGGGTATGGCCTGTGCTTTGGTTCCGGCGACGTCGACGGCTGGACCTCGGTCGGCCATGGTGGCGCCGTCTACGGTTATGCTTCGCAGATGATGCTTCTGCCTGCCGCCGGCGTCGGCGTGCTTATCTTTGCGACCCTTGATTTCGCCAACCAGATCGCCTCGCGGCTCGGCGTCGACGGCGTGCGCATCGTTCTTGCCGAACGCAAGATGGGCAAGATGCCGGAGCGGACACAGCGTCCGCCGGAGATCCCCGAGGCGCAGTTCAAGACCCTGCCGGGCTATTACCGCGACGACGCCACGCAGGAGATCGTCGAGGTCAAATCCAAGGACGGCAAGATCTACCTGATGGGCGAGGGCGTTCCGCACCGGATCCGTCCGGTTGCCGGCAACGATTTCGTCATCGACGGTCGCATCTACGGGCGCGGCGCGGACTACGCCCACATGAATCTCTCCTTCCCGGAAGCCGGCAAGCTCGTCTGGCGGGATACAAGCTGGACACGGATAGAGACGCCCGACGACGAGACCGTGCCCGACGCTATTGCGCCGCATCTCGGCGAATACGGGCCGGACTTCAACATCACCTACCTGACCTACAGCCATGGCGGCCTGAAGTGCCTGATCGAGTACTTCTGCACGCACACCTGCGAGCCGGTCGAAGAGGGGCGCTTCCGCATGCATGGGCGGCTTTACGAAGACGAGATCCTCGAACTCGACGCCGTCGACGACAACGGCAAGCGCGGCATCCGCGTCGGGCCGATGTTCCTGGAGCGGCGCAGCCCGTCCCAGGCCGAAGCGGCGTGACCCAACCATGACCGCTCCAATCAAGATGGAGTCACCTCTTGGCGCCCGCATGTTCATCGGCGGGCGCGAGGTCGACTATTATTGCGGTACGTCGTACTTCTGCCTGCATGGCCACCCCGAGGTGATCGAGGCGGCCTGCGAAGCGACGAGGCGCTACGGCATGGGGCCGGGGACACTCGCCCATATGCAGGTCTATGCCGATTTGCAGGAGCGGTTGCGCGACTGGTTCGGCACGGAGGAGGTCGTCTACATGATCTCCGGCTACACCAGCCCCATGGTGTTGCTGCAGGGGCTGCGCGGCGAATTCGATGTCATCCTCATGGATTCCGCAACGCATTACAGCACCCGTGACGCAATCCCGACGCTCGGCAAGCGGGTTCATGAATTTCGGCATGCCGATCCAGAGGACCTTGCTGCACAACTGTCGCTGCATGTGAAGGCGGGCGAGCGGCCGGCGGTGCTGACCGACGGCGTCTTTCCGTCGTCCGGGCGATTGGCGCCACTTGGGGATTACCGGCAGGCCATGGCCCCCTATGATGGCGCGCTGCTCTGCATCGACGATTCCCACGGCGTCGGCGTTCTTGGTGAGACCGGCCGCGGATCGCTGCAGCATGCGGGGCTCGAAGGCGACGGCAACTATCTCGCGGGCACGATGAGCAAGGCGTTCGGCGCGCTTGGCGGCATCGTTCCCAGTAGTGCGGATCTGGCGGCCAAGATCGCGGGCAATGCCATGATCATGCGTGGGGCCTCGCCGGCACCACCGGGTCTTGCAGCCGCTGCTGCCGCATCGTTGCGCGTTCTGCAGGCGACTCCGGAAAAGCGCGCCAACCTCGTTCGCAACGTCAAGCATATGCGCAACGGACTGCGGACCCTCGGGTTCGACGTTGCCGACACGCCGGTGCCGATCGTCACCATCAAGGGCGTCACCGACCTCGAACAGCTGCGCGATCGTCTGGCGGAGCGCGATATCATCGTCAGGGTGCAGCAGCCTGGCGGTTATTCCGACGCGTCAGATGTCGCGACCATGCGGCTTGCGGTGTTTTCCGAGCACACGACTGATCAGATCGATCGGCTCCTGCAGTCGATGGGTGAGCTTCTCTAGACCTGAGTGTGGTGATGCCACCGACTTGGCAACGGCAGAGAGCTCCGCGCTACCGACCGCGCGCGCGTCTGTTCGTCAGGGGGTATCCATAACCAATTGAACTCTCAGGACTTAGGCGATTTTTGCATGGAGTTTTGCCCAAATTGAATTGGCCTGTGGCGGCGAGCTGCACCAATGTTCCGTCCAAACGACATGCAAATCGCCGATCACCAGTCAGACGCGCCTCGCCGATAACTTGCCCAAGTGGCCGCTAAAGCCCCGTGGTCGTCGGCTGCGCCGAACGCGCTCTGCTTGGCCTTCGCGATGCCTGCCTGAAACGACCGCATCTATCCCGCTTTTCCCGATTGACCGATAGAGGAACCCACCCATGAAAGTCTTCATTTCCGCTGACATCGAAGGCACCGCAGGCATCGCGCAATGGGACGAAGCGGAGCGCACCCATGCCGACTGGACCGAATTTCGCGCCCTGATGACCGCCGAGGTGGTCGCTGCCTGCGAGGGCGCGCGCGCTGCGGGTGCGACCGAAGTCGTGGTGAAAGACGCCCATGACAGCGGCCGCAACCTCATCCTCGACCGCTTGCCGGACTATGTCCGCATCGTGCGCGGCTGGTCCGGCCATCCGGATGCGATGATGTTCGGCCTCGATGCCGGCTTCGCGGCCGCGATCTATACGGGCTACCACTCCAAGGCGGGCAGCGAGGCAAATCCGCTCGCCCATACCTCCACCATGCGCATCTCGCGCCTGCTTCTGAACGGCGAGGTCGCCTCGGAATTCACCGTCAACGCGCTCTGTGCTGCCGGTTACGGCGTACCGTCGGTCTTCCTTGCCGGCGATGCCGGCATTTGCTCTGAGGCGCGGGCGATGGTGCCGGGGCTGAAGTCCGTGGAAACACTGGAGGGCAAAGGTCGTTCGACCACGTCGATCTCGCCTGCTTGGTCGCGCCGGCTTATTCGCGAAGGCGTGGCAGAAGCGCTTGCCGGCGATTTCGCTCAGGTGCTGCCGTCCAGGGCCGAGCGCTACGAAGTGGTGATCGAGTTCAACAATCCGACAGATGCCTATCGTGCCGGCTGGTATCCCGGTGCCTACGCGCACGGTCCTCGCGCCGTCGCCTTCAAGCATGCGGATTTTGCGGAGATCCTGCGCGCGCTGGTCTTCCTGAAGGCCTGATCAGGCGGGCTCGCGTTCCAGCAGCAGCTTTGCCGTGTGCCAGAGGTCTTCGACCCTCCGGCTGCGCATCGCGGCGTGGCGATAGAGGCGTATTTCGAGGTCGAGATTCCAGCCCGTGTCCGCGGAGGCGGGTACCAGGTCTCCGGCCTCGATCACGTCGCGCGCGAGGCTCTCTGGCAGCCAGCAGACGCCGGCGCCCGTCACCGCCATGTTCATCAGCCCGGCGCTGATCGTGTTTTCATGCGTCGTGCGGCGCCGGAAGGGCGGGCGACGGAGCATGAGGCGCGACAGGGCGACGCCGAAAAAGGAATTGAACCCGTAGCTCAGATAGGGAACGGCGAGCCGCGGCTGTGCGACGGCGCGGTCGAGGATGTGCAGCCCCGGCAGTGTGCCACCGGGAATGGAGACGTTTGCGGCGGCGAGCGGGATCAGCCGATCATGGGCAATCGTCAATGACGAGAACTGTCCGCGGTCGAGATGGAACGGCACCTCCGAATGCGCATAGGTCAGGAAAAAATCCGCCTCGTCGCCGATGAGGGCGTCGAGATTGGCCTCGATGCCGCCGCGGTCGGGCATCAGTGAGGTGCTGAAGGCGCCGCCAGACTTCTCCAGGAGTTTGAGCCAGCGCGGGAAGATCGTTACCGTCAGCGTATGGAGCGCGGCGAAGCGGATGAGGCCTTCTTCGTGAGACGGTCGCAGTGACTCGCGTGCCGCGTAGAAGGTTCGGATCGCCTCCTGCGCAATGGGGAGGAAATTGCGACCGGCCGGTGTCAGTTCCGCTGGCATGGTGGCGCGGCTGATCAGCGTTGCTCCGAGCCAGCCCTCCAACTGCTTGATGCGGCGGCTGAAGGCAGGCTGAGTCACGTTGCGCAATTCGGCAGCGCGCGAAAAGCTCCACGTGTCGGCGAGCGTCACGAAGTCCTCCAGCCACTTGATCTCCATGCCCGCTCCCTTGTGCTTTATGGTTGTGGGGGATCATAAGTTGTTGGAAAGAAATCGCTATGCCGATATTGCATCAGCCTTTGCTAAAAGCGAATTAGCCAAACCCCAACAAACCTTCCACGTTGCGCCCAAGGCAAACAGTTCTGATTTCGAGGCAGCGAGGAGGCTCACGAAATCAGGCTGATAACAAAAGGGGGATTGTTAATGGCCTTCCAGCTTCACGCTGATCTTATCCTGCGCAATGGCCGCATCTGGCGGGGCAGGGAGGAGGGGATCAGCGAGGCCCTAGCCATCTGGCAGGGCAAGGTTCTGGCTACCGGCAGCGACGCCGATATGCTGAGCCTCAAGGGTCCGCACACCGAGGTCATCGACCTCGAAGGTCGTTTCGCCAGCCCCGGGCTCATTGACAACCATCTTCACCTGATCTCCACCGGCATCACCATGGGATGGGTCGATGCGACGCCTGCCGCCGCGCCGACGCTTGCCGCCCTTTTGGAAAAGCTTGCCGAACGCGCCGCCGCGACACCGAAGGGCAACTGGGTGCGGGCGCGGGGCTATGACCAGGTCAAGCTCGATGTCGGCCGGCATCCGACCCGCGAGGAGCTCGACCGCGCCGTTCCGGATCATCCCGTGCTTTTGACGCGCGCCTGCGGCCACGTCGCCATCGCAAATTCGCTGGCGTTCAGTCTGGCCGACGTGACGGAGGCGACGCCGGTGCCGGATGGCGGCGTGATCGGTACCACCGATGGCCGCCTCAACGGGTTCCTCGCGGAAAACGCGCAGAACCTCATCAAGACCGCTATGCCCGAGGTGACGACCGAGGAACTGATCGACGGCATCGAACGGGCCGGACGCTATCTTCTCTCGCTCGGCTTAACCAGCTGCATGGATGCGGCGGTCGGTCAACTCGCCGGCTTTGCAGAAATCCAGGCCTATGAGATGGCCAAGCTTTCGGGTCGGCTGCCGGTGCGCGTCTGGCTGACGCTGCTGGGTGATCCCGGTGTCTCGATCGTCGAGGATTCCTGGCGTGCAGGGCTCATTACCGGCGCGGGCGACGACATGTTGCGCGTCGGCGCGGTGAAGATCTTTCTCGACGGTTCGGCCGGGGGGCGCACCGCCTGGATGACGCAACCGTATCAGGGGGAGCCCGACAATATCGGCGTGCAGATGCTGCCGGATGCCGACGTCGAGGCGATCGTCAAATCCTGCCACGATCGGGGCTATCAGATGGCCTGCCACGCCATCGGCGACGGTGCGATCGAGCAGCTGGTCACAGCCTATGAAAAGGCGCTGGCCGCCAAGCCCGACCCGGATCGGCGTCACCGCATCGAGCATTGCGGCTTCTCGAGCCCCGACCAAGATCGACGCATGAAGGCGGCTGGCATCCTGCCGGCACCGCAGATGGCCTTCATCCACGATTTCGGCGACAGCTACGTTTCCGTGCTTGGCGAGGAACGCGGCAAGGCGTCCTACCAGATCGGCACCTGGATGCGCATGGGTCTCAAACCTTCGACAGGCTCGGACTCGCCGGTCTGCTCGCCCGATCCCTTCCCGAACCTTCACGCCATGATCACGCGCAAGACCGGCAAGGGCACCGTGATGGTGGAGACGGAGAAGCTGAGCCGCGAGGAAGCGTTGCAGGCCTATACGGAGTACGGCGCCTATTCGCAGAAGGCCGAGGGCGTGAAGGGCAGACTGGTGCCGGGCCAATGGGCCGACATTGCGGTCTTCGACAACGACCTGCTGGAAGCGCCGGCGGAAACCATCCTCTCAGGCACACGCTGCCTGATGACCCTGCTTGCAGGCCGCGTCGTGCATGACGCGCGCTGACGGCCTGCCGGACTGACCAACACAAAGCCGAAAACGGCACGAGAGGGAAAACAGCATGCTGAAAAGATTGACACTGGCCGCAATGCTCAGCCTCGGCGTGGCTACCGGGGCACTGGCCGCCGGCGAACGCCACGGCGGGACGCTCGTCTTCACCGCACCCTATGGTTCGAGCTTCGCCACGCTTGACGTGCAGGCAAGCCCGAACACGCAGGAAGAATTCATCACCCAGGCCATCCACCGCGCGCTCTACAGCTGGGATTCGATCCAGAACAAGCCGGTGCTGGAACTGGCAAGCTCGGAAGAGGTCTCCGACGACGGCACGGTGCACACCTATCACCTGCGCGACAACGCCGTCTTCCACAACGGCAAGCCGCTGACGGCTGACGACATCATCTACAGCTACAAGCGCATCGCCAACCCGAAGAACGCGTTCCCGGGCGCGAGCTACATCGCCGTCATCAAGGGCGCGGAAGAGTTCATTGCCGGCAAGGCACAGGAGATTTCCGGTCTCAAGAAGATCGACGACCACACGCTGGAGATCACCTATACCGGACCGATCAATCCCGGTTTCCCGCTGATGCAGAATACGACGGTGATCTATCCGTCAAACGTCGAGGATGAATCGAGCTTCGCCAAGACCCCCGTCGGCCTCGGCGCCTTCGTCTTCAGGGAGCACGTGCCGGGTTCGCAGGTCGTCGTCGAGAAGTTCGACAAGTACTACGAAGAGGGCAAGCCCTACCTCGACCGCATCAACATCGTGCTGATGGCCGAGGATGCCGCGCGCGACGTGGCTTTCCGCAACAAGGAAATCGACGTCTCGATCCTCGGTCCGACCCAGTACCAGGCCTATCAGGGTGAGGAAGCCCTCAAGGATCACCTGCTCGAAGTCGCCGAGGTCTATACGCGCAACATCGGCTTCAACCCGGCCTTCGAACCGTTCAAGGACAAGCGGGTCCGCCAGGCGATCAACCATGCGATCAACGCGCCGCTGATCATCGAAAGGCTCGTGAAGAACAAGGCATACCCCGCTTCAGGCTGGCTGCCGCTGTCTTCGCCTGCCTTCGACAAGGACAAGGCGCCTTACGCCTTTGATCCGGACAAGGCGAAGGCTCTGCTGGCCGAAGCCGGTTATGCCGATGGCTTCGAATTCGAAGTGACGGCGAGCCCGAACGAAAGCTGGGGCGTGCCGATCGTGGAAGCCATTCTGCCGATGCTGAAGAAGGTCGGCATCACCGTGAAGCCGAAGCCGGTCGAAAGCTCGGCCCTTGGCGACGCCGTAACGTCGAACAACTTCCAGGCCTTCATCTGGTCGAACCTGTCCGGTCCTGATCCGCTGAATGCGCTGCGTTGCTATTATTCCAAGACGGCGCAATCGGCCTGCAACTACGCAAGCTATTCGAGCCCGGATTTCGACAAGCTCTATGAGGCGGCCCAGCAGGAACGCGACCCGGCCAAGCAGAGCGATCTGCTCCGCCAGGCCAACAACATCGTGCAGGACGATGCGCCAGTCTGGTTCTTCAACTACAACAAGGCAGTCATGGCCTACCAGCCATGGATCCACGGCCTTGTTCCGAACGCGACGGAACTGGCGGTCCAGCCCTACGACGAAATCTGGATCGACGATACGGCTCCGGACGCACGCAAATAAGCCCTGAGAGGTTCGGGGCGGCTTCGGCCGCCCCACACATCAGTTGTCCCACCCATCCGGGTGGCCAAAATGGAACCGCTCATGCTTCGTTTTACCCTGCGCCGCATTCTGCAGGTCGTCCCGACGATCGTCGTGGTGGCGCTGCTGATCTTCGTTATCTTCTCCGTCGTTCCCGGTACCTTCGCGGCCAGCCTCTTTGCTGACGGCAAACGTGCCGCCGATCCGCAAATGATCGCTCGTCTCAACGAGGAATTCGGTCTGAACAAACCGCTGATGGAGCGCTTCGTGACCTACGTCACGGATCTCGCGCGGTTTGATCTCGGCACCAGCTTCCGCACGCGCCAGCCGGTCATCGACCTCATCAACGACCGCATGGGTGCCTCGCTTCAGCTTGCCGTCGCCGCCATGGTCTTTGCCATTGTCGTCGGCGTGCCGCTCGGCTTTCTCGCCGCACTCCGGCCCGGTTCGATCCTCGACACCGTGACGATGATCGGTGCGGTTTCGGGCCTTTCCATGCCGCAATTCTGGCTCGGCCTGTTGATGATGTATCTCTTTGCGCTGCAACTGAACTGGTTGCCCAGTTTCGGCTATGGTGACGGCTCATTGCGGAACCTTATCCTGCCGGCCGTGACCCTCGGCGTCACGCCGCTGGCGCTGCTCGCGCGCACCACGCGGGCGGGCGTGCTCGACGTGTTGAACGCCGATTTCATCCGCACCGCCCACTCCAAGGGCATGAGCGAGGCGAAGGTCGTGCGCTGGCATGTGGCGCGCAATGCGCTGGTGCTGATCGTCACCACCATCGGTCTGCAGTTCGGTTCGCTGATCGGCCAAGCGGTCGTCATCGAAAAGCTCTTCGCCTGGCCCGGGATCGGTTCGCTGCTGGTCGATAGCGTGGCGATCCGCGACATTCCCGTGGTGCAGGGCACGATCCTCGTCATCGTGCTGTGGTTCCTGATCATCAACACCGCCGTCGATCTGGTCTATGCCGCGATCGATCCGCGCATCAAGCAGGAGTGACGCCCGTGCGCCTCGGCTTCAACTTCTGGCTCGGCGCGACGCTGACTGCGCTCGTCATCTTCGCCGGTGTCCTTGCCCATTGGATCGCGCCCTTCGACCCGGTGCTCGATGCGGACCTGATGAACTCCGAACTGCCGCCGGACGCCACCTTCTGGTTCGGCACGGACGGGCAGGGACGGGACGTCTATACCCGCATTCTCTACGGCGCGCAGATCTCGCTGACCGTCGGTATCGTATCGCAGGTGATCAACTCGATCATCGGCGTCACGCTCGGCATGACCGCTGGTTACTGGGGCGGCTGGTGGGACGATCTGGTGAACGGTCTGACCAACGTCATGCTCGCCATCCCCTCGTTGATCTTCGCGCTCGCCGTGATGGCTGTGCTCGGCCCAGGCTTGCCGTCGCTGCTGATCGCGCTTGGCCTCACCAACTGGAGCTGGACCTGCCGCATCGCCCGGTCCTCGACGCTTTCGCTGAAATCGCAGGGCTATGTGCAGGCGGCCCAAACTCTCGGCTATGGTGACCTGCGCATCATGTTCACGCAGATCCTGCCCAACATGATGGGGCCGATCCTCGTCATGGCGACGCTCGGCATGGGGTCGGCAGTGCTGTCGGAAGCGGCACTCTCCTTCCTCGGGCTCGGTATCCAGCCGCCGTTCCCGAGCTGGGGCTCGATGCTGACTGACGCCCGCCAGCTCATCCAGCTCGCGCCCTGGGCGGCGCTTTTCCCCGGCCTTGCCATCTTCCTCTCGGTGCTCGGCTTCAACCTTCTCGGCGATGGACTGCGCGACAGCCTCGATCCGCATATGAGGACGCGCAAGCCATGACTCAGCCGCTTCTCGACATCAGGGACCTGCGCCTCGGCGTTTCGCTTGGCCGCTCCAGTCACCATCCGCTGCTCAAGGGCGTCTCCTTCCAGATCATGCCCGGCGAAGCCTATGGTCTCGTTGGCGAGTCCGGTTCCGGAAAATCGGTCACATCGCTCGCTGTCATGGGGCTCTTGAAAAGACCGCTCGCCGTTACCGGTGGCGAGATATTGTTCAAGGGGCAGAACCTGCTGGCGCTGCCGAAGCGTGAAATGCGGCGCCTGCGCGGCAATCGCATCGCCATGATCTTCCAGGAACCGATGACCGCGTTGAACCCGCTTTCGACGGTCGGACGCCAGATCGCGGAAATGTTCGTGCTGCATCAGGGAAAAAGCTGGGCGGAAGCTGAAAAGCTCGCTGTCGAGGCGCTAGGGAATGTCCGCGTGCCCAACCCGGATCGCCGTGCCAAGAACTACCCGCATCAGATGTCCGGCGGACTGCGCCAGCGCGTGATGATCGCGATGGCGCTTGCCTGCAGTCCGGACCTTTTGATCGCCGACGAGCCGACGACGGCACTCGATGTGACCGTACAGGCCGAGGTGTTGCGCCTCATCAAGGAACTCTGCGCGGCGCGCGGCACGGCGGTTCTCTTCATCAGCCACGACCTCGGCGTCATCGCCAGCATCTGCCAGCGCGTCGGCGTGATGTATTCGGGTTGCCTTGTCGAGGAAAACGAGACGCGGGCGCTCTTTGAAAGCCCGCGGCATGAATATACCCGCGGCTTGCTCGGCGCACTGCCGCGCCTTGGCAGCCGCAGCGAACATGGGCGGCAGCGGCTCGTCGATATCGACAGCATCATCGCCGATCGCTCGAGGCTGACCGAGAGCCGCTTCATCGCGCCACGTGAACTGGAAGGGAGCCAGACATGACCGCTCCGCTGCTGCAGGTGGATGATCTCCACGTTCGTTTCCCGATTTCCGGCGGTGGCTTGCTCGGCAAAGGACGGCGCACGCTCCACGCCGTCAACGGCATCAGCTTCGAACTCGCCAAGGGCGAATGCCTGTCGATCGTCGGCGAGTCCGGCTGCGGCAAATCGACGACGGCTCTTTCCATCCTCGGACTGCAGGAGCCGACCGAGGGCATGATCCGCTATCGCGGTCAGCCGCTCGCGGGAGCCGGCGCGCCGCACCGGATGGACAGGGCGAAAGCGGTGCAGATGGTGTTCCAGGACCCCTATGCCTCGCTCAACCCGCGCCAGTCCGTGCGCACCTCGCTCGCCGCACCGCTGCGGCTGCACGGCATCACCGCCGCTTCGGAAATTGAGAGCCGCATCGAGGCGATGCTGAAGAATGTCGGCCTGACGCCCGAACAGGCAGGGCGCTATCCGCACGAATTCTCCGGGGGCCAGCGCCAGCGCATCGGCATCGCCCGCGCGCTGATCCTCGAGCCTGAGATCGTCGTGCTCGACGAGCCGGTCTCGGCCCTCGACGTGTCGATCCGTGCGCAGATCATCAACCTCCTGCTCGACCTTCAGGAAAAACTCGGCCTCTCCTATCTGATGATCAGCCACGATCTGAGCGTGGTGGAGCATATGAGCGACCGGGTGCTGGTGATGTATTTCGGCGAAGTTGTGGAAGAGGGCGGCTGGCGCGAGATCTTCGAGGCGCCCACCCATCCCTACACGCGCCGCCTGATCGCCGCCATTCCTGACCCGGATGCGGCGCTGAAGCCGGCGGCCATGCAGGGGAGCGACGCCAACGTGCCGCAACTTGCCGGCCGCCGCTTCGTTTCCGATGGCAGCACCGCGCCGGATGTCTTTACCGCCCCTGTTCGATCCGAACTGATCGAGATCGGCGGGAACCATAGGGTTCGGATGGCTTTGGTCTAGTCCGGGGACGCGGTCAGCGAAGCCCGGTTCCGCCCTGCCGCAAGGATAGGCTAGGTTGGCCGACGTTCGAGCGTGGAATCTCTGAAATCTAGGATGAACCCGATGAAAAGCATGCCGAAGATCGCCGTGATCATGGATGAAAACACCAGTTCAGGTGGCGGACGTTACGACACCTCGAGGAATTACTTCTCCGCGATCCGCCGCGCCGGCGCCTTTGCCTTCGGCATCCCGTATATTCCCGATCTCGTCGAGCAGGTCGTCGAGGAGTTTGATGGGTTCTTAAGCGTCGGCGGCCGCATCAATTTTCCGAAGAGCTGGTATGTCGAAGGAGACCAATCCCAGTACCCGCCATCGGATCGCCTTGCCGTCGATGTGGCATTGATGGAAAGCTTCCTTGCGCGCGACAAGCCTGTGCTCGGCATCTGCAACGGCATGCAGATGCTCGGCTGCCTCAACGGCTGCCGGATGGTTTCGGATGTCCATTCGTCGTGGCCCGCAGCGCTCAACCACGACCAGGCCAATTTCTCGCATGACGTCCGCGTCGTCGCCGGCACCAGAATGGCTGGTATCTTCGGCGCCGAGACATTCGCCGTGAACACGTTTCATCGCGAGGCGATCGTGGAGGTATCCGACGCTGTGACCGTTGCCGCCCGGGCCCCGGATGGAGTGGTCGAAGCGATCGAGATCGGCTCGCAGTCCTTTGCCATGGGGCTTCAATGGCACCCGGAGATGCTGGACGCTGAAAGCCATCCGGGCGCACGCGTCTTTGACGCATTCGTGGAAGCTGCCAGCCGCCGATCCCGTTGACGCCTAGTACGGCTGAGCGCATCGCGCTTTCAACGGAAGCGCGCTCCGCGATATTTCATCGCGAGGACAAGCTTCCGTTGGCGCGTTTAGTTGTTGTGGCCGCTGTAGTGTAACAGTTCCGGGACGCGCAGAGCGAGGATCGCAAGCGAAATGGCCAGCAACGTGCCACTGATCAGCGCGACATTGGCGATGCCGACGATTTCTGCCGCGGAGCCGAGCACCAGGCTCGAAACCGGCATGACGCCGATCGTCAATTCCTGAATGCCCATCACGCGTCCTTGCACGTGCGGTTCCGTCATCATGAGCATGAGCGTGGTCTGCAGGACACCGAACGGCGATGCCGAAAATCCGATGAGCCCCATGAGAACAAACGACAGAGGCATCGTGGATGATAGTGCGAAGACAGCCCAAAGGCCGCCCCAGACCGCCGTTCCGATCAGAAAGAGGCCGCCCTTGTAGCGGAAGTCCCCGAGGCTGGCGATGACGAGGGCGCCGGCCAGGCTGCCGGTGCCCGCGCATGCCAGCAGCAAGCCGAGCCCCTGTGGCGTCAGACCCAGATGTTCCTTGGCAACAACAGGCATGAAGCCCTGGTAGATAGGCCACAACAGAATATTGGCCAAGAACGTGACACCCAGGACGGACCTAAGGAGGACGTTCCCGGAGATGGTGCGAAAGCCTGCCGCCACGAGGCTCGCGAAGTCTTCTCCTCGATGCTGCTCGCGGCTGTTCTTCAGGTTCCGCATCGGCCAGAGCGCTATGAACGAAACGAGATACCAGCAGGCGGAGATGGCGAGCGCCGAGGCAGCGCCGAATGCGACGATCATCGTCCCCCCAAGCGCCGGACCGATCATCTGCGTCATGCTCAGCACAAGCGAGTTCAGGGCATTGGCGTTGCTGAGCTTTTCGCGATCGACGAGATCGGCGACCAGTGCGAAACGTGCCGGCTGAGACGGAGATTGCGCCAGGCCAATGCAGAAGCCACCAAAGACCAGGCCCCAGAAGGATATCTTGTCGAGTGCCACCAGCAGCGCGATCGCGCTGAGGACGGCAAAGGCCCAGCCTGACGCAACCAAAAGCAGCCTCGGCCGGTCGAAGCGGTCCGAGATCACGCCGGCGAGCGGACCGAACATCATCGGGCCCAGCCTTGCCGCGGTGAAGAGGGCGACGGAAAACTCCGAACGGGTGGTCTCGAACACCAGCCAGCCGAGCACGAGCGTCTGTGTCCAGACACCGCCGAAGAAGAAAAGGTTGGATATCCAGAGTCTTCGGTAGCCTGGATAAAGGATAAGGGACGACGCGATCCGGGCCAGGAAGCCGGCGCGAGGCGCGGATGACGAAGAACGCCCGCTCGCGATAGTGTCGGAACGCATGGCGCCCTCAAGGTCTTCAATCATTGCATCGCACCTTTCCAGGCAGCCAGTCGCCGAGGGGCTGGATCTCTTTTTGCGAGAGGTGGCTGCTCGTTGCGGCGTCTGGGGTGTCAATGCGGATTTCGCCGCTGCCGCATTGCGCAATTCGCGACCGGAGACCGCGACATGGCTCCGGCTATAGGACTGTTCTCGACGGTTCGGAAATTAAGAAAACCGATGGAAAGCATTGCGTTGGAGAATGGTAGCAGGCGCTAAGTTCCGTCTCAAACGTGACGATCCCTCATGAGCTCGTCGGGTCCATATTTGGCGAGCTCTAGGGTTATCGGGCTGATGAAGGCAAAGGGCGGGCATCGCCCCCGAGGCGACGCCGGCTCTTTTCTCTTTGCATGCAGATTGTATACAATGTAATAAATTCAGCGCATTCAAAGCGCGACGCGTGAACTGTGGACTTCCCGGGGATCGCACGATTGCGCTCCATTTCGGAGCCGTCATCCTCGCCAGCAATCGGTTCCAGTGCATTTGGGGGACGAATGAACCGCTATCCCATGTTCAATCCCCAGCTGTTGCTCAGCTTTGTGGCCATTTGCGAATGCAACAGCTTCACCCGGGCCGCCGAGCGGGTGAATCTTTCGCAGTCGACTGTCAGTCAGCAAATTCGCCGGCTGGAGGAAATGCTCGGGAAAGCGCTCTTCGAGCGCTCGTCGCATCTGGTGCAATTGACGGAAGAGGGCGTCAAGTTGCTGAGCTATGCGCGTCGTATCATCGCGCTGAACGAAGAGGCGCATGATGCCCTGGCCGGGCCCTGGCGTGACGGGGTGCTGCGCTTGGGGATGCCCGAAGACTTCATGGTGCCGACGGCCGATCTTCTGGCATCGTTCAACGGCCAGCATCCGCACTTGCGATTGGACGTGACGAGCGGGCTCAGCGCCGATCTGCAACACGCCTATCGGGACGGGGACCTCGATCTCATCCTCGTCAAGCAGCGCCGCAAGCAACAGCCGCGCGCGGCGAGGCCTGAACCCTTGCTGTGGTTGGACAGTCTCGTGCGCCCGGCGATCGAACAGGTGCCGGTGCCCCTGGCTGTGTTCCCGCTCAACGGTCTCTATCGGGAGGAATTGTGTCAGGTGCTCGACACCCTCGGCATTCGCTGGCGCATCAGCTACAGCAGCGCCAGCCTGGCAGCGCTCGCTGCCGCCTCCGCTGCCGGGCTTGGTGTCAGCTTGTTGCCCGCGAGCTGCCGGCTGTCTTCCCACCGCGTGCTGGGCGCGGCTGAACGTCTGCCGTCCGTCGATGACTTCGAACTGGCGCTGTTTTACCGCGACGATGCCAGCCCTGCAGCACTGGCGCTGGCGGAACGTCTCATCGAGTATTGCGACCTCAGGCGGTAGCGACGGGGCGCACCCCTTTGCTATTCGTGAATGCCGTGATGTTGTCCGCTCGCATTGGCAAATCGAATAGCCAGCATTGGCAAATGTCGCTGCCATGCCGTCCCGCCGTTCGGTAAATTGGCGGCTCTAACCAATCCATGATGAGGCAATAATGTTGGAACAGATGCTACCACAAAGCCGCAGGACCTTTCTGAGCCGCACCGGGTCGCTGACCACGGCGTGCGCTGTCGCTGGGTTGTCCGGTGGGGCGGTTCGCGAGGCATCGGCCAGCGCGGGCAAGAGCGTCGGCGAGACGAACACCAAGACGCTCGCGGATCGCCATTACATCCTGACCGGCGTGCGACTGGAGGAAGGGTTCGAATATGACGGCGATGTCGTCGTCGCCACCCGGACCGCGCTCTACGGCCTGGAGATCAAGGACGGCGCGATCGTCGCTCTGCATCCGGAAAATGCGAACCTGCCCGAGGGCGTGCCGCGCTATCAGGCGAATGGGCAACTGTTGCTGCCGCAGATGCGCGATATGCACATCCATCTCGACAAGACGTTTTATGGTGGCCCGTGGCAGGCGCCGCGCCCGCGTCAGGGCAAGACCATCATGGACATGATCGCGCTCGAAGAGAAGCTGCTGCCTCAGTTGCTGCCGACCTCGCGTGAACGCGCCGAGGGGCTGATCGCCCTTTTGCAGTCCAAGGGAAGCACCGCCGCCCGCAGCCATTGCAACATCGACCCGGTCAGCGGTCTCAAGAGCCTCGAACACCTGCAGCAGGCGTTGGAAAACCATCGCGATGATTTCGTGTGCGAAATCGTCGCTTTCCCGCAGCACGGCCTGCTTCACTCCAAGGTCGATGGCCTGATGCGCGAAGCGATGCAGATGGGCGTTCAATATGTTGGTGGCCTGGATCCGACGAATGTCGACGGTGCGATGGAAAAATCGCTCGACGCCATGTTCCAGATCGCGCTCGATGCCGGCAAAGGGGTGGATATCCACCTGCACGAAACCAGCCCGGCCGGCGTTGCCGCGGTCAACTACATGATCGACACCGTCGAGAAGAATCCCGCTCTGCGCGGAAAAGTGACGATTAGCCACGCCTTCGCGCTGAGCACGCTTGCTCCTGAGGCTCTGGAAGAGACCGCCACGCGGCTGGCGGAACAAAAGATCTCGATTGCCTCAACGGTGCCGATCGGTTTGGTGATGCCCCTGCCGCAGCTGGCCGAGAAGGGGGTCTTTGTCATGACCGGAACCGATAGCGTGATCGACCACTGGTCGCCGTTCGGCAGCGGCGACATGCTGGAGAAGGCGTATCTCTACGCGCAGCTTTATCGCGGGTCGGACGAGTTCCGCCTCTCGCGGTCGATGTCCATTGCCACCGGAGGCATCCTGCCTCTCGACGACAAGGGCAAGCGCGCCTGGCCGAACGTCGGCGACGAGGCCTCGTTCACGCTCGTCGGAGCAAGCTGCTCGGCCGAGGCGGTCGCCCGCGTACCGGCGAGAACTGCGACGTTCCACAAGGGGCGTCTCGTGTCGGGTGGGGTTGGCGAAGCCTGACGAGTTGGGCGCTTGCGTGCCACGACAGCGCTTGTCATCGCGAGGCGGCAGTGGCCGCCTCGTTCACAGTCGAAGTGACGCAAGGGCCGATAGCCCCGATGTCTAGGAGATGGCTCGCGCGCCGGACCAGCCTGCAAGGCTCCCGGATATCCTCCGGCAGCGCCGCACCTTGCCTAGGCCAGGCCCTCTGCCACGGCGTAGGCGGAGAGCACTTCCTTGATGTTTCTGTCGCCGTCGGTCGGAAGCAGTGCACGGGTCGTCACCGAATCGAGGTGATGCGCCATGAGGGCCGCCGCCTCGTCGGTCTTGCCGGCAATCAATTTGTCCAGCAGGTCCTGGTGTTCCGACACGGCGCATTCCGATGAATGCGGCCGGCCGTAGAGCGCGAGGATCAGGGAACTGCGGGCGACCAGTTCGTTCACGTAGCGGATGAGGCTGGTATTGTTCGTCATCTGCGCCAGCAGCGTATGGAATTCTCCGGCTAGCCGGATCGATTGAGCACGCTCCTTCTTCGCGGCCTCCTCGGCGGCGATATGAGACGAGAGAACGTCGATCTGCTCGCGCGTGAGTTTTCCCGAAAGCGTCTCGACCACCAGCCGTTCCAGCGCCATTCGGGTCAGGAACAGATTGCGGCCCTCCTCAAGCGTCGGTCGTGCAACCACGGCGCCCCTGTTTGGCCGCAGTTCCACCAGCCCCTCCTCGCTGAGGCGGACCAGCGCCTCGCGCACCAGGGTTCGGCTGACACCCAATCGTTCGCCGATCGAATCTTCGGGCAGCTTTGATCCCGGAGACAGCGCCTGATCGAGGATCGCGCGTTTCAGGACGCGATGAACGGCATGAGCGCGGCCGCCACCTCCTTCGCTCTCTTTCTTTGCCATTCGGGTCACTCCAAGCCGTCGCAATTATTTCTTCGAATTGCATACAAATCGGCGAGCTGTCCAGTGATTTGGCGTTTGGATCACGGCAACAGCGGCGACCCCAAAAGTCGGTTCTCGAAAAGTCAGGCGCCAGGAAGCGCCCTTCGTGCCCGCGCGTGGGTCGGCAAGATGCGGCCAGCACGCGCGAAGCGAGGCAAGGCCGCACCCTTTCGAGGGCAATGTCTCAGACGGGCGACTGCATGGCCTGCGCGTAACGTGACGGGTTGAAGCGCATGTAGAGGAAGAACACGCCGATAACGCAGGCCAGATGCAGCGTCCATCCGGGAGCGAAGCTGCCGCTGATGTTGTGCAGAAACGCCGTTGCAAAGGGGCCGAGCGACGCGATCAGGAAGCCGCCACCCTGCATCAGCGCCACCAGTACGCCGGCCTCTTGCGGCCGCGGCAGGTGGTCGAGGGCGGTGACGATCGCCAGCGAGAAGCTGCTGCCGAGGCCGGCTCCGCAGAGGCCAACCCAGATCGCGGGCGCTGCCTCCGGCAGGAACGCAAGGCCGGCAAAGCCGATCGCCTGCATGGCCAGTGTCAATCGCAGGAAGGCGCGGCGATCGATGTTGTGGCGGGCCAGGACTGGGAGGCCAAGGGCGCCAGCCGCCTGACAGATCGCCATCAACGCCACAAGGTTACCGCTGTCGCCGCTGCTCCAGCCGAGTGACTGATAATAGGATGCAAGCCAGGCGACGGCGGAGGAGTAACCGGCGTTGACGAGCCCGAAGGCGATGATCAGCGTCCAGGTCCGGGGACGGCGGAGCAGCCGGCCGGTCAGAGCCTTGTCCGGTCGCTCGCTGCGCGAATCCGATAGGATCAGCCATGCGGCACCGAGAGCGACGATCGCGGGGGCCGCAAGCCAGGCAAGGGCCGGGCGCCAGCCGTAGCCGGTGCTGACGAGGAATGGCGTCAGCCGTGCGCCGAGCGCGCCGCCACCCATCAGGACCGCGGAGTAAAGGCCGGTGACGACAGGTATGCTGCGCGGAAACTCAGCCTTAATGATCCCGGGGAAAGCGGCCTGGATAAAGGCGACGCCGGCGCCGCAAAGGGCAGCCGTCATGACCAGGGCCACGCCACCCGGTGCGACGAGCCGGAGCAGAGAGCCGGCCGCCAGCACCAGCATGGCAATGAGAATGCCGCGCCGCGTGCCGATCATGGCCTGCAGCGAGGGGGAAATGAAGGCGCCCACGCCCATCAGCATCATCGGCAGCAGTGTCAGCAGCGCCAGACTGCCATATCCCATGCCGGTATCGGCGACGATCTCGGCCAGCACTGGCCCCGGAGCGGTGAGAAACGGCCGAAGGTTGACGGCGACCAGCACGACGAGAATGAGCAGCATCCATTGGCGGCCCGTCGTGGGCTCTGATGATTTGGGCATGATCGGGTATTTCCTTTACGTATTCTTCTTGTTTTTGAGGCCCCGGAGGGCACTTGCGCGGTGGCGCATCAATCTTTCGCGATGGGCATGAGCTCCAGGGCGATCAGTCCAGTCAGGCCAGCGGCATGCTGACTGGGGTGTCGGTGATCGGCCCCCGATCCCGCCGGCCCTGGCCGGCGAGATGCGGGAAATCCGTATTGGTCTATGTCCGCCACTGCTAGGCCGAAGCCAGTTCCCGCCCCAGAATGCGCTCGACGGAAGGGGCAAGGCGGAGAAGCTCGCGCGTGTACTCGTGTTTCGGCGTGGTGAAGAGGGTCTCGGTATCCGCAAGCTCGACGATCTCTCCCGCCTTCATCACGGCGACGCGGTCGCACATCTGGCGGATCACGGCGAGGTCATGGCTGATGAACAGCATGGAAAGACCGGCAAGGTCGCGCAGATCCTTCAAAAGGTTGAGGAGCTGTGCCTGCACCGAGACGTCGAGCGCCGAGGTCGGCTCGTCGCAGATGAGCAGCGAGGGATGCGGCCCGAGCGCGCGGGCGATGGCGATGCGCTGGCGCTGGCCGCCGGAGAAGGCGTGCGCGAAGCGCGCGCCGGCGTCGGCGGGAAGGCCGACTGCTTCGAGCAGCGTCTTGGCGTCCTGCCGGGCTTCCTCGGCATTGGAGGCCAGCTTGTAGAAGAGGATCGGTTCAGCAATAGCAGCGTTGATGCGCAGCCGCGGATTGAGCGCCGAGTATGGATCCTGGAACACCATCTGAAGCGACTGGCGGATCGATTTCTCGCGTCGGGCGCCGAGCGCCGTTCCCTGGAAATCGATGGAGCCGGCGCTCTGGGTGACGAGACCGGCGATGGTATTGGCAACCGTGGTCTTGCCGCAGCCGGATTCGCCGACGAGGCCGAAAATCTCGCCGCGCCGGACATCGAACGAGACGCCCTTGACGGCCTTGAAGGCCGCTGCCTTGCGAAGCAAGCCGCGCCCGCCATACTCCACGGCGAGATCGCGCACCGAGAGCACCACCTCGTCGCGACTGCCGGTCTCGCTCTTTGCACTCTTGCGGCGCACCGAAGCGCGCGCGTCGAGCGTCACCTGCGTTTCTTCGCTCGGCACCGGCAGGCGATCGAGGCGCGTATCGATCGGCGGTACGGCCGCGATCAGCGTGCGGGCATAGGGCGCCTTGGGTGCCGTCAGCACCTCACGGGTCGGGCCGCTTTCCACGACCGCACCGTTCTGCATGATGGTGACGCGGTCGGCGATCTCCGCAACGACGCCCATATTGTGGGTGACGAGCAGCACGCCGACGCCCCGCTCATCGGCAAGGTCACGGATGAGCTTGAGGATCTGGGCCTGCACCGAGACGTCGAGCGCCGTCGTCGGTTCGTCGGCAACGATCAGTTGCGGATTGCAGGCAAGCGCCGTGGCAATGACCACGCGCTGACGCTGACCGCCGGAAAGCTGGTGCGGATAGCTGCCGAGCCGGCGTTCAGGCTCCGGAATGCCGACGGCCTTCATCAATTCCAGCGCGCGGGCCTTCGCCTCTCTGGCGGAAAGCTTCAGGTGCGTGAGCATGCCCTCGCAAAGCTGGCTTTCCACCGTGAAGAGCGGGTTGAGGCTCGTCATCGGATCCTGGAAGATCGCGCCGACGTCGCGCCCGGGCACGATGCCCTCGGTACGACCGGTGCGAAGGTTGATCTCCTTGCCGGCAATGACGATCGAACCGGCGGCGATCTTGCCTGGTGCCTGCAGCAGACCCATCAGCGCATTGCCGACAGTGGTCTTGCCGGCGCCGGATTCGCCAACGAGAGCGTGGATTTCCCCGGGGCGGATCGTGAGGTCAATGTCTTTGACGGCCGTCAGCGTGCTGCCGTTGGCCAGGGGATACTCGACACGAAGATTGCGGATGTCGAGGACGGGGCGCGTTGTTTCGGTCATCTCATCTCGCCATCAGTTTCGGGTTGAAGTGGTCGCGCAGATAGTCGCCGATCACGTTGACTGCGAGCACGAGGATGACCAGCACCGTCGCCGGCATCACCGCGATCCACCAGAGACCGGAGAACAGGAACTGGTTGCCGATGCGGATCAGCGTGCCGAGCGAAGGATAGGTCGGCGGCATGCCTGCACCAAGGAAGGAGAGCGTCGCCTCCGTCAGGATCGCGCCGGCAAGGTTGATCGTGGCGATGACCATCACCGAACTCATGATGTTCGGCAGGATATGGCGGCCCATGATGCGGGCGGACGGCAGGCCGATGACCTTGGCGGCGCGCACATAGTCTCTCGCGATCTCCACCATTGTCGAGGCGCGCACGGTTCGCGCATATTGCACCCATTCGTTGATGGCGATCGAGAAGATCAGCACCAGCGGCGCCCAGGCGAGCATCGTATCGGCGCTAAGCTGCGCGCGGGCGATGCCGCTGATGAGCAGCGCGACGAGAATGGTCGGGAAGCTGACGAAGACATCGGCGATGCGCATCACGACGCCATCGACAACGCCGCCGAAGAAGCCGGCAATGAGCCCGAGTACGACGCCGAGTACGGCCGCAAAGACCACTGCGCCGAGACCGATGATGACGGAAATCCTCAAGCCGAAGAGGATGACGGAGACGAGATCGCGTCCCTGGTTGTCGGTGCCGAGCAGGAAGCGGGAATCACCGCCCTCCATGAAAACAGGGGGAATCTCCATGTCCATCAGCGAATAGGACGAGACGTCGCGCGGGTCCATCGGCGCGATCATCGGGGCGAAGATCACGAGGATCAGCATGACGACGAGCACCACACCGGCGATCATCACGGAAACCGGCGGAAGCCGGCGCATCAGGGATTGCGTGGCCATTATCGTGTCCTCAGGCGCGGATCGATGAAGGTGTAGAGAATGTCGACGATCATGTTGATCATCACGAACAGGAAGCCCACGAACAGAAGGTAGGCGGCCAGCACCGGCACGTCGGGATAACCGACGGCGTTGGTGAACAGCAGGCCCATGCCGGGCCACTGGAACACCGTCTCGGTGACGATCGCGAAGGCGATGAGCTGGCCGATCTGCAGGCCCGTGACGGTAACGACCGGCATCAATGCGTTGCGCAGCGCCAGGCGGCCGTAGATATAGGTCTTGGGCAGGCCGCGCGCGAAGGCGAAGCGAATGTAGTCCGACGACAGGACGTCGATCATTTCGGACCGCACAAGCCGCATGATCAGTGTGAGCTGGAACAATGCCAGCGTGATCGACGGCAGGATCAGGGACTTCAGGCCCGAGAGCGAGAGGAAGCCCGTCTGCCAGAACCCGATATCGACGAGATCGCCGCGTCCGGAGGATGGCAGCCATCTGAGGTTCACGGCGAAGACTAGGATCAGCAGCAGGCCGGTGACGAAGGTGGGCATGGAGATGCCGACGAGGGTTGCTGACTGGGTCAGTCGCGAGAAGAAGGCGTGCGGCTTCAGTGCGCAGAGCACGCCGAGCGGGATGCCGAGCGACAGGGCCAGCACTGTGGCAACGATCACCAGCTCCAGCGTGGCGGGAAGGCGACTGAGCAGCAGCGTCGTGACCGGCTGCTGGTAGCGATAGCTTGTGCCGAGATCGCCGGTCAGCACCTGGCCTACGAATTTGACGAACTGGGTGACTACCGGCTTGTCGAGGCCGAGCGCAGCGCGCACGGCATCCTTTTCTGCCTGGGTCGCGCCCTCGCGAACCATCGAGGCGACGGGGTCGCCGACGAAGCGGAACATGACGAAGGCGATGGCCGTCACCGCGACCATCACGAGGATGGCCTGAAGCAGCCTGACTGAAAGAAGTCTGATCATCGGATAGTCCTTAGGGGGAGCGATCTTGCCCAAAGGGCGGCCACCGGGCTGTGCGCTCCCGCGTCCTCCGTGCCGTTTCCGGCCCTGGAGGGGTTGACCCGGTTTGCGGTCCAGTCCCGGCGGGCTTGCGCGCGCCAGGACCGGCCTCGGGAGTATCCCGACTTACTTCTTAATCTGCGCGAACCACGGACGAACGTACTCGTCCGGGAACTGCGGCATGTCGACCTTGCTGTTCATCGCCCAGGCGACCGGCTGCTGGTGCAGCGGCAGGTAGAGCACCTGGTCATGGGTGATGCGGAAGGCATCCTTCAGCATCTGCACGCGCTTGGTCTCGTCAAGCTCGCTTGCGGCGGCATGAGCCAGCTTGTCGATATCAGGGTTGGACAAGCCGTCGGCGTTGCTGCCGCCGAAGGTGCCGTCATTGGTCGCCAGCAGCGCCTGCAGCGGGCTGAACCCGTCCATCGGCGGCAGTGAAGCCCAACCGAGAAGATAGACGTCGAACTCGCCCTTGTCGGTCCTCGGGAAATAGGTCGTCTTGCTCTCGACGCTCACATTGGCCTGGACACCGATCTGCGCCCACATGGAGGCAACTGCAAGGCAGATCTGCTCGTCGGCGATGTAGCGGTCGTTGGGGCAGGCGAGGCCGGTCTTGAAGCCGTTCGGGTAGCCGGCTTCGGCCAGTAGCGCCTTGGCCTTGGCGACATCATAGGGCAGCGGCACGTCGATGGATTCGTCATAACCGGTCACTGCCGGCGCGACCAGCATGCCGGCCGTGCGCGACTTGCCCCGCATCAGGCGCTTCTGGATCGTGTTGGTGTCGATTGCGTGCCACAAAGCCTGGCGTACGCGTACATCGCGCAGCGGATTGGGCTGGCCCGGCGTCGCGTGAAGTTCCGGGCGGTAGCTGAAGACGAAGAAGATCGTGCGCAGCGATGGGTTTTCGACGACCTTCAGCCCATCGGTGGCCGCAATGCGGTCGATGTCCTGCAGCGGCACCGGCGCAATCATGTCGACTTCGCCCGACAGAAGGGCGGCGACACGGGTAGCGTCGGAGGCGATCGGACGGAACTCGACTTCGTCCAGATTGTGCTGCGGCTTGTCCCACCAGTCCTTGTTCACTTCGAAGACGGAACGCGAATCCGGCTCGTAGGCCTTCAGCTTGAAGGCGCCCGTGCCGTTGGCATGGTTGCTGGCATAGGTGACGACGCCCGTCGAAGCGTTGCCCGGCTTCAGTGCGTCATGCTCTGCCATCCACGGCTTGCTCATGATGTAGATGGCAGCAAGGTCGTTGAGGAGCAGCGGATAGGGCGCGCGGAGGATCAGATCGACGGTATACTCGTCCACCTTCTCGACGCCGACAACGGTGGAGAGGTTCTCGCGGTTGCGCGCTCCGGGATCGATCTGGCGCTGGATCGTCGCCACGACGTCGTCGGCGTTGAAGGGCTGGCCTTCATGAAACTTCACGCCCTGGCGCAGCTTGAAGCGCCAGCGGGTGGGCTCGACGACTTCCCAGGAAGTGGCGAGTGCCGGCTCCAGCTTCAGATCCTTGTTGCGGCGCACCAGCGGATCGAAAACCATGTGGTGTACGCTCTGGGTGAAGCTGTCGACCTGTGCGTTCGGGTCGTAGGAAATGACGTCGCCGGATGATGCCCAGCGCAGCGTCTCGGCAAATGCGGGCGCAGACAGAGGCGCCATGAGGGCGAGTCCGGCCAAAAGGGTCTTTATAGAGGTCTTCACTGGTTTCTCCCATTTAACGTATACATATTGTCTTTGCTATTGGATACGAATGTTCCCATAAATAGTGTACATCTGATGCAAACAATATCAAGATGGCGAAAGTCGATTTGGCGCGCTTTGTCAAAAAAGAGCGCCAAAACCGGCAGCCGGAGAGGGAGCCTTCCATGACGAACGCACTACTGATTGAAAATGCCACGATCGTTACGATGGATTCGGGACGGCACATTCTCGATCGCGGCCACATCCTGATCGAGAATGGACGCATCGCTGCGATCGGTGATGGAAGTCTTGCTGGAGAAACAAATGCCGAGCGCATCGACGCGGCCGGCATGGTCGCAATGCCCGGATTGATCGACACCCATGCCCATGCCGGTCATATGCTGACCAAGGGGCTGGGCAGCGACACCGAGGACTGGATGTCCGTAACCGGACGAATCTACGCAACCGCGACCGATCCTGAATTCTGGGCGGCAGAGGCGGCGCTGTCGGCGACCGAGAGGATCAAGTGTGGTACGACGACTGCGGCGCTGCTGTTTGGCGGCGGCCCGGATATCATGCGCAGCGAGGCGCCGGAGGCGGCGGAAGCGCACCTGGCTTCGATTGCGGCCATGGGCGTGCGTGAGGTTCTGGCCGTCGGCCCGAACCGTCCCGGACAGGATCATGTCTATCGCCAATATACGTCGACGTCCCACACCGACCTCGTCGTCGATCCGGACCGGCAGATCGACGTGGCGACCGATTTGGTCGACGCCTGGGCCGGACGCGACGAGCGGTTGCAGGTCGTCTTTTCCCTGCCGGTATTCGATGAGCAGGAACTGCGCGACGAAACGGTATACAGGATTGCATGCAAGGTGCGCGATCGCGTGCGCGCAAGAAAAGGCATTCTGGTGCAGGATGGTCACCGGGACGGATCCATTGCTGCCAATGACGTGAGGCTCGGCCTCTTTGATGAGCGGTCGCTTCTTGCCCACTGCATAGACCTGACCGATGCCGACCGGGCGGTGCTGAAGCGAACCGGCGCCAAGGTCGCACACAATCCGAGTGCCCTGATGTCGGTCTATGGCCGCTGCCCGGCCCCGGAACTGATGGCGGACGGCGTTACCGTTTCGCTTGGCACCGATGCCGCGGCACCCGATCGACCGTTCGACATGTTCCGCAACCTGTTCCAGGCGCACCGCTACCACGCACGTCATTTTGGAGACGATGCGGTGTTGCCGCCTTTGCAGTTGCTTGAGATGGCGACGATCGAGGGCGCCCGCGCGCTGATGATGGAAGACGAAATCGGCTCGCTTGAGGTGGGCAAGCGTGCCGACATCCTCCTTATCAACCTGCGCCAGCCCCACCTCTGGCCGCCGCATGACCCGGTGCAGCGCATTGCACGTTTCGCCAATGGCGCCGACGTGGACACGACCATCGTCGGTGGACGGGTGCTGATGCGTGGCCGGCGCCTCGTCGGCCACGACGAAAATGCGATCCTGGATCGCGCGTTGCGTGCGTTTGAGATCGCCATGTCCCGCGCAGGACTGGGCGTTCGCAGCTGACACTGTGAAAAGCGAGGATATCAAGGTGACTGCAGACCTACTCATCCGCAATGCCCGTCCCTTCGGCGGTCCCCTCCAAGATCTTTGCATCCGCGAAGGCCGGTTTGTTGCGGCAGATGGCGGGCGTGCGGCCATCGAGATCGACGCCGCCGGACAAGTCGCCCTGCCGGGGCTTGTCGAAGCCCATACACATCTCGACAAGACACTCATCGGCATGGACTGGTTCGAAAACCGGGTCGGTCCGACCCGCAACCACCGGATCCTGGCTGATCGCAACGCCAAGCGCGAACTCGGCATCAATGCCCGCCGGCAGTCTGCCCGTCAGATCATGCAGACGCTTTCCTACGGCGTCTTGAGCATTCGCAGCCATGTGGATGTCGATACCGAGATCGGCATTGCCAATATCGAAGGCGTCCTCGAAACGCGCGAGGCGATGCGCGATCTGGTCGTTGTACAGATCGTGGCATTTCCGCAGAGTGGCATGCTGCCGCGCGAAGGCACGCTCGAACTGATGGATGCGGCACTGCGGGCCGGCGCCGATATCGTCGGTGGCATCGATCCCGCTTCCATCGAGCGTGATCCGGTGCGCCATATCGATGCAATCTTCTCCCTTGCCGATCGTCATGCAAAGCCGATCGACATTCATTTGCACGAGCCCGGCGACCTCGGTGCGTTCTGTCTCGAACTGATCATCGAGCGCACACGCGCATTGTCGTTGCAAGGGCAGGTGATGGTAAGCCACGGCTATTGTCTGGGAATGCTCGATGCTTCACGACAGGCTGCCTTGATCGACCGGCTCGCTGCGGAAGGCATTGCCGTCATGACCGTCGGGAGCCCTTCGGCGCCCGCATTGCCACTCAGGTTGATGCGTGAGAGCGGTCTCGCTGTCGCTTCCGGTAACGACGGCATTCAAGGCACCTGGGAGCCCTATGGAAATGGCGACATGCTGGAACGGGCGCGGTACCTGGCGCAGCGCAATGGAATGGCCAATGATGTCGATCTCGAATATGCGGCTCGCGTCTGTACCTTCGGTGGTGCGGAAGCCATCGGGCTCGACGGTTATGGTCTCTCAGATGGCCGCTTCGGTGATCTGGTGCTGGTGCCGGCCCGCACCTTGGCGGAGGCTGTCGCGCTGACCCCGCACAAACGCACCGTCATCAGGCGGGGTCGTGTGGTCGTGGATCGTGGCGAACTGGCGGGTGACCTGCCGGTCATCGAATGACGATGGGGCGGGGGCCGGGCTGATGGAAGAGGGACCGACCGTCCGAAACGCCGGCGGGCAGCCGCAGGAACGGCCGGTCCGCAGTGGCGGGCCGCGCCTTTGCCGCTTCGAAGGGGGTGATAATTGACTGTGCTCGGTCCCTTGGCAGTCTCTTTCGACAGCACGCCCGCTATTCTTCAGGTTCGTCATGACGTCCAATCCCAGTGATAGCAATTCAAAATCCGCGGCCTCCAAATCGGACTTGGTCTATCGCATCCTTAGGCGCGCAATCCTCGACCAGGCATTTCCCGCCGGAACGAAACTTCCCGAGGATTCGATCGGCGAGCGGCTGGGTGTGAGCCGCACGATCGTGCGCCAGGCGCTGGCCCGGCTGAACGGCGAGGGCTTGATCGAATTGCGCCCGAACAAGGGTGCCTGCGTCAGTCATCCCAGCCTTGAGGACGGGCACGATATCTTCGCGGTGCGGCGGTCGCTGGAGACATTGGTCGTTGATAGCCTGATCGGCAGGCTGACGCCGCCGAAGATCAAGGAGCTCGAGGCGCATGTCGATGCCGAGGACAAGGCAAGGGTCAGCAATCCGGCAATCTCGATTCAGCTCGCTGGAGAGTTTCACGTCCTGCTCGCAAGGTTGACGGAAAACGCGATTCTCCTGCGGTACGTCACGGAACTCGTTTCGCGCTCTTCGATGATCCTGTCGCTCTATGGGCGTCCCCATTCTTCCGATTGCGCCGTCTCCGAACACCGCGCCCTGATCGCCGCGCTTACGCGCAAAGATCGAGAAAAGGCATGCGAACTGATCGGCCATCATATCGGGGCCATCACGGCCCGGGCACTACTGAAAAGCAACGCCGAGGACGGCCTGCCGGATCTGCTTGCTACCTACGCGAAAGAAGAGGGGCTGTAATGCGCTCTGACACGCTGCTTGTTTTGCTGCGGGGCGTCCCCAGATGCATGCGCGCAGTTCGTATGCAATCAATCTGATGCTTCGACCGCGTGAGGCACGTCTCCACAGTGACCGCGCGGCGGAGTTGGTTTATTCCGTTCGACGCCTACCATCTCGTCAAGCCTCTGATTCTTCGTCAAGATTCGTGTAGAAATCTTGCTGACCCTATTGGAGATTGACCTGTTCATCTCGATTCCTAAGATTGTATGCGATTATTGGATACGATATTGACATAATAATGGATGCAATATAGCTCTATAAGGGCGATTGGCACTGTCGGGGAGGGCAGCATGCGCAACGTACGTTTTGCCGGCCGGAGAGCCGGCGATGCTTTCCTGAAAAGCGATCGTTCCTGCCGAAAGAGATATGCCGGTGTCGGTGCTATCTGCGCGGCCGCGCTTTGCCGCGCATCGCCGTCGGTCCCCAGTGTGGTCGACGGCGAGCGTGTGTGCAGTCGCAGCGCTGAAGCGATGAGTTTTTCAACAAGCAGCCAGGAGATCCGGACATGAACATCGATTTCACCACGCTTCCGCCTCCGGACCGCTATCGACTGCTGACCAACTTCATCGGCCCGCGTCCGATCGCCCTTGTTGGAACGCGTTCGGTCGCCGGCCATAACAATGCGGCGCCGATGAGCTTCTTCAACGTGTTCTCCCATGAGCCGCCATTGGTCGTGCTCGGGATCCAGAACCGTGGCAATGGCGACGAGAAGGACACCGTCGCAAATATCCGTCGAACGGGCGAATTCGTCGTCAACATGGTCGACATGGCGCTTGCCGACGCGATGATCGTCTGTGGCGTCAACTTCGCCTCGG
Source organism: Ensifer adhaerens (assembly GCF_020035535.1). Taxonomy (NCBI): domain Bacteria; kingdom Pseudomonadati; phylum Pseudomonadota; class Alphaproteobacteria; order Hyphomicrobiales; family Rhizobiaceae; genus Ensifer; species Ensifer adhaerens. The sequence goes on along the minus strand of NZ_CP083350.1, from coordinate 449,211 downwards.
AAGTCGACGAGCTCGATTTTGCCCGCCTGACGCCGATAGCGTGCGAACAGATCGATGCCGCCCGCATCGCCGAAAGTCCATGCAGCTTCGAATGCAGGGTCGAGCAGATCCTCGATTATCACAAGCGTGTGCTGGTCATCGGCAGGGTCGTGCACATGCACATCCAGGACCGGTGTCTTGATCCGCAGGGGCGCTACGCGAACCCCGAGACCTATCAGCCGATCGCGCGGCTGCATGCCGACAATTACATCACGTCAGACCGACAGTTCGAACTTAAAAAGCCGGAGGACCTCCTGCCTCTGGAACAGGCGCAAGTGAACCCCAGGCCGGAGAGGGCCGCCCAATGATCCGCATACATGTCATCAATCCGAACTCGACCGCGTCAATGACCGAGCAGATCGCACGGGCGGCCGAGGCCGTACGATCGGAAGGTTCCGTCATCGATGCGGAGACCGCAACCGGCACGCCCGTCTCGATCGAAGGCTACTCGGACGAGGCGATGGCCGTCCCGGCGATGCTGGCGGCAATCCGTGCTGCGGAGAAACGGGGTGCATCGGCGCACGTGATCGCCTGTTTCGATGACCCCGGTCTGGCGGCTGCGCGCGAAGTGGCAACCGGTCCGGTCATCGGGATCTGCCAAGCGGCGGTACAGGTGGCAATGACGGTGGCGACCCGCTTCGCAGTGATTACCACGCTGCCGCGGTCGGTGCCGGTGATCGAGGATCTCGTCAAGCACTATGGTGCTGCGTCCCGCTGCCGCCGCGTGCGCTCGGTCGACTTGCCGGTTCTAGCACTGGAGTCCGACCCGGAAAGCGCGCGGCGGAAACTCCTCAGCGAAGCGCGCGCGGCGATACGCGACGACGGCGTCGATGCCATCGTTCTTGGCTGTGCCGGTATGGCGGAGCTGTGCGATTGGCTCTCGCGTGAAGCCGGCGTACCGGTCATCGATGGCGTGGTGGCGGCCGTCAAGCTCGCCGAGGCCTTGGCGAGCGGCGGCTTTCGAACCTCAAAAGCCGGTGCCTATGCCTATCCTCGCGACAAGTCGGGTGATATCGCCACCACCCACTGAGCCAGGCCTCCGGCACTCCCGCGCCAACTGTAGCGGCATATTCGAAGGCCGCACTCGCCTTCAAATCACGCTGCTCGGGCGATGGTGGCGCGGGTCGCTTCGGCCAGCCGGCGCACCCCTTCCTCGAGTTTTTCGGGCGCGTTCAATGTGAAATTAATCCGGACCGAGCGGCAATTTCGGCCCTCGGGATCGAAGACGCTGGACGGCGTGATACAGACGCCGTGTCCAAGCGCTTCACGCAAAAGAGCATCGGTATTCAATGCCGGGTCCCGGGCCGTGGCCCAGACGAACATGCCGCCCGTCGGTTTCTCCCATTCGAACAATTCGCCCAGATGCCTTTCCATGGCCGCGCAAAGCGCATCGCGGCGTGCGCGATAAAGCGCAAGGATACCCGGCAGCACGCGCTCGGGGAGGCCGGCGGCGAAAGCGTCCTGGGTAATGCGCTGAGACAAACCCGAGCTGCACATGTCCGAAGCCTGCTTGGCGCCGACGAGTGCCCTGATCATATCGGGGGCGGCGATGGCCCAGCCGATACGAAAGCCGGGCGCCAATTCCTTCGACAGCGTTCCGAGGTAGACGACCGGGCCGTCGTAGACCATCTCATCTTTGCCGGAGAGGGTAAGCATGCGCGGCAAGGGAGTGCGGTCGTAGTAGAGCGTGCCGTAGGGATCGTCCTCGATCAGCCAAGTCCCGGCGCAAGCGGCCGCTGTGACAAGCGCGTGCCGATCCTCGACTCCGACGAGCCGGCCCGTGGGGTTTGAGAAATTGGGCACCGTATAGGCGAACTGTGCGCCGCTCATTGCCGCGACAGGGTTGAAATCACTGGCTTCCAGCCGCATCGGGCGATAGGTCGGGTAGCGGGGCTTCCAGGCATCCAGCGCGCCCAGATAGGCCGGTGTTTGGGCCGCGATCAGCCCGCCTTCATCCAAAAGCACCTTGCCGATCAGATCCAGCGCCTGCATCCCGCCGGTGGTGATCAGCACGTTTTCGCGCGTGAGGCGGAGCCCCGGCGCGCTAAAACGCGCCGCGATCAGGTCGCGCAGTCCGGGTAGGCCCTCGATCGGACTATAGGCCAGCGCCTCGCGCGGGTGATCTGCCACGGCACTCGCCGCCAAGATCGAGAGGTCGGAGACCGGCCATGTCGACGGATCGGGCAGGCCGCCTGCTATGTTGATAAGGCCGGGGATCTGGCCGGCAGACAGGAACATCTGCGTGACATCGTTGCTTTCAGCCAGCCAGTTTGCAAATTTCGGACGCCGGGCGGAATGCTCCATGATCGCTCCTCAGATCGAATGCAGTAGACCGCCATCAACCGCGATGGCCTGGCCGGTGATGTAGGATGCTCGCGTCGAGGCGAGAAAGACGGCGAGCGCCGCGAACTCCTCGGGCTCGCCCAGTCGCCCCGCGGGAATCTTCGGTCCCATTGTCGCATTGTCGACACCCAACTCGGCCATCCGGTCGGTGTTGGTGTAGCCGGGGAGCAGCGCGTTGACGGTGATGCCGGCTGCAGCAACCTCGCGCGACAAGGTGTTCAGCATTCCCAAAAGCCCGGCTCTAAGGCCGTTGGAAATGACCAGACCCGGCTGCGGCTCTTTCGCGGCAACCGAAGTCACGGCGAGGATCCTCCCCCAGCGGTTCGCTTTCATCGCCGGAAGGACGGCCTGAATGCTGTCCACCGTACTCATCCACAAGCCTTGGAAACCCTTGGTCCAGGCCGCCGCATGGGTGGCTTGAAAGCTGCCGGTGGGTGGCCCGCCAGTGTTGGTGACCAGAATGTCGATAGGGCGGTCAAGAAGCGTGCTCGCCGCCGTCACCAGTACTCCGCCCGCTCCAGGGGCAGAAAGGTCACCCGCAAGCGGCAGGCACGCCGTCGCTTCGGCCGTTTTCCGCAGCGCGGCCTCGTCGCGCGAAACAATCACGACCTGGGCGCCTTCGCGCGCAAGTTCCGCTGCGATCGCCCGGCCCAATCCACGTGACCCGCCGAATACGAGGGCGGATTTTCCCTTCAGCTGCAGATCCATGTCAGACCTTCGGGTCCGGGTCTTTGGTGTTGTCGCGCGACACCTGCAGCAGCATTCGCCCGGAAGAGGCCAGCCGCCTGAACTCTGCGGCGCTTTGATAGTCGGCATCCCGATACCAGGCCAACGCTGCATCCCGATCCGGGAACTCCAGGAGAACCATGCGCTCGGCGAAAGCCGGACCGCCTTCGACCGTCTCGACCGCGTCGCCACGGGTGAGGAATTTTCCGCCGTAGCGCGCCAGCGTGGGCGGCGTGAGTGCCGTGTATTTGCGGTAGGTGTCGGGGTCGTGAATGGTCATGGTGCATACGAAGTAGGCAGGCACGGTCGCTTCTCCCGTTTTTTGAAATTCACGGAGACAGTAGCCCGATATTCTTAGCACAACTCGGCGATCTCGGGCATTCACCCATTATTGTGCGCGTGATATCACTACGAATAAGTAGTTTTTGAGAGTTTTTCGCTCATGCCCGATCTCGACCTGATTGATCACAAGATCCTTGACGTCTTGCGCCGGGACGGGCGCATCTCGATGCTGGATCTTGCCGAGCGCGTTGGTCTTTCGGCCACGCCATGCGGCCGCCGCGTCAAGCGCATGGAAGACGCGGGGATCATCAAGGGCTATGCCGCCCGGATCGATCCGGTGGCGCTCGGGCTGACTGTCAGTGTCCTGTGCTCGGTGCGGCTGGCTCGGCACGGCACCGAAGGAACGGAGCAGTTCCTTTCAGCGATCGCCAAACGCCCGGAGATCACAGAATGCCTGCTGGTGGCGGGCAACGTCGATTATGTCCTGCGCATATGGGTGCGCGATCTCGATGCGCTGGGGACGTTCATTCGGGATGTGCTTCAGTCGATCCCGGCCGTCGCCGAAACCACGACCATGGTGATCCTGAAGCACGACAACCCGTACTGGAAGGCGGGGCGATGACGGCGGTTCCATGCCGGGCGCCGCCATCATAAGGGCTGCGGCTCACGTCTCCGGGGCGGCCTCTGCGCGGGCACATCCGCGGATTTCTTCGAGCGAGCGCACGCCGAGGCGTTCCAAGAGCGCGTAGAGATCATCGAGGAGGCGGGGGAAGTAATCCGGCCGGCTCATGCTGGCGGCGCCGATCTGCACGAGATGGGCACCCGCCATGATGAACTCCACGACGTCCTCCGCCGTGGTGATGCCGCCGGCCCCGATCACCGGGCGCTTGGCGACGCTCGCAGCCTGCACGCAGCGCCAAAGCGCGAAAGGCTTCACGCCGGAGCCGGAGTAACCGCCAAAGCCGGTGGAACCGCAGACGAAGGTGCGCCGCTCGATGTCGATGCGTGCGCCTGGAATGGCATTGAATAGCACCGTTCCATCCGCGCCGCCTCGCTCCGAGGCGGAAACAAAATCCTCGATGATCATCTTGGCTGACGTGGCCGCCTTCGACCACAGCAGCACCTTGCCCTCGGCGGCCGCCGAAAGCGCGCGAAACATCTCCTCGTTCTGCTGGGGATTGTCCCAGTAGGAGGGTTCGCCGCGGCCGGCATAGGGGAAGTTGCCATTGACCTCGACGCCGGCGATGCGGCCGCTTTCGACACAGGCGCGGATCATCTCGACCAACTGCGCGCGCGTCGGCGCCTTGATGTTGACGAAGATCGGCACCTCTTCCGCCGGCAGGCGCGGCAGCGCCTCGGCAATGAAACGGTCGAGCGTCATGTTGTTGATGCCGAAGGCGGAGAGATAGCCGCTCTCCGTATGGGCAAAGCGGCGGCAGCGGTTCGGCTCACCCTGCCAGGGAAGGAAGGAGTTTGCGACGACGCCGCCGAGCCGGGTGATGTCGAAGACATCGAGATACTCGACGATGTTGCCGAAGGTGCCTGCGGCTGACATGACCGGGTTCTTGAAGGTCACGCTGCCTGTGCCCATTGGTACGGTTACGGAAAGGTCCATGGCGGCGATCCTCAAATGAAGGGGGCGGAGGCGAATTGCAGGCGCACGAGGTTGACCCGCTTGAGCGCGAACCAGGGGCCGACGCGACAGCTCGCCTCGCCGTCCATGTTGTCCGAAACCGTTACGTGACAGCTCCGGCAGGCGCCAACGCCGCAACTCATGTCCATGTTGGCAAAGAGGTAGGGATTGGCGTCGGGGAACTCGACGATGAAGGCCTGAAGCCGCGCGGGTTCGAGTGCGAGGAAGACGGACGTCCATGCGAGACCAGCCTCCACGCGCTGGCGTAGATTCTGCCAGAGGTCCGCATCCGCCCCGGTGACGAGCACTGTCGCTCCGCGCTGCTCGAAGGGCGCGACGCGGTAGAGGAAGGCCGGCGTAGTGACGATGAGCGAACCGGCGCCGACGGACACGGCAGCGGTTTCGTTCGACCAGACTGTCAGCGCGTTGCCCGCCGCGGGTTCGAGGTCATCTGCCTCGAACTTTGCGACCAGCGCAGCACGGCCGTCCGCAAACGTCTCGACCGTCGCGATCCGGCAGCGAGGGCTGTGCCGGTCCTCCGAGAAGAGCACGGTCTCGCCGGGGCTAACCGATGCAAGGCCAGAAATTTCCAGCCGCAGCCAACGACGCGCGCCCTCGCGTCGCAGTTCGTGACAAGCCAGTACCTTGGTTTCACTGAGGAAGCGCATGGTGGCTCACCGTGCCATCAGCGTTGCGCCCGGGCCTGGCGGCAGGTCCCACAGCACCCAGAACACGAGCTGCAGCGCGAGAACGGCGAGGATGGCGAGTGCATAGGGCATGGCCAGCATCAACGGCGTGCCGACCTTGACCGCCTCGGTGCCCTTGGGGCGCCACTTGTTGAGCAGGCCGATGACGAGGATGAGGAAGGGGTTGACCGGGCAGATCGCGTTCAGCGGTGCATCGCCGATACGATAGATCATCTGGGTCGCCGCCGGGCTGTAACCGAGCGCCAGCATCAGCGGCACGAAGATCGGCGCGTACATGATCCACAGTACACTGCCGGAGATGATGAAGAGGTTCGATACCGAGACGAGCAACAGGAAGAGGAAGATCGCGACACCCGGCGAGGCCTGTGTGCCCTGCAGCATCACCACGCCGTAGCTGCCGATGTATTCGCCGATGTGGCTATCGTTGAAGAGCTTCAGGAAGATCACCGCCGCGGCGGAAACCACGAGGAAATAGGACATCGACGAGATGCCGTTCTTCATCCATTCCGCCGCCTCGCCGAGTGACTTCAACCGGCCGGAGGCCCAGCCATAGGCAATGCCCGACAGTGCAAAATAGAGCGAAATCAGAACCACGATGCCGCCCATGAAGGGGGACTTCGGCACGATTTGACCGCCTTCGCCGCGCAGTGCTCCGCCTTCTGACAGGAGAGAGACGAGGATCAGTCCGAGATAGACAACGGTGAAGATACCGGCTGCGACGAGCCCCCGACCCTCGCGGCCATGACCGGTGCCGGGCTCTTCAACGACCTCCGTTTCGATCTCCAGTTCGCTCACACGGTTCGGTGCGAGCTTGGAGGGCACGAAGAAGTAGGTGATCAGCAGCATCGCCGCCGTTGCGGTAAAGGCGCTGAACGCGTTGAAATACCAGTTCATGATCGGCGAAACGTTGGCTGCTGCCTCCGGCGGCAGAACGCTCGCGGTGATGCCCGAGAGTACCGTATCCGTCTGGTTGATGACCAGTGAAGCGGAGAAACCGGCAGTGTTGCCGACGAAGACCAGAATGATGCCGAGCCAGGGATTGAGGCCCATCTGATAGAAAAGCGTCGCCGCGAGCGGCATCAGCACGAACATCGCCGCGTCGCCAAAGAGGTCGCCGTTGATCGCCACAAACGAGACGACGCTGATGATCGCGAATTTCGGAACGCGCCGCAGAAGCCCGCGAATGACCGAGGAGAGGAAGCCGGATTGTTCGGCAACCGAAATACCCATCATCACGACCAGCGTGAGGGCGATCGGCGGGAAGCCGACGAGCAGCTTCGGAAATTCGACGATCAGGTTGGCGAAGTAGGCGGGCGTCAGGATGTTTTCGATCGCAACCGTCTTCGCCACGGCCTGGCCCGTCGCCGGATCCACGGTCGAGAAAGCCAGCGATACCCCCGCTTGGGCCAATGGGAAAGACGCCAGCGCCGTCAGTGCCGCCAGCGCCAGCAGCAGCGTGAAGGGCTCGGGCAGTCTGTTGATGATCCCTTCGAGCCTGTCGAATAAATTGCTGTCGCGCCTAGCGAGCGTCCCGTCCATGCTGTCCCACCCCATCCTCGAAATGCCTTCGATGGCCAAGTTATTTCGCAAGTGTCTGCGAAAGTGAAGATCATGTCGACAGGAATGGCGCTTGTTTGTATACATTTATTTCAATTATCGTGCGCAATATAGAATGCTATTGGATTGCCGTGCCGGCACTCTCGACCGGCTGCACCTCTGGCAGCTCCTGTGGCTCGAGGTTCATGCTAATTTCCGTGACCAGTTTGCGCCGAAGGGCGGTCGCGTAGTCGCCTGGGCCTGTCGTTGTCACGACAAAGGCTCCCGAACCGCCGATGACATTGTCGGCAAAATAGGACGCCAGGTGATAGCCGGGAATTTCGTCACTTGCCGGGATGGCGATCGCGTTGATGGTGTATCCCTTTGCAATCGCGTTTCGTCTGCTTGACTGAACGGGGAGGCCGTCGTTGTTCTCGCCATTGCCGGAGATGTCGATGACTTTCCGCTCGGCCTTGCCCGGATACTGGTCGAGAAGCAGGCTCGCGGCATCGATGGCAGAGGAAACGGATGTCCCGCCCCTGCCACCGCGGCTGAAGCCGGTGTCGCCGTTTCTTCTGATCACATCGGCGGCGGCTTCGGCATCTTCCAGTCCGCAGATCCTCGTCCAGGGCAGCACGATTCTCTGGCGTCCGGGGCTCGCCCACTCAAAATAAGCGACGCCGACGCAGCCGAAGTAATTTCGGGCAATGGCTGCAACGATCTCCGGCGACGTGAGCGCTGCGGCATGACCGTTGCGTTGCAGGTTGGCGGTGTCCGGATCGACCGAGGACGAAAAATCGACGGCGAACACGATGGCGACGTCAACGTCGGCAGCCTGTGCCGGCAGCGGCCCAAGCAATGCGGCGGCAAGTGTTCCCGCCAATCTCAAGAATGAACTGCCCCCCATGACGAGCCCCCGGTCGGTTGGTTCCATCGGTGCCGTGTCCGGCACTTCTCTAGGTTTAGTCGATCGACCGTCACGGCGGAGCTTGAATGGTTGGCGGTTTGGTTGACGCTAGCGTTATATTTGCATTAGCGTTTCATTATTTAATGGTGCCAGACGCCCCATGACGACCAACCAAGGCATGGCCAGACTCAGACTTTCTTTGCTCGGCGGCTTTCGGATCGAGGAGGAGCAGCGCGGCCAGGTCCCTTTGACCGGCAAAAGAGGTCAGGCCATCATTGCCTATCTTGCCCGCTGTCCGGGCATGGCAGCGTCCAGGGAGAAACTGGCCGGTCTGCTCTGGAGCGATAGTGACAGCGACCATTCGCGCAACAGCCTGCGGCAAACCCTCAGCCTTTTGCGGCGCGATTTCAGTCGGGCAGGCGTGGATTTGATCCAGGCCCAGAACGATACGATCGGCCTGAAGACTTCTGCCATCGACATTGACGTCGAGGATTTTGAAGCGGGTCTGATGGCCCGCTCGCCGCAGGAGCTCGAAATGGCCCTGGCGCACTACGGCGGGCCGTTTCTCGATGGCTTCTACCTGGACAGCAACTCCTTCGATGACTGGGCAGCCTCAGAGCGAGAGAGGCTGCTGAACCGCGCAATCGAGTCGTATGAAAAACTTGCGCGTCTCGTGGATGGGGAGGCGGGCTTGGTTCTGGCCGATCGCCTGTTGGCCCTGGAGCCGACGCGGGAAGCATCCTACCGGCTGAAGATCGAATTGCTGATCGCCTATGGTCACCGCGACCAGGCGATGCGCACATATGAGCTGTGCAGCAGCGTCGTGAAGAGGGAGTTTGGCGTCGGGGTCAGCCCGGAGACCCGAGCGCTGTCGGACGCCATCTTGGCCCCCGCCTCGAAATCGGTTCATCCACAGTCGGCAAATGGAGGCGCGGCCGGACAACACCACGGAAGCCCGTCGATCAGCGTTGCAGAATTCGTCAATCTGACGGGCGAGGGGGGAGACGATTACTTCGCGAGGGGGCTCGTGCAGGATATCGCGACGGCCCTGACCGCGGTTGCGGACTATGTGGTGCTCGCCGTACCCTCGCCCCAGGACAAGAACATTCCCGGCGACGAGCCGAAAACGCCGGTCAGGGCGCGTTATGTGCTTAGCGGCAGTATTCAGAGATCCGGCGATGACCTGCGGGTCAACGTCCTGCTCGTCGATGTCTCCGGCGGCCACAACGTCTGGGCGCAGAAGTTTGACGGCCACTCGGAAAATGCACTCCGGTTCCAGGACCGGATCGCACAGGCGGTCGTGCTGGCCGTGATCCTCGAACTACAGATGACGAACTGGAAAGTGCGTGACAAGAGCCCTCCCGGCAGCTCGGAGGTACGCAGGCTCGTGAACGAATCTCTGATGAAGTACTTCGAGATGACGCGGGATTCGCTGCTGACGGCGATAGAGCTTGTCGAGATGGCGCTCGCAATCGAGCCTCACAACGCCCGCGCAAAGCGCACGCTGTCCGTGGCAATGACCATGGCCCTTGCCTTTGGCGCCCTTCCGTCAAATCAGGGATACCTGGAGCGCGCATTGGATCTTGCGCAGGCTGCGGTGCGCGCGGTGCCCGACGACGAAATTGCCCGCGTCATCCTCTCCTTCGCCCTTTTGTCGGATGGCCGGATCGATGAAGCGATTGTCGAGTGTCGCCATGCGATCGGTCTTAACCCGAGTTATCCCAGTGCGCGGGGCGATATTGCGGAACTCTATGCCTTGCGCGGACAGGTGAACGAGGCATTGCACGAGGCGAGCGAAGCGATCCGTCTCGGGACCCATGACGTGATCGACTTCTGGCGCCACCACAGCATGGCCGTGGCGCTGTTTGCCGGCGGCAAGGATCGGCGTGCCCTGGAGGTTGCCCGCAAGGTTGTCAGGACCAAACCCGGCTTCGTTCGCGGCGCGCTCTATTGGGCCGCTGCCGCTGCCGCCACCGGAAACACGGAAGAAGCGTCTCGGGCCATGCATCATTGCCTCTCACAGCTCCCGCATCTCAACCTCGGCAATGTCTGCCCGGGTTTCATGCCGCGCTACGTGAAGGATCATCACCACGCGCGCTTGCTGGAGATGCTGTCGCGTGCCGGTCTTCCGAGCGCGTAGAGAGCGCTTCCTTGAGAGCGGTCTAGGAGAGCGGTCTACGCAGTCGGAATTTTCGCATTGAGCGGTTGCCCCACCGAACGTTCAGTGGGGCAACCGGAAACATTATGCAGCGGAACGCTGTCCGACCGCAGCCGCGAGGCGCCTTGCCCGCTCGAGGCATGCCGGCTGCTGGTCGGCAAAACGCTCGGCGCCGATTTCCATGATCAGCGTCGTATCCGGAAGGAAGGTCAGTTCGGAGAAGATGTCATCCCAGGCAATGTCGCCCCAGCCGATCGGCAGGTGCAGGTCGCCGATCCCAAGCGCGGTCGCTTCGGCCGGGTGATAGAAGCGGTTCATGGTGTAGGGCAGGCCGAAGCTGTCATGAGCGTGCAGGTGACCCGTCACCGGTGCCATCGCCCTCAGCTCGTCGCGGAAATCCAGCCCACGATGCGTGGCTTCGATATAGGCATGCGAGAAGTCGATGAGCGCGACGACGTTGTTCGAGCCGATCGCTCGCACCGTTTCGGCAACCTGGCTCGGCGTTTGCCGATACTGGCCGCTTTCCGTTGTGAAGATGTTCTCAAGCGCGATGCGGACACCGTAACCTTTGGCGACCTCGGCCATTTCCGCGAGCGCGTCGCGTTCCATCTTGTCGAGGTCAGCGGCGTTCTCTCCGGCGGCAAGCTGTGCCGCGCCGGAGTGGTGGACGAGGATCCCCGCACCGAGCCTGTCGCACAGTTCGAGCATCGCCCGCACGACCTTCTTCTGCAGATGGTGGTGCTGGCGATCCATGAAGTTGGATACGATCTGGCCGTGCAGCGAAAGCTTGTTGAAGGTGTACTTCTTGGTGATCTCGGCGACCCGCTGGACGCGGTCTTCGATGATGCGGCCGCCGCTGACGATCTCTTCGCCATAGATCCCGATCTCGCAGGCGTCGGCGCCCGTCTCTGCAACTTCGCGCAGGGAGGCATCAAGGGTCGAAAGATCACCCTTGCCCGTCCGGTTGCAGAATCCTACGGCGGAAATGATATCGTTCATCACGGTTTCTCCTGATTTATTGAAGTGATCAGACTGCTTGGAGTGTCGGTTGGCTGGCGGAATTGCGGACGGCACGCGGCTCCAGATCGACCTCGATCCTCCGGCCGGTCTCCTTGTCGAAGAGGTGCAAGTGCGCGAGCGGCAGTTCCAGGCTGATCCTCTCGCCCGGCCGCACGCGCGTGTACTCGTCGACTGTGGCCGCGAAGGGATAGCCGTTCAGTTCCGAGTGGATAACACGGCCGGAGCCGAGCTCCTCGATGAAATCCACCTTGATCGAGATTCCATCAGGCGCAACGACACATTGTTCCGGGCGAATGCCGACCGTGATCTGCCTTGCGCCCAGCCGGGTGGCCAGGCCTCTGTCGATCGGTATCGTCGTGGCGCCGAATGTGAGGCAGGCGTTGTCGACGTCGACCACGGCATCGAAAAGGTTCATCGCCGGAGAGCCAATGAAGGATGCGACGAAGATGCTTGCCGGACGGTGGTAGATGTCGAGCGGCTGGCCCACCTGTTCGACCACGCCCCTGTTCATCACGACCAGCTTGTCCGCCAGTGTCATCGCTTCCACCTGGTCGTGGGTGACGAAGATGGACGTTGCCTGGAGGCGCTGATGCAGTTTGCGGATCTCGGCCCGCATGGTGACGCGAAGCTTGGCGTCCAGGTTCGAAAGCGGTTCGTCGAATAGGAACACGTTCGGCTCGCGAATGATCGCGCGCGCCATGGCGACGCGCTGCCGCTGACCGCCGGAAAGGGCAGCGGGCTTGCGATCGAGATAATCGGTAAGCCCGACGATCTTGGCTGTTTCCTCGATCCGACGCAGGCGCTCCGCCTTCGCTACGCCGGCCACCTTCAGGGCATAGCCGATGTTTCCGGCAACGGTCATGTGCGGGTAGAGGGCGTAGTTCTGGAACACCATGGCGCAGCCGCGTTCGCGCGGCTCGAGCCTGTTGACGACCTTTCCGTTGATGGCGATCTCGCCGGCGGTGATGTCCTCCAACCCCGCGATCATCCGCAGAAGGGTCGATTTTCCGCAGCCGGACGGGCCGAGGATCACGACGAATTCTCCTGACGCGAAGGCGAGGTCGATGCCATGCAGGGTGGGGTTCTTTCCGTAAGATTTACGCACGGCGCGAATTTCGATGTCAGCCATGAGCGCGGACCTCTCTGTCTATTCTGTTCGGGGAAAGCGGGGTCATTTTTCCGTGGCCACGAGGCCGCGAACGAACCACCGCTGCAGCACGGCGACGACGATGAGTGGAGGCAGCATGATGATCAAAGAACCGGCGAGCGTCACGTTCCAGTCCGGCGTGCCGTTGTCGGCGGGCAGGAGCGCAACCAGCGACATCATCGTGGTCTTGTATTGCGGGTCCGTCACCATCAGGAGGGGCCAGAGATACTGGTTCCAGCCGTAGACGAACATGATCGTGGTCAGCGCCAGCATGTTGGTGCGCGAGAGCGGCAGCAGCATGTCGATGAAAAAGCGGATTGCGCCTGACCCGTCCATACGCGCCGCCTCCGCCAGCTCGTCCGGCAGGGTCAGGTAGAACTGGCGGTAGAGGAAGGTTCCGGTCGCCGTGGCGATCAGCGGCAATGTCAGACCGGCATAGGAATTGAGAAGGTTCCAGTCGACGGAGATCTCGAAGCCGGTGATGGCGGAAATCAGCAATCGGATCGGTTGGAACAGATCGGCGGCAACCGCATAGGTGGGCACCACGCGCACTTCGAGCGGCAGCATCAGGGTGATGAACACCATCCAGAAGAAAAAGCCCTTGAGCGGTGTGCGGAAGAACACGATGGCAAATGCCGTCAGCGCCGACAGCGCCACCTTGCCGACCGTGACAAGGCTCGCCATCACGAAGCTGTTCAGCATCGCCGTCCCGAGGCTGGCGCGCGACCAGGCCGCGCCCATGTTCTCGAAGAGGCGATCCTGCGGCACGAAGCTGAAGGGGATGGCGTTGACCTGCTGGAAGGTCTGGCTGGCGCCCGACACGATGACGATGAAGGGGCCGATCAGCAGCAGGAAGCCGAAGATCATCACGCCATAGGTCAGCGCGTTGGCGAAGGGGGTCCGCTGGATCATGGGAGCCTCACTTGTAATGGACCTGGCGCTCGATGAAGTGGAACTGGATGAAGGTGAAGACCATGATGAGGCCGATGAGCACGAGGCTCTGGGCCGACGCGCCGGAGTAGTTCAGGCCGCGGAACGCCTCCTCGACGATGCGATAGACCATCACGTCGGTGCCGTGGTTCGGGCCGCCATCGGTCGTGCGGGCGACGATGCCGTAGGTATCGGCACCGACGAAGCCCTCGGTCATCATGATGACCAGCAGGAAGAAGAGCGTTGGCGCCAGCAACGGTATCTGGATATCGACCGCTCGGCGGATCGGGCCGCAGCCGTCCATCGCGGCCGCCTCGATCAGCGAGCGCGGCACCGACTGCAAGCCAGCGAGCAGGAAGATGAAGGTGTAGCCCGCCCATTTCCAGGCAAAGACGACGATGACGAGGATGAGGGCGTGGCTGCCATACTTGGCCGGGTTCCAGAAGTCAGGAAAGGCGGCGTTGACCGATGCCATCAGCCCGCGTTCCGGCGACAGGATGAAGCGGAAGGCCATACCGGCCGCCGGTCCCGCAATCGCGTAGGGCAGAATATAGAGGAACCGGAACGGTGCGGAGCCCGGCAATTGCCGGTCGACAGCAAGGGCAAGAACAAGGCCGATGAAAATGGTGGAAAGCGTGCCGCAAAGGGCGAATGCCAGGCTGATGCCAACGGAGTTCCAGTAGAGCGGATCGGCAAACACTTCCTGGAAGTTGGCAAGGCCGACGAATTCGGCGGCACCGCCGAATGGCGGCTCCAGCGTGAAGGCCCACCGCAATACGGCGACCGCTGGCCAATAGAAAAAGAGCAGGATCAAAATGATCTGCGGCAGGGCGAAGAGGCTGGGCAGCCACCAGCTGCGAAAGGCCGCGCGCTTGTCCATATGTCGAAATTCCAATGCGCAAGAACAGAAATCGGAGCCCGCCGATATTGCGGCGGGCTCCGGGCGGATCAGATGTCAGTTCAGCGTCTGTCCGGCGTAGGTCTTCTCGAAGCGGCGCAGAACGGCGTTGCCACGTTCAACCGTTTTGTCGAGTTCGGCCTGTACGTCTGCGTTCTGCATGAAGATCGCTTCGAGCGCGGTTGCGAATTCCTTGCGGATCTGCGTGAAGCCGCCGAGGCGAATGCCGCGGGTATTTTCCGAGGTCGGGGTGAAGGATAGGCTCTGGATGGCGAGTTCGCGCCCCTTGTAGGGAGCCTTGTCGTAGAAGCCATTGGCCTTCATGGCGTCGAAACCGGTCTTGGTCACCGGGATGTAGCCCGTCACCGTTGACCACCACTCGGCCATCTCGGGCGTCCCAAGGTAGTTGAGGAAGGCGGCCGCGCCCTTGTATTCCGCTTCCGGACGGCCAGCGAGCACCCAGAGCGATGCGCCGCCGACGAGCGAGTTCTGCCGCTCCGTGCCCTTCCATACAGGCAACATGGCAACTTCCCACTTCACGCCTTCGGGAAGGGTCTTGCCGATCGTGCCGTGGTCGGCGACGGAGGTCTGGATCATCTGGCAGGTCTCGGACGTGAAGGCCGGGACGATATCCATGCCGAGTTGCTTGGTCTTGACCACGAAGAGCTTCTCGTCAGCCATCTTCTTGAAGAACTTAACGTGATCCACGAACTTGGTCTTGTTGACCACAAGTTCGGCGTCCAACCCATTGTAACCATTGGCCTTCGTGGCAAGCGGCTGGTTGTGGATGGCGGAGAACTGCTCCATCAGCGGCCAGGTGTCGAAGTTGAACGCCAGCGGGCACTCGAAGCCGGCTGCCTTCAGTTTGCGGGCTGCTTCCTCGACCTGTTCCCAGGTGTCCGGCTTGAAGTCGATGCCAGCCTTCTGGAAGGCGTCGACATTGTAATAGAACATCGCGGTGGAGGAGTTGAACGGGAAGGAGTTCAACTCGCCCTTTGCCGTCGCGTAATAGTTGGCGATGCCGCCGAAATAGTTGTTCCAGTCGATGGTGTAGCCGTTGTCGGCCATCAGCTTCTTGGCGGGCACAAAGGCGCCGGAGAGCATCATGTCGAGTGTGCCGGCATCGTAGATCTGGGTGATTGCCGGCTGCTTCTTGGCACGGTAGGCGGCAATCGTGTTCTGCAGGGTCGTGTCGTAACCGTTTTGAGAGGTGCAGACGATCTCGAATTCGGACTGGCTGTCGTTGAACTTCTTGCAGGCATCCTGGACGCGTTCGCCAAGATCGCCCGAAAGGCCGTACCAGAATTCGAATTTCGTCTTCTCGGCGGCGGCTGCGGGCGCGCCAAACGCGACGCTGGCCATCAGGCCGATAAATACGGACGTAGTGACGGAGACTCTCATTTGCAAAACGCTCCTTGCAGATTGGCGGACACCAGGATCGGTGGCACGAATGAAGCCGGGCGCTTGCTAACAGTTGAGTGTGACAGTCCTTGCCAATCTGCATGATGGAAAAATGAAAGTTTGATTACGCTTTGAGGAAGCGGCGCGCGCTCTCGTTGCGCCGCCTCCGTGTCAGGTGGCAGTCGTTGACCCGGTGTCGGTTGGCGTCAGGCTGACGACCGGAGCGACAAGCTCCGAGCCGCGATTACCGCTCGGGTGACTGCCGCAGACTTCCCTCGAGGCGAAAGAACTGCCCCTGAAGGGTCGTGAAGAAGGAAAACGATCGTCCGGTCTGAAAGTCATCGACGTGGACGACGGTCGAGCCGTCCGCTTCCTGCCAGGAGATCGCATAGATCTCTTCGCTGAGCCGGCGCCATTGAAATTCAACGGTGCCGGATGCTCCCGACATCGGACCGGATGTAATCTCATAATAGAGCGTGCGTCCGTCGGCACTGTAGGTGTTGATAGCCGCCAAATCGCCGTAGTCGACTTCAAAACGCTTCCCAGCGTGAGGAAAGGCCTCGGTCATTTTTTCATCTCCGTCAGTAAGTTACCTGGGTTTCCCAACGTCCTGCATTGCTTATCGAAGCGCCGGCGCCGCGTTTTTCGCGCGGGTTCCTATGAGCACCAGAACCAGGCCGGCAGCTGCCAGCAAGCCGCCGGCAATCGGAATGGCTTCGTAGCCGAGGCCCGCGCTGAGTGCGCCGCCACCGACTGCCGCTCCCACTGCATTGCCGAGGTTGAATGCGCCGACATTGATCGACGAGGCGAGACCCGGCGCCTCGGCCGCCGCCTGCATGACCCGCATCTGCACTGGTGGCACGATCGCAAAGGTGGCCGCACCCCAAACAAGGAGCCCGATCGCCGCGCCGACATGGGTCGTCAGAGCCAAGGGCAGGAGCAGCATGATGACGGCGAGAGCGGCAAGAAAGATCTTCGTTGCCCCATCCAGCGACCAGTCGGCCAGCCGGCCGCCGAGGCCGTTGCCGATGGTGAAGCCGACGCCGATCAAGACGAGTGCGAGCGTGATGAAGGTCTCGGATGCGTGCGTGAGCTCAGACAGCACGGGCGCGACATAGGTGTAGAGCGTGAACATCGCCCCGGCGCCCATGACCGTTGTCGCCATGGCCAGCAGCACGACCGGGCGGGTGATCACCTTCAACTCCTTTGCGACGTCCGGCATCTTGCCCGCCTCGCCACGCGGCAGGGACTGCCACAGGGCGGTGATGGCGACGACGCCGAGAACCGCCGTTCCGGCAAACGACATGCGCCAGCCAATCTGCTGGCCGATCCAGGTCGCTGCAGGAACGCCGCCAATATTGGCGATCGTCAGGCCCATGAACATGGTGGCGACAGCACTTGCGCGCTTTTCCGGCGATACGATGCTTGCCGCCACAATCGAACCGAGGCCGAAGAAAGCCCCGTGGTTGAGGCTCGTCACGAGCCGGGCCGCGAGCAAGGTCCAATAGTCGGGCGCGAAGGCCGAGAGAATGTTGCCGAGCGTGAAGATGCCCATGAGCAGCATCAGCGCCGTCCGCTTGCCAAAACGGCCAAAGGCCAGCGTCATGATCGGCGCACCGACCATTACGCCGATGGCATAGGCGCTGACGAGGAGACCGGCCGTCGGAATTGATACGCCGACGCCATCGGCAATGACGGGCAGCAGGCCCATCGGCGCAAATTCGGTGGTGCCGATGCCGAAGGCACCGATCGCGAGCGCGAGAAGCGGCCAGTTGAAACCAGCCGCCGGCGCCGCACTTTCCTGTGCGTTTGTAGCACTCATTGCGAGTTCTCCGTTATTTGTCCCAGACAGGCGCCAGTCCGGGAGGGCTGACCAACCGGCCGTCGGGGCGTGCAAGTTTGGAAATCGCGGCCATGTCCTCGGCGCTGAGCTCGAAGTCGAACACATCGAAATTCTCGGCAACGCGTCCCGGCTTGGCGGTTTTCGAGAGAGCGACGAAGCCACGCTCGATCAGCCAGCGAATGCCGACCTGCGCTGCCGTCTTGCCGTACTTTTCGGCGATCGCCTGCAAAACCGGATCGCGCGGCACTTCGCCGTCTGCCATGCCGTAATAGGCGGTGATGGCTACGCCGGCGGACTTGGCCGCTTCCGCCACCGCGTTCTGGTCGAGATAGGGATGCACCTCGATCTGATTGGTGACGATGGGGGCAGCGCTGCGCGCGATGGATTCGTTCATCTGCGCGATGTTCTGGTTGCTGACGCCGATGAAGCGGGTCTTGCCTGCGGCCTGGACTGCATTCAGCAAGTCGACCTGGTCGGAGATCTCCACTTTATCGGCCGGCCAGTGGAGGAGCAGCAGGTCGACGTGATCGACCCGGAGCTTGTCGAGGCTTTCCTCGACGGACGCGGCAAATCTCTCTGGGCTATAGTTGTCCACCCAGACCTTCGTGGTCAGAAAAATGTCCTCGCGGCGGGCACCAGCCTTCTGCAGGGCACGGCCGAGGGCAGCTTCGTTCTGATAGATCTGCGCAGTGTCGAAATGGCGGAAGCCTGCTTCCAGCGCGGCCGGAACGACGCTCTCCACTTCGGCGTCCGACATGCGGAACACGCCGAAGCCGAGCGAAGGAATGGTGGCTCCGTGCGAATTGACGAATTTCATAGGTTTCTCCATGGGGTCAAGCAGCATGTATTGCGGGAATTTTGCCGAGCCGCGGCATGACATCGGAAGCAAGCTCCTCGATGACCTCTGCCGGCGGGCGGCTTGATTGGCGAAGGTTGATCGCTATGTGATCGACGCCGGCCCGGGCGAGCGCGCCAAAGTGTTGGACCAAAGCCTTGCGGCCGAGGCGGGCACCGAAGCGGATCGGCTGAGCGGATGCGTTGGGGTCTTCGAGCAGATCGAGATGAAAGGCGCTGATGAACACGCCCTTGTGTGCCGTCGCATCGGACCAGGCTTTCGTCTGAAGGGACAGTTTTTCGAGGTTGCCGGGATAGACGAAACGGCCTTCCATATTGGCTGCAAGCCAGGCGTCGTCCTGGCGTGCTTGGCCGGCGACAATGAGCGGAATGCTTGCCTGCGCCGGACGCGGAAGAATATGGAGTGTCGGATCACGTCGACCGTCGACCGGCAAGCCGCCCGGCTGCCAGGCCTGTCTCATATAGCCAACGGCCTCTCGAAAGCGCTCGCCGCGGCCGTCGAAATCGAGGCCGAGCAGCGGGTATTCGACGGGACGATCGCCGGAAGCAACACCGAGGAGGAGCCGTCCTCCCGACAGTGCGTCTACCGAGGCGGCGGCCTTTGCCATCAGCAGCGGATGGCGGATCGGCAGCACGACCGCTGCCGTGCCCAGCGCCATGTGGCGGGTTACACCGGCGAGGAAGCCGAGTAGGGTGAAGACGTCGTAGACCGAACCGGCATCGCCCATGTTGACCTGGTCGAAGACCGGCACGTCGCGGGCCCAAACGGCGGCGAAGCCGAGCGCATCGGCCCGCCGAATCAGATCCGTCTGCGACGACAGATCCGCTACGCCATGGGGTCGGCCGGTGGCGCGCGCTCGCGCCAGGCCCTCGGGCGACCAATCGTTGTCGAGCGGCAATTCGATGCCGAGGGTCATAACATCCGGCTTGCGGATCAGGTTGAGAGCTGAGATTTTTGACATGGCGAACAGATATGCGGGGGCGATCTGCTTGATAAGTCGCTGTCATTCCACATTTTCTGTGAAAGTTTTTCACAAGTAGGATTCGTCATGGATAACCGCACAGGGGAAATGCAGGTCTTTGTCCGCGTCGTCGATGCAGGCAGCTTCTCAGAAGCGGCGCGCCTGCTGCGCATGACGCCGTCGACGATCAGCAAGTTGATCGCAAGGCTGGAGACCCGCCTCGGCGTGCGGCTCTTCGAGCGGTCGACCCGTCGCCTTTCGCTCACGACCGAAGGGCGGATCTACTACGAGCGCGGCCAATTGCTGCTGAACGAGTTCGACGAGGTCGAACGAGAGCTCTCGCAGGGTGCGTCGAGCACCGGCGGGACTGTTCGGGTGAATGCTTCCGTTGCCTTTGGCGTGCTCGGGCTTGAGCCGATCTTGCCCGAGTTCTGGCAGGCCTTTCCGAACGTCGTTGTCGATCTGTCGCTGTCCGACGAAATCGTCGACCTTTATCTCGATCGTACCGACGTGGCGTTCCGCATCGGGCCGTTGCCGAATTCGACGATGATGGCCCGCAAGATCGGGACGGCCAGACGGAAGATCGTGGCTGCGCCCGAATATCTGAGCCGACATGGAACGCCGACCTCCGTCGATGATCTGACGCAGCACAATTGCCTTGGTTTCAATTTCCGCCGTTCAGCGCCGGTTTGGCCGATGAAGGAAAGCGGGCGTATCGTCGATCGGGCGGTGCATGGGGCGCTGCTTGCCAACAACGGTGAAACGGTCCGGCGCATGGCTGTGGCCGGTGTCGGTATCGCGAGGCTCGGCGACTACCATGCTCGGGCGGATATCCAGGAAGGCCGTCTCGTCGAAGTTCTGAGCGACGTGGTTGCCGAGGACGAGGAAGATATCCACGCGCTCTTTCTTGCGGGTGGGCGCTTGCCACAACGCGTCAGGGTCTTCCTTGATTTCGTCTGTCCTCGACTGCAGCGGTTTCTCGGGAGCGCACCGGCTCGCGCTGCATGACGTTCGGGCTGCGGCAAGGTCACAGCCGTGAGGTATCGTGCGTCCGAGGCTAGTTGCGGTGCCAGGCGACGCACGTCAGTTTTCCGACAGTTCATCGGCCGTCGCCACCAGGTTAGCGTTGCCAAAGGCGCCGTCTGCATATTTGAATGCAAGTATGCTCATGATCGAGGCGACTATTGCTACCAGTATTATTCGCATCTCGTTTTCCCGTATTCACTCAGCATACGGCAACGCGCGTCGCAGACGGTTGTTCCCAACCGGCCAACTGTTCAAGGTTTCTCTAATTCGAACGGGTTAGGCGACCACTTTCGTACCACCGGCGTTCTCATATCGTTCTATGCGTATTAGAAGTTAAACTTTCTCCCGTTACTCAGCTAATGCGATTGTCATCCATCGTCTGCAGGCGTTGACAACCAAGTCCAATCGACCATTTTTCTTGACATGAAGATTCTCGCAATATCAGGCAGCGCTCGGATCAATTCCACCAATACGGCCATGCTGCGGGCCATCCAGTCGATTGCACCGGCAAACATCGAGATTTCAGTCTTCGATCGTGTGGGAGAGCTGCCGGTCTTCTCGCCGGATCTCGAGATCCTGCCCCTGCCGCGCCAGGTACAAGGCTTCATCGATGCCATTGCCAGGAGCGACGGCCTGATCGTCGCAAGCCCGGAATACGTGCGCTCCATTCCAGCTGGCCTCAAGAATGCGATCGACTGGCTCGTGTCTGGAGCGGAAATCGTCCACAAGCCGATTGCCCTGCTGCATGCGTCTCATCGGGGAGACGATATGCTGGCCAATCTGCGCACCGTCCTTGCAACGGTCAGCGACCGTTTCGCGGTAGATATCTTTCTCCGTCTCCACCTCATGAAGATGGAGCCTGCAGAGATTTTGGGGGCCATGGAGACACCCGAGAACCGCTCGAAGGTAGAAGCCTATCTTCGGGCGCTTGCATTGTTCTGCATGGCCGAGCGTGAATCCGCTTAGCTTTTAAGCCTGCAGCACCAGCTGTTCGGGGCCCCCTAGCTGTCGACCTGATTTTACTGGCGAATTCGAAAACAGGGGCAGTCGGCTTTCCCACTTCCTGGTGTCTTCGTGCTTGCTGTGGCGCAAGGAAGAGCGCGCGTCTACGGGATAGCTATGCGGTGACTGCGGGACATTCTCGCAGCAGCGCAGAAGGAGCTTGAGTGTGGTGAGGCGACGCAACAGTTGGGGATTGGCGTTTTTCGCTGCCTGCCTGTTCGTGCTGCAGTCGATCGCCGGCACATTTGCCGCGAGTTCGATGGCTGCCTTCGCGCAATTGGATCCTTTCGGCAATGCGCTTTGCGCAAGCGTGGATCACGCCAGCAAAGACAACCATGACAGCGACCACGGGAGCGCCGCCGATTGCTGCCTGCTTGGATGCTGCGTGTCCTCGCAGGTCCTGGCGGCTACTCCGGAGGCCTTCGAGGTCGTTTGCTTTCAAGTCGCGTCCGCCGCAGAGCGGTATTGGCCCGCGGCAGCCCCGTTGCCGACGGGCGAACATCGCCCCGGCTATCCTCGCGCGCCCCCTCGACTGCTCGCCTGATCGATAGCGTTCGCGCCAGCCTATGCCTGAGGCGGGGACACCCTTGCCTGGCGTCTGCCGGTACCATCGCTCTGCGGGATTCTCCTGCAGGTCACTGTCGCCTTCGCCCATGCATCGCTCAACACAAGTGAACCGAAGGACGGCGCGGTTGTAGATACCGCGCCGCCCGCCTACATGTTGACCTTCAGCGAGCCGGTTTCGCCCTTGTCGTTGAAGCTCGTCGGCCCAGATGGGACGGCGATCCCACTGGAACGGTTTGAGCTGAAGGATCGATTGCTCGAGATCATGGCGCCGACCGGTCTTGGGCGCGGCACGCATGTGCTCAGTTGGCGCGTAACCTCTGCTGACGGGCATCCGATCGGCGGATCGGTCGTCTTTTCGCTCGGCGCCGCCAGCACCACTCCGCTCGCGACGGGAGACAAGATCGACTGGTCGGTACGCGCCGGCGTTCTCCTGTCAAAGCTCGCGTTTTACGTGGGGCTGTTCATCGGTGTTGGCGGCGTGTTTTCGCGCCATTGGCTGCTCTACGGTTCCCGATCGGGGCGCAACGTGGTCGCGGCAGCGCTCGGGATAGGGGGGCTGGGTGTCCTTGTCGCCGTGGGCTTTCAAGGGCTCGATGCATTGGGCGTCCCCCTGGCGCACCTTGTCGAGCCAGTTGCCTGGTCCGCGGCCATGGCGACGAGCTTCGGCGGGACGGCCGTTGCCGCGTTCGTTGCCTTCGGTGTGGCGGCAATCGCCCTGCGGGCAAAGGGTCGGCTTGCGCGGGCGTCGTCTCTTGCCGCGCTGGTCGTCTCATCTGCCGCCCTGTCACTGAGCGGGCATGCGGCCACGGCCGAGCCGCAATGGTTGATGCGCCCGGCGGTCTTTCTGCACGTTATTGCGGTCAGTCTCTGGATCGGAGCGCTGGCGCCTCTGGGTCTGGCGCTGCACGGCAAAGACCCGGCGGCGCTTTCGGCGTTGCGGCGGTTCTCAATGGCCATCCCTTATGCGGTTCTAGTGCTCGTCGCGGCGGGTATTGCCTTGGCCATCGTGCAGGTGGAGAAGCCGGCAGCGCTGATCGAAACAGCCTATGGCCAGGTATTTGTGGTCAAGATGGCATTGCTGACGGGATTGTTTCCGCTGGCGATCGTGAATCGCTGGCGTCTGACACAACCGACCTTGGCCGGCGATCGGGCCTCAGCGAAACGGCTGGCCCGTTCGATCGCTGCGGAAACACTGATTGTCTTCCTGATCTTGGGAGCCGTCTCTTGCTGGCGCTTCACGCCGCCGCCGCGCGCGCTGATGGGTTCGGCGGAGCAGCCTGCAAGCGTTCATATTCACACCGAAAAGGCGATGGCCCTTGTTGACGTCGCGCCCGCCCGGGTGGGCGAGGTGGACGTATCGATCAACACGCTCACCGACGAACTCGAGCCACTTGCCGCCAAGGAGGTTACGCTTGTGCTGTCCAAACCTGATTCAGGCATCGAACCGTTCAAGCGCACGGCTGTGCGGCGCGGTGAAGCGGACTGGCAGGTCGAACACATGAACATCCCGCTGCCCGGCACTTGGCAGGTGCGTGTCGATATTCTCATCAACGATTTCGAGAAGGTGACGCTGAGCGATCAGATTGGCATTGCGCCGTGACTGCGGAGGCTGCCGCCCCGAAGCCGCTGTCAGCTTTTTCCGATTGCAATTGCTGGCGGCATCGCAGTCCCCACTGCAGCGCTCAATCGCACGCACCCGACGTTGGGCCGCGGCCTTGCCGCGGGAGGTCCTTTTGACGTCGCGCCCTTGCGCGAGTGACGCGACTGGCGGCTGGCCGAAGCTCGTCCGTCGAAAGATTTTTTTCGCCGTTAATATTTTAGAAATATCGCATGTTCATGCTGTGTGGCCATGCGCGGCTTCCTGTTGATGGCATTTTTCGCTGGCGGATTGTGGACGGTCGACACGACGTTGTGTGAGGGCCGCTATACCCAGGAGTTTGGGCATGAGGCTCAGTCCGCGACCAGACAGGTTCGCTATTGGCTGAACGCTCAACTGAACTACCTGCGAACGCGCTTCTAGCTTTCCGTCGCCTCCTGGTGCGGAGAACCGGTATCACCAAGCGGTCCACCCCGAGGATTGGGCGGCGAAATATTGCTGCTAAAAAGTCACACTGTTGGCCACTTCGTTGTCAAAGAGCTTGGAAATCCGAACTAAAATGACAGTCGTCAAGTGGGGGAGTTGGTTCTGTTCGTTAGTGCGTGCTAAATTGATGAAATGCATAGATCTGATCAAGATGGCGATGCGAAGGTCACGGACCTCATCGCACAATTCAAAGCGGCGCAGAGCCAACTGTTTGGGCTGGTTGACGAATATGAAACGGAACGATTCCGCTCGCTCGAACGGACCGTGGAGCAAACGTTCGTCGAGATTGAGCAGCGCGTCCCGCGCGACGCCGGCGAATTTCGCGCGATAGCGCAGTTCTATCTGGATATTCTGGAGGACAATGATGGCGGCTACAACGGGCGGCTGCATGCCTGCTTGCGCCAGTTGGTCGATCGGCACACCTTTGATGTGTCCTCGAAATTCGACTGATTGACGGTGTTGCGTGTGTCGTTCACACAGGTTCCATTCACACCGGGTAATGATCCCCCGAACATAAGGAAGGCCCATGGAAGGGGATAGAGAGCGCACCTTCGTTGTGGATCTCGCCGATGTGGAAACTGCGGATTCCGGGATTTTCACCTGGGACATTACACAGGACCTCGTCTACGCGGACTCGGCTCTGGCGGAGCTTTTCGGATTGATCGCCACGGAGACCAATCGCGGATTGCCGCTCAAGCTCTATCTCGACCGGGTTCACCCGGAAGACCGGCCGTATCTGGCAAAGGAAATTGCCGCCACCATGGTGGGAGGGCGAGCCCAGCAATCGACCTATCGCGTAAGGACGCGAGGCGGACACTACGTCTCGGTCGTCGCTTTTGGTCGGTGCTTTCGCGATCGGAAGGATACTCCGGTGCTCTATTCCGGGATCGTTGTTCTCGAAAGCGCCACGTCGGCAAGCGACCATCGAAGACACTGACGGCGCAAGGTCGCCAAGGCGCGGAACAGATTTGGGGAGATTGGTCCGCGGTCAGGCGGAAGTCGTTTCGCGCAAGCCGCTGTCGAGCGCATTGTGTGCTGCCTGCATCACGTCGATGTCGTGAATGTGGCTTATGGTTGCCATCTCCATCATCAGATCGCCGATCACCAGATCAATGCGTCTCGGTGCACCGGCATCCCTTTTCGCGACGCAGGCCTCAAGCTGTTCGGACGATCCGCCCAAAACGACATAGAGTTCCAGCGCGGTCGTCAGAACCTTTGCGCGACGCACGGCAAGATCACTGGTCGAATCCTCTCCTGCGGAAGCAACCATCAATCGAACAGCTCTGTTTTGGAACTCGCTCATTTTGAACCCTGTTCAAACGCAATTTAGCGCGGAGCATATCGCCGATTGCTGAACTCTATCTTAAGCGCAAAGGTAGAGTTCATAATGCAGTTTGGGTTTTACTCGGGCTGACGCAGTCGAGCCGTCCCGAAGGCAAGGTCTCGCCATGATGCTGTTCGGCGACCTGCAGCACCTTCCCACGGACGCGACCGAACCGGCGGGGTCTCGCAGTCTGTCGCGAAAATGAGAACGTTTGAAGAACTTTCCTGTGTGAAAGGGCCTTCTGCCCGTGTATAAGGCCCGGATGGTCCAGAGAGCAGGCAGTGCCGATCTTCCGCTTCACGGTGGCCGGGTTCCCCGGTGGCTTGGCGAGCGTATGACAAAACTTGGTGCGATCATTACCCAGGCGATCGTCATCGAATATGGGCGAGACGAGTTTCTTCGCCGGCTGGCGCATCCGTTCTGGTTTCAGTCTTTCGGATGCGTCATGGGCATGGACTGGCACTCCTCCGGCATCACCACCAGCGTCATTGGTGCCCTCAAACGTGGTCTATCACCGCTGTCGGGCGAACTTGGTATCCATGTCTGCGGCGGACGAGGGCGGAACTCCAGGGAGACACCGGGCGAGTTGATTGCAATCGGCGAGCGCGTGGGCCTCGATGGAGGCGGCCTGGCGACCACCAGTCGCCTCGTCGCAAAGGTCGACAGTGCGGCCGTGCAAGACGGCTTCGACCTTTACCTGCACGGCTTCATCGTCACCGATGACGGTAAATGGGTTGTCGTGCAGCAGGGCATGAACGGCGAGAGGCGGCAAGCCCGGCGCTACCACTGGCTTTCCGAGGGGATCAGCAGCTTCGTGGATTCGCCCCACACTGCGATCGAAGGTGCGCGGCAGGGCGAGATCGTCAATCTTGCCGACCGCCGCGCCGCGGCTTCGCGCAATAGCCAACTAGATCTTCTGGCATCGCTCGGACCGGACCGGATCGTCCGGGAGATCGCGGCGATCGAGCCAAGACGTACGACCAGGCAAAGCGCGCAGCCTATGCTCCCCCATCTGATCATGCCCGCGCATCACGACGTGCGCGAGGAAGACGTCAACATGAAACGCCTGCATGCCACGCTCGCCGCTGCCGCCGACCGTGGTCCAGAGGATTTCGAGCATCTCCTGTTGGTGCCGGGCGTTGGCGCGCGCACGGTCAAGGCGCTGGCGATGGTGGCCGAAGTGGTACACGGCGCGCCGTGCCGGTTCGCCGATCCGGCGCGCTTCTCGCTTGCCCATGGAGGCAAGGATCGCCACCCGTTTCCGGTTCCCCTGAAGGTGTATGACGAGACGATCCGGGTGATGAAGTCCGCCGTGTCGAAGGCGAAGCTCGGTCGCGACGAAGAGATGCAGGTTCTCAAGCGCCTCGACGATCAGGCCCGCCAGTTCGAGAAATATGCCACCGGCCCGGATCTCAAGGAGATCGTGGCCGGTGAGTTTCGTCAATCGCACGAGTTTGGCGGCCGCAGTGTCTTCGGCTGGGAAGGACCGGTAGAGCGGTCGAGCGATGCAGACCGGCCACGCCGCAAGGGTGACCGCGACCGGTAACCGCTCCATGCCGCTGCAAGGCGTTGCAGCGAATCTCATTCTTTGATCTTCTTGAGATGTTCTCGCCGGAACTCAAACCTCCTCCCAAGGGTTGGAAGGTCGTGTGAACAAACCTGCGAGGGCGAACCAGCAGAATCCACGTCAAGAGGAGTCTCGCGATGGAAGAACTGCAGAGCATCACGGTATCTGAGGAACGGCTCGAGGATTGCCGTGACGTCGTCGAACTGGACCTCCAGCTTTTGATCCGCGAGACCATCGAGTCCGGGTTTTCGGTGGAAGAGGTCCTGATCGCGATCAGCGAACTGGTGGCGGAAGATTTCGCCCACGCCGTCAAGATCGCCAGCGTCCATTAAGACCAGAGTTCACTGCGGAACGCATTGCTGTCCGAAACGGAGCATCTGATCGCGCAGCGATGGCTCTGCGACGCGCTTGGCCGCTTCCCGATAGTCGAACCAGGCGAGCTTCCGCTCTCCCTTCTCGGGGAATTTCGCTCGCATGCGCGCGACTTCCAGGGTGTGGAGTTGAACCCTGCAGGAAATCTTGAGCCCGTGGTCCAGCCGCTTCTTGTAAAAGTAGTGGCCGAACGGAAATCTCTGGCAGGTGCCTTTCACGCCAGCCTCTTCATAGGCCTCTCTCGCTGCCACCTCATGCGCGCGCTTTCCCTTCATCGGCCAGCCCTTGGGAATGACCCAGCGACCGGTGTCCCGGCTGGTTATGAGAAGGATTTCCAATGCGTTGTTGCGCACGCGATAACACAAGGCCGCGTATTGCATACGTGGCGGCCGGCGCAGCATCAACTGCACGTCAGCGGCAATTTGGCGTAGAAAATTCACCGGAATACTGTCTCCCTTGTCGCCCGCTTGCGGCAATCGCGCTCTGTGCGCCACGCGCAACATCGACAATAACAACCGGATCATCGGTTCTGTTCCGCCAACAGGTAGTGCAAAAAGGAATGGGGCGACGGAATGGCCGGCCGATTCAAAGCGTTGACAGGATTCGATTGCTGAGTGATCCCCGATAGGTTTTCCTGATCTCGACCTTGTTTTCCAGTGAATCCAGGATCTCGTCGCAGAAATCGATATCGTGAAGCGCACGGATGGTCTGGAGCCCGCCGGGCGTGAAGACGTTGATCTCGAGAAGTTTGTCGCCGACGATATCGAGGCCGACCAGGAACATGCCGTCCTCGACGAGTTTGGGCCGCAGCGTTTCGGCGATTGCCAGCATATCCTTCGTGACATTGGCCGGCTTCGGCGTGCCGCTGGCGTGGATGTTGGACCGAACGTCTCCCTTGGGTGGCACGCGTCTGAATGCGGCATAGACGTCGCCTCTCTGCAGCGGTCGCCCGTTCATCAGGAACAACCGCGTATCGCCTTCCGACGCCTTCGGTAGATAGCTCTGCACGATCAGATAGCCGACGACGCCAACCGCCTCGACGATCTGCGTAAGATTGCCTTCGGTGCTGGTGCCCACCCGGAAGACGTTTTTACCTCCGGATCCCTGCAACGGCTTGATGATCACGCCTTCGGAGTGGCTGTCGATGAATGTGCGGATTTCTTCGATGTCCTTAGAGATCAAGGTTGTCGGGCGAACGGCCACCGGGAAATCCTGGAAGTAGAGCTTGTCCTGGGCCAGTGCCAGACCGCAGGGATCATTGACGACGATCGTGCCGCGCTCGGTGGCGAGACGCCCGAAATTGGCTCCGGCATAGGATGCCCAGGACCGGTTTTCGGCGTCCTCTGAAGGGTCATTGCGAAGCAGCAGGACGTCCACGTCTTCAATGTTGACGATGGTCCTGTCTGCATCGGCAAGCGCGCGCAAGAGTGTTTCCGGCTTCTTTGGCCGTGTGCCGGCGAACCCGGCCGCTCGGATCATCAACGTATCGTCCGGGCGCAGGATGAAGTCGCCAGGCGTGACGTAGAGAACCTCATGCCCGCGAGAGAGGGCGGCGAGCGCCAATGCGGTCGTTGTATAGGCAGGGCTTTCGGTTTCAAGCGTGTTGACGAGGAGGGCAATGCGCATTGGGGCTCCTGGCTTCGGATGGAGGAATTTGATCCCTTTCGCGCCGGGCGAACCGAATGCGCGGCACATGACCGAAATAGGGCGGCTGCCGGTGGCAGCTACTCCTGTTTATCGCGCCAGGCGGCAATCGGCGTTTTCGTCGCGACGCGGCCGCCGACGGTGAGCACGCTGTCGAAGAACTCGACCCCGCTTTCGGATTGGATGGAAGAGGTGTCGTGCATGACGGCGATCACCGCCGCCTCCGGGCAATGATCCTTGATCGACTGATAAAATCCGCGAACCGCCTCGCTATCGAGTGCGCTCGTCGCCTCGTCGAGGAAGAGAAGGCCTGGCTCCTGCAACAGGATTCTTGCAAGGACCAGCTTCTGCTTCTCGCCCCCGGACAGAAGCTTGTCCCAGTTCTGCCCTTCGCGACCATCGTTCGAAAGTTCTTCCGTGAATTCTTCGAGCCCGGCCTCCTCCAATGCTGCAATGACAGAGGCATCGTCATGGGATTCAGCTGCATCCGGCAAGCAGACGAGGTCCTTCAGGCAAACGCCCTGGAGCTTGACGTCCTGGGCAGCGTAGAGGCTTCGTACCTTCTCCGGCGCCGTGATCATGCCGCGGCCGTGTGCCCAAAGTCCGTTGATGGCCTTGAGAAGCGAGGTCTTTCCGCCACCGGATTCTCCGACCACCAAGGTCCACTCCCCGGGACGGAAATTCAGTTCGTCAGCGGTCAGAAAAGCTTTGTCGTCGCCGGTGTGCAAGAGTTCGACTGCCTGGATCGTCAAGCCGCGTGCGGCGTCCTGGGTCTCGTACTCGAACACCGAAGGGCCGCTGCGAGCATAATAATCCTGCGGCCGCTGCACCGTTTCGATCGCTTGCGCAAGTTCGGTGATCCGGCGCGCGTCCGCTCTGAGCGTCGCGATATCGGGCATTGCATGGATGAACCACGAGCATTCGTTGATAAGCGCCGTCGCCAGCTCGGCGCCGGTGACGTAGTCCTGAAGGCTGATCGTCTTGTCGACATAGGGCAGCAGACCTGGCGCATAGGCGACGATGCGTGAGCCGATAAAGTTGTGCACCAGTTCGAAGCCCATGTAGCCGGCAGTAACCCGGTTGAGGCTCGCCCAGGTGTCGTCGATCTCGCGATAGCGCCGCCCGTTCACTGCTTTCTGGGCCGGTTCGCCCTTGATCACGGCGACATGAAAACTACGGTGCAACAGCTGGTTCAACTCGCTGCGATAACTGCCTTCAGCCGATTGGATGCGTATGGAGAGGCCCTGGAGGACGCTGCCGAGCTTGGCTGCGATGAAGGTGTTGAGCGGCACGTAGATCGCGATCGCCAGGAACATCAGGCACGCGCTGCCGTAGCTGCCGAGGAGATCGAGCCCTCTGACGGGGCTCGACGTTTCGATCAGTTTTCGCCCGACGAAGCCGAGCGACAGAACGACGCCGGCGATGCCAACGCCGAGACCGATCGCACCGCCGGTCATGCCCTTGATCGCTTCCTGTATTCTCTGGTCGATGTTGTCGGGCGATGAGCTCTCATCCTCCGTCGCGGCACCAAACCCGTTCTGCTGAAGGTGGAAATGGGTGTGGTTGGAATCGAGCAGCGCCCGGTTGAAGCGTTCGTCCAGCCACTGGCGCCATTTCCGGTGGAGCGTGGTCGAGAAAAAATGTCGGACCGCCGTGAACCCGGCATCCCTGGTGATCGCGATCGCCGCCAACGTCCCTGCGGTGCTCAGAAGAGATGATGGCGTGGTGGGTACGGTGGGGTGGTGGAAATTGGCGATCCGATTGACGAGCTCGCCCGAGGTCAAGGCAAACCATACGCTTGCTTGCGCCGACAATCCGGTGAGGAGCAGGATGAGAAACGTCAGGCCCCAGGCTTCGCGCCAGCGTTCGGAAAGCCAGTAGGCCAGCAACAGACCCCAGAAGCTGCGCATGGAGGAAACAGGGCTGCTCCGGCGCCGTCGTTCCCGGTCGAGGGTCCATTTGACCAGTGCTGCTGTTCGTTGTGCGTTGCTGCGCACGACCTCACTTAATGCCATCACCATGAACTGGGGCGAGGATCGGGCTTGTCAATTCCGAAGCGTGCGGTGGCAGGTGGACCAGGCTCGTTGCCAATTGCCGATGTCCCTTTATCTCCGCAGCTTACGCGTCGGAGATTGAAATGTCGTCGCGGATCAATTTTGCCAGTTCCCGTTCATCCGTCACGCCGAACTCATACCAACGGATCAAATTCCTGGCTGCGAGCCCGCCCGCGTCACTTTCGGCCTGACAACCTTGCTCGTCGCACCATTCCCTGAGGAGGCGGCGCAGCACCGTGATGGTTTCCGACGCCATCCCCGGCTTTGGCCAATCCGTCTTCCACATGCGCGCCTTCCAGCGATTGCAGCCTAGCGGTCAACGGACCTCCGGCGTAAAGATCGATCATCAAGTGACGCCTAATGTTTCTGGTGGGTTCCTGCCCCGAAGTGGCTTCCGCTCGCCAGCCGTCGCGGCCATCGAGTTATGCTTGCTTGGTGAGGCCGCCGCTTCCCTTTGTCGGATTTTTCGGCGGCCTCGAAGCCTTGCGCCTCAAAGGAAATTGAACGCCCGACGCATTTTCGCGTCAAGGTTTAGCGGTTACTCAATTCGAACTAGCCTCCCGGCAGAGTTGCGTGCGCGCCGGGCTTTTGATTGGTTTCGATTGCCTCCGGCACATGGAAGAGTTCAAAAGGAGCCCGGCTCTCGATGCCGGTCTTATTCTCACGGCTCAGGCGGTCGAACACTGTGAGATCGCCCGCTACGGCACCTTGAAGGCCTGGGCCAAACAACTTGGGTTGGAAAAAGCGGTGCTTCTGCTGGAGCCGACCCTTCAGGAGGAAGGGCTACCGCAAGGCGCTCACCAAGAGCGCGTTGTCTGCCGCCAATATCAAGAGGTGAAAGCTGCGGCCTGACGACATCAGAATGAAGAGGGCGCAACCGTGCCCTCCGCATCAATGCCACCGGCGAAAGAGAAGCCCGGCGTGAGGCCGGGCTGTTGTGTTCAATCGCGATGCTCGGGCATGGACTTGAGCTGATCCTTGGTCCATGTGGTCACAGCGTGAACCTCACCGTCTTCATCACGCATGAAATCAAGATCGGTCGTGGGCACCGCAACCGGCTTTGCACCGATGCCGAGAAAACCGCCGACATCAATGATAACGGTGCCGCTGGCGCCTGCGCCGTGGACGTGGTCCACCTTGCCGACCTTGTCGTCATCTGCCCCATACACAGTCGCACCCTCAAGGGCTGCGGGTGTCAGTTCGGTGGGGCCAAGGCGTACGTGATTGGTGTGATCCATCTTCGTTGCTCCTTTGAAGTGAACGGAGCAGAACCGGCATCGGACGAAACGGTTCCATCACACGGTGATCGCCTGTGAGGTCGCTGACGAGAGAAAGCGAGCTCACCGTCGCATTGGCGCGCGGTACCCGGGACCGGCGGTATTTGGCGGCCGGGCTGATGCGCCGGGGCTTGGAGATCTCGATCGGCGCCGGGCTGAGATTGGCCCCTGGCCGGGTAAACAATCCACCTTCCTGGCAGGTGGATGCAGGCGGACCGGATTGGTCCGGCAGGTTGGTCGCGGAAAAGGAGGCCAACCAACTGTTCTATCTGGTGGCAAGCGGCGTGAGAGCCCGGCAGCGAGCACGATAACGCCCCGCAGCCTCGCCGGCTGGATCGTTCGCGGGTGACTCATTCACCGTCTGCAAGAAGATCGATACGTGCGCGCACGCGGGTAATGCCTTCCGGGATGCGCGCGCCGGGGATCGACGAATAGCCCATGCGGAAATAGCGACAGGGCTGGTCGCTCCGGGGGAAGAAGGGCGAACCGGCTTCGATCAGCACGCCATCCTGGCGCAGATCGCTGACCAGCCGATCCGCATCCAGCCCCTCCGGTCCTTCCATCCAGAACGAGGTGCCGCCGAAGGTCGAGGAGCCCGCGACCTTCAGGTTCGCCCTGCGCAGCGACTCCGCCATGATCACGTGGCGCTTGTGATACTCCGTACGCATGCGGTGCAGAACCGCGTCATAGTGGCCGAGCGCCAGGAAATAGGCCGCGGTGCGTTGCAGGTGGCCTGGCGGATGTCGCAGCATGAGCGAGCGCAGCGCACGGGCCTCGCGAATAAAGGGCGCAGGCGCGACGAGGTAGCCGAGGCGGAGCCCGGGAAACAGCGATTTGGAGAAGCTGCCGATGTAGAGCACGCGGCCGGAGGGGTCCAAGGCTTTCAGCGCCGGGGAGGGCGGCGCGAGATAACTGATCTCGAACTCGTAGTCGTCCTCCACGATGACGAAGTCCTTTTCCTCTGCCGCCTGCAGCAGCCGGGTGCGCCGATCGATCGGCATTGTCGCGCCTGTCGGCGAATGGTGGCTCGGCGTCACGAAAACGGCGTCAATGTGCTCCGGCAAGGCATCCGGCGACAGGCCTTCTCCGTCCACGTCGACGGTCGTGACTTTCGCACCGCTGAGCAATAGAGACGCGCTGATATCTGGATGGCACGGGTTTTCGCAGACCGCGGCGGAGCCCTTCTCCAGGATCAGCCGCGTTACGATCCAAAGGGCATTCTGGGCACCGACGGTGACGAGGATTTCGTCCGGCGTGGCGTGGATGCCGCGGCGCGGCAGCGTGCGTGAGCAGATGTAATTGACGAGGCGCACATCGTCGGCGGCGGCAAAGTCGCTCGCCATCAGCACGAAATCCTCGCGTGCGAGCGCCCGACGGGCGCAGTCACGCCAGGCATTGAGGTCGAACAGCGTCGGGTCCATCTGGCCATAGAGAAACGGGTAGGGGTAGCGTCGCCAGTCCAGCGGTTTGGGGATCTGCCGCACGACACCAAAGCTCATCTTGATCTTGCGGCTCCAGTCCACCGGGGCGCTGCCGACGGATGGACGGTCGCTTTCAAAGTCTCTGCCCGGCGGGTTGTCGGCGATGCGATAGGAACTGCGGTTGACGGCTTCCACATAGCCCTGGGAGATCAGTTCCTGGTAGGCGAGCGTCACCGTGATGCGTGAAATGCGAAGATAGTCGGCGAGCTTGCGCGTCGAGGGCAGGTGTGCTCCGGGCTGTACCCGGCCGGCGAGCACGGCCGAAACGACGGTCTCGCGCAGCTGCGCCTGCAAGCCGATCCCGCTTTCGCGTTCGATGAAGAAGATCGTTTCGGAAACGTTCATGCGCACGTGCCGGTCCTCGGTCACCCCAATCTGGATCTATTCAACTTCCAGACTGGATATAACGCAAGCCGCCAAGCGCCTCTATCGTCCTCAACAAGACCGGAAAAACTGGCCAATCAATAATCAACGAGGAGGAACGAAGAATGCCATACGGACATTTCAAACGATTTGCGGCCGCCGCCAGCATCGTGGCTGGGCTTGCCGTATCCAGTGCAGCTTACGCGGAGACGAAGCTCGTCGTCGGCTATCAGCAGATTGTCGGCCCGTTCGTGGCCGCGATCGCCGACGGCCGTTTCGACGCGGCTGCCAAGGAGGTCGGTTACACGATCGACTGGCGCCAGTTCAGCTCGGCCGGCGACATCACGACGGCGCTTGCCTCAGGCGACGTTCCGATCGGCGTTCTCGGCTCGACCGGAACGGCGTCGGCCGCGACACGTGGCGTCGACCTGCAGCTCTTCTGGATCCTCGACAATATCGGCCAGTCCGAGGCACTTGTCGCGCGTGAGGGTTCCGGTATCGAGACGCCTGCCGATCTCAAGGGCAAGAAGGTCGCCGTGCCGTTCGTCTCCACTTCGCACTTCCACCTACTGGTCGGTATGAACAAGATCTGGAACATCGATCCGCGCAAGGTGGAAATCCTCAATCTGAAGCCGCCGCAGATCGTGGCCGCCTGGCAGCGCGGCGATATCGATGCGGCCTATGTCTGGCCGCCCGCTCTTTCCGAGATCCAGAAAACCGGCAAGACAATCTCGGATTCCGAGGTCATCGGCGCGGCAAGCGTGCCGACCTTCGACGGGCTGGTGGTCTCCAAGGGTTGGGCAGAGGAAAATCCGAAGCTCATGGAGGCCTTCACCAAGGTCCTGACGCAAGCCTATGCCGACTACAATGCCAACAAGGCGGCCTGGACGGAAGACTCAGCCCAGGTCCAGGGCATCGTCAAGCTGATCGGCGGCGACGGTCCAAGCACGGTGGAGGCGCTGCGTCTCCTCGCGTTCCCGAACGCGGAGGATCAGGCATCAGACGTCTGGCTCGGTGGCGGCGCCACCCGCGCGCTCAGCGAGAGCGCAAAATTCCTCGTCGAACAGAAACAGATCAGCCAATCGCTCGACGACTATGCGCCCTTCGTCAACGCCAACTTCGCGAAGGCTGCGGCGCAGGCGCAATAGGATACCCCGCAGATTGCGCCGTCCCTGAGGAGCGGACGGCGCACCATCATCGACCCGTGACCGAGGTGCAGGGAGGCATTTCTCATGGAAACACTTAGCGTCAGGAACATCAGTCTGACCTACCCGGGCCTTTACTCGGACCAGGCGATCATCGCCCTCAAAGGCGTCAATCTGACCATCAACAGTGGCGACTTCGTCGTCGCTCTCGGCGCCTCGGGCTGCGGCAAGACGACCTTGCTCAACCTGATGGCGGGCTTCATGGCCCCCTCGGAAGGCGACATCACTCTCGGAAACCATCGGGTCAACGGGCCGGGCGCCGAACGCGGCGTGGTCTTCCAGAAGCACGCGCTTCTGCCGTGGCTCAACGTGATGGAAAACACCGAATTCGGCCTCAAGCTTCGCGGCGTCGACAAGGCGACCCGGCGCGATCTGGCGACCAAGAACCTCGCCTTGGTCGGGTTGCAAGACTTTCACCGCCACATGATCTATCACCTGTCGGGCGGCATGCAGCAGCGCGTCGGTATTGCCAGGGCACTGACCTGCGACCCGGCCATGCTCTTGATGGATGAGCCGATGGCAGCACTCGACGCGCTGACGCGCGAGACGATCCAGGAACTGCTGCTCAAGGTCTGGCAGCTCACCAACAAGATGTTCTTCTTCATCACCCACAGCGTCGAGGAGGCTCTTTTCCTCGGCTCGCGGCTGATCGTCATGTCGCCGCGTCCGGGCCGTATCACCCACACCTACGAGCTCAACTTCAACAAGCGGTTCCTCGCCGAAGGTAATGCCCGTGCGATCAAGTCCAGCCCGGAATTCATCCGCATGCGCGAGGAGGTGCTCGGCATCATCTACGGCGACGAACGTGCGTCCGGCAACCCGGAGGTGGCCCATGCTTGACAGAGTGACACGCGCCAAGCCCGTCAAGGCCGGCAAGATCTTCGGTGCTCCCGGTGACGGCAGCAGCGGCCTGATCAGCTTCGCAACGACGGTCGTCATCGTTGCCCTCTGGTTCACCGTAACGGAGGCCGGTTGGGTCAAGCCGCTCTTCCTGCCGTCGCCGCTGGCGGTCTGGGACAAGTTCATGCTGGCGATGACCGACGGTGTTTCGAACTCGACGCTGATACAGCATACGCTCGCCAGCATCGGCCGCGTCTTCGGCGCCTTCCTCTTGGCGCTGGTAACGGCCGTGCCGATCGGTGTGCTGATGGGCGTCAACCGCTTCGTGCGTGGTCTGTTCGATCCGATCATCGAATTCTACCGGCCGCTGCCGCCGCTTGCCTACCTGCCGCTTGTCATCATCTGGCTCGGCATCGGCGAGTTCCCGAAGGTGTTCCTGATCTATCTGGCGATCTTTGCGCCGATGGCGATCGCCGCAAGGGCAGGGGTGCGTTCGGTCTCCACCGAGCAGATTCATGCGGCCTATGCGATGGGCGCCACCCGCGGGCAGGTCATCAGTCAGGTGATCATGAAGGCCGCCTTGCCCGAGATCTTCACCGGCATGCGCATCGGCATCGGTGTCGGCTGGACGACCCTGGTTGCGGCGGAAATGGTGGCGGCCAACCGAGGCCTCGGCTTCATGGTTCTGAACGCGGCCGAGAACCTCGAAAGCGATACGGTGATCATGGGCATCTTCATCATCGGCATCTTCGCCTTCGCCTTCGATCTCTTGATCCGCTACCTCGAAAAGGCGCTGATCCCCTGGAAGGGCCGCCTCTAGCCGGCGGCCACGTTCGACCCCTCATCTGAATTCGGCCTGGCAGCCTTTTGAAGACGGCATCTCCCGTCTCCGGCGAAGCCATGCCTTGCGACTAGCCAAAGGACAGGACCATGACACTGACGGCGACCGATCTCAAAACCTTGTTCGATGCCTTCAACCGGCACGACATCGATGGCGTCATGCACTTCTTCGCCACCGACTGCGTGTTCAACGCAGTCGGTGGCCCGGAGGTCTATGGCAACCGTTTCGTCGGCTCCGGTCCGATTGCCGATGCCTTCAGTGGCGTGTGGAAGTCGATGCCGGACGCCGAGTGGGGCAACCACAGCCACTTCGTCGAGGGGGACCGGGGCGTCTCCGAGTGGACTTTCTCCGGCACGGCCGCCGATGGCAGCCGCATCGAAGCCGAGGGCTGCGACCTCTTCACCTTCCGCAACGGCAAGATCGTGCGCAAGCAGGCGTTCCGCAAGAACCGCCCGGTCTTGCAGCCCCGCTACTGATGGCCTGGAGCAAGAGCCATGCAACTGCACGCCACTTCCCTGAAGACTGCAAGGCAGCCGTTCGATCCCGCCTACGACCCCAACCACGACCGCAGCCCCGGTCGAGGCAAGGACTATGCGCCGACCTATTGGATCGGCACCGCCGGGCCGGAGCCGGAGGACGACGGCCCGGTCACGCGGGACATCGATGTCGATGTCGCGATCATCGGTTCGGGCTATACCGGTCTCTCCTGCGCCATCCATCTGGCGCGCGAGCACGGCATCAAGGCCACTGTGCTGGAGGCCAATGGCGTTGCCTGGGGCTGCAGCACCCGCAACGGCGGGCAGGCACAGATTTCTGCCGGTCGCCTGAAGCGCTCGCAATGGATCGCCCGCTGGGGCGTGGACGTTGCCCGCAAGATGCATGCGGAGATTTCCGAGGGATTCGACCTCTTTCGCTCTCTCGTCCGCGAGCCCGAAATCGACTGCGATCCGCAGGATGGCGGCCATCTCTATATCGCCCACCGCGACAAGATGCTGCCGGCGTTGCAAAGCGAGGTCCGTGTTCTCAACGATACGTTCGGCTATCGCGCCCGCATGGTCTCGCGCGGCGAGATCCACCGCGATTTCGTCCGCGACGAGGAAGCACGCGGGGCGATGTACGAGCCCGACGGCATGGGTATCCATGCGGCCAAGCTCGCCTTCGGCTATCTGAGGCTTGCCCGCAAGCTGGGTGCCAAGGTGCATACGTCGAGCCCTGTGCTTGAGTGCGTCGCCAAGGGCGGCGTGCATTACCTGACGACGCCGGGCGGCACGGTGCGGGCTCGTGCCGTCTGCATTGCGACGGCCGGCTATACCTCGCCGGGGATGAATGCGCTCACCCGTCACCGGCTGATGCCGATCCTGTCGAACTCGATCGTTACGCGGCCGCTGACGAAGGGCGAGCAGCAGGCGCTCAACTTCAAGGCGCGCATCCCGCTCACCGATACGCGGACGCTCCGCCACTACTATCGCATGTTGCCGGACGGACGGGTGCAGATCGGTAGCCGCAGCGCCATTACCGGGCGCGACGCGAGCAATCCGAAACATCTCGAGCTGCTGCTTGCCGGCCTCTACCGCAAGTTCCCGGCGCTCCGCGGCATCGACATCGACTACTCCTGGTGGGGTTGGGTGGATGTCAGCCACGACATGATGCCGCGCATCTTCCAGCCGGACCCGGCCCAGCGGCTGTTCTACGCCATGGGCTATGGTGGCAACGGCGTGATGTATTCCGCCCAGGCCGGCCGCCGCATGGCCCAGATGGTCGCCGGCAAGGGCGGCGGCCTCGACCTTCCCATCTTCACTTCGCCGCTACCGGGCCACGGGCTTCTGACGCCGTTCCGACGGCTCGGCCAATGGGGAATGTACCGCTGGTACTACCTCCGCGACGAGATCCTCTAACACTTTGAAATAATACCAGGAAAGGAACCACCCCATGAAAATGACCACCGAGGAAGCCTTCGTCAAAGTCTTGCAGATGCATGGCCTCGAACATGCCTTCGGCATCATCGGCTCGGCCATGATGCCGGTGTCGGACCTGTTCCCGAAGGCCGGCATCAAGTTCTGGGACTGCGCGCATGAGACCAATGCCGGCATGATGGCTGATGGCTTCAGCCGCGCGACCGGCACGATGTCGGTCGCAATCGGCCAGAACGGCCCCGGCGTCACCGGCTTCATCACCGCGATCAAGACCGCCTACTGGAACCATACGCCGCTTCTGATGGTCACGCCGCAGGCGGCCAACAAGACGATCGGGCAGGGCGGTTTCCAGGAAGTCGACCAGATGGCGATGTTCGAGGAAATGGTCTGCTACCAGGAAGAAGTGCGCGATCCTTCGCGTATCCCGGAGGTGCTCAACCGGGTCATCGAAAAGGCTTGGCGCGGCTGTGCGCCGGCGCAGATCAACATCCCGCGCGACTACTGGACCCAGGTGATCGATGTCGACCTGCCGGCAATCGTTCGCTTCGAGCGTCCGGCCGGCGGTCCGCAGGCGATCGCAGAAGCCGCCAAGCTTTTGTCCGAGGCGAAGTTCCCGGTCATCCTCAACGGCGCCGGCGTCGTCATCGGCAATGCCATTTCCGATTCCATGAAGCTCGCCGAACGGCTCGACGCGCCGGTCTGCTGTGGCTACCAGCACAATGATGCCTTCCCCGGCAGCCATCGCCTCTCGGTCGGCCCGCTCGGCTATAACGGTTCGAAGGCGGCGATGGAGTTGATCTCCAAGGCAGACGTCGTGCTGGCGCTCGGCACAAGGCTCAATCCGTTCTCGACGCTTCCGGGCTACGGCATCGACTACTGGCCGAAGAACGCCTCGATCATCCAGGTCGACATCAATGCCGACCGGATCGGCCTGACCAAGAAGGTGTCGGTCGGCATCTGCGGTGATGCCAAGCAGGTCGCCCGCCAGATCCTGGAGCTGCTCTCACCGACTGCCGGCGATGCCGGCCGCGAGGAGCGCAAGGCGGCGATCCACCAGACCCGCTCGGCCTGGCAGCAGCAGCTCTCCTCGATGGATCACGAGGACGACGATCCGGGCACGGAATGGAACGAAAGCGCCCGCTCGCGCGAGCCGAACCGCATGTCGCCGCGCCAAGCCTGGCGAGCGATCCAGGCGGCCCTGCCGAAGGAGGCGATCATCTCCACCGACATCGGCAACAACTGCGCGATCGGCAACGCCTATCCGACCTTCGAAGCTGGCCGGAAGTATCTTGCTCCGGGCATGTTCGGGCCCTGCGGCTATGGCTTCCCGTCGATCGTCGGCGCCAAGATCGGTTGCCCTGATGTGCCGGTCGTCGGCTTTGCCGGTGACGGTGCCTTCGGCATCTCCATGAATGAAATGGGCTCGATCGGCCGCGAGGGTTGGCCGGCGATCACCATGGTGATCTTCCGCAACTACCAATGGGGTGCTGAAAAGCGCAACACGACGCTTTGGTACGCCAACAACTTCGTTGGCACCGAGCTCAACCCCAACCTCTCCTACGCGAAGGTGGCCGAAGGCTGCGGCCTGAAAGGTGTTGCCGTCAATACGACGGCGGCGCTCACCGAGGCGCTGTCGAATGCAATCACCGACCAGAAGAAGGGTGTCACGACCTTTATCGAAGTCATCCTCAACCAGGAGCTCGGTGAACCCTTCCGCCGCGATGCGATGAAGAAGCCGGTGCCGGTTGCCGGCATCGACCGCGCCGACATGCGTCCGCAGAAGCGGGCCTGATCCCTCGCTCTAAAATAAGCTCCGCCCGGTGCCCCCCAGCCACTTACTTAAATGTGGAATCGTTAGGACCGTCTTCAGCAATACCCCTTATAACCCCGGTTATCGGGGGTATTGCGTATGCCGGAGATTTTTTCGGAGACCCAAAAACGCTTGCGACTGCCTCTCCCCTTCCAGGGAGTGAACGTCAACTTCTGTAAAAATCCGCACTGCCCAAACTTCGGCGTTGCAGCGGAGCTGGAGGACGGTCGAGGGCGATCCCGATCAGACAACAATCGGACACCGTATAAGGTTTCAGCGAGGGACGATAACGCTGTCCTCAGGTGCACGACATGCGGCACGTCCTCCATCGTCAAAAGCAACAAGGCCGTTTGGGAGGAGTTCGACCGACACCTACAGTCGCTCGCCGCACCTCTTGGCCACAGGTGCACGAAGAAGACCTGCTCGAACCACTCGAAGCCGCTTGATTCGCATCCCGGAGAATACTACCGCCACGGCACCAACGCGAGCGGCGACCCACGATACCGATGCCGTGAATGCCGGACGACCTTTTCGGCGGCAAGGCGGCATGCAAGGCATCGGAAGTCGCACGAGAACAAGACCGTCTTCCAGCTTCTCGTCGCAAAGGTCGCCCTTGCCAAGATCGCGCAGGTCACGG
Organism: Ensifer adhaerens; assembly: GCF_020035535.1. Lineage (NCBI taxonomy): Bacteria > Pseudomonadati > Pseudomonadota > Alphaproteobacteria > Hyphomicrobiales > Rhizobiaceae > Ensifer > Ensifer adhaerens. Next base: position 407,818 of record NZ_CP083350.1, on the reverse strand, counting down.
GCCTGAATATCAAGACGGTTTACGACAAGATCGATTTTATCCACGGCCAGTGCGCCAAGTTCGTCGCGGACCGCGAGCGTCGCCTTCCCACGATGGACCTGGGCGACATGCGTCTCTGCACGGACATGCAGGACTACATGGTCAACTGGCCGACCAAGGCGATGCGCAAGACGATCCAGTTCCGGGCAATCGTGACGAGCTGCCTCAACACCGGATACGTCCTCGCCTGCCACCCGCAGCTCGATCTACGTTTCAATACGCTGGAGGTCCAGCAGCTCGTCGAGGAATGCGACGATCTCCTGAAGCGGCCCGCCTTCCGGGAGTACGCCCGCCTTTGGAACTTCGAGGATTACGCCAGCGCCCTGTCGCTTCCATCGAACGTGTTTCGACCAGTCCGCGAGGACCAGGAGTCGCCAGAGCACATGACCGAAGACCGCCAGCTACCCAGGCAGGGGGCGATGGTTCACATCGATTATCTGGCAATAGGGCACTTCCGATATCTCCGCCATCTGCTCGGCCGCGCCGACCATGTGTACTTTTCGCTCGACGCTGACCCCGGCCTCCCGACCGCCGTCCTGGCGGGCTGGGTCGACAAGGCCATGGCCCGCAAGCTCGACGTCGCGGTTATGTCGTTCGACAAGAATTCCACCATCGACGAGAAGAACGAGCGGGTGATGGCGGCCAACAAGATCAAGGCGCTCGCCGAGGAGGCCTATCCCTTCCTTCATCCATTCGTGGCTTGGCTGACATTCTTCCTGCAGATTAGCGGGCTGGATCGGATGAGCACCTCGGAGCGAAGCGAGCACCTCAGGACCACCGAGGTCGATTACCCGTACATCAACAAGTCAGAACCCGGAAAGCGCGTCCGCCTGCTAACGGACGACGGCAGACGGACTGGCCTGCAGATCGCAAGGGTGCTCCACGATGTCTCGCTCCACCAGGTCGACAGGTTCTTCATGCAGGTCCGCCGCAGCATCGCCGGGCTGGAACGAGCGCCGTCGTATCCGAGGCGTGCGGCGCGAAAATGGTACCTGTACGGGTTCTACTCCCCCGACATGGTCGAGAAGTGCCTGGTGATCTTCCGCACCTACTTCAACTTCATCGCCAAGGGCAAGGACGGCCAAACACCAGCCATGCGCTTGGGCCTCGCCAAGGGGCCAGTTCGCTTCGAGGATATCCTCTATTTCGACTGAATTTTAGAGAGAGCTAAATCATGTGGAATCGACCCGAAAGTCGATTCCACATTTAAGTAAGTGGCTGGCCGGTGCCCCCGGGCGGGGCGAAGCCTCCCGTAAATGACCGGAACAGAACCATGACCTTCGTTGCCTCCGTCCACGAACGCTTCCGAAGCGTGCCCTCCGGCTTTGCGGCCTACTGGCCGGGCTTTGCCGTTACGGCGGCGGTTGCCGTCGCTGCTCAATTCCTTTCCGACCACTACGGCGCGCCGGCCATGCTGATGGCGCTATTGCTCGGCATCGCCTTTCACTTCCTGTCCGAGGAAGGGCGCTGCGTCGCCGGCATCGATTTCTGCGCCAAGAAGGTGCTGCGCATCGGCGTGGCGCTGCTCGGCATGCGCATCAGCGTCGATTTGCTGATCGGGCTTGGCGCAAGCACGATTCTGCTGCTTATCTCGGCCATCGCCGCCACCATCGGCTTCGGCCTGCTTGCCGCAAAACTACTCGGGCGCGGCTGGCGGCTGGCGCTTATCACCAGCGGTTCGGTCGCGATCTGCGGTGCATCTGCCGCCATGGCTATCGCGGCCGTCCTTCCAAAGAACGAGTTTTCCGAGCGCAACCTAATCTTCACCGTGCTTTCGGTCACGGTGCTCTCCACGCTTGCGATGATCGCCTATCCGATCATCGCCCAGACCATGGGGCTTGACGCGCGGGCGACTGGCATCTTCTTTGGTGGCACCATCCATGATGTCGCGCAGGTTGTCGGCGCCGGCTTCTCGGTCTCGCCGGAGGCGGGCGAGACGGCGACGCTCGTGAAGCTGATCCGCGTCACCATGCTGGCACCGGTCGTCCTCATCTTCTCGCTGTCGCTGCGCAAAGTGCCGCAGCCCGAAGGCGAAACCGGCAAACGCCCGCCGTTGCTGCCGGGCTTCGTCGTCGCCTTCCTGATTCTTGCGGCGCTGAATTCCTTCGGCTTCGTGCCGGAAATGGTCGCCAAGGCTGGCATGGAAACGTCCCGCTGGGCGCTGCTCGCGGGCATTGTCGCCGTCGGCATGCGCACCTCGCTTCGCCGCGTGCTCGACGTCGGCGGCGATGCCGTCGCGCTGATCGTCGCCGAAACCGTGTTCATCGCCCTCTTCATCCTCGTCGGCATTCACTATCTGGGACACGCCTGATGAAACCGCTCGATCGCATTCTCGAAGCCGCGAAATCCGCACCCCGTCACATCGTTCTCGCCGAGGGCGAAGACCCGCGCATCGTCGAAGGCGGCCTGCGGGCCGTTAGAGCCGGCCTTGCCGAGATCACGCTCGTCGGCAATCGCAATGTCGTTGAGGAACGTCTGGCAGAAGCCGGCGCTCGATCGGACGAAATCCGTGTCGAGGACCCGGCATTGTCGTCGCTGACCCCACGTCTTGCTGGGACCTACCATCAGCTGCGCCGAAGCAAGGGCGTCGACGCGGCGGCGGCAGCCGAGGCGGTGCGATCACCGCTCGTCTTTGCCGCGATGATGGTGCGGGAAGGTGCGGCCGACGGCACGGTCGGCGGCGCCGTGGCAACCACGGCGGACACGGTGCGTGCCGCGCTCCAGACCATCGGCCGCGCGCCGGGTGTCGGCCTGGTCTCAAGCTTCTTCCTGATGATGCTCTGTGCGCCGCATCACGCCAAGAAGGGCGCTTTCGTCTTTGCCGATTGCGGGCTGGTGGTTGACCCCGATGCTCAAGGGCTTGCCGATATTGCCGTCACATCGGCGGGATCCTTCGAGGCGCTTGCGGGAAAGCCGGCGAAGGTAGCGATGCTCTCGTTCTCGACGGCCGGCAGCGCTGCGCATGAGCGCGTTTCCAAGGTGGTGGAGGCGACGCGGCTTGCGCATGCGGCCGCGCCCGGGCTGGTGATTGACGGCGAGTTGCAGTTCGACACCGCCTTCGTCGAGGCCGTCAGCGCGGCCAAGGCACCCAACTCTGCCCTTCATGGCGAGGCCAATGTCTTCGTCTTTCCGAACCTCGATGCCGCAAACATCGGTTACAAGATTGCGCAGCGGATCGGTGGAGCCACCGCCATCGGCCCGATCCTGCAGGGGCTCGCCAAGCCCGCCAATGATCTCTCGCGTGGGTGTAATGCCGATGACGTGTTCCACATGATCGCCGTCACCGTCGTTCAGGCTTCTAGTGGATAAGTTATCGCACGCGAGCCCATCGTTCGGCAGTGTTGTGCCGTAAGCTTGGTGAAGCCTACGTCGCCCGGTGTGCCAGTTTGCGCGCGATGTCGAAGAAGGCGCTGACGAGCTTGCCGTTGCTGCGCTCGCGCAGGCAGATCAGTGCTTCATCCATCAGCATCTCCGGCGCGTCGATCCGGATGGGAACGAGGCGGCTGTCCTGGCCGAACTCCGCCGAGGAAACGAAACCGACACCACCGCCCGCCGCAACGATCTCGCGCACGGCCTCGCGTCCCTCCGCTTCGATGAGCGGCGTCAGAGACGCGCCGCATTGCTGGGCCATCGCCTCCAGCTTCTGCCGCGTCTTGGAACCCTGCTCGCGCATGACGAGCGGATGTCCGGCAAGCTCGGCGAGGGTAACCGTCTTCCGGCCCGCGAGCGGGTAGTCGCGGCTGGCGAACGCGATGATCGGCGTGGAATTGAGTTTCAGGATGTCGAAGTCGCTCGATTGCGGGATTTCTCCGAGAACGCCGATATCCGCCTCATAGGCGTGCAGGCTGGTGATGACCGTTTCGGTGTTGCCGGAGTCGATCGAGACCTGCACCGTCGGATAGGTACGCCGGAAGGCGGCAAGGATATGCAGCAGGTGGTGGGCGGCATCGGCAACGATCCGTAGTTTTCCCGCTCTCAGCGCCCGTGATTCCGACAAAAGATCCAGGGCCTGCTGCTCAACATCGAACATGCGGCGGGTGACTTCGAGAAGCTGCTGGCCGGCCTGGGTCAGTGTCACCTGCTTCTTGTTTCGGTTGAAGAGGAGGACATCGTATTCCTCTTCGAGCTTGCGCACCTGATCCGAGACGGCGGGTTGGGTGAGGAACAGCGCTTCGGCTGCGCGCGAGAAGCCACCATGGATGGCCACATTGTGGAAGGCGCGAAGCTGGACATAGCGCATGCGTACGACGCCTCTTGAATAGATTTGATCTATGGTTTGATTAAAACGAACGATTTGATTTATGTAAAGTGGCGGCGGATAGTTTTCGGATTGCATCTCTTTCCGGAGCGCGCCCATGAACCTCCCGGCTGTCGCCCTTGAGCTTGCCGCTGCCACTGTCCTTTTGCTCTACGCCGTCAGTCTCGTGAAGAAGGGCGTCGAGACCGCGGCAGGCGACATCGTTGCACGCACCGTCGGCGGTGCGGGCGGACGACCGCGGGCAGCCATCTGCGGCTGCGCTGTTGCCATTGCCCTGCAGAGCTCGACGGCGGTTGCCATGCTTGCCGCCGGTTTTGCCGTCAGCGGCGCACTGGCGCTGGATACCGGTCTGGCGGTTCTGCTGGGTGCCGATCTCGGCTCGGCGCTCGTCGTCAAGATCCTGTCCTTCGACCTGCACTGGCTGGCACCGCTTCTAATCGCCGTTGGCGGTCTCGCTCATCTGAAGGCATCGACCCGCAAGACCGTCGAAGGGGGCCGCGCCGTGCTCGGTATCGGTCTGCTGCTGCTTTCGCTGCAGATGATCGGCCATGCGACGCAGCCGCTCTCGCAAAGCCCGCTGCTGCCATCCGTCGTCGCCTTTGTCGGCAAGGATGCGCTGACGGTGATGATCCTTGCCGCCCTTTTCACCTGGGCGCTGCACTCCAGCGTCGCCGCGATCCTGCTGATCCTGACCTTTGCCGTGAAGGGCATCGTGCCCCTGGACGTCGGTATTCCGCTCGTGCTCGGCGTCAATATCGGCGGCGGGCTCATCGCGCTCTGGCTGACCCGTGGCCTGCCGGTCGAAGGCCGACGCCTGCCGCTTGGCAATTTCTTCTTCCGCGCCCTGTTCGGCGCGATGATCTTTGGCCTCTTTGCGCTGCATTCTCCATTTGACTGGCTTCCGGGTGAGACGGTGGCCGGCAAGCTCGTCAATCTGCATGTGCTCTTCAACGCGGCCCTGGTTCTCGTCGGGGTGATCTTCTGCGGCCCGATGGCGCGCCTCGTTCGGTTGGTTATGCCGGAACCCGCTGGTGCCAATGAAAGTTCGGCTCATTTCAGCGCCCTTGACCCGGCGCTGATCGACAAGCCGGCGCAGGCGCTTGCGGCTGCAGCACGCGAGGTGCTCCATATGGGCAATCTCATCGCCCGGATGCTTGAGCCCGTCATGACGGTCATTCACGCGCCGACACCCCAGACGGTCAAGGCGCTCAGGAGGATCGACGGTGACATCCACGTGGCCCATAGCGCGATCAAGCTTTACATCGCCGCCGTCAATCGCGGCATCTTGACCGAAGACCAATCGCGACGGGGCATCGAACTCACGGAGGCGGCGATCCACCTCGAATATGCCGGCGACGTTGTTGCAAAGAGCCTGCTGCAGATGGCCGAGGAGCGGCTTGCGGGCGCAGGCACGTTCTCGCAAGAGGGATGGCGTGAGCTCACCCTGCTGCACGCGGCCGTGTCTTCCAACGTCCGGCTCGCGGCCAACCTTCTCGTCTCACCCGATCCGGTGATTGCCCGCGAGATGGTTCGGCAGAAGGAACATATCCGTCGTCTCGTCGAGGAGAGCAGCAAGTGCCACCTGGAGCGGCTTCGCCAGGGAGTGGCGGCCAGTATCCTGTCGAGTGACATGCACCTGGAGATCGTGCGGGCGCTGAAGGAGGTCAATTCGCTCGTGACCACCATGGCCTATCCGCGCCTGCGCGAGAGCGGCGACCTCCTTGAAAGCCGCCTGGTTCCCGCCGCGTAGACATATAAACGAAATCGATAGATTGATACAAAAGAACGATTTTACAGATAGATGTTTCCGCCCCATTGTCGTTCTCGAACACGCCAACTGCGAGGACGGACAATGCCAAACACCGCTTCTGACAGAACCATCGCGCCCCTGGAAACGCCGAGGCTCGGCGAGCCCTATCTGTTGACGCCCGGCCCGCTGACGACGGCCTATGAGGTCAAGGAAGCCATGCTGCGCGATTGGGGTTCCTGGGATGGCGATTTCCGCGCGATGACGGCCAAACTGCGCCGCGAACTGCTCGATATCGCCGGTGACACCAAGGGCGAGTTCGATTGTGTGCCGATGCAGGGCAGTGGCTCGTTTTCGGTCGAGGCCATGCTCGGCAGCTTCGTTCCGAAGGACGGCAAGGTGCTGGTGCTGATGAACGGCGCCTATGGCAAGCGCATCGCCCAGACGCTCTCCTATCTCGGTCGCGCCCACGTGACGATCGACAAGGGCGACTACATGCCGCCGCGCGGTCCGGAGGTTGCAGCGGCGCTCGATGCCGACCCTGGTATCACCCATGTCGTGGTCGTCCATTGCGAAACGAGCTCCGGCATCCTCAACCCGCTGAAGGAGATTTCCGACACGGTCTACTCCCGCGGCCGCAAGCTGCTCGTCGACTCGATGAGCGCTTTCGGCGCAGTGCCTGCCGGTATTGGCGATTTCCGCTACGAGGCGATCGTTTCTTCCGCCAACAAGTGCATCGAGGGTGTGCCCGGCTTCGGCTTCGTCATCGCCCGCAAGAGCGAACTGGAGGCCGCCAAGGGCCGCAGCCATTCGCTGAGCCTCGATGTGCATGCGCAGTGGGACTACATGAACAAGACGGGCCAATGGCGCTTCACGCCGCCGACCCATGTGGTCGCGGCCTTCCTCGAAGCGCTGCGGCTGCACCGCGAGGAGGGGGGCGTTGCCGGCCGCGGTGCGCGCTATGCCCGCAACCGTGACGTCATGGTCGCCGGCATGCGCGAGGCGGGCTTCGAGACGCTGCTTGCCGACCAGTGGCTGTCGCCGATCATCGTCACCTTCTTCAGCCCGGCCCATCCCGCCTTCGCCTTCGATCGTTTCTACGACCTGATGAAGGACAAGGGCTTCATCATCTATCCGGGCAAGCTGACCGTCGTCGACAGCTTCCGCGTCGGCTGCATCGGCCGCATGGACGAGCATGTCATGCGCCGCGTGGTCGAAGCCGCTAGTCAATCCCTCAATGAAATGGGCGTCGATAGTGCTGCCCCGCCGGCCGTCGCCCTCGAAGAACGCCGTCGTCTCGCTGCCTGAACAAAGGAAATTCCAATGAACCAGATGTCCAAGATCACCGTCACCGCAAACCGCCGCACCTATCCCTGGCCGAAGGTTCCGGCGATTGCCATCTGCCTCGACGGCTGCGAGCCGGCCTATCTCGACGAAGCCATCAAAGCCGGGCTGATGCCGACGCTCGAGCGCATCCGCAAGACCGGCACGGAGCGCACCGCGCTCAGCGTCATCCCGAGCTTCACCAACCCGAACAACCTTTCCATCGCCACCGGCCGGCCGCCGGCGATCCATGGCATCTGCGGCAACTATCTCTACGAACCGCAGACCGGCAACGAAGTGATGATGAACGACCCGCGCTTCCTGCGCGCTCCGACGATCTTTAAGGCGTTCTACGATGCCGGCGCGAAGGTGGCTGTGGTGACGGCCAAGGACAAGCTCAGGGCGCTGCTCGGCGACGGCCTCAAGTTCGACGAGGGCAGGGCGATCTGCTTCTCCTCGGAAAAGTCCGACAAGACGACGGAGGCGGAAAACGGTCTCGACAATGCCTCTGCCTGGCTCGGTCGTCCCGTGCCGGAAGTCTATTCCGCCGATCTCTCGGAATTCGTTTTTGCCGCCGGCGTCAAGCTGCTCAAGGAGTTCCGGCCTGACGTCATGTATCTGACGACGACCGACTACGTGCAGCACAAGTATGCGCCGGGCGTGCCGCAGGCAAATTCCTTCTACGAGATGTTCGACAAGTACCTGACCGAACTCGACGCGCTCGGTGCCGCGATCATCGTCACCGCCGACCACGGCATGAAGCCGAAACACAAGGCGGACGGTTCGCCCGACGTGGTCTACGTCCAGGACCTGCTCGACCAATGGCTCGGCAAGGACGCAGCCCGGGTGATCCTGCCGATCACTGACCCCTATGTCGTGCATCACGGTGCGCTTGGTTCGTTTGCCACGGCCTATCTTCCGGAGGGAGCCGACAAGGAGGAGATCATCGAGCGCCTGAAGGCGATCGAGGGTATCGATGTCGTCCTTACACGCCCGGAAGCCTGCGTGCGCTTCGAGCTGCCCGACGACCGCATCGGCGACCTCGTGCTGATTTCGACCGAAAACAAGACGCTCGGCACCAGCGAGCACCGCCACGATCTCGCAGCCCTCAATGAGCCGCTGCGCTCGCATGGCGGCCTGACGGAACAGGAAGTGCCATTCATCGCCAACCGCAAGCTTCCCGAACTTCTTTCGGCCGGCACGCTGCGCAACTTCGACGCGTTCTTCTACGCGCTCGTCGCTGCGGCGCAGGTTGCGCACTAGGGAGGACGCGATGACCAAGGTGGAAACGACATTCGCCATTCGCCACGAGCCGATGCGGATCGCCGGCAAGGCGGTCGATACCGAAGGGCGCATCGAAGTGCGCTATCCCTTCAACGATGCCGTCATCGGCACCGTTCCCGCGGGCAATGCCGAGCACGCCCGCAAGGCGTTCGAGATCGCGGCCGCGTACCAGCCGAAGCTGACGCGCTACGAGCGTCAGCGCATCCTGCTCAAGGCGGCGGACCTGCTCGTTGCCCGCAAGGAGGAAATTTCGGACCTCATCACCCTGGAGCTCGGCATCTCCAAGCAGGACTCGCTCTATGAGGTGGGTCGCGCCTTCGATGTGCTGACGCTGTCGGGCCAGATGTGCATCCACGACGATGGCGAGATCTTCTCCTGCGACCTCACTCCGCACGGCAAGGCGCGCAAGATCTTCACCACGCGCGAACCCCTGACCGCCATTTCGGCGATCACGCCCTTCAATCATCCGCTCAACATGGTGGCGCACAAGGTGGCGCCGGCGGTGGCGACCAACAATTGCGTCGTCCTGAAGCCGACCGAGTTGACGCCGATGACTGCGCTGATCTTCGCCGACATCCTCTATGAGGCCGGCCTGCCGCCGGAAATGCTATCGGTCGTCACCGGCTGGCCCGCCGATATCGGCATGGAGATGATCAACAACCCGAACTTCGACCTCATCACCTTTACCGGCAGCGTGCCCGTCGGAAAATTGATCGCCGCCCATGCCCACTACAAGCGCCAGGTGCTGGAACTTGGCGGCAACGACCCGCTGATCATCCTCAACGATCTGTCGGACGACGACCTCGCAAGAGCGGCGGATCTCGCCGTGGCCGGCGCGACGAAGAACTCGGGCCAGCGCTGCACGGCGGTCAAGCGTATTCTCTGCCAGGAGAGCGTTGCCGATCGCTTCGTGCCGCTGGTGCTGGAGCGGGCGAAGAAGCTGAAGTTCGGCGATCCGATGGACCGGGCGACCGAACTCGGTACCGTCGTCCACGCACGCGCGGCGGAAGTCTTTGAGCAGCGCGTGTACAAGGCAGCGGAAGAGGGCGCAGAAATCCTCTACAACCCCGGTCGAAAGGGCGCCCTGTTGCCGCCAATCGTCGTTGACCGGGTCAAGCATTCAAGCGAACTGGTGATGGAAGAAACCTTCGCGCCGATCATACCGATCGTGCGTGCGCCCGATGACGACGACGCGCTGATCGCGCTGTCGAACTCGACCGCCTTCGGACTCTCGTCCGGCGTCTGCACCAACGACTTCCGCCGCATGCAGAAGTACATCGCAGGCCTAAAGGTCGGCACCGTCAACATCTGGGAAGTGCCGGGCTACCGTATCGAGATGAGCCCCTTCGGCGGCATCAAGGATTCGGGCAACGGCTACAAGGAAGGCGTCATCGAGGCGATGAAAAGCTTTACCAACGTCAAGACCTTCTCCTTGCCATGGTGATCTGACGCGTTTCCCCCGCAGGTTCACCCTTCTGGGAGCCGCGTTAGCGGCTCCCTTTTTTATTGCTTGCCGTGCCGTCGCAGCAACCGGTCTCGAGCGCAATCGTAGATCTGCCTCTTCATTTTGCAGGGCGCGTGAAATTGTACTGGAGGTTGCTCATGGCTTCGCCGCCTCCCGGCCGACTTGCCTCGTTTTGCGGCAGACCATCCATAGTTTTTATCTTCTGAACGATAAGAATAATAAATTTTACTTACTGGAAACCGCTGCGCAGAATGTTTCCCGAAGCCGACAACTACAGGGCAGCATCAAGATTGCCCGCCGCGCTTCCCCGGTTTTTCCAGGACTTCAGAGGAGAACTTCAACATGAACAAACGCATGCTGCTTGTGCTTGCCGGCGCCGCTTCGGCAGTGCTTCCCGCCATCGCTTCCGCTGAAACCCAGCTTACAGTCTATACCGCTGTCGAAGCCGTCGACCTTGACCGCTACAAGGCCACGTTCGAGAAGGCTCACCCGGATATCAAGATCAACTGGGTGCGCGATTCCACCGGTGTCATGACGGCAAAACTGCTCGCCGAAAAGGACAATCCTCAGGCCGACGTCGTCTGGGGGCTCGCCGCCACGTCGCTGCTTCTCCTCAAGACCGAAGGCATGCTGGAGCCCTACCAGCCCAAGGGCGTCGAGGCGCTCGACCCGAAATTCGTCGACAAGGACACGCCGCCGAGCTGGGTCGGCATGGACGCCTATGTCGCAGCCCTTTGCTACAACACAGTCGAGGGCGAGAAGCTCGGTCTCACACCGCCGACGAGCTGGAAGGACCTGACGAAACCCGAATACAAGGGCCATGTGGTGATGCCGAACCCGGCTTCCTCGGGTACCGGCTTCCTCGATGTCTCCGGCTGGATGCAGATGTGGGGTGACGAGAAGGCCTGGGACTTCATGGACAAGCTCCACCAGAACATCTCCGCCTACACCCATTCCGGTTCTAAGCCGTGCAAGATGGCAGGCGCCGGCGAAGCCGTCATCGGCGTGTCCTTCGAGTTTCCGGGCGCCAAGGCCAAGAGTGCCGGCGCACCGATCGACATCATCTTCCCCGCGGAAGGTTCGGGCTGGGAGGCGGAGGCAACCGCGATCATCGCCGGCACGGCAAATCTCGAAGCCGCAAAGACGCTCGTCGACTGGTCGGTCACCAAGGAAGCCAACGAGATGTATAACGCCGGCTATGCCGTCGTTGCCTATCCAGGCGTCGCCAAGCAGGTCGAGCATCTGCCCGACGACATCGCATCCAGGATGATCGTCAACGACTTCGAGTGGGCCGCCAACAACCGGGCGTCGATCCTGAAGGAATGGCAGAAGCGCTACGACGCCAAGTCTGAGCCGAAGAGCTGAGCCTGATCGGCCTGGCGCAGTGCGATCGCGCTGCGCCCGCTCGCATTTCTCCCGAAATCCCTCAAGCCAGCGGAGCTTGCAGATGAGGCATGCCCTGTCGATCGAACCGACACCCACCAGCCGTCAGCACTTCGCCGATAATGCGGCCGCCGAACCGGCTCCCTATCTGCAGATCCGGGATCTCTGGAAGACCTATGGCGATTTCGTTGCGCTGCGCGACATCGAGTTGAGCATCGCCAGGGGCGAATTCATCTGTTTCCTCGGCCCCTCCGGTTGCGGCAAGACGACGTTGCTCCGGTCGATTGCGGGCCTCGATCTGCAGACCAAGGGCACGATCCTGCAGGATGGCCGCAACATCTCGACGCTGCCCGCTTCCAGCCGCGACTATGGCATCGTCTTCCAGTCCTATGCGCTCTTTCCCAATCTGACGATCGAGCAGAACATCGCCTTTGGCCTCGAAAACACCGGCCGGTCGAAGGCGGGGGTCGCGTCCCGCGTCTCAGAACTGCTGGAGACGGTCGGCCTGTCGGCCCATGGCAAGAAGTATCCGGCGCAGCTTTCGGGAGGCCAGCAGCAGCGTATCGCGCTTGCCCGCGCGATTGCCATCTCCCCGGGGCTGCTGCTGCTCGACGAGCCGCTCTCGGCGCTCGACGCCAAGGTCCGTGTGCATCTTCGCCACGAAATCAAGGCACTGCAGAGAAAGCTCGGTGTGACGACCATCATGGTGACGCACGACCAGGAGGAGGCCCTCGCCATGGCCGACCGGATCGTCGTGATGAACCACGGCGTTATCGAGCAGATCGGTTCGCCGACCGAAATCTACCGTCATCCCGAGACGCTGTTCGTCGCCGACTTCATCGGCGAAACCAATCAGTTCGAAGCCCGCGTGCTTGGAGATGGCGAAGTCGAGATCGGCCACTCGGCTTTCTGCTGTTCGACGGAAGATTTTTCGGCCGGCCATGCGGCAACGGCGGTCGTCCGCCCGGTCGACATTATTCCCCACGGTGCCGATGCACATGCGGTCAGCGCCAGCGATCGGCCGGCGACGCCGCAAAACCTGATCGATGCCGAGGTGCAGGAAATGGAATTCCTCGGCATGTTCTGGCGCACGCGCCTGACGGCCCCGCGTCTCGGCGAGCGCACGCTGGTTGCCGACTTCTCCGTCAACGCGGTGAGACGCCTCCGGATCGAAACCGGCGGCGCCATCCAGGTGGAGATCCCGCGCGAACGCCTGTTGCTCTATCCAAGGGGAGCGTGACGATGAACATGGTCCTCGAAGCGCCCCACCTTCCCGCGATCGGCAAACGGCTCCGGCAGGAAGCCTCCCGTGACGACCGCATCAAGCTCGGCTTCATGGCCATCATAGGGCTTTATCTGGTGGTCGCACTCGGTGCGCCGCTCTTCGTCATGCTGTCGAAGTCGCTTTCGACCTATCGGTTCGAGCTTTCAGCCTTCGAGTTCCAGGTGAGCGACGAGACGGGCGCGAACTGGGGGCCGGTCGTTAGCGCCGAAGACCTGAACCGCACACTCGCGGCCGTGACGGAAGCCGAGCTTTCCGTGAGTTCGGACGGGCGGCTTGCCGCCACGAAGTTCTTCCCAGAGTTCAAGTTCCGCAGCCCCGTCCACTACCGCATTCGCGGTACGACTGACGATACGACCTTCCTCGTCGGCTCCACCCTGGAGAAGGGCACGGAGTGGCGCGACTACGATTCCGGCACGTTCCGGCGTGTCGTCCTCAGACCCGCCCGCAGCCTTGGCTTCGAGAATTTCAGCACGTACTTCTCGACGCCCGCCCTTGCCCAGTCGATCTACAATTCGGTGCTGATGGCGGTGATCAGCACTGTGTTCACGATAACGATCGCCTTCGCGCTGGCCTTCGGCCTGACGCGAAGCTGCATGCCCCTGAAGGGGCTGTTTCGTGGCATCCTGACGATCCCGATCCTTGTGCCGTCGCTGCTGCCGGGCATTGCACTCGTCTATCTCTTCGGCAATCAGGGTATCTTTAGGGATTGGCTGCTGGGCTATTCCATCTATGGACCGATCGGTATCGTCATCGGCTCGATCTTCTTCACCCTGCCGCACGCCTTTCTGATCATCCTGACCGCCCTTTCCGTCGCCGACGCCCGGCACTACGAAGCGGCCGCGTCGCTAAAGGCCAGCAAGTGGCGCACGTTTACGACAGTCACCGTGCCCGGTGCGCGCTACGGCATCGTTTCGGCCGCCTTCGTCGTCTTTACGCTCGTCATCACCGATTTCGGCTTGCCCAAGGTGATCGGCGGGCAATACGGCATGCTCGCGGTCGACATCTACAAGCAGGTGATCGGCCAGCAGAACTTCGAGATGGGTGCGGTCGTCTCCGTCATCCTGCTGGTGCCGGCTGTACTGGCCTTCTACGTCGACCAGCGCATTCAGAAGCGGCAGGTGGCGCTGTTGTCGGCGCGCGCCGTACCCTACACGCCTAAACGCAACCCTCGCACGGATGCGCTTTGCTTTGCCTTCGCCTGCCTTGTCAGCTTCTTCATCCTCGGCATGATTGCCATGTGCCAGATCGCAGCGGTCGTGAAGTTCTGGCCTTATGATCTGACGCTGACAGCGAAGAACTTCGCCTTCGACCTGATGGACGGTGGCGGATGGGCGGCCTATGGCAACTCGATCCGGCTTGCATTGCTGACGGCGCTCTTCGGTTCGGTCGTCGTCTTTGCCGGCGCCTACATGGTCGAGAAGGCTGATGGCTTCCGCTTCGGCCGTGGCCTCTTTCACTTCCTGGCAATGATGCCGATGGCGGTGCCCGGCATGGTGCTCGGCCTTGCCTATATCTTCTTCTTCAACAACCCGGCCAATCCGCTGCACCCGATCTACGGCACGATGGCGATCCTCGTCGTATCGACGGTGACGCACTTCTACACCGTCGCGCATCTGACCGCGCTGACGGCGCTGAAGCAGATGGACCCGGAATTCGAATCGGTCGCCGCCTCGCTCAAGCAGCCCTTCCACCGTCTGTTCTTCCGGGTCACGGTGCCGGTCTGCCTCCCGGCGATCCTCAACATCGCGATCTATCTCTTCGTCAACGCGATGACGACCGTCTCGGCGGTGGTGTTTCTCTACTCGACCGACACCAAGCTCGCATCGGTTGCCGTGCTCAACATGGACGACGCCGGCGACATCGCGCCGGCCGCCGCCATGGGCATGATGATCTTCTATACCAATGTCGCGGCCAAGCTCGTCCATGCGCTGATCGCGCGCGGCCTGCTGGCCCGCACCCAGGCCTGGCGCTAACCGGCCCAGCCTCTCCGCAAAGCGTGTCGCCCTCCTTCGTTCTGAAGGAGGGCGACACGCTTTCCCGCGTCAATCTCAAGCGACCCGGCGCTCTTCCATGGTCGCCCTGCGATCATTTCCCGCGCGCAGGCGTTCCATTTCGGCAAGACGCGTGCGCTGCGGCGTCAGTCCATAGCGCTCGCGGTAGGTGCGGGAAAAATGCGAGGCGGTGGAAAAGCCGCAGGCGACCGCGATCTCGATGACCGGGAGGGACGAGGTCAGCAGCAGCAGATGGGCGCGCTCCAGCCTGAGATCGAGATAGTAGCGCGCCGGCGTGCGGCCCATTTCCTTGCGAAACAGCCGCTCCATCTGGCGCCGTGAAAGGCCGGTCGACGGCGACATGTCGGCAAGCTTCACCGGCTCGGTGAGATTGGCCTCCATCTGCTGGATGATCCGGATCAGCAAAGGGTTGTCGATGCCAAGGCGTGCCTGCAGCGGCAGCCGCTGGCGCTCGCCTGTCTCGCGAAGTCGCTCGCAGAGCGCCGCCTCGCAGATGCGGTTGATCACATCAGGGCCGAGGTCCGCTTCGATGATGCGCAGGAACATGTCGAAGGGCGCATTGCCACCGGCGCAGGTGTAAAGGTTGCCGTCGATCTCGAAGGCGGTCTGACGCGCCCCGGCGATGAAGAACCGCTCGGAGAAATCCGGAAAATGCTCCCAGTGGACGGCGCAGCGACGCTCGTCGAGCAGGCCTGCGTGCGCCAGACAGTAAACGCCGCCGGCAAGTCCAGCGAGGTGCACCTGACTGCGGGCGCATAGCCGAAGCCAAGCCTCCAGAGCGCGGTCGATGGGCGGTTTCGTGCGGCTACCGCAGATGACGACGAACCCTGGCTGTTCGCCCCGGTGGAACCGGCCGCGCTCATCCGAAAGGGGACCGGCCGCAGCAAGGCGTGTGCCGCAGGACGACACGGCGGGCGAGCCATCTGCCGTTACAGCGTGCCAGTGATAGACCGGGCGCCCGGCCACGTCATTGGCAAGACGCAGCGCTTCGATCGCTGCAGAAAAGCCATGCAGGGCAAAGCCATCGAGCAGATAGAAGGTGAAGTGGCGCACCGGCGCGGTTGCCTGCTGCATTGTCTCTTCCTGATCATGAAAGGTCGTGACGTGTTGCGCGTTTGATAGAATGGTTACATTATGCAACATATTGAACCGTTGCCAAGGCGGTTTCAGCGGCTCCGGAGGAAAAATCTCGGCGTTTCTCGCGTGAAAGGCCGGTTCTTCCAACGGGGAGAGCGGCAAGCCTGTGGCGCGGCTTGTCAAATGGACAAAAATGAACACAGTTGGTTCCATGTCCGACTCTCAAAACACAAAAGCCCTCGCTCCGCGCCGGCACGGCGAAATCCTCAGGCGTCTCGCAGCCGACGGCACCGTGGGGATCACCGAACTTGCGGACTTCTTCGGCGTTTCGCGGCAGACGATCCGCCGGGACCTGAAGCTGCTTGCCGATCGCGGCCAGCTCGATCTGGTCCATGGCGGCGCCACCCTCTTCGAGCCGACCGAGGCGGCCTTTGTCGAGCGGCGCGAGGAGAATGCCGCGCCCAAGGCGGCGATCGGCCGTGCGGCGGCGGAACTGGTGCGTGACGGCATGGTTATCTTCCTGGATTCCGGCACGACGACGCTGGCCGTGGCCCATGCCTTGTCGGAGAGAAAAAACCTAACGATTTGTACGACATCCCTTTCGATCGCGCTTTTGATGTGCAGGCAGCCGCTGGTGCGCGTCCATATGCTCGGCGGCGAAATCGATCCGGACGAGGAGGCGGCCGTCGGCATCGATGCGCTTGAGGCGATCAGTCATTTCCGTGTGGATGTGGCGTTCCTCGGTGGCGGTGGCCTGTCGCCGGATGGCGAGGTGACGGACTTTACCCGCAACGGCGCCGAGCAGCGTTCCCGCATGGTGGCGACGGCGACGAAGGCCTACTTCGTGCTCGACAGTTCCAAGTTCGGGCGCCTGACGCCCCTGCGTATTCCGCGCTTCGAGGTTGCGGCCGGAGTGATCGTCGACCGCCGCCCGCCAGAGGCGATCTGCGAGGCTCTGGAGCGCAAAGGTCCGGTCCTCATCGTGCCGATGGATTGAAATGTAATATTTTGTAACTTTTTGTCTTGTTCTTTCGCTATGGTTTGTTACCTTGCGGCCTTCCATGGTTTCGGGAGGTCACTTCATGGCGCAGGAATTTCCAACGCAGGCACAGGTCGTCATCGTCGGCGGCGGCATTATCGGCTGTTCGCTTGCCTATCACCTGACAAAACTTGGTTGGCGGGATGTCGTCCTTCTGGAACAGGGGCAGCTAAGCGGCGGAACCACCTGGCATGCGGCCGGGCTCGTCGGGCAGTTGCGCAGCCACGCCAACATGACCGGCCTCATCAAATACTCGACGCAGCTCTACAGTGAGCTTGAGGCCGAGACCGGCCTGGCCACAGGCTGGAAGAACTGCGGCTCGCTCTCTGTCGCGCGCACTGCGGATCGAATGACCGTGTTGAAGCGTACCGCAGCCTCCGCCCGCGCACAGGGTGTGGCGATCGAGGTGATCTCGCCGAAGGAAGCGCAAGACCTCTGGCCGGTCATGGCGATCGACGATCTCGTCGGCGCCGTCTGGCTGCCGGGTGACGGCAAGGCCAATCCGACAGACCTCACGCAGTCGCTCGCCAAAGGTGCGCGCAGCCGCGGCGCGAGGGTATTCGAGCGGGTGCGGGTGACCGGGATTTCGACGAGGAACGGTGCCGTCACAGGTGTCGAAACCGATCGGGGCGCCATTGCCGCGCAGATCGTCGTCAACTGCGCCGGGCAGTGGGCACGCAAGGTCGGCCAGATGTGCGGCGTGTCCGTGCCGCTGCACTCGGCCGAGCACATGTATATCGTCACCGGCCGCATCGAGGGAGTGCATCCTGATCTGCCGGTCATGCGCGATCCGGACGGCTACATCTATTTCAAGGAAGAAGTCGGCGGGCTCGTCATGGGCGGCTTCGAGCCGGAAGCCAAGCCCTGGGGCATGGCAGGCATTCCCGATGATTTCGAGTTCGCCCTTTTGCCTGACGATTGGGACCAGTTCGAAATCCTGATGCACAATGCGCTGCAGCGCGTGCCGCAGCTTTCAACATCCGAGGTGAAGAAGTTCTACAATGGCCCCGAGAGCTTCACGCCGGACAACAACTTCATTCTCGGCGAGGCGCCTGAATTGAAGAACTTCTTTGTCGGCGCAGGCTTCAACTCCATGGGCATTGCCAGCGCCGGCGGGGCGGGGAGGGCGCTGGCCGAGTGGATCGTCAACGGCGCCCCGACCATGGATTTGTGGCCTGTCGATATCCGCCGTTTCGCCGGCTTCAACAACAATCCGCGCTGGCTGCACGACCGGGTCAAGGAAACGCTCGGCCTGCACTACGCCATGCCCTGGCCAAACCGGGAACTGGATACGGCGCGCCCTTTCCGCCGCTCGCCGCTCTATGATCGCCTTGCCGCCAAAGGCGCCTGCTTCGGCTCGAAAATGGGGTGGGAGCGCGCCAACTGGTTTGCCGCCGCGGGCGAAAGCCCGGTGACGGAATACGCCTTCGGCCGGCAGAACTGGCACGAGGCGGTGAAACGCGAGATGAAGGCGACGCGAGAGGCTGCCGGCATCTTCGACCAGACGTCGTTCGCCAAGCTGCTCGTCCAGGGGCGGGATGCCGCGGCAACGCTAAACCGCATCTGTGCCGCGGAGATCGACGTCGAGATCGGTCGTTCCGTCTACACCGGCCTGTTGAATGGGCGGGGCGGCTACGAAAGCGACCTGACGGTGATGCGCCTTGCGACGGATCGCTTCCTGCTGATTACCGGATCGGCGCAGGCGGTGCATGACGCCGACTGGATCCGCAAGAACGTTGCCGCCGACGCTCACGTGACGCTGACCGACGTAACCTCGGCCTACTCGGTCCTGGCGCTGATGGGGCCGAAGTCGCGCGACCTCCTCGTGCGCCTCACGTCTGCTGACCTCTCGAACGAAGGATTTCCGTTTGCGACGATCCGCGAAATCGATATCGGCTACGCTACCGTCTACGCAAACCGCATGACCTATGTCGGTGAACTCGGCTGGGAATTGATCGTGCCGACGGAGTTCGCCGTCGGTGTCTACGAGGCATTGCACGAGATCGGCGGCGAATTCGGTCTTACCGATTGCGGCTATTACGCGCTGGAGGCGCTCAGGCTGGAAAAGGGCTACCGGGCCTGGAGCCGAGAGCTGACCCCGGACATCAATCCATGCGAGGCGGGCCTCGCCTTTGCGGTGGCGGCCGACAAGGCGGGCGGCTTCATCGGTCGGGACGCTTATCTTGCGGCAAAGGCAAAGGGTTCGCCCGCACGGCGCATCGTACAGTTTACGGTGGACGATCCCCTGCCGGTGCTCTGGGGCGGCGAATTGATCCTTCGTGACGGCAGGCCGGTTGGCGAGGTGCGCTCGGCCGCCTATGGCCATTCGCTCGGCCGTTCCGTCGCGCTGGCACTCATCGAACATAGTGCGGGCGTGGACAAATCCTTCGTGGAGTCCGGCCGCTTCGAGGTTGAACTCGCCGGCGAGCGCTTTGCGGTTACCGCACATCTCGCAGCCGCCTATGATCCTAGGGCTTTTCGCGTGAAGGCCTAGTCACGGTGTCGTGCACACGCCGCCGCCGATAGAGCTCAACGGGGATTGCGCGCACTCTCGACGATGGTGCGCGCAAGCGTTTCGGCTGCACGCGATGGCTTGTTGCGTGGGTGAGCGATGTGGAACATGTCCTCGAAGGTCATACGTTCCGGGGCGAGCAGCCGAAGGCGGCCGCTACGCACCCATTCCTCCGCATAGTGATCGGGCAGGAAGCCGATATAGGCGCCGGAGAGAAGCAGCAGCAGCGTTCCCTCCATATGCGGTGTTGCCGCTGCCCACCGGAAATTCACGCCGCAGATCGTCTCGTTCAGCATATAGGTGCGGCCGGCGAAGGACTGTGCCTCCAGAAGCTCCGCCGTGATTGCCGTATCCGCCACGCCGAACAGCGGATGGCCCTCGGCGCAATAGAGCTTCTGGACCTCGGAAAATACCGACTGGGTGCGGAAATGCGGTGTGGCACTGCCGATCGAAGGCATGAGCACGATCTGGTACGCGCCATTCATCAGGCCCTGATGCAGAACCTGCGGCGCGGCGACGTCGATTTCCAGATGGACGCGCGGAGCCTGGCGATGAAACGCCGCTAGCGCACCCTGTAGATCGAGATCCCTGTTGGTGATCATTGCATCCACGGTGCCGAAAGCAAGGCTTCCGGTCAGCTCGCCCTGAGCTTCGCCGACGCGGCTTTGGAACTTCTCCAGCGAGCCGAACAGTTCCAGCGTCGCTTCATAGACGAGGCGCCCTTCATCCGTCAGCAGGAAGCCGCTTCGCCCGCGACTGCAAAGCCGTAAGCCCAGGCGATCCTCGAGATGGCGCATATGCGTGGATATCGTCGCCTGCGTCATCCCGAGTGCGGTCTGGGCAGAGGAGAAGCCGCCATACTGAACGACGGAGGCAAAGACGCGCAACAGCCGGAGCTCGGCGTCGCCGAGGGACAGATTGAGAACGCGGTGGCGAACCTTGTTGATCATGCATTGATTAAGTCACAACTAAACATCCAATCATAGATATTTTTAAAGGTATCCGCCTTCCGCACACTCCTTCCCCTGTGGAGGAGACACATGGCTAGCAATTCCTACGAAACCGGTCGCCTGAACCTGCCGTTTGTCGGCATCTGCACCTTCGGCAAATATCCCTACCAGCCCGATTGGGATGCGATCGACGCTGACGTCGCAATCCTCGGTGCGCCCTTCGACTGCGGTACGCAATGGCGTGCCGGCACACGCTTCGGGCCGCGCGCGATCCGCGAGGCCTCGACGCTGTTTTCCTTCGGTCACGGCGGTGCTTACGACCACGAGGACGACGTCACCTACCTGCCGAGCGACAAGGTCTCGATCGTCGATATCGGTGACGCCGACATCGTCCATACCGACACGATGAAGAGCCACGCCAACATCGAATTCGGCGTACGCAAGATCCTTGCCGCCGGTGCGCTTCCGGTGGTTCTCGGCGGCGACCATTCCGTCAATATTCCGTGCATCAACGCTTTTGAAGACGACTGCGCCAGGAACGGCCCGATCCACATCGTCCAGATCGACGCGCATCTCGATTTCGTCGACGAACGCCATGGGGTGCGCTACGGACACGGCAACCCGATGCGACGCGCCGCGGAAAAGCCCTATGTCAGCGGCCTGTCGCAACTCGGCATCCGCAACGTCTCTTCCACGGCGAAGGAAGGGTATGAGGATGCCCGCGCCATGGGTTCGGACATTCTCTCGGTGCGCCAGATCCGCACCTTGGGCACGGAATCTGTGGCCGCCCGCGTGCCGGCCGGTGCGCGCTACTATGTCACCATCGACATCGATGGCTTCGATCCCTCGATCGCGCCTGGTACCGGCACACCCTCGCATGGCGGCTTCATCTATTACGAGGTGCTGGAGATCCTGGCTGCACTCGCCAAGCGCGGCACGATCGTTGGTATCGACCTCGTCGAGGTTGCCCCGGACTACGACCATTCCGGCTCCACCTCGATCCTTGCAGCACAGGTGCTGATGAACCTCATCGGCCGCGTCATGCACGCGAAGAGGGGCTGAGACCATGGGGCGCATCGCTTACGATTTTGCTGGCGAACATGTGCTGGTCACCGGCGCAAGCAGGGGCATCGGCCGGGCCGTCGCGGAAGCTTTTGCCGCGGCCGGCGCCGACGTGACGATCCTCTCTTCGGGTGCCGGCATCCATGAGGCGGCGCGCGAGATTTCGGCGCGCGTCGGCCGCAAGGTCGCAGCACTCGAATGCGACATCACCGACAGCGCTGTGGTGAAGGCGACGCTCGCGCCGCTCGGACGCATCGACGTTCTCGTCAACAATGCCGGGCTGGAGCGCATCACGCCGCTCAGCGAAGAGGACGATGCCGTCGAGGACACCTTCCGCCGTATCACCGACATCAACACCAACGGCACCTTTTACGTTACCCGCCATGCGCTGCCGCATATGGCCGACGGCGGTCGTGTCATCGTCACGGCGTCGATCTGGAGCCGGGTCGCTGTACCCGAGTTTTCCGCCTACGTCGCGTCCAAGCACGCCAATCTCGGCTTTACCCGGGTGATGGCCAAGGAGCTCGCCGGCCGGGGCATCCGCGTCAATGCCGTCTGCCCGGGTTGGGTGCGCACCGAGGCGGCGATGCTCTCGCTGAAGAACATGTCGTTGCGTACCGGTCGCAGCGAAGAGGATCTGCTGGCCGAAATCGTCGGCGCGCAGGTTCTGCCTGGCTTGCTGGAGCCGGAAGATCTGGCCGCTCCCTATCTTTTCCTTGCCTCCAACGGAGCGAAGGACATGACGGGGCAGGCGCTGATGCTCGATCGCGGCGAGGTGATGGCATGACGCAGCGCATTCTAATCACCGGCGCCTATCGCGGGATTGGCGCCGCCTGTTCCCTTGCCTTCGCCGCGTCGGGCGCGCGCGTCGCGCTTGCCGATATCCGCAAGCCGCTGGAGACCGCGGAGGCGGCAACGAAGGCAGGGGCCGCTGAGGTGCTTACGCTCGCCTGCGATGTCTCCGATGAAGGCGCCGTCGCGGCCGTCGGCGAGGTGGTGCGGGAGACCTTCGGCGGGCTCGATATTGTCGTCCATTGCGCCGGCGTGATCCATGAGGCGCCTTTGCTTGAAACCCCGGTCGCCGATTTTGACCGCGTGATCGCCATCAACCTGCGCGGCAGCTTCCTCGTCGGCAAGATGGCGCTCGGGCTGATGAACGGGACAGTCGAGGAGCCTGCCCGCCTCATCCTGATCGCCTCGGACATGGCCTACTACGGTCGCGAGACCTTTTCGCCCTACGTCGCTTCGAAGCACGGCGTGCTCGGCCTAGTGCGCTCCTGGGCGAAGGAGTTCGCGCCACGCGTCCTCGTCAATGCTATCTGTCCAGGGCCTATCGATACCGAGATGCTGGGTGCCGCCCATATGAGCGCCGAATGGCGCGCCAGGGAACTGGCGATCCCGCTTGCTCGCTTCGGCAAGCCCAAGGAGATCGGCGAGCTCGCCCTGTTCCTGGCGGGTTCCGGAGGACGGTACTTCACCGGGCAGGGGATCGGCAGCAACGGCGGGAGCATCATGCCATGATCGCTAATCCCATTCCCTGGCCGAACGGCGCCAAATGTGCCGCCTGCATCACCTTCGACATGGATGCCGACAGCCTCATCCATATCGCCCATCCCAATGATGGCCACAGCCGCGTCTCGGCGATCTCAATGCTGCAATATGGTCCGAAGGTGGCGATCCCGCGGATTGTCGAAAGCTATCGGCAACTCGGTATCAAGCAGACCTTCTTCGTGCCTGCCTGGTGTATCGAGCAGTATCCGCAGGCGATCGACGCCATTCTTCAGGGTGGCCACGAACTGGCACACCACGGCTTCCTGCACGAGCACCCGCGCGAACTGCCCGATGATGAGGAGGCCTACTGGCTCGACCGCGGCATCGAGGTGATCGTCAAGGCGAGCGGCAAGCGGCCGCGCGGCTGGCGGGCGCCGCTCTACAATTTCTCCCATCGCTCCGCCGATCTGCTGGTGTCGCGCGGCTTCGACTACGACGCCTCGCTGATGGGTGACGACATCCCGTACCTGCTCGAATGTGATGCCGGGCGTCTCGTCGAACTGCCTTCGCATTGGGGTCTCGATGACTGGCCGCAATACGTCCAGTCGATGGATCTCGACTACATGATGCCGATCCGGGCACCGGAACAGGGCTTTGCCGCCTTCGCCCAGGAATTCGAGGCCGCCTATCGCCACGGCGCCCTTTGGGTTCCGGTCGTCCACCCTTTTGCCACCGGTCGGCTCGCCCGCTGGGAAGTGGTGCACCGCTTTCTCGAACAGGTCATCGCGCGCGGCGACGTCTGGTTCGCGCCGATGGAAGAGATCGCCGCTCATGTGCGGCGCGTTGTCGAAAACGGCAGCTGGTCGCCGAGGATCGATCGGCTGCCCTTCTATTCCGAGCCCGTGCGGGTTCGGTAGCCGGAAGCGGGTGCGCCCGCTTCCGAAGATCTGCGGCTGATGGAGCCGCGACTGTCTTCGCGGAAAGACGCCAAAAAGGCGCGACGCGACAAGGGGAACGACGATGGAACACAACGAAATCGCCTGGCAGGGCGAACTGTCGCGGCGCGCCCGCGTCTATGAGGACATCGAAGCGGGAGAGCGCTTCGAGGGCACCATGACCACGCTCGACTATACCTGCTTAACCTTGCTGACGCTCGTACTCGTCGTCGGCTTCTGGCTTTGGGGGGCGTGAGATGACCGATCACGTTGCATTGGACCGCCTCACCGCCGCCGAAACCGAACTTGAGGATGCAGCCCGCAACCGTGCCGCCGCCGAGCGTGGCGATGCGCCGCTGCTGCCAGCCGAGAGGCTTTGGGGTTTCTGGGAGTTCACATATGCCAATTCGGCACTGGCGATTGCCACCTGGGCCTTTCTGATCGGCGGTTCCGTCGGTCTGTTCGTCGGGCCGAAGGAGGGCATTGCCGCAATCGTGATCGGCAACATCGTCGGCGTGGTGCTGACCGCGCTCGCCACCACCACGATGTCCGGCCGCTATGGCGTCGAGCAGTTCATCGCACTGCGCAGCCAGTTCGGCTACAACGGCAGCCGTGTCGTCTATGTGCTCGCCGTGGTCATCCTGACCATGGGGTGGCTCGCGGTTCTCGCGATGATGTTCGGCCGCTCGATCGACGGGTTGATGGCGCTCAGCGCCGGCGAAGCGGCCAATCCGACCGGCGCCAAGATGATCGTTGCTGCCATCGGCGCGATCCTGCTCACCTGGTTCATCGTCGCCAAGGGACCGACCTCGATCAAGTTCTTCAACATGGTCGTATCGCCGGCGCTGGTGCTCCTGATGGTGGCGATGCTCTATCTCATCCTTAGCCATCACTCGATCGGCGAACTCCTGGCGCTGCCGGCCCTTGCGCCGCCCTTCGAGGACAAAACGCTGAATTTCATCGTCGCGGTCGAGGTCAATCTCGCCGCCGGCTTCTCCTGGTGGCCCTATATCGGCAATCTGGCACGGTTGACGAAGAACGAGCGCACAGCCTTCTGGCCGAACATCCTCGGCATCTTCGGGGCCGCAGCCCTTGGCGAAATCGTCGGCCTGCTTGCGGCAGTGGCACTTGGCGAAAGCGATCCGACAATCTGGATGACGAAGATTGCCGGACCGATGATCGGCATCGTCGCACTGCTCTTCGTGGCCTTCGCCAACATGACCTCGATGGCGAACATCCTCTACACCTCGATCGTCGGCCTGCGGCAGGTCGGTACGGCATCGGTACGCGCCATTTCCTGGGGCACGATCCTCTTCCTCTTCTGCCTCATCCCGTTCGGGCTCGTGGTCTTCTATCCGCAGATGTATGACGGCTTCTTCATCTTCCTCGTCTGGACCTCGGCGCTGAACTCCGCGCTCGCCGGCATAGGTATCGCCGACTACTTCTTCCTGCGGCGCCAGAAGCTCGACATGCGCGGCCTGCACGGGCCACAGGAAAATGGTCCCTACCGCTTCTGGGGTGGCTTCAATCCCATCGGGCTCTTTGCTCTGGCCGTCGGCTTCATCGTCTATGTCGCCGTCTTCAATCCGCAGACGCTCGCGAGCCTTCCAGCCTTCAAATACCTGACCGCCTCCGTGCCGTCCTGCCTTGCCGCAGGCACGGTCCACTACGTGCTGACACGGCTTTTCGCCCGCGGCCGCGGCTGGGGTCAGTATCCAT
Source organism: Ensifer adhaerens (assembly GCF_020035535.1). Taxonomy (NCBI): domain Bacteria; kingdom Pseudomonadati; phylum Pseudomonadota; class Alphaproteobacteria; order Hyphomicrobiales; family Rhizobiaceae; genus Ensifer; species Ensifer adhaerens. Next base: position 382,237 of record NZ_CP083350.1, on the reverse strand, counting down.
AACCACCGGAGAAGACGACGATGACCGAAACATACGACTACATCATCATCGGGGCAGGGTCGGCCGGCTGCGTGCTCGCCAACCGCCTGTCGGAGGATCCGTCCACCCGGGTGCTCGTGCTCGAATTCGGCGGCAGCGACAAGTCGATCTTCATCCAGATGCCGACGGCGCTTTCGATCCCGATGAACGGAACGAAGTACAATTGGAAATACATGACCCTGCCGGAGCCCGGTCTCGACGGGCGCAGGGTGCATTGCCCCCGTGGAAAGGTCATCGGAGGCTCGTCCTCGATCAATGGGCTCGTCTACATGCGTGGCCACGCGCGGGATTTCGACGAGTGGGAGGAACTGGGCGCGCGCGGCTGGCGCTACGCCAATTGCCTGCCCTACTTCCAGAGGGCCGAGACCTGGCAGGATGGGGGCGACAGCTATCGCGGGGCCTCGGGGCCGCTTTCGACCAATGCCGGTAACAAGATGAAGAACCCGCTCTACCGGGCCTTTGTCGATGCAGGGCGCGAGGCCGGCTATGTCACGACAAACGATCCGAACGGCTACATGCAGGAAGGCTTCGGGCCGATGCACATGACCGTGAAGGACGGAGTGCGCTGGTCGACTGCCAACGCCTATCTGAAGCCGGCGATGGGCCGACCGAACCTCAATGTCGTCACCCATGCGATGACGCGCCGGGTGCTGGTAGAAGACAAGCGCGCCGTCGGCGTCGAGTACGAGCTTGGCGGCGAGCGCCATATTGCCCGCGCCAGCCGTGAAGTGCTCATCGCCTCGGGCCCGATCGGATCGCCGCACCTGCTGCAGCGCTCGGGCATCGGCCCGGCCGCAGTGCTGCAACAGGCGGGCGTACCCGTCCTGCACGATCTGCCCGGTGTCGGCGAAAACCTGCAGGACCATTCGGAGGTCTATATTCAATATGCGTGCAAGGAGCCGATCACGCTCAACGGCAAGATGGGCGTTTTGAGCCGCGCGCTGATCGGTGCCGAATGGCTGCTGTTCAAGAAGGGGCTTTCGGTCTCCAACCACTTCGAAAGCGGTGGCTTCATCCGCTCCGACGCTTCGCTTCAATGGCCGGACATCCAGTTCCATTTCCTGCCTGCAGCGATGCGTTACGATGGCAAGAAGCCGCTCGATGGCCACGGCTTCATGGTCCTGACCGGACCGAACAAGCCGAAAAGCCGCGGCTACGTCCGGCTGCGTTCTCCCGAGGCCCACGAACAGCCCGACATCCTCTTCAACTATCTCGACCGTGAGGAGGATCGCGAAGGTTTCCGTCGCTGCTTGAGGCTGACGCGCGAGATCATCGCCCAACCGGCCTTCGACCGTTTCCGTGGCGATGAAATCGCCCCGGGAGCGAATGTGCGGACGAATGACGAGATCGACGCCTGGGTTCGAGAGACCATGGAGAGCACCTATCACCCCTGCGGCTCCTGCCGGATGGGTGAGGATGGAATGGCGGTCGTCGATAGCGAACTTAGGGTTCGTGGCATCGATGGGCTGCGGGTCATCGACAGTTCCGTCTTTCCATCAGAGCCGAACGCCAACCTCAACGCGCCGACGATCATGCTGGCCGAGCGGGCCTCCGACATGGTGCGCGGCAAACCGCTGCTCGCCGCCTCCAACGCCGAAGTCGGCGTTGCCCCTGGCGTCGGCGTCACACAGCGCAGCAGCAAGCCGCTGCGCGCGCTCCGGCAGTGAACGGGGAGAGGGCGCTGCGGCATGTTGCGGGGTATCGGTTACGTGGTAGTCCGGCGGGAGCGCGGTAACGACGAGGAGCCGAACCGATTGGCCTTGGCGGTCGAAAGGCTCCTCGGCCGCCTCATCTCCCGATGTTACCCTCCGTTCGGGCAATCGCATCCGCCAACCGGAGAAGAAGAGGCCTCATCCGATCTGCCGGAACGCCGGCGTAGCCGAGAATGAGCGCACCCGGCAAAGGTGTCGCGATCGTATAGTCGGACAGGGGATAACATTGCAGCCCCGCATCGAGCACGGCGCGGTGCGGGGCCTGGTCTTGCCGACCGCCCTTAAGCCAGGCGAGCGCGTTGAGGCCGCTTTCGGAGCTGTCGATGCGTGCAAGTCCGGCAAGCGTCTCCTGCGCCACTTGCGTAAAGGTTTCGCGGCGCTCGGCGTAAAGGCTACGCATGCGGCGCAGATGGCTTGCAAAATGACCACCGCCGATGAACTCGGCGAGCGCGAGCTGGGTTTCGACAGGCACGCTGCGATGGATCAGCGCTGAGAGGTTGCGGAACGTACCGATCAGTGGCGGCGGCAGGACGAGATAGCCGACACGCAGGCCTGGATAGAGCGCCTTGCTGAAACTGCCGGCGTAAATGACGCGTCCATTGCTGTCGATGGAGCGCATGGACGGCAGCGGAGCGCCGTCATAGCGGAATTCGCTGTCATAATCGTCCTCGATGATCCAGGCATCGTTGGCCCGCGCCCACTCGAGCAGGGCAAGCCTGCGCGGCAGCGTCAGGGTGACACCGAGCGGGTGGTGGCGCGACGGCATGACGAAGGCGAGCCGGGCATCCGGATAGCGGGCGATCGCGCCTTCGACATCGAGGCCCTCGGCATCGACATGCGTCGGACACAGGCGCAGACCAAGCGTTCGGAAGAGGTTGCTGGTGGTGATGGGCCCCGGATCCTCGAACCATATCCCGTCACCGGCATCGGCAAGCGCCAGCGCGGCGAGCGAGAAGGCCGCGTGGCCCCCGGGTGTAATGACGATCTGCTCGGGATCGCACGGGTCTCTCCGGTGCAGGGCCAGATACTCGGCGATCCGCTGCCGCAGAACCAGTTCGCCCGCAACGTCGCCATAGCCCATGGCCACCGCCTTGCCGCTGCGCGCTACGGCGTTCCAGCATTTCCTCCAGATGGCAAAGGGAAAGCGATCGAGCGCCGGCCGGTTGGGCAGGAAGGGCCTGTCCTCCATCTGGCCGATGTCGGCCGACATCCGGCGCGATTGCTCGCCAATGCGCGATAGCCGTGGCGGTGCGCTGTCGGTAACGTCACCACGAGCGGGCATCGACAGCTTGGTCGATTGCCGCGGCAAGGCGGCGGACACGAATGTCCCGGCCCCTTGCCGTGCCTCCAGATAGCCCTCCGCCTTCAGGTTCTCGAGCACCCGCACCAAAGTCTGGCGCGACAGGCCGAGCTCGTCGGCCAGGATGCGGCTGGCGGGCAGCCGGGTTCCGGCACGCAGATGCCCCTTGAGGATGGCCATGCGCAATTGGTCCTGCACCTGGCGGAATTTCGGCAGCGCGATCGTCGCATCAATGCGCAGGAACGGCAGGATCGGGCCTTCCAACTGCTTGCTCACCGGTGTGTCTCCAAAATTGGTACGATCGAATGCATCATAATGGACGTTTCTTCGTCGTCCAATTGTTACATCCTGTACCTACACGAAAACGCACCGATGCAGCCCTTCCGCAGGACGCAGACAAGGTGCGGGGGAACCGGAACTGAGGCGGTGCCGACGACCGGATGCAAGGACAGAAAAGCAGTCATCGCCCACGATCCGTCGCAGACGGTCAACAGGAGGAAATCATGAAGAAGCTTCTATCGCGCGCAACGAGCCGCGCCTTCGTCTCCACCCTTGCACTGGCTGCCGCGCTGCCGGGTATTGCCCGCGCCGAGCCTTCGCAAGAGCTGGTGGCGGCTGCCACGAAGGAAGGTGCGCTTACGGTCATCGCGCTCCCCCATGACTGGTGCAATTACGGCGAGGTCATCGCTGGCTTCAAGGCAAAATATCCGGGCATCGAGGTCAACGAGCTGAACCCTGATGCGGGTACTGCCGACGAACTGGAAGCGATCCGGGCGAACAAGGGCAATACCGGCTCGCAGGCGCCTGATGTCGTCGACCTCGGCCTTGCCTTCGCCCCGGCCGCCGCGCAGGAAGGACTTCTCCAGCCGTACAAGGTGGCGACCTGGGATGAAATCCCGGGCAACATCAAGGATGAGAAGGGCTATTGGTACGGCGACTACTATGGCGTCATGGCCTTCGGTGTGAACAAGGACCTGCTCGATACTGCGCCCACCGATTGGTCGGATCTGTCGAAATCGGAATACTCAGGCGCCGTCGCGCTCACCGGCGATCCGCGGTCTTCCGCCCAGGCGATCCTGGCGCTGATGTCGGCCGGCATCTCGCGCGGCGCCAAGCCCGGAACGGAGTCCGGCGGCAAGGGGCTGGAGCTCTTTGCGGAATTGAACAAGTCCGGTAACTTCGTGCCTGTGCTCGGCAAGGCCGGCACGATCGCACAGGGGCAGACGCCGATCGTCGCTGCCTGGGACTACAATCTCCTGGCCTGGCGCGATGCCCTGAAGGGCAATCCGCCGATGGACGTCGTCGTGCCGGTGAGCGGCGTCGTTGCCGGCGTTTATGTTCAGGCGATCTCCGCCTACGCACCGCACCCGAATGCTGCCAAGCTGTGGATGGAATACCTCTATTCCGATGAAGGCCAGACCGGCTGGCTGAAGGGTTACTGCCACCCGGCGCGCTTCAATGCCATGCTGAAGGCCGGCAAGTTCCCGCAGGACCTGCTCGACAAGCTGCCGCCGGCCGAAGCCTATGAAAAGGCGATCTTCCCGACGGTCGACGAACTTTCGGCCAACAAGACCGCGGTGGTCGAGGGCTGGGACAAGGTTGTCGGCGCCAACGTGAAGTAATCCGCCGCTCGGGCAGAGAGGCTTCACCTGTCACGAAGCCTCTCACCGGCCTTTGGCGCTACTATTCCAGGGACAAATCCGATGACGACAAGCGTCGCATCCCTGCCGGCTGCCTTCAGGCCACGGCAGGTCCTCAGCTGGTTCGGGGTCGCCCCCTTCTTCCTCTTCGCCACGCTGTTCCTCATCCTGCCAACGCTCAACATCGTGCTCGGTGCGTTCCGCAACGCGCAGGGACAGGTGACGCTCGAAAACCTCGGCAAGCTTCTTGCGCCTTCGATACGCTCTGCCTTCTGGATTTCGATCGAACTCAGCCTGCTGACGGCAGCGCTCGGGTGCCTGTTCGGCTTTCTCATCGCCGCTGCCATCACGCTGGGCGGCCTCCCGCGACCGCTGCGCAATGCCATCCTCACCTTCTCCGGCGTCGCCTCGAACTTTGCCGGCGTGCCGCTCGCCTTCGCCTTCATCGCGACGCTCGGTCGCCTCGGCTTCGTGACGATGCTGCTGCGCCACTGGTTCGGCATCAATCTCTACGGCGCCGGTTTCAACATCGTCTCCTTCCTCGGCCTGGCGCTCACTTATCTCTATTTCCAGATTCCGCTGATGGTGCTGATCATCACGCCAGCGCTGGAGGGGCTGCGCCGCGAATGGCGGGAGGCGGCCGAAAGCCTTGGCGCCAACGGCTTTCAGTACTGGCGGCTGGTGGCCCTACCGGTGCTCTGGCCTTCTCTTCTCGGCACGCTCGCTCTCCTTTTCGCCAATGCCTTCGGAGCGGTTGCGACTGCCATCGCGCTGACCGGTTCATCGCTCTCGATCGCGCCGATCGTCCTCTTCGCACAGATCCGCGGCGACGTGCTCAATGATCCGCATCTCGGCTATGCCATAGCCTTTGCGATGATCCTGCTGACCGCCGTTGCCAACGCAATCTACATCGTCTTGCGCATGCGCGCGGAAAGGTGGGTCAAATGACGGAAAGACGCCTCTGGTCCTGGCTCGCCGTCGCCTTGGGTGGACTCTATTTCCTGCTCCCGCTCGTCGGCATGTTCGATTTCTCCATGCGCATGCAGCGCGATGGTTACAGTTTCGAAGCCTATCGTGTCGTGCTGGCGGATCCTCAGTTCCAGCAGACCTTCGGTTACTCGGTGGTCCTCGCCCTGCTGACGATCGTTCTCGGAATCCTGATCATCGTGCCGACAGCCTATTTCGTGCGGCTGCGGTTTCCGGGTCTGCGCCCGATCGTCGAGTTCCTGACGCTGCTGCCGCTGGTCATTCCGCCGATCGTCATCGTTTTCGGTTACATCCGTATCTACAACACCTCGTCGATCCTGCCGCTGACGGGAAGCTGGTGGGGCACCAATCTGCTGCTTTTGTTCGGCTATGCGACACTGTCGCTGCCCTACATGTACCGCTCCGTCGATACCGGGCTCCGTACCATCGATGTCGGCAGCCTGACGGAGGCGGCCCAGAGCCTTGGCGCCGGCTGGGCGCGGATCCTCACCGTCGTCATCCTGCCGAACGTCTTCGTCTCGGTGCTCTCCGGCGCCTTTTTGACCTTTGCGATCGTCATCGGCGAATACGTCTTTGCCGCCTTGCTCAACGTCGGCAGCTTCGGTCCCTACATGGTCTGGATGGGCGGCAATCGCGCCTATGAACCATCGGCGCTCGCGGTGGTGGCATTCGGCATCACTTGGGCCTGTATGGGGCTGATCCAGCTTTTCACCCGCTTTTCAAAATTCTCTACCGTGAGGCGCTGATCATGGCCTTTCTCGACATCCGTAATCTGGAAAAATCGTTCGGCGCGCTACGCGTCGTCAAGGATTTCAACCTCAACATCGAGAAAGGGGAGTTCGTCTCCTTCCTCGGACCATCCGGCTGCGGCAAGACAACCGTATTGCGCATGGTGGCCGGGTTTGAGGCGCCGACGGCCGGTGCGATCCGTATCGAGGGGCGCGACGTGACCGGCCTTGCTGCCAACCGTCGCAACATCGGAATGGTCTTCCAGGCCTATGCGCTCTTCCCGAACCTCACGGTCGAGCAGAACATCGGGTTCGGCTTGCGGATAAAGGGCGAAGGAAAGTCAGAGATACGCACGCGTGTCGGGGAAATGCTGGAGATGGTCGGCTTGCCGAAGCTCGGCGAGCGCTACCCGTTCCAGCTTTCCGGCGGCCAGCAGCAGCGCGTGGCCCTGGCGCGCGCGCTGGCAATCCGCCCGCAGGTCCTGCTGCTGGACGAGCCGCTGTCGGCGCTTGACGCAAAGATACGCGTGAGCCTGCGAGAAGAGATCCGTCGCATCCAGCGCGAACTCGGCATCACCACCATCTTCGTGACGCATGATCAGGAAGAGGCCTTGTCGATGTCGGACCGCGTCGTCGTCATGCATCAAGGCATAGCCGATCAGGTCGGCACTCCTTTTGAAATCTACAATCGGCCGGCGACGCGGTTCGTGGCGCAGTTCGTCGGTACGCTCAATCTGCTTGATGCCAGCCTCATCGACGCAGCCGCGGGGCGGGTAGGGCTGGGGGATATCCCGGTGGCTCTGAACAGGAAGCTGCCCGGCCGGGTGGGTGACCGCGTGAGCCTGGCGCTCCGGCCGGAAACCGTGGCGCTCGGGCGAAAGGACGAGGGCTGCGTCGTTCTCTCCGGCCATATTGCCGAGGTGCATTTCCTCGGTTCGGTCATCCGCATCAGGGTCGCCGTTGCCGGTCAATTCGTCTCGCTCGATACGTTCAACCAACCCGATACGCCACCGCCTTCTGTCGGGACCGCGGTCGAGGTCAGCATTTCTGATCGCGACCTGCTCGTTCTTGCGGCCTGACGACGCGAACGAAAATTTCGAACAATACCGATCGCTTGCGGAGGAGCCGGGATGGTGACCGATTTGCCATGGGAAATGACGCCTCGCCCGAATTGGCGGCAGCGGATAGAGGGTCTGTCTGCCGGGGGCCGTGCGAAGCTCGCTGCGCGGGCACGACGCGCGCCGCTCTTTGCTCATGCCTATGCCTTTCACCTGAACTTCCGCTTTGGTGGCATGAAACCCCTGGATCTGGCTGAATTCGCAAGAGAACTGGGTCTGCAGGGCCTCAAGATTCATGTCGAGGACGGCGAGCAGGCAAGTCTGGCCAGAATGTCAGATGAGGCGTTGCTGGCGTTTGGCGCGACGGTGAGCGGCCTTGGTCTGGAGTTGCATGTCGAGACCAGCACGACCGAGCTTGCCGGGCTCTCAGACGCGGTGCGTATTGCGCTTGCGACCGGAGCCACATCGCTTCGTTGTTACCCGCGCTACGAGGGGCGGGTTTCTGAGATCGTCGAATGGACGATCGCCGATCTGCGGCAGCTCGAAAACCTCGATCCTGACGGTAGGCTCCGTTACACGCTCGAACAGCATGAGGACCTCAAATCAGCAGAGTTGATCCAAATCATCGAGGCAGTCGCAAACCCGCGCCTCAGCCTTCTGTTCGATTTCGGCAACATGATCAATGCGTTTGAAGAGCCGATGTCGGCGCTGGCCATGCAGGCGCCGCATATCACCGAGGTGCACGTCAAGGATTGCCTCGTACGGCCGGATCGCGGCGGATGGGCGCATCTCGCCTGCTTGTCGGGAACCGGCGATTTGCCGATGCTGGCGATGCTGGTGGAGCTGTTGCTGCTTGGCAGCGACAGGCCGCAGGTTCTGGCTTTCGGATTGGAGGAGGAGGAGGGCTATTTCGCGCCCGCGCTTCGCTTTGCCGACGAGGCACGCGATCCGTTCATCCCCGCCCGCTCGGCAAGCTTCACCACGATTGGAGCCGCCGATCAGGAGGCGCGGCTGCGCCAGGAGGTGGCGGCCGCCCACAAGCAGGTCGAGACGGTCCGGAGCCTGTTGCAGAAAATCATAACGCAAGCTGAGAAGGTCTAAGAATGACGGTTGAACATGCCTGCCCGCCTGCGTTTCTGGCATTCGCCCACGAAATGGCTGATGCCGCCGCTACCGTTATCCGTCCCTATTTCCGTCAACGGCTCGAGATCGACGCCAAGGCGGATAGCAGCCCTGTCACGGAAGCCGATCGTCTCGCCGAAATGACGATGCGGCAGATGATCGGGAAGCGTTTTCCGGACCACGGCGTTCGTGGCGAGGAGTTTGGTGCTTCCAATGCTGATGCGGAATGGGTCTGGGTGCTCGATCCGATCGACGGCACCAAGTCCTTTGCTTCCGGCTCGCTTGCTTTCGGCACGCAAATCGCGCTGCTGCATCAGGGCGCACCGTGCCTTGGCATCATTGACCAGCCGATCACAAACGAGCGCTGGGTCGGCCGGCGGGCGAGCCCGACGCTTTTCAACGGTGTACCGATCCGAACGAGCGATATCGCCCGCCTCAAGGAAGCGATCGTCTATACATCGGCGCTGGAACAGTTCGATCTCAATGCGAGAGAGCGCTTCTCGCGGTTGGCAGCCGGGGCCCGTTTCACGCGGATGTCGCATGATTGCTACGCTGCCGGCCTGCTGGCGCTTGGTTGCGTTGACGTCCTGGTCGAAAGCGACGTGTTCGACTACGACATCCTTCCGCAGGTACCCATCATCGAAGGAGCGGGTGGCATCGTTACGGACTGGGAGGGTCGACCGTTGGCCAACACCAGCCGGTACGGGACAGTCCTCATGGCAGCGAACGAGACGCTGCACGCCGAAGCGCTCGAGCGGCTGCGGCACGGGACAACCCCTGCAGTGCCCTAGGGGCTGGCTGCGTTTTCCGAGCGTGGGCGCGCGGAGGGATCACGCCCTTCGAAGAGCGGCCGATGTTTCGCGAGCGCCTGGCCTGCAAACTCTGTAAAGGCGCTGACACGGGCGGTGCGGCGCAGGTCCTCGTGGGTAAGGAGCCAGAGCTCTCGCGTCATTGCGGCGACCGGTGAGCCGATGCGCACCAGGCCCGGTGTCGTATCGCCAAGATAGCAAGGCAGCGCCGTAAGGCCGATACCGGCTGCTGCTGCTTCGCGCGCGGTCACCAGGGAGTCGCAGCGCAGCACCGCCGGCGCGGGCAGCGTCGCGCGCATCCATCGTGAGACGCTTGTGGAAGCAAGCGCATCGCCGAGGCCAATCCAGCGTTCCCCCGCGAAATCGATCTCGTCGGACGATCCCAGGCCGCGTTCCTGCAGGTATGAGGGCGCCGCATAAACGGCAAAGGCAACGTTCGCGATCCGGCGGCCCACGAGCGCATCGGGTGAATCGACCGCGGGGCGAATGGCGACGTCAGCGTCGCGATGAGAGAGATTTGCGAGTGCATTCGAGGTGCTCACTTCGAGCAGGACGCCCGGGTGGCGTTGCCGGAAAGCAGCGAGTATCGACGGCAGGATCGAGGCCATCAGTGTGTCGGTGGTGGTGATCCGCAGGCTGCCTTCCAGCCGCAGGTCCTGCCCGGTCAGGCGGCGCTCCAGTTCGGTGACCGTTTCCGCCATCTGTCGGGCCGCCGCGAGCAATTCCTCGCCGCCGGCTGTGAGCGTGTAGCCGGACGGGAGGCGATCGAACAGCCGGACCCCCAATTTCTGCTCGAACGATCCAACGCGCCTGAGCACGGTGGTGTGATTGACGCCGAGCGCGCGGGCCGCAGCGGCGAGGGAGTTCGCCTCCGCGACCGCCAGGACAAAGCGGAGATCTTCCCAGTCGATACGGTGGTGGCTGTTCATGTCTGGGCAAACCTTCGGCAGCGTTGCGGATCGAGCGTGCAAGTCGCAGCGCCGTCTCCGCCATCCTCGGTCGGATCGGCACAACCACCCCCCACGATCAGGCGACTCGGCGCTTCGACGGCCCAAACTTAGGGGATGTGCAAATATGCAGCATGAAACGGCAAAGTGACAGATCGATCTGCGAGAAGGCACGGCCTAACTAGATAAACACGTTCGGACGGGACGGTCGAACGCGCCTGTCGAGCCCGGTTTCCGGTGTGAGGGAACCTCAATGCCGGTCCATGTCCCCTTTGCGCTACTCATCAAGGAGGTCCCGTGATGGAGACCCTGTTCGTTCCATTGGCTCTGGTTGCCGGTGGTCTGCTCGCAGTTCAGGCGGGCGCCAACGCACAACTTTCAAAGGCTGTCGGGTCGCCGTTTGCGGCCACCACGCTCCAGCTCGCGATCGGCACCGGCCTTCTGTTTTTCGTCACCCTGTTTACCGGAACAGTTGCCGTTCTCGCCGCGGTTCCAGAGGCCGAGTGGTGGCATCTCGTCGGAGGTACCGCCTCGGCGGTTTACGTCGTTTCGACGATCGTTCTCTTTCCCCGACTAGGTGCCGTCGTTTCCGTCGGGCTCTTTATCGCCGGGCAGATGCTTGCGTCCCTTGCGCTCGATAGCTTCGGTCTGCTTGGTGTGACGCAAATCAGGCTTCGCGCTGGAGCCGCGATCGGCACGCTCGTCGTGCTCATCGGGGTCGGCATGATCGTTTTCGGCCAAGGCGGAAAGGATAACCTCAAGGCCGACAAGCTTGGATGGATCGCCCTGGCGCTGACCGCCGGCGCGGTCCTCCCGGTCCAGGGCGCCGTCAACGCGCTTCTGCGCCACGATCTCGGTGGTGCGCCGTTTGCCGTGGGCGCGGTTTCGTTCTTCGTCGCAACGCTCGCCATGGCAGCGGTGATGCTTGTCGGGCTCGCCGGACAGAAGGCACCCCGCCCGAATATCGGCGGCGTGCAGGCCATGCCCTGGTGGGGCTGGCTCGGTGGCCTTGCCGGCGCTACCTATGTCACCACGGTGTTTACCGCAATCCCCGTGATCGGCGCGGCCGCAGCGGTCGGCTTTACCGTCGCCGGTCAGCAGGTCGCGAGTGTCTTCGTCGATCGCTACGGTTGGTTCCGTCTCCCGCAGCGGCCGGTGTCGGGACTGCGCCTCGCCGGGGTGGTGCTGTTGCTTGCGGGTGTCGCGCTCATCAAACTCGTATGAAGGACGACTGGTGCGGCGCCAGGCGTGGCATCAGGAAGATGGAGAACAGGTCACGCCCATCCTGAGTTGCATATCCTGCACGGTGGCGCGCGTCGCCTCCACATAGGCATCGACGAGGTGGCGGTTTTTTGTGTCGCGAAGCCAGCAGAGGCTGAGATCAGATGCGATGTTGGGGCGGAAAGGCCTGATCGTGATCTGATCGCGCTGGCCATAGGCGAACACCGGGTCGACAATGGCGATCCCCAAACCATTGGCGACCATTTCACAAACGGCCGGCGCGAGTGTTGCATCCATGATGTAATTCAGGCGGGTGCCGTAGCCATCAAGCGTGCTTTCGATCTTCTGCCGGATGCGGTTGTCAGCGGCAAAGCCGATATAGGGCTCGCCGTCGATATCGGCGGGCTCGACCTCTTGCTTGGCGGCGAAGCGATGCCCCGCCGGTGCAATGCAGACAAGGTCGCCACCGCGCAAGGGAACGCATTCGATGTAAGGATTATCCGTATTGCGGTTGATCAGGCCGATATCCACCTGTTTGGACAGCAGCCATTCAACGATGAATTGTGAACTGCGGATCACCACGGAAATATAGGCATCACCATGCCTGGCAAGGAAGCGCTTGTTGGTGTGGCTGATGAACGGGCCGGACAGGGCGGGCATCACGCCAACGGAAATTTGCCCGAGCTCCTCTCGCCGGATCAAGTCGACGGCGCGCTCTATCTGCTTGATGCCGGCGAAGACACGGTCGATCTCCTTGTAGAGCCGCATGCCATGTTCTGAAGGGATCAGCCGCCCCTTGACGCGATCGAACAGCGCCAGTTCCGTATCCTCTTCCAAATGCGCCAACAGCTTGCTCACCGCCGGTTGCGAGATATGCAATATCTCGGCTGCGCGGCTGACCGTACCACATTCGATCACGGCCTTGAGGGCCTCGATTTGTCGTAGGTTCGGTGCGCGCTTCATTCCATAACTTCTCAACAGGGCCGGTCGCCGATCACCCTAACTGCGCCAACGGATATTGACAATCTGGCAGCCCGCGATGCTGAAAAGCACCTGAGGTTCGGCGCCGCTACGTGCATGGATAGCCTATAACCTTTTGGAATGGGTGCAGGCTCATAAACAATTGGACGGGCCAAAATCGCTGCGCCTATCTATGTGCAGGCTGCAGCCGGATCGATCCGGTTGCGCGATAGGCGATCGGCTCGGCAATGCGCCCACGCACGGACCGACGCTCATCAAGTCACGCTGGGAGGCGCGAGGAGGAACAATGATTATCGGGCAAAAGATCAATCGCAGAAACGCACTCAAGCTGTTGGGAGCCGGCAGCGCAACACTGCTCGCAGCGCCGTACATCATCCGCTCGGCAAGCGCGCAGAGCTCGGTTCTCAACATCACCACATACGACAAGTTCCTGCCGCAGGACTTCATCGAGCAGTTCCAGAAGGAAAGCGGCATCGAGGTGCGCATCCGTCTGACCGACGACCAGGGCAAGCAGTATAATCTGCTCACGGCAGAAGGTGCAAATCCGACGACCGACATCGTGACGGTCGCGGGCCATCGCTATGGCCAGTTCATCGACTCGAAGCTGGTGCAGGCGCTGGACACAGCCAAGTTGCGCAATTGGTCGAACCTCAATTCCGCCTATCAGGAGGCGGCCTGGGCGCGCTACGAAGGCAATCTCTGGGGGCTGCCGATCCTTGCCGGTTACGAAGGCCTGGTCCGCAATACGGACTACGTGCCGGAGGCGGATAGCTGGGGCATCATGTTCGACGCGAAATACGAGGGCCTGACGGCCTATATGGCGGGAGATTTCATGTCGATCACCATGAAGTATCTCGGCCATGATGGCGACTTCGTCACCTACACCGACAAGGCCGACGAAGCCCAGAAGGCGGCCAGCGAGGCGCGTGACTTCCTGATCAAGCACAAGGGTATGGTTCGCAAATATTACGATGCGGCCAGTGAAGTGCAGCAGATGTTCATCAACGAGGACATCCACCTGGCGCAGGCCTGGTCGGGTCCGGCCGCGAAGCTGATCATGGACGGCGTGCCGGTCAAGCTGTCCGTTCCGAAGGAAGGCACCTACGGGTTCTGCTACACGCTGAACATCGTCAACAACGCGCCCAATGCCGAGAACGCCTACAAGCTGTTCGACGCGATCCTGGCGAACCCCGAAGTCGGGGCGGCGATGACGCGCACGTCCGGCTTCAGCTCGACGATCTCGGGTGTCGACAAGCTGCTCGACGACAGGGAGCGGCTGGCATCGACGCTGCCGCAGGAAGAACTCGAGCGCGTCACCTTCTTCAGCACGCATAACCGCGCGCTGAAAAACGAAATCATTGATCGTGCCGTCGCCGAACTGAAGGCGGCTTAAGCAACCATAGAGCGGCGACTGGTCCTGGCCCCGTTTTAGAGACGGGGTCAGCACGATGACGCATGCCCAGTCGCCGCCCATCGGGTCAAGGTTTGGGACAATTCAATGGCCGTGGGAACAAGTACAGCGGATGGCGGTATTCCCGCCTATGCCGCTCAAATGAAGTATTCGACAGGCATCGCCCGGGTGATCCACTCTCCGGTCTACCGGTATACGCTGGGCGCCGTTGCCGAGTGGCGATATGGCCGCATCCTTCTATTGGCCGGCGTGCCGGTCGTCTGGATGCTGATGATGCATATCGGCCCAATCTACGAGATGCTGCGCATCAGCCTTCTGTCGAGCTACCCGCCCCAGCCCGGTGTGGAGGCGAATTTCACGTTCGACAACTACGCGCTCTTCTTCAGCGAGAAGCTCTACTGGATGCCGCTGCTGCGTAGCTTTATCTACGCGTCGATCGCAACTGCGGTTACCCTGATCGTGGTCTATCCGGTTGCCTATTACGTTGCCAAGGTGGTGACGACCGGTAACAGGTCGCGGGCGTTGCTGTTGTTGCTGGCGCCCTTCTGGGCCGGCGAAATCATCCGCATCTTCTCCGTCATCATGCTTCTGGCCAATCGTGGTGCGGTCAACGTGCTGTTGCGGGAAATCGGGCTGACCGATCGTCCCATCCAGATGCTCTACACCTCGTTCTCGATCAGCTTCGGCCTGGTCTACATGGTCTGCCTTTACATGCTGCTGCCGCTCTATTCGGCGATCGAGAAGATCCCGAAGTCGCTGCTCGATGCCTCGGCAGATCTTGGGGCAGGGCCGTTCACGCGCTTCCGCCGCATCATCCTGCCGCTTTCGCGCGATGGCATCGTGTCGGGATGCTCGCTGGTCTTCCTCACCTGCATGGGCGTCTTCGCTGCTCCCATTCTTCTGGGCGGGCCGACCACCAGCATGTTCTCCGAAACGATCAGCAGCTTCTTCCACGGCGCCAGCAGCCGCTGGCCGGCGGGTGCCGCCTTCGCAATGATCATGCTTGCGGCATCGCTCGTCACCGTCGGCCTGTTCATGCGGGTCGTCGGCGGATCCAAACAAAGGACATTCTGATGCGCGCCATGTTACTCGATTGGCCGGGACTGGCCCTCAAGTCCTTCTACTGGCTGTTTGTCTTGTACCTGTTTCTGCCGCTGTCGCTGATGGTTGCGGTCAGCTTCAAGGATGCGAGCTTCATTTCTTTCCCGCTCGGAAACCTGACGATCGATTGGTACGCCAAGGTCATTCAGGACAAGCAGTTCCTGGACGCCTGCCTTTACACCTTCATGATCGCCGCGGCGACGACCGCCATCGCGACGGTGATCGGCGTCTGGATCGCGATGCTGATCGGATCGCTGCGCGGCGCGGCACAATACGTGGCCTTCGCGGTCGCCTGCCTGCCGGCCGTCGTGCCGGGCATGATCTCGGCGATTTCGTTGCGCATCTTCATCACCACCATCGACCTGCCGACCGGCACGGTGGCGATCATTCTCGGTCACGTCGTCCACGCCGTGCCCTTCGTGGTCGTCATGGTGCTGACGCGACTGCGCTCCATGCCGGGCAATCTCGTTGATGCCGCTCGCGATCTCGGTGCGGACAGCATCGTCACATTCTTCCGCGTGACGCTTCCTTACCTCGGGCCGGCCATCTTCGGGGGCATGATCTTCTGCCTCCTGCTGTCGAGCGATGACTTCGTCCGCACCTTCTTCCTCGGCGGCTATCGCCCGACGCTGCCGATGCTGATTTTCGCCCGCGTGCAGTCCGGCATGTCGCCGGAGATCAACGTCATGGCGACGCTGGTCCTGGTCGTGACCGCGGTGGTCGGGCTTTACGCAGAATATCTCACACGTCGTTCGAGGATCCGCTGATGGAACCGGTAGTTCAGTTCGAAAATGTCAGAAAGAGCTTCGGCAGCTTCGTCGCCGTCGACAATCTCAACCTCAACATAGAGCGCGGCAAGTTCGTCACGCTGCTCGGCCCATCCGGCTGCGGCAAGTCGACGACGCTGCGTATGCTCGGCGGGTTCGAAACACCCACGAGCGGCCGCATTCTGCTCTCCGGCCGCGACGTGACAAAGGTTCCGCCGAACCGGCGCAACGTCAACATCGTATTCCAGGACTACGCGCTGTTTCCGCACATGACGGTCGCGAAGAACATTGCCTTCGGCCTGGAACTGAAGGGGGTCGACAACAGGCAGATCCAGAAGCGCGTATCGGAACTTCTTGAACTCGTGCAACTGCAGGATTTCGCAGGCCGCCTTCCGTCCGAACTTTCGGGCGGCCAGCGCCAGCGCGTCGCGCTGATGCGGGCGCTGGCGCCCGATCCTGACGTGCTCCTGCTGGATGAGCCGCTTTCGGCCCTCGATGCGAAGCTGCGCCAGACCATGCAGGTCGAGCTCAAGGCGATCCAGGAGCAGACCGGCAAGACCTTCATGTTCGTGACCCACGATCAGGAAGAGGCGCTCACCATGTCGGATACGATCGTGGTCATGAACAATGGCCGGATCGAGCAGATGGGCGACCCGGCGAGCCTCTACAAGCGGCCCGGTTCCGCCTTCGTCGCGACCTTCCTCGGCGAAACCAATCTGTTGCGCTCAGATGTCGTGGGCACGGAAGCTGGCGAGGCCGCAGTGCGGTGGAACGGCATGACGATCAAGGCGTCGGCCGGCGCGCTGTCTCCCAAGGCAGGCGATGCGATCTATGTCGTCCTGCGGCCGGAAGCGATCCAATGTTCGGCGCAGGAACCGGGCGTCGCCAACCGGATCCGGGGGCGCATCCGCCAGCGCGTTTTCAAGGGCAACCACACATCGCTCAAGGTCGAGATCGGCGAGGGACATCTGCTCAACGCGCTCGTTCATCCAAGCGAGGTGGAACGCCTCAGCCGCGACGACATCTGGGTTGGCTGGTCGTCCGAAGCGACCACGCTCATCCCTGCCCGCAACGCGGCTTAGCCGCAACATCTCGACGGCGGGCGCCCCGGCTGCGCCCGTTACCCGATATCAGTGAAAGTGGAAAACGACATGCGCGTAGGTATCGCAGGTGCTGGCTCTATTGCCTTCGGCACCGCTGCACTTCTTGAAAAACTGGGACACAAGGCGACGCTCTGGTCACCATCCGGCACGGGGACCGTTGCGCTTGCCGAGGGAGAGAGCCTAAAGGCCGAGGGCGCCATCGAAGGCACGTTCCTTCCGGCCGTTGCCGAAAGTGCGGAAGATCTCGTCCACGATGCCGATGCGATCCTCATCGCTCTGCCGGCCTATGGTCACCGCTTCGTGCTGGACGCAATCGCGCCGCATCTGACCGCCGGACAAGTGGTGATCTTCAGCTCGCACACCTCGTTCGGCGCGCTTTATCTCTCGTCGCTGCTGGCAGCACGCGGCATCACTTTGCCGATCGTTGCCTGGGGCACGACGATCGTCAGCGGCCGGAAGCTCGGCCCTGCGCTGGTGCAGGTGAACACCATCCGCAAGCAGGTCGACCTGGCGACCGTTCCGGCATCGGAAAGTGCGCGCGGCCATGCGGTTTGCACGGCGCTCTTCGGCGAACATTTCGTTGATCGCGGCAGCCTGCTGGCGATCGCGCTTTCAAACCTCAACCCGCAAAACCACCTCGGGATCGCGCTCGGCAACATGTCGCGCATGGAGCGTGGCGAGAGCTGGGTGCAGGCCCAGAACGTCACCCCCAATATCGGCCGTCTTCTGGAGACGCTCGACCGCGAGCGCCTGGCCGTCGCCGAGAAGCTGCAGTTGCAGGTGCGCGATATTTTCCAGCACTTCCACCTGTCGTTCCATGTGCCGGTCAGCACCATCTCGCAGATGAACCAGGAGATGCATCAGGCCGGGCATAACGGCACGGGTCCCCCGACGGCCGATAGCCGCTATGTGACGGAGGATGTCCCCTTCGGCCTGGTCGTCACGGCGCAGCTCGCGCGCCTTGCCGGGTGCCCGGCAGACCTGCACGAGGCCGGCATCCGCATCTTCTCGGCCATGTACGGCCGGGACTTCGAAGGCGAGAACGACCTCCTTCCGGAACTGGGCCTCGATCGGCTGGATCTCGAGGGTCTCGATGCGCTGTGCCGCAGCGGCTTCCCGCCTGTTGCTGCTGTCGATCGAGCCGAAGGACGCATCTGAATGAACGAACGCTTTCTGTCCCATTTCCGTTTAGAGCTCGATGGCCTGAAGACGGCCGGATTGTACAAGTCGGAGCGTGTGATCACCTCGAAACAGGCGGGTGAGATCGAGGTCGCCTCGGGCGATCGGGTGCTCAACTTCTGCGCCAACAACTATCTCGGCCTTGCCGACAACGAAGAGCTGGCGGAGGCCGGCAAACAGGCGCTCGACCGTTACGGCTACGGCATGGCCTCGGTGCGCTTCATCTGCGGCACGCAGGAGGAGCATAAAGCACTCGAGGCGCGGATTTCGTCCTTCCTCGGCCTGGAAGACACGATCCTCTATTCCTCCTGCTTCGATGCCAATGGCGGCCTGTTCGAGACGCTGCTTGGCGAAGAGGACGCGATCATCTCCGATGCGCTCAACCACGCCTCGATCATCGACGGCGTGCGGCTGTCCAAGGCCAAGCGCTTCCGTTATGCCAACAACGACATGGCGGCGCTGGAAGAAGAGCTGAAGAAGGCCGAGGGCAGCCGCTTCAAGCTGATTGCCACCGACGGCGTCTTTTCGATGGACGGCATCATCGCCAATCTCGGTGGTGTCTGCGATCTCGCCGACAAGTACGGCGCCATGGTCATGGTCGACGACAGCCATGCGGTCGGCTTCGTCGGAAAGAATGGCCGCGGCTCGGCCGAGCATTGCGGCGTCGAGGGCCGGATCGACATCATCACCGGCACGCTCGGCAAGGCGCTCGGCGGTGCCTCGGGCGGTTACACTTCGGCCAGAGCGGAGGTCGTCGACTGGCTCAGGCAGCGCTCGCGGCCCTATCTGTTTTCCAACACGCTGGCGCCGGTGATTGCTGCGGCCTCGCTGAAAGTCTTCGACCTGATCGACAACGGCGATGCCTTGCGCGAGCGGCTCTATGCCAATGCGGCACTGTTCCGCACCGAGATGACCAAGCTCGGCTTCACGCTTGCCGGCGAGGGCCATCCGATCATCCCGGTGATGCTCGGTGATGCCGCACTCGCCCAGGAGATGGCGGCGCGCATGCTGAAAAAGGGCGTCTATGTCATCGGCTTCTCCTTCCCGGTGGTGCCGAAGGGCCAGGCGCGCATCCGCACGCAGATGTCGGCAGCACACAGCGAACAGGACGTCCGCCGGGCGATCGCCGCCTTCGAAGAGGTCGGCCGCGATCTCGGCGTGATCTGAGGGAGGCAATCAAATGACGAACATGATGAAGGCGCTGGTCAAGTCGAAGGCCGAAGTGGGCTTGTGGATGGAGCGTGTGCCGGTGCCGGAGATCGGCCCGAACGACGTGCTGATCAAGGTGAAGAAGTCGGCGATCTGCGGCACCGACGTGCACATCTGGAACTGGGACCAGTGGGCGCAGAAGACCATTCCGGTGCCGATGGTCGTCGGCCACGAGTTCATGGGCGAGATCGCCGAGGTCGGCTCGGCCGTCACCAAGTACCATGTCGGCGAGCGGGTCTCGGGCGAGGGCCATATCGTCTGCGGCAAGTGCCGCAACTGCCGCGCCGGCCGCGGGCATCTGTGCCGCAACACGCTCGGCGTCGGCGTCAACCGGCCGGGCTCGTTCGGCGAGTTCGTCTGCCTGCCGGAATACAACGTCGTGCCGATCCCCGACGACGTGCCCGATGAAGTGGCGGCGATCTTCGATCCGTTCGGCAATGCCGTGCACACAGCGCTCTCCTTCGATCTCGTCGGCGAGGACGTGCTTGTCACCGGCGCCGGTCCGATCGGCATCATGGGGGCGCTCGTTGCCAAGCGCTCGGGCGCCCGCAAGGTGGTGATCACCGACATTAACCCGACGCGCCTGGCGCTCGCCAAGAGCGTCGGCATCGATTACGTCGTCGACGCGTCGAAGGAGAACCTTGCCGACGTGATGAAGGCGATCGGCATGACCGAGGGTTTTGACGTCGGGCTGGAAATGTCGGGGGCGGCTCCCGCCTTCCGCGACATGATCGACAAGATGAACAATGGCGGCAAGATCGCCATCCTCGGCATTGCACCGGCCGGCTTCGAGATCGACTGGAACAAGGTGATCTTCAAGATGCTCAACCTCAAGGGCATCTACGGCCGCGAGATGTTCGAGACCTGGTACAAGATGATCGCCTTCGTGCAGGGCGGTCTCGACCTTGCCCCGGTCATCACCCACCGCATCACGATCGACGAGTTCCGCGACGGCTTCGAGGCGATGCGCTCGGGCAATTCCGGCAAGGTCGTGATGGACTGGTAAACCCCAAGGGCCGCCGTACCCCGCAAGGCGCGGCGGCTCAGTTGGCAAGGCCGAGCTGGATCTCGATCTCCTCGGCAACGTCTGGGGCGAGAAGGCTGCGCATGGCGCGGCCGGCGGGCCTGCGACGGCTCTATCCGCGTGGCCTTGCCCGTTTGGGGCGTCAGCCCGGTTCATCCACGCATTGGTATATGAAACAGAACGAATATTCCAACGTGAAAAATCTGCGGATTCCTCGTTCTATTTTCTCTTGCAGGTTCGTTATCGTTCGTTTTTAATCGGCGCACTTTCGCTACGAAAGTCAGGCGCGTCTGATTGAGGAGAGTCAACGCGGCTGAACATTGTGACTTGTCGTCTTAACAATGGGAGGAACCGCCATGAGAGTTTTGAAATGGACCCTTGCGGCCACATCTGCGCTTTCGATCTTTGCCGCCTCGAGCGCCTTCGCGGCGACAGAACTCGCCTGGTGGCATGCAATGACGGGCGCCAACAACGAAACCGTTGAACGGCTTGCCAAGGAGTTCAACGAAAGCCAGTCGGAATACAAGGTCGTCCCCGTCTTCAAGGGAACCTATGCTGAAACGCTGAATGCCGGCATCGCGGCATTCCGTTCGAAGCAGGCTCCGGCCATCCTGCAGGTATTTGATGCCGGCAGCGGCGTGATGCTGGGCGCCGAAGGCGCCGTGGTGCCGGTGGTGGACGTGCTTCAGAAGGGTGGCTACGAGTTCAACAAGGATCAATACCTGCCGGGTATCGTCGCCTACTACTCCAAGTCGGACGGCACCATGCTGTCCTTCCCCTTCAATTCGTCTTCCCCGATCCTCTATTACAACAAGGACGCCTTCACCAAGGCCGGCATCGATGCGGCCAAGCCGCCGGCCACATGGCCTGAGGTCTTCGAAGCGGCGAAGAAGATCAAGGCAAGCGGGGCGGCCAATTGTGGCTTCACCTCGACCTGGCTGACCTGGATCCAGACCGAAAACTTCGCCGCCTGGAACAACGTGCCCTACGGCACGAACGAAAACGGCCTTGCCGGCCTCGAAGTCGAACTGAAGATCGACGCCCCGCTCTTCGTCGAGCACTTCCAGTCGATTGCCGACCTCGCCAAGGACGGCACCTTCCGCTACGGCGGCCGTACCTCGGAAGCAAAGCAACTCTTCATGTCGGGCGAGTGCGCGATCCTGACCGAGTCCTCCGGTGGTCTCGGCGACATCGTCAAGTCGGGCGTCAACTATGGCGTCGGCGAGCTTCCCTATTATGAAGGCCATGGCCCGCAGAATACGATCCCAGGCGGTGCAAGTCTCTGGGTCTTTGCCGGCAAGAGCGACGCTGAATACAAGGGCGTAGCCGAGTTCTTCCATTTCCTGTCGAAAACGGAAACCCAGGCTCAGCTTCACCAGGTCTCGGGTTACCTGCCGGTCACGCTTGCCGCCTATGAAGAAACCAAGAAGTCCGGTTTCTATGAAAAGAACCCGGGCCGCGAAACGCCGATCAAGCAGATGATGGGCAAGGCGCCGACCGAAAATTCAAAGGGCGTTCGTCTCGTCAATCTGCCGCAGGTTCGCGACATCCTGAACGAAGAGTTCGAGGCGATGCTTGCCGGCCAGAAGGACGCAAAGACGGCGCTGAGCGAAGGTGTGGTAAAGGCAAACGCAGCGATCAAGACTGCAATCGGGAACTGATCCTCTAGACGAAATGTCCGCACCGCACCGCGGTGCGGACTGGTTTTCTTTGGAGGGGAGGTTTCATGCAGTCCGTCGTGTTTCCAAACAAGGTGCTGCCGTATCTTCTGCTGGCGCCTCAGATCGTCCTGACGGTCATCTTCTTCTTTTGGCCCGCCAGCCAGGCGCTCTACCAATCGGTCTTGCGCGAAGATCCGTTTGGCCTGAAATCCGGCTTTGTCGGCCTTGCCAATTTCCGGGCGATCCTCGCCAATCCGGACTATCTGCATTCGCTGAAGGTCACCGTGGTCTTCAGTCTCGCAACAGCGCTGTTGTCGATGGCTCTCGCGCTGCTGCTGGCGACGGCCGCCGATCGTGTGGTGCGCGGGCGCAACGTCTATCGCACGCTTCTGATCTGGCCCTATGCGGTCGCGCCGGCCGTAGCCGGCATGCTGTGGCTGTTCATGTTCAATCCGGCGATGGGGACCTTTTCCTACATTCTGCGTCGGAACGGCTTTGCGTGGGATCCGCTGCTCAACGGCAACCAGGCGATGTTGCTGGTTATCGTCGCCGCGGCCTGGAAGCAGATCAGCTACAACTTCCTCTTCTTCGTTGCCGGCCTGCAGGCAATCCCGAAATCGTTGATCGAAGCGGCGGCAATCGACGGTGCTCGCGGAACCAAACGGTTCTGGACGATCGTCTTCCCGTTG
This sequence comes from Ensifer adhaerens, assembly GCF_020035535.1. NCBI lineage: Bacteria > Pseudomonadati > Pseudomonadota > Alphaproteobacteria > Hyphomicrobiales > Rhizobiaceae > Ensifer > Ensifer adhaerens. The sequence continues at coordinate 359,549 of NZ_CP083350.1, read as the reverse complement.
CTCGCGCCGACGACGTTCTTTCTCCTCGTCGTCAACACCGTCTACGCGTTCTTCGACACCTTCGGCATCATTCACGCGGTCACCGGTGGTGGTCCGGCCAAGGCGACCGAGACGCTTGTCTACAAGGTTTACAATGACGGTTTCGTCAATCTTGACCTCGGCAGTTCAGCGGCCCAATCCGTGATCCTGATGATCATCGTGATCGCGCTGACTGCCTTCCAGTTCCGCTTCGTCGAGAAGCGGGTCCACTATTCGTGAGACGCCGATGATCGAGAACCGTCCCATATCAACCCTGATCAGCCACCTGGTGCTCGTGATCGGGATCATCATCGTCGCGCTGCCGATCTACTACACCTTCGTCGCCTCCACGCACACTTCGATCGAGATCGTGCGCCCTCCCATGTCGCTGGCGGTCGGGGATCATGTCGTCGAGAACTACCGGGAGGCGGTGGGCGGTGGCGTCGAGCGCGTAGTCGGCGTCAGTCTCGAGCGCCTCTTGTTCAATTCGACGGTGGTGGCGATCGCGATTGCCGTCGGCAAGATCGTGATTTCCTTCCTCTCCGCCTTCGCGATTGTCTTTTTCCGCTTCCCGCTGAAGATGCTGTTCTTCTGGATGATATTCATCACCCTGATGCTGCCGGTCGAGGTTCGCATCTTGCCGACCTACAAGGTGATCGTCGACCTCGGTCTGATCGACACCTATGCCGGACTGACGCTGCCGCTGATGGCTTCGGCAACGGCGACGTTCCTTTTTCGCCAATTCTTCCTGACGATACCGGGCGAACTGGTGGAAGCGGCGCGCATCGACAATGCCGGTCCGTTCCGCTTCATGCGGGATATCCTGCTGCCGCTGTCGGCAACGAACATCGCGGCACTCTTCGTCATTCTGTTCATCTACGGCTGGACCCAGTATCTTTGGCCGCTGCTCGTCACCAACGACGCAAAGATGAATACGATCATCATCGGGCTCAGGCGAATGATCGATTTCACCGACGCTTCTACGCCTTGGAACTATGTCATGGTGACCGCAATCCTTGCGATCATTCCCCCTATTCTCGTCGTGGTGCTGATGCAGCGCTGGTTCGTCAAAGGCCTTGTGGAGACAGAAAAGTAATGGCTGAGATTACGCTGAAAGACGTCCGCAAGAGCTACGGTCCGGTGGACGCGATCAAGGGCGTTTCGCTCGACATCTTGGACGGTGAGTTCGTCGTTCTGGTTGGCCCGTCCGGCTGTGGCAAGTCCACGCTTCTGCGCATGATTGCCGGCCTCGAGAGCATCACCGGCGGGGATATCTTGATCGGCGGGCGCCAGGTCAACGATGTCGAGCCGGCAGAGCGCGACATTGCGATGGTATTCCAGAACTACGCGCTCTATCCGCACATGACGGTGCGGCAGAACCTCGCCTACGGCCTCAAGAACCGGAAAACACCGCCAGCCGAGATCGAGCGGCGCATCGCCGCTGCGGCTAAGACGCTTGAGATCGAGCCCTATCTCGACCGCAAGCCGCGGCAGCTATCGGGCGGCCAGCGCCAGCGCGTTGCCATGGGGCGGGCGATCGTTCGCCAACCCGCCGCCTTCCTCTTCGATGAACCTCTCTCGAACCTCGACGCCAAGTTGCGTGGCCAGATGCGTATCGAGATCAAGCGGCTCCAGCGCGCCCTTGGTACGACGAGCGTCTATGTCACGCATGACCAGATGGAAGCGATGACGCTTGCCGATCGGCTTGTCGTCGTCAGCGCCGGCCGCATCGAACAGGTCGGCACGCCTCTGGAACTGTACGAAAGACCCGCAACCACCTTCGTTGCCACCTTCATCGGCTCTCCCTCGATGAACCTGCTGAACGGCAAGGACGCCTCGGCGGGATGGTCGCTCGCCCCGCAAGTGGCTCGTTCCGATGACGACTTTACGCTCGGCGTCCGTCCCGAAGATCTTTCGCCGATCTCGGCTGGGGCCCCGGCTCCTGCATTCGAGGCGACGGTCCGCATCGATGGTATCGAGTTGGTGGGTGCGGAAAGCCTGCTGCACGGCAGGCTCGACAACGGCAGCGATCTGATATTTCGCGTTTCCGGCCGGGCCCGCAATGCGATCGGCGACCAGGTGAAAGTTGGGGCAAGCGCCGATGCTTTGCACATGTTCGATGCGAACGGCCAGCGGTGCGGCTGAGGCCGCATTTCGAGCGCACCTTCCTGCCGAAGGCGCACGACCCGTTTAAGAGGGCGGGACACTGTTCGGTGATCCGCCGCCAAAAAAGAGCCTGCACGGGCAGGACGTCGCTTAGGCGGAAAGAACGTGCGGTTTCGCGCTGGTACGCCGCAACATTATCTCAGAAGCCCGCAATTTCGAGCAAACTGATATCTATAAAAGCTATAGAGTTTATATGTTAATAGTCCTGTTGGCTCGCCAGGAGGATACCATGCCCAAAACCGAATCCAATCCCATCACGCTCGGAACCAGCGCCCCGGACTTTATCTTGCCCGATGCCGACGGGAACCTGTTCACGCTGGCCGAGTTCAAGGACAGCCCGGCGCTGCTCGTCGCCTTCATCTCCAACCGATGCCCCTTCGTGGCGTTGATCCGTGAAGCGCTGGCGCAATTTGCACGCGACCGTGCCGGGCAGGGGCTTGCGGTCGTCGCCATCAACAGCAACGACGCCGAAGCGCATCCGGAAGAGACACTGGAACGTATCGGCATTGAGGCGAAGACCTACGGATACGGCTTCCCCTATCTGAAGGACTCTTCGCAGCGTGTCGCCAAGGCTTATGGTGCGGCCTGCACGCCGGATTTCTTCCTCTATGACCGTGATCGCAAGCTTGCCTATCACGGCCAGTTCGACGACGCCCGGCCCGGCAACGGCAAGGATGTGACGGGCACGGATCTGCGCGCGGCCGTCGAGGCGGTACTGAAGGGTGAGGTGGTCGGCGCAGATCAGGTTCCCTCGATCGGCTGCAACATCAAGTGGACAGCCGGCAACGAACCGTCCTGGTTCTCGACCGCCGCCTGATCTGCATTCGCAAACGGCCGGTCGTAGCGCCGGCCGGCCCCTTCCTTTCCTATACCGGTACACCATGGCATCGCGTCGCAAGGAACCGCCCACCGAAGAGGGGCGACACATAGAAACGGACGTGCTGGTCGTCGGCGGCGGTCCTGCGGCCGCCTGGGCCGCGCTTTCGGCCGCCGAGAGCGGCGCGCGCGTCGTATTGGCGGACAAAGGCTATCATGGCACCAGCGGCGCAACCGCTCCGTCCAATACGGGGACCTGGTGCGTGCCACCGGGAGAGGGGCGGGCGGCCTCGGTCGAACAGCGCTTCAAGCGCACGGCCGGCCTTGCCGATCGCCGCTGGATGTTGCGAGCGGCGGACCGAGCCTATGAAAACCTCCTGAAGCTCGTCGAATGGGGGTATCCCTTTCCGAGCGAAGAGGATGGCGGCCTCTACATCGCCAACTTGCGGGGCCCGGACTACATGCGGTTCATGCGCCAGCGCGTGCAGCAGGCCGGCGTCACCATCCTCGACCACCATCCGATCCTGGAACTGCTCGGCGACGAGCATCATGTCGGCGGGGCGGCTGGGCTCGCGCGCCGCAATGGTGCAAGCTTTTCCGTTTCGGCCGGCGCAGTCGTGCTCGCCACAGGCGGCTGCGCCTTCTTCGAACGCATCCTTGGCGGAACAGGCCTCACCGGTGACGGCTATCTCTTCGCCGCGGAGGCCGGCGCCTCCCTTTCCGGCATGGAGTTCACGGGCAAATACACGCTCGCACCGCACGGTTCCTCGCTGAACAAGGGGCTGCCCTTCCGTTGGGCGACCTTCTACCGGGAGAACGGCGAAGTGCTGCGCGACGCGCGCGGCGAGCCGGTGACAAACGGTATCGGCGGCGGCGAGCGGCAAGTGGCCGAGGCGCTGCTGTCCGGCCCGGTCTACGCCCGGCTCGATCTCGCCGAACCCGCCATGCAGGACTGGCTGCGTCGTGGCCAACCGAACTGTTTCCAGCCCTACGACCGCATGGGGATCAACCCGTTCGAGCAGCTGTTTAGGGTCGAGCTCAAATACGAGGGCACGGTGCGTGGCACAGGCGGTATCCGCATCGTCTCCTCCGATTGTGGCACCGGCATTGCCGGGCTTTACGCTGCCGGTGACGCCGCGAGCCGCGAAAACGTGACAGGCGGGATTTCCGGCGGCGGCGCCATCAACGCCTCCTGGGCGATCGCCAGCGGCTGGTGGGCCGGTCATGGCGCTGCCGGCCACGCACGCAGCAGAAAGCACCGTGATATCGCGCGCTTGCGGCCGCTTGGTGCAACGGGTTTGCGCGGCGCGGGACAGCGCGAGGACGTCAGTCTTGCCGCGGCCGCCCGCACCGTGCACGACGAGATCGTGCCGCTCGACAGGAGCTATTGGCGCAAGGCCGCTGCGCTGGAGACGAGCCGCCGCATTCTGGAAGGCGTGTGGGCCGGCCTCAACCAGGCGAAGCCCGCGGTCGGCATCGATCGTCTTCGCGCACGCGAGGTGGCGTCGGTTACGGCGAGCGCCCGTTGGACGGTCGCGGCTGCGCTCTTGCGCACGGAAAGTCGAGGTGTGCATCGCCGGAGCGACTTTCCGACCGAAGACGACGGGCAGGCAAGCCGCATCGTCGTCTCCGGCCTCGATCGGGTGAGGGCCGTGCGTGAAGATCTCGTGCTTGAAACGGCCAGGGAGGGTTGAGCGATGATCGAAGTCATCTCCGCCGACCGCTGCATCCGCTGCGACATCTGCGAACGGGTCTGCCCTGCCTTCGTCTTCGATCGCGACGAAACGGGCCTGCCGGTGATTGCCCGGCAAGACGACTGCCAGACCTGTTTCCTCTGCGAAATCTACTGTCCGACGGATGCACTCTACGTCGCCGAGGCGGCGCACGGACCGGTCGGCATTGCGGAGGCCAAGGTGCTGGAACGCGATCTTTTTGGCGCCTACGCCCGCTCGCTCGGCTGGAACCGCGGCCGCGCCGGCGGCGCGCAAGATGATCCGACCCGTCACATCCGCGTGGCGCAGGTTTGAAGGGAGTTCGACCATGGAACGCATAGCCGTCAGCGCGCTGCGCAAGACCTTTACGCTCAAACAGGGCCAGACCGTAACGGTCGACGGCGTCGCCTCCAACCGCATTGCGGTACTGGATGGCGTCGATCTGACCATCAAACGCGGCGAATTCATCACCCTCGTCGGGCCGTCCGGCAGCGGCAAGTCGGTGCTGCTCGACGTCATCGCCGGATTGACCGAAGCGACCTCCGGCGTCGCCCGCATCGACGGCATCGAGGTCTCCAAGCCGCACGCCCGCACCGCCTATGTCTTCCAGCAATATGCGCTCTTCCCCTGGCGAACGGCGCTGCAGAACATCGAATATGCGCTGGAGGTGCGCGGTGTGCCGGCGGCGGAGCGCCGCGAGAAGGCACGTCATTTCCTGCATCTCTTTGGCCTCAAGGGCTTCGAAGACCGCTTCCCTTCGCAACTTTCCGGCGGCATGCAACAGCGTGTGGCAATCGCCCGAGCGCTCTCCACCGATCCGCAGGTGCTGCTGATGGACGAGCCCTTCGCGGCGCTTGACGCCCAGACGCGCGACATCCTGCAAAGCGAACTGTTGCGCATTTGGGAGCAGATCAAGACGACCGTCGTCTTTGTCACCCATTCGATCGACGAGGCGATCTACCTCGCCGACCGTGTGGTCGTCATGACCGCGCGCCCGGCGAGCGTCAAGGAAATCGTCGAGATCGACCTGCCGCGCCCGCGCGACCTCGATATCCGCAACAGCGCCGCCTTCAATACCTATCGCGGCCGCGTCTGGGAAAGCCTGCGTGACGAGGTCGTCAAGGCCCAGCGCGATTGGGCGCTCGCGTCCAACTATGCCAACTAAGGGAGGATCCGATGAGTCTGATCGCCGACCGCAACCTGCCGCTCCGCAACACTTTTTCATCGCGCCGAAAGCGCGCGGCCGAGAAAGCGCCGACAGTCCTCGGTGAAACCTTTTCAACCATCACGTTGGGTCTGCCCGCACTCGTCGCCTTCGCTCTCCTCTGGGAGATCGCACCGCGTGCCGGCTGGATCAACGCGCTGTTCTTCCCGCCTCTGAGCCAGGTGCTCTCGGTGCTGTGGGAAATGATCGTCTCCGGTCAGCTCGCGGACCATATTGGCATCAGCCTTCAGCGCGCCGCGATCGGATTTTCGCTTGCGGTCGTCGTCGCCGTGCCGCTCGGCTTTCTGATGGGCCGCTATCCGCTCTTCGAAAAGGCGTCAGACTTTTTGGTCCAGACCCTGCGCAATACCTCGCAATTCGCCCTGTTGCCGGTCTTCATCCTGCTGCTTGGCATCGGCGAGGCGTCGAAGATCGCCATCACCTTCTACGCGGCCGTCTTCTTCCTGCTGATCAACACCATCGTCGGCGTGAAGTCGGTGGATCCGCTGCTGGTGAAGGCGGCCCGTTCCATGGGGACATCGGACTGGGACCTCTTCAAGAAGGTCATTCTGCCCTCGGCCGTTCCCTCGATCGTCGCGGGCGCTCGGCTTGGCGTGAAGACCTCGCTCTTCTCCGTCATCGCGGCGGAGATGCTCGCGGCCCAATCCGGCATCGGTTACCTCATCCAGAACTCTTCGCTGATGCTGGAAACGGACCGGATGTATGCCGGCATCCTGACGCTGACGATCATCGGCCTTCTCCTGAACTACCTGCTCGTCGCCGGGGAACGGCGCGCCACCCGTTGGCGTGGCAACGCTGAAAGCGGACCGAACTGAGCCCTGCCTCTCTTCAAACGAACTCTCGAATTCGAAAGGATCCTTCCATGACATCCAATCCGCTCCGCCGGACGCTCCTGAAACTGGCGATCGCACTCTCGCTCCTGCCGGTCACCGGTGCCGCGCCGGCCCTCGCCGACGAGGCGAAGCCTGAGGTCATCCGCATCGGCTCCACCGCACCGGGCCACCTGAAGTTCATCCTCTACCGGAACAAGAAGCTGCTGGAGGACGAGTTTGCCAAGGATGGCATCAAGATCGAGCTGACGACATTCGATGGCGGTTCGGCTGCCACCGTTGCGCTCGGTTCAGGGGCGATCGACTTCACCTATATCGGCAACAACCCGTCGCTTCGCCTTGCCGCGACCGGCGCCGACGTGAAGCTGATCGGCCTTTCGAGCTGGAACCGCTCGAACGAGACGCAGATCGTCGTCAAGCCGGAGTCCGCGATCCAGAAGATCGAGGACCTGAAGGGCAAGAAGGTCGCTTATCTCTCTGGTACGGTGCGTCACTCGACCTTCGCCAAGGCACTGAAAGCCGCAGGTCTTTCCCTCGCGGATATAGAAAGCCTGAACCTCGGTATCGAAAGTTCCGGCCCGGCGCTGGCCCGTGGTGACGTCGACGCCATCGTGGAAAGCACCGGCCCGGTCCAGACGCTTGTTGAAAAAGGCGGAGCGCGAGTGATCTTCGACGCCGGCGTGTCGGGCAGCCCCGATTGGGCGGTTCCACATCTCCTCAGTGTCAACGGTGAATTCGCCCGCAAGCATCCCGAAATCGTGACGCGTCTGCTGGCTATCGATATCGAGACTGCCCGGTGGGCCGACGCCAACCCGGAGGAGACGACCGCGGTCTTTGTCAAGGAGACGGGCAGTAGTGACAAGGCAGTCCGCGCCACCTACCCGGATGGAAAATTCTTCCAGGACCCGGAAATCACAGACGCGGCGCTGAAGGCGCTTCAGGGTGAGGAGGCCTTCATGGCTGAGGCCGGACTGCTGAAGGGCAAGGTCAACTATGAGACCTGGATTGACCGCTCCTTCTACGAGGCGGCTCTAAAAAAGGTTGCTGCCAGCAACTGATCCTGTAGGTTCGGGCGGCGGCGCAGCTGCGTCTCCGCCCTCTCTTCTTCTAGAATGATGTCCTCCATTTCCTCTTCTCCGCTGCCATTTCACCGTACCCGCATCGTCCCGGCCGTCGTGGCCGTCGCTTTTTTCATGCAGATGCTCGACAGCACGATCATAGCGACGTCGCTGCCGGCCATGGCCGCGTCGTTCGCGACCGATGTGGTGACGCTTAACATCGGCTTTACCGCCTATCTTCTGGCGATGGCCGTGTTCATCCCACCTGCCGGCTGGCTCGCCGAGCGTTTTGGCGCGCGGGAAGTCTTTCTCGCTGCCATCGCGCTGTTCACGCTCGCCTCCGTTGCTTGCGGCTTTTCAGGATCGCTAGGCGAATTCACTGCAGCGCGGCTCTTCCAGGGCGCGTCCGCCGCGCTGATGACGCCGGTCGGACGTCAGCTCGTGCTGCGCGATGCGCCGAAGGCCGAACTGGTGCGGGCGATCGCCACCATCACCTGGCCGGCCCTGATCGCCCCCGTGATCGGCCCTCTGATCGGCGCATGGATCACCACCCATGCTGGCTGGGAATGGAACTTCTTCATCAATCTGCCGCTTGGCATTCTGGGTGTCGTGCTCGTCGCCTTCTTTGTGCCGCGCGCGCCGGCCGAGGGTGCGCGGCCCTTTGATTTAACCGGTTTCGTGCTGACCGGAGGCGCGCTCGCGCTGACCCTTGCCGGTCTGGAGCTTTCCAGTTCGTCGAGCGGGGGCGCCGGCGCGCTTGGTCTTCTGGCCGCCGGCCTTTTCTCCGGATTCTTTGCCGTCCGTCACCTTCGCCGCGCGTCGCATCTTCTGCTCGACATGGCGGTGCTGAAGATCCCGACTTTCTCCTTCGCGACGCTTTCGGCCGGCACGGCCGGGCGGCTTGCAGTCAACGCGACGCCATTCCTGTTGCCACTGCTGTTCCAGGTCGGGCTGGGCTTCAATGCGGTCGAGACGGGTTCGCTGGTCTTCGTCTACTTCCTCGGCAACCTTCTGATGAAGAGCGTGACGACACCGGCGCTGCGTCTTTTCGGCTTCCGCACCTTGCTCGTCGTAAATGGCTTGATCGCCGCTGCGACGATCGGTGCCTTCGCTTTCGTCGACGCTGAGACCCCGCGCATCTTCATGTGGACGCTGCTGATTGCCTGCGGCCTTTCCCGATCGATGCACTTCACGGCGCTGACGACAATCGCCTTTGCGGACGTGACGCCCGCCCAACGAAGCGCGGCGACGACCATTTCGGCGATGCTGCAGCAGCTGTCGCAACTGCTCGGCATCGCTGTCGCGGCGGCCGTCATTCGCTTTGCATCCTATCTGAGCGGAGGAGGCGGCGATGCCGGCATGCTTCCGGATATCCGCGCGGCCTTCCTCGTTATCGCTGCCATTGGCTTCGTTTCGGCGCTGCGCTTTCTCGCGCTGTCACCCGAGGCGGGTGCCGAAGTCTCGGGCCATCGGCGCACTCGACCATCGCCCGTTCGCAACAACGCCTGCTAGGCCAGGGATAGTGAGAGAGGGCGGGCAAGCCGCCCTCTCGTTGTTGCACCTTCGTCAGCGTTTGTGATGAACGCTCTGCAGGCCATAGACCGGCGTCTCAATGCCCTCCATTCGTGCCTTCAATTGCAGTGAGAGATACTGCGAATAATGGCGCGACTGGTGGAGGTTGCCGCCGTGGAACCACAGGGAATCCTGTTGCGTCGGCTTCCACATGTTGCGTTGCTCGCCCTCCCAGGGGCCGGGATCCTTCGGCGTATCGGAGCCGAGCCCCCAGACCTTGCCGACCTTGTCGGCTGTCTCCTGGTCGATGAGATCGGCGACCCAGCCGTTCATCGAGCCGTAACCCGTAGCATAGACGATGACGTCGGCAGGAATCTCCTTGCCGCCAGAGAGTTTTATGGAGGTTTCGGTGATCTCTTCCACCTGTCCAGCGGCAAGCTTCACCTTGCCATCGATGATCAGCTGCGACGCGCCGATATCGATGTAGTATCCGGACCCGCGGCGCAGGTACTTCATGAAGAGACCGGAGCCATCCGCGCCCCAATCCAGCTGGAAGCCGGCCTTCTCCAGCGCCGCGTAAAAGTCGGCGTCACGCTCGCGCATCTTGTCGTAAAGCGGGATCTGGAACTCGTGCATGATCCGGTAGGGAAGCGAGGCGAAGATGAGGTCCGCCTTGCCCGTCGTCACGCCATTGGCCAGCGCCTGTTCTGAATAGAGCCCACCGAGGCCGATATCCATCAGCGTGTCGGACTTGACGATATGGGTCGTCGAGCGCTGGATCATCGTGACCTCGACGCCCGCCTCGTAAAGTGCTGCGCAGATGTCATGGGCCGAATTGTTCGAGCCGATCACGACGACCTTCTTGCCCTTGTAGCCATCAGGTCCCGGATGCTGCGAGGAATGATGCTGGTCACCCTCAAAGCGCTCACGGCCCTTGAAATTCGGAATGTTTGCCTTGCCGGACATGCCTGTCGCAAAGACGAGTTGCTTCGGCCGCAACACCACTTCCTCACCGTCGCGGTCGACGACGATAGTCCATTCCTTCGCGGTTTCGTCCCATTTTGCCGATTTGGCGGTGGAGCGTGTCCAGTAGTTCAGCTCCATCACCTTGGTGTAGAATTCCAGCCAGTCGCCGATCTTGTCCTTCGGCGCAAAGACCGGCCAGTTCTTTGGGAAGTCGATGTAGGGCAGATGGTCGTACCAGACGGGGTCATGCAGGCAGAGCGACTTGTAGCGCTTGCGCCAGCTGTCGCCTGGCCGGTCGTTCTTTTCGAGGATGATGGTGGGAACGCCGAGTTGGCGAAGCCGGGCGCCGAGCGCAATGCCACCCTGTCCGCCGCCGATGATCACGACATAGGGTTGCTTCTCATAGCCGAGAGTGCGCTCCTCGTGCTCGCGCTCCTCCTTCCAGGTTTTCGCGCCGACATTCTGGCCGTGTTTTGCACCAAGTGGGCGGGTAAAGCCGGATTTCTCCTCGTGGCCCTTGAGTTCGGCCAGTGCCGTCAGCAGCGTCCAGATCAGACCGTTCTTGATGCGCACGAGGCCGTAGCCGCGTCCGGTTGCCGTCTCGAACGAAATCCAGCTTTCAAGTACGCCATCTGCCTCGGTTGCTTCTTCGCCGGTGGCGACGCGCCAGTTGGAGGGCTTTGCAGAGGCAAGCTGTGCCTGAAGCATGTCGCGCACCTGATCCCGGCCTTCGACGGTCTTGAGGTTCCAGGTAAAGGCGACGAGGTCACGCCAGTAGCATTCCTCCGCAAACAGGTTGACCGCATCGCCGATACGGCCGGTTTCGAGTGCAGCGCCAAGGGCATCAAGCTGTGCCTGAACGCGGGTGGTGGGGGTCTTCTCGAGCATCCTTTATCCTCCTGCTCTGTGATGAAAAACGGGACGGCTCCTCAACCGTCCCGCAATGCGGACCGGCCTAACGCTTGAGGTCGACCATTATTTTCAGATGGGTGCCGGCGGGATCGAGCAACTGGTCGAACCCCGCCGAAACGGCCTCGCTGAGCGAGACATATTTCGTGACGATGCGACGAGCCGGTATCTGGCCGCTGGCGATCAGGCGCGCCACGCGCGGCCAGTAGTGGGTCGGGTAGGCCCACGAACCACGAATATCGATGTCCTTGAAGGTCACGTCGAACCAGTTCAGCGGGTTCTCACCGGGATGAAGGCCGGTCTGCACGACGACGCCCTGCTTGCGCACGGCGCTCGCGCAGTTCTTGAGCGCATGTTCGTTGCCGACGCACTCGATGGCGACGTCGCAACCGACGCCGCCCTCGGTTTCGGCCTGGACAACATCGCTGACCTTTTCCATCTTTGGATTGATGGTGCGGACCTCGCCGAGTGCTTCCTTCGCCAAGGAAAGTCGCGTCTCGTTGAGATCAGAGAGAAAGATCTTCGATGCGCCGGCGGCCCGCGCTGCCATGGCGACGAGAATGCCGATCGGTCCTGCGCCCGTGACCAGCACGCTGTTGCCGGCGGTAACGCCGCCGCGATCGCATGCATATACGGCGACCGCGGTCGGCTCGATCAGAGCGGCCTCCTCGTCGGACAGCGCATCGGGAATGGGCTGGACATTGTAGTCGTTGAGAAGGGCCGCTTCCGCCATCCCCCCGGAGTGCCAGGAGAGGCCTGCAAGGGCGAGGTTGGCGCTCAGATGAAACAGACCGCGATCGGCATAATAGTCGCCGCGCCGCGGCATGATCAGCGGCTGGATCGAGACGCGGTCGCCCGGTTTCACATGGCTAACCCCTTCGCCGATTGCCTTCACGACGCCGCCGAATTCATGGCCGAGGATCTGCGGTCCATGAGCAGCCGTAAAGGGATGCGGCTCCTTGGGGATGAAGATCGGGCCGTAGGCGTATTCGTGCAGATCGGTCCCGCAGATGCCGCAGAAACGATTCTCCACCAACACCTCGCCGGGCCCGGGCGCAGGCGGGGGCTCGACATCGTCAATGCGTAGATCCTTGGCAGCGTGAAAGCGCAGAGCTTTCATTGTGTTTCCTCCTGTTGTTCTTGCACAGGAGAGGCAGCAAGTCGCATGCCAGATCGCAGACCTGTCTATTTTGAACGTGATATCAATGGCTTGAGAATGGAAGCGAGTTAAAATCTCGGGGAATGCAACAGTCGCTGCGCAACAGGTGTTGCAGGCGTTGCGTCAGTTGATACGCTTCAGGCGACGGTGGATGGTGGAACGGTTGACGCCGAGCTTTCTCGCAAGTGCCGAGACGTTGTCGCCGCAGTCTCTGAGTGCCTGGCGCAGCCCATCATCCTCGCCCGGCAGCGAATGGAGGGCGGCGGAGAAAAGATGCTCCGGCAGGCACTCGGTGTCGATGAGGCCATTCTCGGAAAGGGCGGCAGCCACCCGCAGAACGTTCGAAAGTTCGCGCAGATTTCCCGGCCATTCATGCGCGAGCAAGACTGCCCGGGCGGGCTTGTCGATGCGATAGGACTCGTTGTTTTCCTTCTCGACGCGAAGGAGCAACTGGTCGATCAGCCAGCCGAGATCCTGACGCTCTCGCAAGGCGGGGAGCACGAGCATTGCGGCATTCAGGCGATAATAGAGGTCTTCCCGGAAACGGCCCTCCTTCACCAGCTCCGCCAGATCGCGGTGGGATGCGGATACCACGCGCAGGCGGATCGGGCGAGCCTTCAGCGCGCCGACCGGTTGGATCTCGTTTTCCGAGAGCACGCGCAACAATCGGCTTTGCAGCGAGAGCGGCATGTCGCCGATCTCGTCGAGGAACAGGGTTCCGCCGTCGGCATCCTCGATCAGGCCGCGCTTGCCCTTCTGGCTGGCGCCGGTAAAGGCGCCGGGAGCGTAGCCGAATAGTTCGGATTCGATGAGGTGCTCCGGGATGGCCGCGCAATTGACGGCGACGAAATTGCCGTTGTCGCCGCAACTGTCATGGATCGCGCGAGCGAGATATTCCTTGCCGCTACCCGTTTCCCCTTGAATGAGAATGGGAATGCGGCGGGTGGCCAGTTTCGCCGCACGGGTCTGCACCCGCTCCATTGCGGTGTCGCCGTGGCTGAGATCGCGCAAGGCCCGCGGGAGGTGCTGTTCGGGCACGGCGGGCGCGCGGTGGCTGACAACGGGTGCGATGGCACTGGCGAAAAGGACCAGCCCACTTTTGGCTCGGAGCAGGCGTTCGCCGTTCGGCCGGCCGCGCATGAAGTTTGGCAGGTCGTCCACGTCGATATCGAAGACCTCGGAGACCGGGAGGCCCAGGAAATCGCGTGTTCTGAGGCCGCGGATGTTCATCGAGCGCGCGAGTGCGCCGAAGCCGCCGTGGGTCATGCCGGTGATGCGCCCGCTGCCATCAAGGGCGATGGCGGCGTCCGGGTCGACGTCAAGGAATTCCGGGGAGCGCGCAAGCCGCAGGACCCAGTCGTTGCGGGTGCGGGTCATGAGGTTGGCAAGCTCGATCCGCCGCGCAGTGGCGGATACCAGATGCAGGGCCAGTTGCTGGCTCGTCTTGGCGGTGGGTGAACGGAGCTGGGAGATGTCGAGCACGGCGGTCAGATCGCCGAGCGTGTCGAACACAGGCGCCGCCGTACAGGTCAGCCCGATATGGCTGGCGTCGAAATGATCGTCCTGATGAATGATGACCGGCTCGCCGGAGACGATACAGGCCCCGACGGCGCAGGTGCCCGCGCGGTTTTCCGACCATTCCGAGCCGAGATAGAGCCCCGCCTTGCGAAGCTGATTGTCGAAGGTCGGATCGCCCATGAAATCGACGGTGACGCCGCGTGCATCGGACAGCAACAGAACATAGTTCTGCTCGGCGACTTGGTTGAACAGCCCTTCAAGGCCCGAACGACCGATGCGGATCAGTTCTTCCGCCTGTTCGCGATGCTCGCGCAGCTTCGATCCCGGAACGATATAGGCTTCCTGCGCGATCGTAGGATCCAGCTTGTAATCGTTGAGGCAGCGCAGCCAGGACTGGACGACAGGTGCATCGCGCGGGCTCGCAGCGCCCAGGCCGACACGCTCTATCTCACGTATATGCGATAGTTGCGTTGTCATCGATCGGCCTCCCAAACGGGAAGCTGACATACTCCAGGCCTATCGACAATCCATATCTACCGATCGGCAAACGGGCGCCGGGCGGATTCTTCACGATGACGAGATTGGAAGCCGCGCCACTTTCATGTGTTTTGCAGTTTCGGTGCCGTGTTGCTCGAAGCCCATCCGTCAAGGCACCAGGCCGTGCGCCTTGAGGTGGCGGTCGAGAATCTGAGGGATCATCCCGCCTGCTCGAAGCGTCTCCACCTCTTGCTCCGTTTCCACCGCCGCCCGAGCCACCAGCGTTACGTTTTCGCCGGAGGCGCGTTTCAGAACCAAGGGCACCGGCCCGCGCGGACAAATGGCCGTCGCATCGATCTCCAGGAGGTCAAGAGCTGATATCAGCGGCACCTTCTGATCCTGGAGAATGATGGGAAGAACACCCATGCCGATCAGGTTGGTGCGGTGAATCCGCTCAAAGCTCAAGGCGATCACTGCCCGTACCCCGAGCAGCCCGATGCCTTTCGCCGCCCAGTCACGCGATGATCCGGCGCCGTAGCGTTCTGCTGCAACGACGACGACGGAGCGCTGCTCCGATCGGTAGCGTTCGGCTACCTCCCATAGCGGAGCCTCTTCCCCTGTCGGTGCGTGCACGGTCGTTAACGCGGGCCTACCGTCGAGGAGGTGGTTGGCGGCCGAGCGATTGTCGAAGAGGCCGCGCACCATCACCCTCCAGTTGCCGCGACGGGCGGCGTAAACGTTGAGATCGTTTGCGGGATCACCGGCGGCAACGAGGTGGCGGCCGGCATAGCTGGTGGCGCCAATCTGGCCGGCCGGCGAGATGTGGTCCGTGGTCATGTCATCTCCGAGCACGAGCAAGGGGTGCGCCACGTAGGTCCCCAGGCGGCTGGGCGCGCCTGCGACGGCAAAGGGTGGCCGTCGGATGTAGGTTGAGGTTTCGTCCCACGGAAACGTCGATGACGTTGGCGCGGCCAACGCATGCCAGGCCTCGTTTCGTTCCGCGTCCAGGAACGCGCGGTGGTAGTCCTGCGGATCGGAGTGCTGCTGGAGAACGGCATCGATCTCCCCGTCGGCAGGGATCAAGTCGCCGAGGCGCATGGGCGTTCCGTCGGCGGCTCGCGCGATCTCCGTGTTCATTGGGTCCGGAACGAACTTTCCAATCAAGGATAGGGCCAGAACGTGCGGCGGCGATGCCAGGAAACCGAACTGGAGACTTGGATGCACGCGGCCGGGAAAATTGCGATTTCCCGAAAGCAGGGCTGCCGCGATCGTACCGCCGCCGATCGCGTCGGCCATCTCGCTTTGAAGGGGTCCAGAGTTTCCGATGCAGGTGGTGCATCCGTGGCCGACGATGCCGAAACCGACGGCCTCAAGCTCGGCAAGCAGGCCGCTTCTCCTCAAAAACAGTTCGGCGGATGGCGAGCCGGGTGCCAGCGATGTCTTGACCCAGTAGGGCGGGCGCAGGCCTAACCGGTTGGCATTGCGGGCGACCAGGCCTGCCGCGGCCAGCAGTCGTTGATCCGACGTGTTGGTGCAGCTCGTGATCGCGGCGATCGCGATTGCGCCGTCCGGTATGCCGGGGGTGCCTTGCTCCAAGGGCCGGCCGCATGCGGTCTCAAGTACACCCAAGGCATCGGCCAGTGCCAGCTTGTCCTGCGGGCGCCGTGGACCGGCCATCAAGGGTTCGACCACCGTGAGGTCGAGCTCGATCACGCGGGTATAGCGCGGCGAAGCCGCAGGCTCGAACCAGAGGCCGAGCCCCTTCGCGGAGTCGCGGACGAGTTGGCAATGGGACGGAGACCGACCCGTCCGGCTGAGATAGGCGAGGGCTTGTTCGTCTATCGGAAAGTAACCCGTCGAGGCGCCGTATTCCGGCGCCATGTTGGCAACGACCGCGCGATCTCCGGCCGAAAGCGTCGAAACACCCTCGCCGAAAAACTCGACAAATTCGCCTGATATTCCATGACGTCGCAGCAGATGGGTCACTTCCAGCGCGAGATCGGTAGACAGAACGCCTGGCGTCAGCCTTCCTTTCAGCCGCACGCCGACCACATCAGGAATGCGCAGCGTCACCGGAAAACCAAAGAAGACACTCTCGGCCTCGAGGCCGCCGACGCCCCAGGCCAATACGCCGATGCCGTTGATCATCGGTGTATGGCTGTCGGTGCCGATCAGCGTATCCGGCACGGCCCATTGTTCCCCACCGCGTTCCTCGACGGAAATCACCTTTGCAAGTTGCTCGAGGTTGATCGTATGCATGATCCCGGTTCCCGGGGGGTGCACCTTGACACCTGGCAGGGCCTGGGTCGCCCATTTCATCAGGCGATAGCGCTCGCTGTTTCTGTCCATTTCGCGCTGCATGTTGAAGCGGCGAGCGTCGGGCTGGCCGTACCGGTCGACAGCGACGCTGTGGTCGATGGAGACATCGACCGGAAGAACCGGGCTCAACGCGTCCGGATCGCCACCGGCTTCCGCGATCGCATCGCGCATGGCGGCAATATCGACGAGAGCCGGCACGCAGGTCGTGTCGTGCATCAGCACCCGGGAAGGGTGGAATGCGATCTCCGCTTCGCTCGTTCCTGCTTCGAGCCAGGATTTGAGCGCCGCGATGGTCGAGGCCAACTGGGCGGCGTCCTTGCGTGCGACGTTTTCAAGCAGAATGCGCAGAACCCAGGGCAGGCGTTCGAAATCAGGTCCGAAATCTGCGCGGAGGTCTACAACGTTCAGCGTTCCGTGGACCGAAGGGATGCTCAGCGCCATGTCGACTACTCCAATATTGCTTTTTTAAAACTAAAAATCCAAAATAGTACCAAAGTCAACCAACGAAAGCCCTTTCATTGGCTTTTTCATCGGCGGAATATGCAAAAAATAAGGGAGTTCGGTTCCCTTTGCGTGCGTTGTGAAATATCGTGGCACCCGGCAAAGTTTTACGAATCCGGGGACTACCGACATGCGTTCCAGCCAATTGGCACAGACCATCGCCAACGAAATCAGCCTGCTCGTGACATCCGGGGAGTTGAATGTCGGCGACCATGTGAAGACGCAACAATTGGCAGATCGTTTCGGCGTTTCCCGGTCACCGGTCCGCGAGGCGATGGAGATTCTCGCCGGGCAGGGGCTGCTGGAGCAGAAGGAGAACCGCGGCTTCTTCGTGAAAGAGCCGCCGGGCGCCATCGCCGAGAGGGTCCGTGAAGATGCCGAACCGTTCGAAGTTGCGAACGACTACCAGCGCCTTGCCGAGGACTGGCTGACCGACCGCATCCCGGCAGAGGTCACGGAACAGACGCTGCGGGAGCGCTACGAACTGACCAAGTCCCAGCTCAACGACGTGCTGATGCGCGCGACCCGTGAAGGGTGGGCTGAGCGCAAGCAGGGTTACGGCTGGCGATTCCTGCCGGTCGCCAAGACACCGGAAGCCTTCGAGCAGATTTATCGTTTCCGCATGCTGATCGAGCCGGCTGCCATGCTCGAGCCGGAGTTCAGCCTCGATCGAAAGATCATCGATGAGCAGCGGCGCATCCAGATGCGCATGCTGGAGACGGACATCGAGCGACTGCCGGCGGAGCGCCTACTGCACAATGGTGCGCTCTTCCACGAAGAGCTCATCAAGATGTCGAACAATCCTTTCTTCCACATTTCGCTGGTGCGGGTGAACCGCATGCGACGCCTCCTCGAATATCGCTCCCGCGTCGACCGCAGCCGCACGGTACGGCAATGCCAGGAACACCTCGAAATCCTTGATCTTCTTGAGCGCGGCGAGGTCGTCGAAGCCTCCTACGCGATGCGTCGCCACCTTGGCGGCGCACTGTCCAAGAAGTCGCCGATTACCTGGTCCTGGTCGCACCAGGCGCATGAAAAAGACAATCTCGAAAAATAGGGATTGCATTTTCAGATTTAAAAAGCCAATAATCCGCCCGTGACGTAGAGCGGCGACTTCGCTCGTCGCCTCATGGGAGATTAGCTGATGAAAATATTCGTGACGCCGTGTGATGGGATCGGTCCGGAGATCACTGCGGCAACCATGGAGGTCCTGAAGGCAGCCGACGCGGCTTTCGGCCTGGGCCTCGAATACCATTTCGAAAACACCGGCTTCACGAGCCTGGAGAAGTACGGCTCGACGCTGCGAGATGAGACGCTTGATCGCGCCCGCACCTTCGACGGCATCATCCTTGGGCCCCAGTCCCACATGGATTATCCGGCCCGCGACAAGGGTGGCGTGAACGTCTCGGCAGGTTTTCGCGTCAAGCTCGACCTCTATGCGAACGTGCGTCCGGCGCGCTCTCGTCCGTTCCTGAACGACGCCAAGAAAATGGACCTCGTCATCATGCGCGAGGCGACGGAAGGCTTTTATCCCGACCGCAACATGTATGCCGGTACGGGTGAGTTCATGCCGACGCCGGACGTGGCGCTTTCCGTGCGAAAAATCACCGCGTCTGCCTGCGAGCGCATCGCGCGCCAAGCCTTCCTGCTGGCCATGAAGCGCAACAAGAAGGTGACCGCAGTTCACAAGGCCAACAACTTCATCCTCACGGACGGCCTGTTCCTTCAGCAGGTACGCAAGGTTGCCGCCGAATTCCCCGAGGTCACGCTCAACGAATTCATCATCGATGCGATGGCCGCCCATCTGGTCCGCGACCCCTCGCGCTTCGACGTGATCGTCGCGACGAATTTCTACTCGGACATTCTTTCGGACCTCGCCAGCGAGCTCTCCGGCAGCCTTGGCCTGGCCGGCTCGATCAACGCCAATGCCGAGACCGGCCTTGTCTGCGCCCAGGCGCAGCATGGTTCAGCACCCGATATCCAGAACCAGAACATCGCCAATCCGACTTCGCTCATCCTGTCTGCAGCCATGATGCTTAGCTGGCTGGGCGAGCAGCGCGGTCTGCCGCAATTCGAGGCGGCGGGCGCGGAAATCGAGCGCGCGGTCGACGAGGTCCTCGCGAACCCCGGGTCCCGGACGCGCGACCTCGGCGGCAGCATCGGCACGGATGCATTCGGTTCGCTCGTGGCGCGTGCCGTTCGCAGCGGTGAGGGCGAGCGGAAGCTTGCAAACGCCTGATCGGAGTTTGTACTTTGGATATTTAAAAGCCAAAGTGCGGACATGGAGGCGCGAGGGCGGCAACGGCCCTCGCGAAACTGCCCGGAGGAGATTTGGAGCCGGGCGTCTTTTGGGAGAAGAGAAGATGAACAAGCATGTTTCCGGCCGCCTTGGGGCCGTTGCGGTCACCGCGTTCATGACGGCTTTTGCGGCGCACGCGCAGGAAGTGCCCGCGGGCTACCCTGCCGACTATGCGGACCTGATCGCCAAGGCCAAGCAGGAAGGCACCGTTTCGATCTATACCTCGACCGATGCGGCCCAGTCGCAGAAGCTGCAGGATGCCTTCACCAAAAAATACGGCATCAAGATCGCCTACAACGATCTCGGGACGAACGGTGCCTATAACCAGGTGATTTCGGAGGCTGCCGCCAGCCAGACCACCGCCGACATCGTCTGGAGTTCGGCGATGGACCTGCAGATGACGCTGGTCCAGGATGGTTATGCGGCTGATTACGCTTCACCAGAAGCCGGCAACCTTCCGAGCTGGGCAAACTACAAGAACACGCTCTACGCCACCACCGTCGAGCCGATCGGCGTGATCTACAACACCAAGGCCCTTTCCGAAGACAAGCTTCCGAAAACCTATGCCGACATGATCACGTTCCTGAAGGGCAACAAGACCGAGCTTCAAGGCAAGGTTGCGACCTTCGATCCTGAAAAGAGCGGTTCCGGCTTCCTGCACCACTCCAACGATGCGCGTAACCGGCCTGACTTCTGGGATCTTGCCAAGGCCATGGGCGACGATGGCGCCAAGATCTATTCCAGCTCCGGCGGTATGAAGGAAACGGTCGTTTCGGGCGAAAACGTCATCGCCATCAACATCATCGGCTCCTACGCGCTCGACTGGGTCAAGGAGAGCCCGAACCTCGGTGTGCACTTCGCAACGGACTATACGCCCGCCTTCTCGCGTCTGGCGCTGATCACCAAGGATGCTCCGCATTCGAACGCGGCCAAGCTCTTCGTCGACTTCATGCTGTCGTCCGAAGGCCAGTCGCTTCTGGCGGAAGGCGGACTGCCGTCGATCCGTGAAGACGTGACCGCCGGCCTCAACATCAAGACGCTCAACGAGCGTGTCGGTGGTGGCCTGAAGCCGATCGCCGTCGACGAGGGTGTTCTGGAATACATGGACCAGATGAAGCGCGTTCAGTTCCTCAACGACTGGAAAGCCGCCCTCGGCCGCTGATGCTTAGCCGACCGCGGCGCTCCGGCGCCGCGGTTCCGCCACCGTTTGCGAGAGGCATAGAATGTCTACCCACATCCAAGCACCGGCTGCAGTCCCCCTGACGAAAGCCGCAGCCGAAAAGAAGTATCCGGCAAAGATGCCGCGGCATGGCAATGCAAACTTCTATCGGCGCATCGTCATTGGTCTGCTCGCGGTCGCCGTCCTGGCACCCGTCGGCCTGATCATCTACCAGAGTTTCCTGACGGCCGCGTTCTTCAGCCCCCGTGCGCACTTCGGCCTCGATGCGTACAAATACGTCTTCACCGACAAGAACTTCTATCGTGCACTCGGCACGACGGCGATCTTCTCGTTCGGCATGGTGGCGATCGCGGTGCCGCTCGGCGGCCTGCTTGCCTTCCTGATTACGCGCACCGACATCAAGGGCAAGCGCCTGCTCGAGATCCTCGTGCTCGTGCCGATGTTCATTTCGTCGATCGTGCTTGCCTTCGGCTACACCGTCTCGGTCGGCCCGACGGGTTTCGTGTCGCTCTTCGTGCGCGACATTCTCGGCTTCGTGCCGTGGAACATCTACAGCCTGCCGGGCATGATCCTGATTGCCGGCCTCAGCCACGTTCCGCACGTCTATCTCTATGTCTCTTCTGCCATGCGCAATCTGCCGTCGGACCTCGAAGAAGCCGCCCGCACCACCGGCGCGTCCATCTGGCAGGTCTCGCGCGACGTCACGCTGCCGATGGTGCTGCCGGCGCTGATCTTTGCGGCGGCGCTCAACATCCTGCTCGGCTTCGAAACCTTCGGCATTCCGCTCGTGCTAGGGGATCCGAACGGGATCATGGTACTGACCACCTACATCTACAAGCTGACGACGCTGTTCGGCACACCGACCTATCAGCTCATGGCTGTCGTCGCGGTCGTGCTGGTGCTGATCACGCTGCCGCTTGTGTGGATGCAGCGCAGGCTGCTGCGCAATGCCCGCAAGTATGCCGCACTCGGCGGCAAGGGTGCCCGCGTCGCCACCTTGAAACTCGGCACAAGCGGCCAGGTCATTGCCCTTTCGGTCATCGGTTTCTGGCTCTTTGTCTCGGTCGCTCTCCCGATCGGCGGCATCACGGTGCGCGCGTTCGTCGATGCCTGGGGCGAGGGCGTCAACCTCTTCGACCAACTGACCCTCTCCAACTTCAGCCGCATGCTCGAAGTGCCGAGCCTCTACAATGGCATCGTCAATACGATCATCCTGTCGGTCGTCGGTGGTGCTGCAGCCGTGGCGATCTATCTCGCCGTCGGCCTGGCCGGTCACCGCAACTGGGGCATGTCGAACACGGTGCTGGACTATATCGTCCTCCTGCCGCGTGCGCTTCCGGGCCTCGTCGTCGGCCTTGCCTTCTTCTGGGTCTTCCTGTTCGTGCCGTTGCTCACGCCGCTGAGACCAACGCTGGTCAGCCTCTTCGTCGCCTATCTGGTCGTCGGCCTGTCCTATGGTCTGCGCCTCCTGCAGGGCACGCTGATCCAGGTCGCCCCGGAGCTCGAAGAGTCCGCCCGTACCACGGGCGCAACGATAGGCCGCACCTGGAAGGATGTGGTGATCCCGATCGTCCGGCCGGGTCTTGCCGGTGCCTGGGCGCTCATCATGATCATCTTCCTTCGCGAATATGCGACGGGCGTCTACCTCATGGGCGCCGGCACGGAAGTCATCGGTTCGCTGATGGTCTCGCTTCTTCAGACCGGCGCCATGAACACGATCGCCGCTCTTTCCCTCATCAGCATCGTCTTGACGGGCGCAGGTCTCGCACTCGCCCTCCGTTTGGGAGCAAAAATCCATGACTGAACTCGTTGTCAGCAATGTCCAGAAGTGGCTGGGCGGTCTGCAGATCCTGAAAGGCGCGTCCTTCACCGCGCAGCGCGGCTCCATCGTCGCCCTGCTGGGTGCCTCGGGCAGCGGCAAGACCACGCTGTTGCGCTGCGTCGCCGGGCTCGAGCAGCCGGAAATCGGCCAGATCGTCATCGGCGGCAAGACCGTGCTCGATGGCGAAAGGAAGCTCGCGCTTCCGCCCGAACAGCGCAACATCGGCCTCGTGTTTCAATCCTACGCCCTTTGGCCGCATCGCACCGTCAAGGAGAATGTCGGCTACGGCCTGAAGCTGCGCGGGGTGACGCAGGCCGATATCGAAAAGCGTGTGCAGGCGATCTTGGAACGCATGGGCCTTGGCCATCTTTCCGATCGCTTCCCCTCGCAATTGTCGGGCGGCCAGCAGCAGCGCGTCGCCATCTGCCGGGCGCTGGTTTATGAGCCGCGTGTGCTGTTGCTCGATGAGCCGCTCTCCAATCTCGATGCGAAGCTCAGAGAAGAGGCGCGCTACTGGATCCGCAAGCTGATCCTCGACCTCGAGATCTGCGCGATCCTCGTCACCCACGATCAAAGCGAGGCGCTGGCCGCTGCCGATAACATTCTCCTGCTACAGGACGGTCGCATCGTCCAGCAAGGCGGACCGCAGGAGATATATTCCAATCCGAACAGCTTCTATTCGGCAGACTTCCTGGGCGCGAACAACATCGTCAAGGCGAAGGTGAAATCGATCAACGGCCGTAGCGCCGTCATCGGCGGCGACAACTGGAGCCTCGACGGCACGGTGCGCGAGGCATCCGGCGTCAACGCATCCGACGACGCGCGTGCGGTGATCCGGGTCGAGCAGATCAGCGTCAGCGACCAGCCCGAGGCGGGCGGGCTTGAGATGAACCTCGACGACAGCATCTATCTCGGCGACCGCTGGGAATACCGTCTGCGTCGCGGCGATTTCGTTGCCAAGGCACACGGCGCACGGCAGCTGGCGACCGGCACTGTCTGGGCACGAATCCCGTCTGAGAGCGTCTGGGTGTTTTCGGCGGGCCAGCGCTAGCGGGCGCTTGGCGGTCGCCGTTCCTCCCGGCGGCCGCTCCATTCAAAGGGATTTTCATGTCGAGACAGCCCCGGATAACGCTCGTCCACGCGACGCCGATCGCGATGGAACCGATCAAACTTGCTTTCGCAACGGCTTGGCCGGACGCGGATGTGGTCAACCTTCTGGAGGACAGCCTTTCGCCCGACCGTGCCGCAAGCACCGACATCACCGAAGCCCTGACGGCGCGTATCGAGGCTCTGGCCCGATATGCGCGGCAGATCGGGAGTGCGGCCGTGCTCTTCACCTGCTCGGCCTTCGGGCGGGCGATCGAGCAGGCGGCGACGACCGTCGACATCCCGGTGCTGAAACCCAACGAGGCGATGTTTGAGGCTGCGATCCGGAAAGGCGGCAGGACTGCCATGCTCTACACCTTCCCGCCTGCGCGCGACGGCATGGAGGCGGAGTTTTGGGAGGAGGCCGAAAGGATCGATCCGACCGCGACCATGGAGAGCTTTCTGGTGCACGGCGCGATCGAGGCGGTGCGGGCGGGTAATGCAGAGACCCACAATCGGCTCGTCGCCGAAGCTGCGGCGGGGTTGCGTGGCTTCGACAGCATCGTGCTTGCGCATTTTTCCACGGCACGCGCCGTATCTGCGGTGCGGGCGGTGACGAACATACCGGTCCTGTCGAGCCCGGATGCCGCCATCGACAAACTCAAGCGCCTTCTCGGCGCAGCCTGACATTCGGGAGTACACCTTCAATGCTGCTTGGCGTCATTGCAGACGATTTTACAGGGGCAAGCGATATCGCGAACACGCTTGCCAAGGGTCTGTCGGGGCAGGGTGGTCTTCGCACCGTTCAATACCTTGGAATCCCGCGGGCAAAGGCCGAACCCGATGTGGAGGCTGGCGTGATTGCGCTGAAGAGCCGGTCGGTCGAGGCAGCTTCGGCCATCGAGCAGTCGCTGGCGAGCCTGCGCTGGCTGCTCGATCAGGGGTGCCAGCAGATCGTCTTCAAGTACTGCTCGACCTTCGATTCCACTCCGGCGGGCAATATCGGCCCCGTCGCCGAAGCGCTTGCCGAGGCCTTGGGCGTCAAAGGCGTGATCTCCTGCCCCGCTTTTCCCGGTGCCGGCCGAACGGTCTATCAGGGCCACCTCTTCGTGAAGGATCGGCTTCTGAGCGAGTCCGGCCTGCAAAGCCACCCGCTCAACCCGATGACCGACGCGGATATCCGGCGCTGGCTGCGGCTCCAGTCGACAACTGAGGTTGGACATGTCGATATCGCCGTCGTCCGGCAAGGGGCGGCCGAAATCGGAACAGCACTGCGGGAGAACGGCGAGCGCAATCGCACGCTCGTCATCGTCGATGCCATCACGGATGAGGATCTCGTCGCAATCGGTCGTGCAGCGGCGGGAGATCGCCTTGTCACGGGTGGTTCCGGCATCGCGATCGGTCTTGCCGCAAACTTCATCGCGCAAGGCCTTGCTGCCGGCCACAGCGCCAGTACTGCCGGCGTCGAGGGGCCGGAGGCCATTCTCGCCGGAAGCTGCTCCGGTGCGACCCGCGAACAGGTCGAGATCCACCGCAAGAACCACCCGACGCTTGCCATCGACGTTGCCGGCGTCATGGCCGGCTCGGTGACGACCGCCGAGCTGACGTCCTTCATGCGCGCGAACGAGGGCAGGGCGCCGCTCGTTTACTCTTCGGGCACGCCCGAGGAGGTCCAGGCGGTCCAGGCGCGCTTCGGCCGGGAAGCGGTTGCCGGGGCGCTCGATGATCTCTTCGCCAAAACGGCGCAGGAACTGGTCAAGGTTGGCGTCCGTCGCCTCGTCGTTGCCGGTGGCGAAACGTCCGGAGCGGTCGTCTCGGCACTCGATCTCGGTGCGCTGACGATTGGGCCGGAAATCGATCCTGGGGTGCCGGTGCTGTTGTCGGGCGGGGCAAGTCCCGTGGCGTTGGCGCTGAAGTCCGGCAATTTCGGCAGCCCCGATTTCTTTGCCAAAGCATTGGAAAGGCTCACAGGCAGATGAGTGCTGAGAACAGGATACGTGAGGAGATCGCCCGGCTTTCGAAGTCGTTGTTCGACCGTGGCTTCTCGGTCGGCTCCGCCGGCAACATCAGTGCTGCAGTCGAGGACGGGATCCTGATGACCCCGACCAATTCGTGCCTCGGCTTTCTCGATCCGGCACGCATCTCGAAGCTCGACCGCGAGGGCAACCACATATCCGGCGACAAGCCCTCGAAGGAAGTGTTCCTGCACCGCGCGTTCTACGAAACACGGCCGCAGACGGGCGCGGTGGTCCACCTTCATTCGACCTTCGCCACGGCTCTCTCCTGTCTTGCCGACATTGATCCGGACGACTGCATTCCGCCGCTCACCCCTTACGTTGTCATGCGCGTGGGGCAAGTGAAGCTGCTCCCCTACGTCAAGCCGGGCGACGAACGAATGGGCGACATGATCAGGGAACTCGGTGGTCGCTATGCCGCCGTTCTGCTTGCCAATCATGGCCCCGTCGTCACCGGCAAGGAGATTGCATCGGCGGTCTACGCAGCCGAGGAGCTAGAGGAAACTGCCAAGCTGCTGGTGCTGTTGCGCGATGCGCCGAAACGCATGCTTTCCCCTGAAAACGTCACGGAATTGAAGGCCGTCTTTGGCGGCTATTGAAGGAAACACCGATGAAAACGGCTGATCTCGTCGATGCGCATGGGGAGGAAGTGCACTTCTGCGATCTTCCCTTTCTGAAACTCGGGAAGACGAAGTCCTTCAGCGGTCCGATCGCGACCGTCAAATGCTTCGAGGACAATGCTCTGTTGAAGGCCGAACTGCAGATGCCGGGCGAGGGCAAGGTCATAGTTGTCGATGGTGGCGCCTCGAGCCGCGTCGCGTTGCTCGGCGACCAGATCGCGATGATCCTTCGCGACAATGGCTGGGCCGGCATCGTGATCAACGGCGCCGTGCGCGACAGTGCTGAGATCGCCGAGATGGACGTGGGCGTTTTCTGTCTTTCGGTGACACCAAAGAAGTCCGCGAAGGACGGTCCCGGCAAGACGGGCATGCCCGTTCAATTTGGCGGCGTCACGTTCGCGCCGGGCGCCTACCTCTATGCGGATGCGGACGGCGTGCTCGTCAGCGCGCGCGATCTTCGCTGAGGGGATAGTGCGGTGACCGCGCAGCCCATTTTCTCGGCCCACACCGGCTATCTCTTCAAGGAGCTACCCTTCGAGGAACGCTTCGAAGCGGCTGCTGCTGTGGGTTTTGATGCAGTAGAACACCCTTATCTGGAGACGTTCGAACCCGCGGTCATCCGCGGCCTTTTAAAGAAACATCGTCTCCGCTTTGCGCAGCTCTCCTGCGCATTCGGCGACCTGGCAATGGGCGAAAAAGGTCTCGCCGCGCTGCCGGGCCGGCAGTCCGAGTTTCGCGCAACCTTCGACAGCGCCCTTGAATTCGCGCTCGCTGTCGATGCGCCCTACGTGCACCCGATGGCCGGCGTTCCACCTCAAGGAAGCGATGCAGACGCCGGCAGTGTCTACCTCGAAAACCTGCATTTTGCCGTCCAGCGAACGGCCGGCACGCCGGCGAAGGTCCTGATCGAGGCGATCAGTGAGCGGTCGGTGCCGGGCTACGCGCTCTCCACACTGGAGCAGGCGTGCCGCGTGCAGGATGTCTTCGGTCCCGGCAATCTCTCGCTGCTGTTTGACACCTTCCATGCGCGTGCGACCGGCATCGATCCGGCTCAGTGGATCGCGGAAAATGCCTATCGGATCGGACACATCCACATCGCCGACCATCCGGGCCGACAGGAGCCGGGGACCGGGACGATCGATTTCGAGCCAGTCCTTTCCGCACTTGAAGCGCAGAGCTTTCAGGGTGCCATCGGCTTCGAGTTCACACCCTCGGCGAACACAGTCGAGAGTTTGACATTTCTTGCCGCCTGGCGGGCGAGATCAGAAATCAGGAGGTGGCATGAAAGAGGCCACGCCCGCTGAGAGAACGGATCATTGAGATGGCGATGATGATCGAGGGACAGTCACGCTTCCAGCCTTTCGGCTTATCCTGTTGGGGTTTTGCAGATCTCAACACGGGAGTTGGAAGCATGACTGCGTCCTATGATTACCATATCGGGGTCGACTACCACAAATCCTATAGCCACCTGGTGGTGCAGGACAGCAGCGGTAAGACGCTCAGATCCGGCCGGGTGAAGAACGACCGCCAGTCGCTGGACAGCTTTCTCGAGCGCTACCGCGAGAACAGCCATGCGGTTGTCGAGGCAACCCGCAACTGGATGGTGATGTACGACTGGCTCGACGACATTTGTGATGATGTCGTTCTCGCCCATCCGTTGAAGGTCAAGGCGATCGCCGACGCCAAGATCAAGACCGACAAGATCGACGCGACGGTGCTGGCGCATCTGCTGCGCGCCGATCTGGTGCCGGAGGCTTGGGCACCGAGCGACAAGGCCCGCGCGTTGCGTGTCGCGCTGCGCGAGCGGATGTTTTACGTGCGGCTGCGCACAATGACGAAGAACCGCATCGTCACGGTGTTTGATCGTTATCCGGAGCAGACGGCCCAGTTCAAAAAGCTCGGCGACCTGTTTGGCAAGGCCGGCCGCATCCAGCTGGCGCAGATTGAGCTCTCCGCGATCGACCGCGTCCAGATCGACCGTGGCCTCGCCTTCATCGGCGACATCGATGGGCGGATCAAGCAGTCGGAGACAACGATCCGGGCACTGACCAAGGCCAATGCCAACGTCAAGCTGTTGAAGACGATCCCCGGCATCGGCGAATTCTTCGCCCGGCTGATCGAGGCGGAGATCGACGATATATCCCGCTTTCGCAACCCGAAGAAGCTGGCCGCCTATGCGGGACTGGTGCCGTCGACCTATTCGTCTGGCGGCAAGACCTTCCACGGCAAGATCATCAAGCAGGGCAACAAGTGGCTGCGCTGGGCCTTTGTCGAGGCGGTAACGCCGGCCGTCGCCAGTGATCCTGAGCTGCGCGCCCACTACGAGCACCTGAAGATCAGAGGAACCAACAAGGCGCGCGTGGCGATTGCGCGCAAGCTTTTGACGATCGCCTTCCAGATCCTGCGTGACCAGCGCGCCTATGAGCCGCGCGGCACCCCCATGGAAAGCGCGTCGACGATATCCCGGTTGTCCTGATGTTCGTCTAGCGAGCCCGGCAGGACTGGGCTGCGCTCTTTCAGGAGAATGGGAAACCGGGAGCCGAACGCCACTCTGTGACCGAAGCCAAGGCATCAGGTCACGCATTGGAGACTGGTTCAAGAACCGAAGGACGGAAACAACCGTCCAGCGGAAGGAGCATCTTTAGCCGATCGGCAAAAACGCCGGTCAAAACTGAACCGCACCCAAGGAAAAGCCGCCAGTTCAAGGCGTTTTGCCCCTTGCATTCTTTCATTGGAGAAGAGCATGATCGTTTCCACCAATCCGGCCGACGGCCGCGAGCTTGCGCGCTACGACCTTCACGGCGATGCCTATGTCGACCAGGCGTTGCGCGCGGCAGCGAAGGCACAGGCCGCCTGGCGAAGAGTACCAGTTGCTGAGCGCTGCACGCTTCTTTCCGCCATGGCGCGAGTGCTGCGGGCCGGAAAACACCGTTATGCCGCCATGATAACCCGCGAGATGGGCAAGCCGATCACAGAGGCTGAGGCCGAGGTGGAGAAGTGCGCCTACAACTGCGATTTCTATGCCGAGAATGCGCCGAAGTACCTTGCGGATGAACCGGTGGCGTCGAACGCGGCTGAAAGCGTAATCGCTTTCGATCCGCTCGGTGTCGTCTTGGCGATCATGCCGTGGAACTATCCGTTCTGGCAGTTCTTCCGCTTTGCCGCTCCTGCCTTTGCAGCAGGCAATGGCGCAATCTTGAAGCACGCCAACAATGTCCCTGAATG
Organism: Ensifer adhaerens; assembly: GCF_020035535.1. Lineage (NCBI taxonomy): Bacteria > Pseudomonadati > Pseudomonadota > Alphaproteobacteria > Hyphomicrobiales > Rhizobiaceae > Ensifer > Ensifer adhaerens. Next base: position 330,116 of record NZ_CP083350.1, on the reverse strand, counting down.
TGCGCTCGCGATCGAAGAGGTGATGCGGGAAGCCGGCTGCCCTGAAGGTCTCTTCGCCACGCTGCTGATCGAGCCGTCGAAGGTTGCCGGCATCATCGCCGACGATCGGATCGCGGCCGTCACGCTGACGGGATCGACGGAGGTGGGGGCGATTGTCGCCGCGCAGGCCGGCAAGGCGTTGAAGAAGCAGGTGCTTGAGCTCGGCGGCTCGGATCCGTTCATCGTGCTCGCCGACGCCGATATCGAACAGGCGGCGAATATCGCGGTCAAGGCGCGCTACGTCAATGTCGGCCAATCCTGTGTCAATGCCAAGCGCTTCATCGTCGAAGAAACCATCGCAGAGCGGTTCGTTGACCTCTTCCTGCAAGAAGTGGCGAAGCTGAAGATCGGCGACCCGATGGAGCGGGAAACGAATATCGGCCCCATGGCCAGGGAGAACTTGATGACTGGCCTGCACAAACAGGTCGAGCGTAGCCTTTCGGCCGGCGCGACGCTGAGGGCCGGCGGCACGCCGCTCGAAGGCGACGGGTTCTATTATCCGCCGACGGTCCTCGACAACGTTCGCCCCGACATGGCTGCCTTTTGCGAGGAGACCTTCGGGCCGGTTGCGGCGATCATCCGCGTGAAGGATGCCAGGGAGGCGGTGGCGCTCGCCAACCAGACGGAGTTCGGCCTGGGTGCCGCGCTCTGGACCAGGGATCTTGCACGCGCCCGATCGCTTGCGCGTGAGATCGAAGCCGGCGCCGTCTTCATCAACGGTATGGTCGCTTCCGATCCTCGCTACCCCTTCGGCGGCATCAAGCGCTCCGGCTACGGGCGCGAACTCGGGGTCTACGGCATCCGCGAATTCGTCAACATCAAGACCGTGTGGATTGGCCCCACCCAGACGCCGGCGACCGCACAGGGAGGAGCACGATGAGCAAGGTGATGCCGGCCATCCTGCGGCCAAGGGAATTGAAGACCAACGACCGTGGCAACGGCGCACGCACCACGCCGCTGGTCACGCGCAAATGCGGCTCAGCGAGCATGATCAACGGCATCACCGCGTTCGATCCAGGTGCTGCGATCGGCCTTCACAAGCACAATTGCGAGGAAAGCGTGATGATCCTCGATGGTCAGGCGATCGCCGAGATCGATGGCGTGCGCTATCCCCTCGGGCCCAATGACACGACCTGGATTCCGGCGAACGTTCCGCACCGCTTCATCAATGCGTCGGAGACGGAGCCCATGCGGATCTTTTGGGTCTATGCATCGATCGATGCCACCCGGACGATGATCGCGACCGGCGAGGAGCACACGATTGACGCCGAGCATGGCCACAAGCCGGGGGCGTCGGTATGATCCAGGAAGTTGCAGAATTGACCATCAAGCCGGGGCTGGAGGGTGATTTCGAGCGAGGCGTCGAGAAGGCTGTTCCGCTGTTCCTCCGTGCCAGGGGATGTCACGGGGTTTCCCTCCACCGTGTCATCGAGACGCCGCAGGTCTATCGCCTCGTCGTCGATTGGGAAACGGTCGAAGATCACATGGAAGGGTTTCGAGGCTCTGCCGATTTTCAGACCTGGCGCGAGATCGTCGGTCCCTGCTTCGCGGCGGCGCCCGTCGTAACGCACACGCGCCAGGTCATGAGCGCTCGGTGAGCCGCGACGGACTTCGCAAGGCGGGCGGCCGGTTTGCGCTGACGCTCTGCATCGGTGCGTTCGGCGGGTTCTTGATGTGGCTGGCGCATATGCCGCTTGCATGGCTGTTGGGGGCCATGCTGGCCACGGCCGTCTGCGCCTTTGCAGGCGTTCCCGTCTCCCTGCCGAAACACGCGCGCCCACCGATGACGGCGGTGATCGGTGCGATGCTCGGCACCTCCTTTTCGCCGGAAACATTCGGACATTTCTCGGCCTGGATCGTATCGCTCAGCGGCCTGATTGCCTTCATCGCCATCACCGGCACCTTGGCCTTTGCCTATTTCCGGTACCTCGCCAAGCTGGATCCCGTTACCGCCTACTTCTCCGCGATGCCTGGCGGTCTCGTCGAAATGATAACGCTCGGCGCGGAAAAGGGCGGCGACGAGCGGATGATCGCGCTCATCCATGCCGCCCGAATTTTCCTGGTCGTATTGACGCTGCCGTTTCTGATCCAGACGTTTACGGGCGTCGCGATCGACAGAACGGGCGTCGTGTCCGCCGGCGAAACCGCAGTGTCGGTAGCGGATGTGCTGTGGTTTGCCGGCGCGGTGATCGGCGGCGTTGCGCTTGGTACCGTCCTGCGATTGCCGGCGCGGTTTCTGGTCGGGCCGATGCTTGCGAGCGCTGTGCTTCATCTGGCCGGCGTGACCGATTTCGAGCTGCCGGCCATTGCCCTTGCTGCGGCACAGGTCGTCATTGGCGCGACGATCGGATGCCGCTTCGCCAACGCGTCACCGCGCATGGTAGTGCGGGCAATGGTGCTTTCCGCCGGCGCCACGGTGCTGATGCTCCTATCGACGCTGATGTTTGCCGGGCTGTTGTCGTTCATGGGCGGGGACCGGCTCATCGCCTATGTGCTCGCCTATTCGCCCGGTGGCGTCGCTGAGATGAGCCTCATTGCCCTTTCGCTCAACGTGGAAGTGCCGTTTGTGGTGCTGCACCACGTCGTTCGCGTGCTCACCGTCGTCGCGGGCGCATCCGCTGCCTTCCGATTGTTCGGCGCACTGATGCGTTGATGTCCGCGGGCAAAAGAGTTGGAGGTGTGGGCGACAGGCCACAGTCGGAGATGCTAGGGGTGCTCACCGGGAAGGGGCACAATCCAGCAGGAGACTTCTCGATGAGCAGAACTGCCATGAACGCCCTAGGACAACCGCTCTATTACAGCGGAAGCTCGACGGCATGGTTTTCCGCGACCGGATCCGGACCGACCCTCTACGGCACCGCCGGTAACGATTCCATCTGGGGCGACAGTTCCGTCGACGTAACGATGGTCGGCGGCACGGGCGACGATATCTACTACCTTTATTCATCGACGAACCGGGCCGAAGAGGCGCCCGGCGAAGGTGTAGACACGATCGATACGTGGATGAGCTACACCTTGCCGGAGAATTTCGAGAACCTGACCGTCACCGGCGATGGTCGACATGCATTCGGCAACGGTGCCGACAACATCATCACCGGCGGTTCCGGCAGCCAAACCATCGACGGAGGCGCAGGCAATGACGTGCTGATTGGCGGCGGTGGAGCCGATATTTTCGTGTTCGAGCGCGGCAATGGCAGCGACGTCATTGCCGATTTCAGCTCCAACGACACTGTTCGCCTCGACGGTTATGGCATCACGTCGTTCGACCAGGTTCTGGCCAACTCCGTTCAGGAGGGCGACGATCTCCGCCTTGGCCTCGCTGATGGCGAAAGCCTGGTGCTCGCCGATACGGCGACCGAGCAATTGCAGGAAAGCCAGTTCCAGTTGAGCCTGGACCGGTCGGCCTTCACGCAGACTTTCTCGGACGACTTCGACACGCTTCAACTCCGCGATGACACGGGCGGTGTCTGGGATGCGAAATACTGGTGGGCGCCGGAAGAGGGGGCGACGCTCACTGAAAACGGCGAACTGCAGTGGTATGTCAATCCGAGCTACGAGCCGACCGCTGCTGCCAATCCTTTTTCGGTCGGGGACGGCGTACTTACGATCACCGCGGAGCGCGCATCGGAAGCAATCCAGTCCGAGATCGGTGGCTATGATTACACGTCCGGGATGCTGACGACCTACTCGTCCTTCGCCCAGACCTACGGCTACTTCGAAATGCGGGCCGACATGCCGGACGACCACGGCGCCTGGCCCGCCTTCTGGCTGCTACCCGCCGACGGCTCCTGGCCGCCCGAACTCGACGTCGTCGAGATGCGCGGGCAGGACCCGAATACCGTCATCACCACCGCCCATTCCAATGAAAGCGGTGAGCACACCGTGAGCCGAGACGGGGCGCAGGTCGCCGATACCGACGGGTTTCACGACTATGGCGTGCTTTGGACGAAAGACGAAATCGTCTGGTACTTCGACGACACGGAGATCGCCCGCACCGACACGCCCGCGGATATGCACGAGCCGATGTATATGCTCGTCAATCTTGCGGTCGGAGGAATGGCCGAAGCGCCGAATGACGATTTTGCCGATGGAGCGGAGATGAAGATCGACCACATCGAGGCGTACGCGCTGGGTTCCGATTGGGACATTTAATCGGGTAGCGGGCAAGGCCGGCGGCCCGCACGGCGGCCGGCCTTGCCAAAGCTCTCAGGGATCAAGATGACGGAAGGCCGGCGCTCATTTGGCGGCTCCCTCGGTCCCGGCCAACTTGATCCTGTCGCGTTGCGGCAGGCGACCGTTCAGCACGATATAGGCGACGAGGCCGATTACCAGACCCCAGAAAGCTCCGCCAATGCCGAGAAGCTTGATGTTGGCGGCAGACGCCAGGAATGTGATGAGAGCAGCCTCGCGCGATGTCGGATCGGCCATCGCTCCGGCAAGGCTGCCGCCGATCGTGCCCAGCAGCGCGAGGCCCGCAAGCGTGGTGATGAATGTTGCGGGGAATGCCATGAACACGGCAGCGAGGGTCACACCGAAGACACCCACGAGCACATAGAAGCAGCCTGCCGCGATGCCCGCGATCCAGCGCTTGGACGGGTCCTCATGCGCTTCCTTTCCGGTGGCGATTGCCGCGGTGATGGCCGCGATATTGAAAGCGTGGGAGCCGAAGGGCGCCATGATGAGCGAACCGAGGCCGGTCGCGGTGACGATCGGGTTGGCGCTGGTCTTGAAGCCGTCATTTCGCAGCACCAGCATACCCGGCATGTATTGGCCGGTCAGCGTGATCAGAAACAACGGCAATGCGACGGAAAGCAGTGCGTTCAGCGAGAATTCCGGCATGGTGAAAACGGGTGCCGCGAATTCCAGCTTCAGCCCGGACAGGTCGACCCGGCCCTCTGCAAGCAGGAACGAGAGCCCAAGAATGAGGATGCCGACCACCGCATAGCGGGCGGAGAAGCGCTTCAGCACGACATAGGCAGCGATCAGCAAGCCGACGAGCAGCGGATCGACGCTGGCGCCGCCAAACGCACCGATCCCGAACTGCAGCAGAATGCCGGCCAATAGGCCGGAGGCAATGCCCGACGGGATCAGGCGGATGACCTTCTCGAAGTAGCCGGAAAGGCCAAGTGCGACGAAAGCTGCAGCCGAGACCATGTAGGCACCAATGGCCTGCGCATAGGGTGTCGTTGCCAGTGCCGTCACGAGAAACGCCGCCGCTGGTGTCGACCAGGCGGTGATAATCGGCTCGCGATATCGCCAACTCAAGAAGAGCCCTGACAGCCCCACGCCGACGGAGACGGACCATACCCACGACGCGGTCAGCTCCGGACTGAGACCGGCGACCTTCGCGGCCTGAAAGACCAGGATGAATGTGCCGCCGTAATTGACGATGACTGAGATCAGGCCCGCCACGATCGGGTGCGTCAGGTCGTTCAGGCGGATGGGAGTGGGCGATGGATGGGAAGGCATGTCTTGACGGAACTCCTGAATTCTGCGGCGGGTGGCCGACGAAGTGCGTTGACATTTAGCCGCCCAATGGACTGATGTTCCCATCCATTTTGTCAGGCAGGGTCAGACCATTTGTTCAAGCATTCGCAACTGGAGTCCGTGAAGGCTTGGCTCGTTCATCCGGCGCATGCCGCCATGCCGCTTCACGCGCGGATACAACGCGCAATCCGGCAACTGATCCTCGATGGCGTGATTGGGCCCCGAAAGCCGCTGCCGGCGTCACGCGCGCTCGCCCAGTCGCTCGGCGTATCCCGCGACACCGTCGAAGCAGCCTATGGTCAGCTTCATGCCGAAGGCTTCATCGAGCGCCGGGTGGGAAGCGGGAGCTTCGTGGCCGAGATGACGGAATTCGCAAGCGGTCGGCGCCTTTCCCGGCGGGATACGCTATTGCGCAACCACGCGCCGAACCTCAGCAGACGTGGCGATGCGATGTTTCAAAGTGGCGGTGTGCGCGAACTGCTTGCGCCGCGACCGTTCGCGCATGGTGTGCCGGAGACGCGGAATTTTCCTCTCCGGATTTGGGAACGCCTGGAACGCCAGGTGTTGCGGGAGAACGGCACCCAGGTGCTCCTTCACGGCGATCCGCAAGGGACCGAATCGCTTCGCCGTGCCATCGCCGACTATATGAACCTGGAGCGTGGCGCGCGCGCCACGGCCGATCGGGCGTTGGTCCTCACGAGTTCGCAGCAGGCGTTGACACTTTGCGCAAACATGCTGTTCGACCCCGGCGACCGGATCTTCATCGAAGACCCCGCCTACTACGGTGCGCGCAAGGCTTTCGACGCGGCGGGGCTGGAATGCGTTCCCGTTCGCGTCGATGGCCAGGGCCTCGTCGTTGAGGAGATCATGGCCGAACCGCGCAAGGCCAAGGCCGTGTTCCTGACGCCCTCGCATCAGTTCCCGACCGGTGCGACGCTGGCGCTGGAGCGCCGCCTGGCGCTGATCGAGTGGGCCAAACACCATCATGCCTGGATCATCGAGGACGACTACGACAGCGAATTCCATTATGCTGGCAAGCCGACGGCCTGCGTTCAGGGTCTCGATCCGCACGACCGGACGATCTACATCGGCACCTTCACCAAATCGCTCTTTCCGGGCTTGAGGATCGGCTATGTGGTGCTGCCTCCCCAACTCGTGCAGCCGATGACGGTCGCGCGCACGCTGCTTGACGGGCACACCGCCCCGCTGGCGCAATTGACGCTCGCCCGCTTCATGGAAGGCGGGCATTTTGGTGCGCATGTCCGCACCATGCGCAGCGTCTACGCCGACCGGCTCGCCCTGCTGGCAACCCTCGTCGGCAAGCATCTGTCGAACTATGTCGAAGCGCAGGTCCCCATCGGCGGGCTGCAGATGCCCTGTGTACTGGTCGGCAACATGCCGGAGCCCACAGCCATCGACGCCGCTCGACGTGCCGGGATCGACATCATGGGACTGTCCGGTCTTTACGCTACCGGCGAGCCTATGGCCGGCTTCCTGATGGGATTTGCGGCCTACACGCCGGGTGAAATCGAGACTGCAGTCAGGAAGCTGGCGGACGCATTCGGCGCCGTAGCGAAGCCTTAGCCGCTTTTGCGCCGGATTTTCGGCGCAAACGCCAGAACGAAATGGCTGGCGATATCAACGCCAGTCCGAGCTGCCGGCTGTTCTGTCGTCCTGCAGGGTTTCGAGAAGCAAGCTCATATCCCCGAGCGCGACGGTTTGGGACATGGCGATGTCCAGGAGCGCGTCTCTGAACCGGCTCCGCTGAGAAGCGTCGCGTCGCTGCAAGCCTCCAAAGCGCGCCGGATAAAACTCACTCTCTCTGCGTGGCATGATTGGCAGCCTCCTGCATTCCGCCGGATGAATGGCGAACCTGGCGCGATTGTCGTAGCAAATAGGAGCCCAACTCTGCGGCAGCAGCGATATCGGCGAAGAGCAGGCTCGCCTCCGCCATGGTGCCATCGTCAAGGGCATCTGTTTCATTGGGGTCAAAGTCACCGAGCAGCACCAGAAGTGCCTCGATCCTTTGACGCTGGTCGCTGGCCGCTGCCAACAGGCTCCGCTCGATCCGCTCTCGCTCCAGCCTTTCAAGGTCGCGCAGTGCCTCGCCCACCCGGTCTCGGCATTCGCAGTCGATCGCGCTGCTCAAGACCGCGCCGTGCATGCGCGCGATCGCACGGCCGATGTCTTCTTTGGTTTGGGCCAATGTCGATGTCATCGCTGGGTCCGCTGCTCGCATTGCATATGTTCCATGTCCACGTTGCGTCGAAGCACCTTCCGCTTCCAGGCAACGACGATCCGGCAATCTCGGCGTCAACCTAAGGTGAAGTGAGACCGGACTGTTTGAACCAGCGCAAAGACAGACGATTTTCTATGGCCGGGGGAGGTCTGAGGCGCGTGGCGCGAAAAAAGGGGGTAGTGATCACCAGGTGGACCTTGGTCGCAAGGAAGGACGGGACACCGGCCAGTTATTCCAATATGACGTCCACCAGATCCGCTGCAGTCGCAGCCGCAACGACTGACGGCCAAGGGCCGTCACTCCTGACGCCAGGCTCGGGGAGCCGTGAAGTAGGATTAGCCTTGATGATCACACCAACTCCTGGGCAGGCGTTGCCCGCTTCTGCAGATGAATTCGCCGGGCGTGAGCAACTGCGTGCGAGTTCCGCCGAATTCCGCAAGGATATCATCGAAATCACGGAGGGCGTTTTTGCCGCCGTCGGCTATTCGGCGAGTAACGTCACGCTGATCCAAGGCGACGGTGGTTCGATTATCGTCGACACATCCGCCAACCCTGTCGACGCCAAGGCGATCGTGGACGCCTTCGGTGATCGTTTCGTCCGCCCTGTCCGGGCAATCATCTACACCCACAATCACCCGGATCATTCTGGCCGCACGAAGGTATTTGCCGGAGCTGACAATCCCGAAATCTACAGCCATCAGGTGCTGGTGGAAGCCGGCCCTGAGTTCGGAAGGGGACCGAGGGATGGCGGCGATGCCTTCGGAACGAAGCTGGCCGACGATCTGTTCATCAACGCGGGCACGCAGCTCGAATATGGCCGCGTTACACCGCATACCCGGGAGGGCTTCCTGCCGCCGACCCGCACTTTCGGCGGCGAGTGCGAGACCATCGAGCTTGCCGGTGTCTCGATGCAACTCATCCATACGCCCGGAGAGTCACCGGAGAACACGGCCGTCTGGATCCCCGGAAAGGGCGTGCTGATCCCCGGCGACAATTTCCTGAAATCCTACCCGAACCTCTCGCCGATCCGCGGCCTCAAGCTGCGGCCGCCGGAGAAGTGGGTCGCAAGTCTCGACAAGATGCTCGCCTTGAATGCTACCTACATGATCCAGGGCCATATGCGACCTATCCTCGGGAAGGACGAGGTCCGCAAGGCGCTCACCGACTACCGGGACGGGATCAAGGCGGTCCTCGATCAGACGCTGGCCGGAATCAAACAGGGAAAAACGCCGGACGACATCGTTCAGGAAGTGAAGCTTTCTTCCGAACTCGCAAGGAGCCCACATCTGCAAGAATACTACGGCACAGTCGCATGGGCCGTGCGTGGTATCTATGCTGACTATGTCGGCTGGTTCGATGGAAATGCCACGAATTTGAACCCTCTGCCGCCCACCGAGCGCGCTGAAAAAATGCTCGAAATGGCTGGAGGGACAGAGAAGATGATCGCCCGCGCCCGGGAAGCAGTCGAGGCCAAGGAATTCCAATGGGGCGCGGAACTGATCGACTATGTACTAGCCTCCGACCCTGAGAACATGCAGGCCAAGGCGATCAAGGCGAGGGCACTGACCGAGTTGGGTGAGCGCCAGATCAATGCCACCGCCCGGAACTACTATCTCACCACGGCGCAGTATCTACGGAACGCTGAGAACCAGGAGTAAACTTCACCGCGGGGTGGCTGCCGCGGGCGGCCACTCGATCCGTTTCGGCCCGCGACACTGGAGAGACTTCAACGGGCAGATAGCTACGGGGCCGTTCTGGCCTGGTCGCTGGCGCGGCCGGGCAGGCGAGGGTGGAAACGATCGCACCCGCTTCCTCCTCGTTCACGCTTGCCAGCGACCTGTCAGCCGACCTTCAGCCTCCAGCACCGAGTACGGACGTGATCGCGCCGGCGGCCGCTTTCACGACGATGTCTGCCTCGCCGGTTGTCAGGCAGAGCGGCGGCGCGAAGCCCAGGATATCGCCCTGCGGCATGGCGCGGCCGATAACGCCGCGTTCGAGCAGGGCGGCCGCGATTTGCGGGCCCACCTTCTTCGCCGGATCGAAGAAGACCCGGTCGTCCTTGTCCTCGACAAATTCGATCGCGGCCATCAATCCGTCGCCACGCACCTCGCCCACATGCTTGTGGCCGGCAAGCGCCTTCGTCAGCTCCGAGCGGAAGTAGGCGCCGGTGCTACCGGCGTTTTCAACCAGCCCCAACTCGTCGATCAGTTCGAGATTGGCAACGCCCGCGGCCGCGCAGATCGGATGGGCGGAATAGGTCCAGCCATGGCCGATCGCACCCAGTTCGTCGGATCCTTGCACCAGCACCTGCCACATCTTGTCCGAGACGATCGTGCCCGACAGCGGCGCGTATGCCGAGGTGAGACCCTTGGCAATGGTGATGAGATCAGGCCGCATGCCGTAGTGATCGGAGCCGAACATCGTGCCGAGACGGCCGAAGCCGGTCACCACTTCGTCGGCGACGAGCAGGATGTCGTACTTCTCGAGCACCGCCTGGATCTTCTGCCAATAGCCCTTCGGCGGCGGCACGATGCCGCCGGTGCCGAGGATCGGCTCGCCGATAAAGGCGGCGATCGTCTCCGGGCCTTCGGCGAGGATCATTTCCTCGAGCTTGTCGGCGCAATGTTGCGAGAACTGCTCTTCATCCATCGAGCGATCCGGGCGGCGGAAGAAGGAGGGCGCTTCCGTGTGCAGGATCGGCGCGCGCGGCAGATCAAACGCGTTGTGGAAGAGATGGAGGCCGGTCAACGAGCCGGTCATGACGCCGGAGCCGTGATAGCCGCGCCAGCGTGAGATGATCTTCTTTTTTTCCGGCCGGCCGAGGATGTTGTTGTAGTACCAGATCAGCTTGATATTGGTCTCGTTGGCGTCCGAACCCGAAAGACCAAAATAAACCCGGCTCATGCCCTCCGGTGCACGGTCGATGATCATCTTGGAAAGCGTGATCGACGCTTCCGTACCGTGGCCGACATAGGCGTGGTAATAAGCAAGGTTTTTGGCCTGCTCGGCGATTGCGTCGGCGATCTTCTGCCGGCCGTAGCCGACATTGACGCAGTAGAGGCCGGCAAAGGCATCAAGGCTCGTCCTGCCGCTGGTGTCGGTAATGTACACACCTTCGCCGCCGCCGATGACGCGGGTCGGCGTCTCGCCGCGGGCGTGCATGCCCATATGCGTGGACGGGTGGAAAAAGTGATCACGGTCCCAGGCGCTGTGTTCGTTGCTTCTGTCGAGCATGGTCTTTCCTTTCGCGTATGAAATGTGGCGCCCGCGTTCAGGCGGCCGTATCGATGCAGAGATATTTGAGTTCGGTGAAGGCCTCGATGCCGTGGCGCGAACCTTCGCGCCCAAGGCCTGACTGCTTCCAGCCGCCGAAGGGGATCGGTCCGCCGGTGATTTTCACCCGATTGATCGCGACCATCCCGTACTCCAAAGCCCGCGCAAGACGCATCTGGCGTCCGCCGTTCTCTGTGACCACGTATGCGACGAGGCCATAGTCGGTGGCATTGGCGCGCGCGATCACTTCGCCCTCGCTGTCGAAAGCGGTGACGGCGGCGACCGGGCCGAATGTTTCCTCGCGCATGATCAGCGCTTCGTCGGGCACGTCGGTCAGCAGCGTGGGTTCGAAGAAAAGTGGTCCGGCCGCATGGCGCCTTCCGCCGACCGAAAGCTTGGCGCCAAGCCGAAGTGCGTCGGCCACCTGGTCCTCGACTTTGGTGATCGCCCGTTCGTGCATCAGCGGGCCGATCTCGCTGTCGCGGTCAAGGCCTGCACCGACCTTCAGGTCCGCGATCCGCGCAGCAAAGGCCGCCTCAAACGCCCTCAGGATCGGCCTTTCGACATAGATGCGATTGGCGGCGAGGCAATCCTGGCCGGAGGTTGCAAACTTTGCCGCGATGGCGATATCGGCTGCCTTCTCCACATCGGCGTCGGCGAAGACGATCAGCGGTGCATGGCCGCCGAGCTCCATGACCAGCCGCTTCATGGTCTCAGCGCACTGGCCGGCGATCAGCTTGCCGATTTCCGTCGAGCCGGTGAAGCTCATGGCGCGAATGCGCGGATCGGCATTCATGCGGCCGACGATGATGGCGGCATCGCCGGTCACCACATTGAAGACGCCTGCGGGAAGCCCAGCCCGCTCGCCGAGTTCGGCAAGGGCGAGTGCCGAAAGCGGGGTTTCGCTGGATGGATGCGCAACGACCGTGCAGCCGGCCGCAAGTGCGGCTGCAGCCTTGCGCGTGATCATGGCGGAGGGGAAATTCCAAGGCGTCACGATGCCGACCACGCCGAGCGCCTCGCGGCGAACGATCATCTCGGCTCCGGGAAGATGGCTGGTGACGCTTTCTGCGTTGAGGCGCTTTCCTTCCTCGGCATACCATTCGACGAAGGATGCCGCATAGTCGATCTCGCCGCGGGACTCGGCAAGAGGCTTGCCCTGTTCTAGCGTCATCAGCAGGGCAAGATCCTCGCGCGCCCCAAGCATCAGGTCGTACCACTTGCGCAGGATCGCAGCGCGCTGCTGCGGCAACATGCTGCGCCAGGCTGGCAGCGCATCGCTCGCCGCAGAAATGGCCTCTCCGGTCTGCTCGGCATCAAGCGCTGCGACCCAGGCGAGTGTCGCCGACGAGGCGGGATCCGTCACCTTGAAGCCGGCGCCGTCGTGACCGGCAATCCAGCGGCCGCCGACATAGGAAAGCTCCCTGAGTAGGTGCGGATCGGCAAGGCGGGCGAGAGCGTCGTGAAAGGTCGTTCGGGCAAATACGGCGGTCATGGCGGCCTCCTCCTGTTGGTAGAGGAAGTCTGCCAGAGGGCGAGCGACAGATTGTCTATTGCCGGGGTGGCGGCCAGAGACTTTGGCCAAAGGTGGGGCCGGCCGTAGACAATCTCTCTATTCGGAGGCGGGAAGCAGCGTCTCTAGCGGAAGCACGGTCTCCTCCTTCACCGTCTTGGTGACGATGTAGGTGAAGTAGCGATCGATACCGAGTTCGCGGTCGAGCAGGCTGTCGACAAGGCGCTGATAGGCGTCGATATCGGGCGCCATGATCTTCAGGATGTAATCGACGCCGCCGCCGACCGACCAGCAGGCGACGATTTCAGGCGTTGCCGCGACGGCGCGCTCGAATCGCTCGAAATCCGTTTGCCGATGGTTGGCGAGCGTCACTTCCATCATCACGCTGGCGACCGGCGCAACGCGCCTGACCGCGACGCGGGCATGATAACCCGTCACGATGCCTGCCTTTTCCAGCTTGCGCAGGCGCAGCCAGCAGGGCGTCGGCGAAAGCCCCGCCTTTTCCGCGAGCGCCAGCTTGGTGATGCGCCCGTTTTCCTGGATTGCTTCCAGGATGCGCAGGTCGATGGCGTCGAGTTTCATTCAGGCGCCCTCCGGGCGGGGGTCATGTCAAAGCAGAGAAAAAGACAATGGTTAGGCATTTTGGCGTTGTCAATTGAACTGAATTTGAGCACTGTTGAAATCATGACAAATTGGCGACCCGATATATCCCAATTGCGCCGGCCGGCCTATCTCTCCCTCGCCGAGCAGATTGCTCGCGCCATTCAGGAAGGCCACTTGCCGAACGGTACGCGCCTTCTGCCCCATCGCAAGCTCGCCGACGACCTGAAACTATCAGTGCAGACCGTCAGCCGTGCCTATGACGAGCTGATCCGAAGGGGGCTGATATCGGGCGAGATCGGCCGCGGCTCCTTCGTGCAGACAAGGCCGAAGGAGCCCGAGCCCCCCTACCTGCCCGAGCGTCTTGGCGAGCTGGTCGACCTTTCGATCCTCAAGCCTGTGTGCGAGCAGCTCCATCTGGAACGCATGCGTGCGGCCTTCGGGTGGCTGGCGGAAAACCTGCCTTCGAGTTCGGCGCTGTCCTTCCGGCCGAACATGGTTTTCCCGCGCCATCGCAATGTAGCGGCCGAGTGGCTGTCGCGGTGCGGTCTCGATGTATCGCCCCTCAATATCAGTCTGACGAATGGCGCAACTTCGGGCATGACGGTGGCGCTGATGAGCGTCGCTCCGCCGGGCTCGACCGTTGCGACCGAGGCGATCAGCCACCACACGCTCGTGCCGCTTTCCAGCTACCTTGGCCTTCATCTCGAGGGCTTGCCGATCGATCGCGAAGGCATGATCCCTGAGGCGCTGGATGAAGCTTGTCGCACCGGCGTCATCCGCGCCGTCTTTCTCCAGCCCTCGGTGATCAATCCGACCGCGGCGTTGATGGGGCCCGAGCGTAGGCAGGCGCTTGCCGAGATCGCGCGGCGCCACGATATTGCGATCATCGAGAACGACATTCTGGGGCCGCTGGTGGAAGGCCGCGCGCCGCCGATCGCGGCCTATGCCCCGGAGCGTACGCTCTACGTCACCAGTTTCACCAAGATCACGGTGCCGGGTCTGCGCATCGGCTATCTTGCCGCGCCGGACCGTTACGTCGCGGCCGTCGCCAACCGCCATCTGGTCTCCAACTGGATGGCGACGCCCTCGATCGCGGAGATCGCTACGCTCTGGGTCAGTGACGGCACGGCGATGGAACTCGTCAACTGGCAGCGCCGGGCGCTCGGTGTCCGCCACGCGATCGCGGAGGAGGCGCTGGCGGGTCTGCCCTATTACGCTCATCCGCAGAGCTTGCATGTGTGGTTGCCGTTGCCGGAGGGGCATACGGAAGAAGGGTTCGTCTCTCAGGCCCGCTTGCGGGGCGTTGCGATTGCCCCGGGCTCTTCCTTCCGCACGGCGGACCAGGGCTGGCATCCGGCGGTGCGCATATCTTTGGGCTCGACGACCGAGCAGGAACTGCGCACCGGCCTCGGCATCCTCGCTTCCTTGGCCAGCGGCAACCCGGAGGCGTTGCTGCTCGCGATTTGAATGGAATGCCCGCCAATTGGGCAGCCGAACTATAATTGTACTGATATTATTATTCTGATTGACATGATTTTGATTGCCGCGCATCGTTGCGCCATCACTTGTCTCAATAGGGAGAGACATGCATGGCAGCGCCGATCATCCGCATCGACAACATCACCAAACGCTACGGTCCGCTGACCGTACTCGACGGTCTGTCGATGGACGTGCTGCCCGGAGAAAAGCTGGCGCTCATCGGCCCCTCCGGTTCGGGCAAGACGACGATCCTGCGTATTCTCATGACATTGGAAGCGATCAACGGCGGCCATATCGAGGTCGACGGCGACCAACTCTATCACATGCCGAAGAATGGCAGCCTCGCGCCGGCCGACGACCGTCATCTGCACAAGATGCGCGAGAAGATCGGCATGGTCTTCCAGCACTTCAACCTCTTCCCGCACAAATGCGTGCTCGACAATGTCACGTTGGCGCCGATGCTGACGAAAGGCGCCGCGAAAGCGGCGGCGGAGAAGCGGGCGATGGAGCTTCTCGACATGGTAGGCATGGCCGACAAGGCCAGGAGCATGCCGGCGCAATTGTCCGGTGGCCAGAAGCAGCGCGTTGCGATCGCCCGGGCGCTCGCGCTCTCGCCAAAGATCATGTTGTTTGACGAGGTGACCTCCGCGCTCGACCCGGAACTGGTCGAAGAGGTGCTGAACGTCATGCGCAAGCTCGCCGTCGAGACCGACATGACCATGTTGCTTGTCACCCATGAGATGGGTTTCGCCCACGACTTTGCCGACCGCATCCTCTTCTTCGACCGCGGCAAGATCGTCGAGGAAGGCAAGCCGGACGAGATATTCCGCAATCCCAGGCAGGAACGCACGCAGACCTTCCTGCGCAAGATCATCGCGGCAGGGCACCGCGTCTGAGCGGCCTTGCTGCCCGGAAACAAGCTCCAAACAAAAACCAGGGACAGCCAGAGGAGTTCGCAACTATGAGCATGAGAAACTTTTTGACCATGACCGCCAGCGCAGGCGCCCTGACGGGAATGGTTGCCGCAGCACCTGCTTGGGCCGACGGCAAACTTGAAGAGCTGAAGGAACAGGGTTTCGCGCGTGTCGCCATCGCCAACGAGCCGCCCTTTACGGCAGTTGCCGCCGACGGCAAGGTTTCCGGTGCCGCACCGGACGTGGCGCGCGAGGTCTTCAAGCGCCTCGGCGTCGAAGACATCGTCGCCTCGATTTCGGAATATGGCGCGATGATCCCGGGTCTGCAGGCCGGGCGCCACGATGTCATTACCGCCGGCCTTTTCATGAAGCCGGAGCGCTGCAACGCCGTCGCCTATTCCGAGCCGATCCTGTGCGACGCCGAAGCCTTCGCGCTGAAGAAGGGCAACCCGCTCAAGCTCAAGAGCTACAAGGATATCGCCGACAATCCGGATGCCAGGATCGGTGCGCCAGGCGGCGGCACGGAAGAGAAGCTCGCGCTCGAAGCCGGCGTTCCGCGTGATCGCGTCATTGTCGTGCCGGATGGCCAGAGCGGCCTGAAGATGCTGCAGGACGGCCGTATCGACGTCTATTCGCTGCCGGTGCTTTCCATCAACGCTCTTGTCGCCAAGGCGAACGACCCCAGTGTCGAAGTCGTGGCGCCGGTTGAAGGCGCGCCGGTCTATTGCGACGGCGCGGCCTTCAAGAAGGGCGAGGAAGCCTTGCGCGATGCCTTCGACGTGGAACTCGCAAAGCTCAAGCAGTCGGGCGAGTTTGCCAAGATCATCGAACCCTATGGCTTCTCGGCCGCGGCCGCTATGTCGACAACCCGCGAAAAGCTCTGCGCCGCCAAGTAAGCGCCGCAGTACATCGTCCTCTCCCCGGATTGGGGAGAGGAGCCATCTCCTTGCTACATGGAAGAACGGATGACCGACTGGTCCGGTTACATAGGGCTGATCCTGCAAGGCGCGCTCGTGACGCTTGAGCTCACCGTGCTCGGCTCGATGCTCGCCGTCGTCATGGCGTTCGTCGCCGGCCTCGGGCGCGTCAGCCGCTTCCTGGCGGTTCGCGCGCTTGCCACCACCTATATCGAGTTCTTCCGCGGCACGTCGATCTTCGTTCAACTCTTCTGGGTCTATTTCGTGCTGCCCTTTGCCGGCGTCACGCTCTCGCCGCTTCAAGCCGGTGTTCTGGCGCTGGGTCTGAATGTCGGAGCCTATGGGGCTGAAGTCGTGCGCGGCGCGGTCAAGGCGATCGGCCGCGAGCAGCGCGAGGCCTGCATTGCGCTCAATCTCTCCCGCTATCAGTCGATGCGTTACGTGATCCTTCCGCAGGCCCTGCCGCTGATGCTCCCGACCTTCTGCAACAATGCGATCGAGCTCCTGAAGGGCACGGCCGTCGTCTCGCTCATCTCGCTGACCGACATGACTTTCCAGGCGCAGGTGGTGCGGGCCCAAACCGGCAGCACGCTCATTCCGTTCGCAACGATCCTCGTGCTCTACTTCCTGATGGCACTTGCCATCTCCCACGGCATGCGCTGGCTGGAACGCCGGGTAACGCGCGGCCTTGATGGCGTGAGGACCTGACGATGGAATGGGACTGGAATTTCGTCTGGGAGATCATGCCGACCCTGCTCGAGGGCCTGAAGATCACCATTCTGGCGACTGTGTTCGGCGCGGCCCTCGCCGCCGTCATCGGCCTCGTCTTTGCCATCCTGCGCATGACCGCGCCGAAACCGATCGCGCGGGCCGTGGCCTTCATCGTGGAATTCATTCGCGGCACGCCGCTGCTCGTGCAGCTCTATTTTATCTTCTTTGTCCTGCCGGATATCGGCATTCGCCTGCCGGCGATGCTCGCCGGCATCATCGGGCTTGGGCTGCACTATGGTACCTACGCCGCCGAGGTCTACCGTGCCGGTATCGAGAACGTACCGCGCGGCCAATGGGAGGCGGCAAAGGCGACGAACCTGACCGGCCGCCAGACCTGGATCCACGTCATCCTGCCGCAGGCGATCCCGCCCATGATCCCGGCGCTCGCCAACTATCTCATCGCCATGTTCAAGGAGACGCCGCTGCTCTCCGCCATCACCGTGCTCGAGCTGATGAACCAGGCGAAAAGCGTCGCCAACAGCAGCTATCGCTATATCGAGCCGATGACGCTGGTCGGGGTCTTCTTCCTGATCATGAGCCTGATCTCCGTCGTCTTCCTGCGCTGGCTGGAAGAACGTTACGCCCGAGTGGAGGAACGCTAATGCAGACGTTCGACCTTGCACTTGCTTCGCGCGCGCCCAAACTGGACGACCGTCCGATGGACAAACGCGTCGGCCTGATCATCCTTGCGACGGATCACACGACGGAAGTAGACTTCCAGAGCTTGGTGGCAAGCGAGCGGATCGGTGTCTATGCGACCCGCATTCCCTATGCCAATCCGGTGACGCCGGAGAACCTGCGCGCCATGCAGCCTTCGCTGACATCGGCGGCCGCGCTGATCCTGCCGGACGAGCCTCTCGACGTCGTCATGTACTCCTGCACGTCCGCCTCCGTCGTCATCGGCGATGCGGAAGTGAAGATGGCCGTGCGCGCAGCCAAACCGAGTGCTGCCGTCGTTACGCCCACTGCGGCAGCTACCTCCGGCCTCAAGGCGTTGGGCGCGAAGCGCATTTCCGTGCTGACCCCCTATACGATCGAAACCAGCAAGCCGATGGCTGATTATTTCGTGTCGCTCGGCTTCGACATCGCCCGCTTCACCTGCCTCGGCCTCACCGACGACCGGGAGATGGCGCGCATTTCTCCGCACGAAATCGTTGCCTTCGCGAGGCAAGCGACTGCACCCGATAGCGACGCGCTCTTCATATCCTGCACGGCTGTGCGGGCGGCAGGCGTGGCGGCGGAGATCGAGGCCACCATCGGAAAGCCGGTCGTCACCAGCAACCTTGCCACGGCCTGGGCTTGCCTGCGGCTCTGCGGCAATGACACGGCGCGTCCGGAACTCGGCCGCCTCATGACGCTTGCCTATTCGGACCAGTAGCGATGTCGAACCTTCAAGTTACATTGGCGGATATCGAACAGGCGGCTCGGTGCATCGACGGCCGGGTCTTGAATACGCCGCTCGTGCTTTCCGCTTCGCTCTCCGAACGCTGCGATGTGCCCATCGGCCTCAAGCTTGAGCACCATCAGACGACGGGCAGCTTCAAGCTCCGTGGCGCCACGAATGCCGTACTCTCGCTGACGTCGGAAGAGCGGGAGAGGGGTGTCGTCGCCGCCTCTACGGGCAATCACGGCCGGGCGCTCGCCCATGCCGCCAAGGCCGAAGGATCAGTCGCGACGATTTGCATGTCCAGGCTCGTGCCCGACAACAAGGTGTCGGAGATCCGCAGACTCGGCGCCAATGTCCTGATCGTCGGCAAGTCGCAGGATGAGGCACAAGTCGAGGTGGATCGGCTGGTGACCGAAGACGGTTTCGTCATGGTGCCACCCTACGACAACCGCGCCGTGGTCGCTGGCCAGGGCACGCTCGGCTTGGAGATCGTTGACGCGATGCCGGACGTGGCGACAGTTCTTGTGCCGCTTTCGGGCGGCGGGCTCGCGGCCGGTGTCGCCGCGGCCGTGAAAGGGCGGTCACCGAAGACCCGCGTCATCGGCCTCACCATGGATCGAGGGGCTGCAATGAAGGCGAGCCTTGACGCGGGGCGGCCGGTGCAGGTCGAGGAAGTGGCAAGCCTTGCCGACTCCCTCGGTGGCGGCATCGGCCTCGATAACGCCGTGACCTTCGAAATGTGCCGAGCGCTGCTCGATGATGTGATCCTGCTTTCGGAGGAGCAGATCGCCGCCGGCATAAGGCACGCCTATGCCGCGGAGCGTGAGGTGATCGAGGGGGCAGCAGCCGTCGGCGTTGCAGCCCTGCTCTCCGGCCGGCTGGGCGGGCTGACGGGGCCGGTGGCGGTCATCCTCTCCGGCCGGAATGTCGACATGGACTTGCACAGACGGGTCATCAATGGCGGGGTCGGTCCGCTTGCGGAGGCAGCGGCATGACGACGATGAAGATTCTCACCGAGGCAGAACTGAGGCACATCGTTCCGCTCGATCTTGCGGCCATCGCCTGTGTAGAGGAGGCATTTCGCGCACTCGCCACAAAGGCGGTCGTCATGCCGCCGATCCTGAGGCTCGACATGTCCGAAGTGCGCGGTGAGGTGGATGTGAAGACCGCCTACGTGCCCGGTCTCGACGGTTTCGCCATCAAGATCAGTCCTGGCTTCTTTGGCAATCCGCAGATCGGCCTGCCGAGTACCAACGGTCTGATGGTCCTGCTTTCCGCGAAAACCGGCCTGGTAGAGGCCGTGCTGCTCGACAATGGCTACCTGACGGATGTGCGTACAGCGGCAGCCGGCGCCGTCGCGGCTCGGCACCTTTCGCGCTCGGATGCCATGGTTGCCGCCATCTTCGGCGCAGGCATGCAGGCAAGGTTGCAGCTTGAGGCATTAAGCCTCGTGCGGCCGATCCGCGAAGCGCGCATCTGGGCGAGGGATGTTGCGAAAGCCGAGGCCGCCGCAGCGGACTTGACGGTGAAGCTCGGCTTTCCGGTTCGAGCGGAGGCCGACGGCGCGCGAGCTGTCGATGGCGCCGAGATCATCGTCACCACCACGCCTTCCGAAACACCGGTACTTCGGACCGATTGGCTCCAGCCTGGCCAGCATGTCACGGCCATGGGGTCGGACGCCGAACACAAGAACGAGATCGAGCCCGCCATTGTCACCGGCGCCGGCCTCTATGTCGCCGACAGCCTCAAGCAGACGCGCAGGCTTGGCGAACTGCACCATGCCATCGAAGCGGGCCTCGTGGCGGAGGGCACCATCTTCCCCGAACTCGGCGAGATCATCGCCGGGCGCAAGCCGGGCCGCAGCGGCCCTGAGCAGATCACCGTGGCGGACCTGACCGGCACGGGCATTCAGGACACGGCCATCGCAACGCTTGCTGCCGCCCGCGCGGCAGCGGTGGGCGCCGGCACGATCTTCGAGAGTTGAGACCGGCTTTTCGCCGGGTATAGAGGAAAAACCGATGAAACAAGCGAACCTGAAGTTCTCACTTCCGGAGTATGAAACGCGTCTTCAAAAAACGCGAAAAGCCATGGAAGCCAAGGGCATCGACGTGCTGATCGTCAGCGATCCGTCGAACATGAACTGGCTGACCGGCTATGACGGCTGGTCTTTCTACGTGCACCAATGCGTCGTCGTGCCGCCGACGGGCGAACCGGTCTGGTATGGCCGCGGCCAGGATGCCAACGGCGCCAAGTTTACTGCCTACCTCAAGCACGAAAACATCATCGGCTATCCGGACCACTATGTGCAGTCCACCGAGCGCCACCCGATGGATTACCTCTCGGCCAAGCTTGGCGAACGCGGTCTCGACAAGCTGACGATCGGCGTAGAGATGGACAATTACTGGTTCTCCGCTGCCGCCTTTGCCTCGTTGCAAAAACACCTTCCGAATGCCCGCTTCGTCGATGCGACCGCCCTCGTCAACTGGCAGCGCGCGGTCAAGAGCGAGGCGGAAATCCGCTACATGCGCAACGCCGCGAGGATCGTCGAAAAGATGCATGAGCGCATCTTCGACAAGATCGAGGTCGGCATGCGCAAGTGCGATCTGGTCGCGGAAATCTATGATGCCGGAACCCGTGGCGTCGACGGCATCGGTGGCGACTATCCGGCGATCGTGCCGCTGTTGCCCTCCGGCGTGGAGGCGTCTGCGCCGCACTTGACCTGGGACGACCGGCCGATGAAGACAGGCGAGGGAACGTTCTTCGAGATCGCCGGATGCTACCACCGCTACCACGTGCCACTCTCGCGCACCGTCTTCCTCGGCAAGCCGACACAGGCCTTCATCGACGCCGAGAAGGCGACGCTGGAGGGCATGGAGGCCGGCCTCGAAAAAGCGCGACCCGGCAATACCTGCGAGGACATCGCCAACGCGTTCTTCGCGGTGCTGAAAAAGTACGGCATCGTGAAAGACAACCGCACGGGCTACGGCATCGGCGTTTCCTATCCGCCGGACTGGGGCGAGCGCACGATGAGCCTGCGTCCCGGCGACCGCAGCGAACTGAAGCCGGGCATGACCTTCCACTTCATGACGGGGCTTTGGCTCGAGGACATGGGCTTCGAGACCACGGAAAGCATCTTGATCACCGAGACCGGTGTCGAGTGCCTCGCCAACGTGCCGCGCAAGCTTCTCGTGAAGGATTAAGCCATGCGGGAGATTACGCTTCGTCCTTCGCCGATCAGTGCCACCGTCGATTTTTCGGTCGATGGCATCCAGCACGGATTCCTGCGCCTGCCCTACAGCCGCGACGATTCCGCCTGGGGCTCGGTGATGATCCCGGTGACGGTCGTGAAGAATGGGGAGGGCCCGACGGCCCTTCTCACCGGCGGCAACCACGGCGACGAGTATGAAGGGCCGATTGCGCTCTTCGATCTCGCCCGTAAGCTCAAAGCCGAGGACGTGACGGGCCGCGTCATCATCGTGCCGGCGATGAACTATCCGGCCTTCCTCGCCGGCACGCGCACTTCGCCAATCGACAAGGGCAACATGAACCGCAGCTTCCCGGGTGCGCCGGACGGCACGGTTACGCAGAAGATCGCCGACTATTTCCAGCGCACCCTGTTGCCGCTCGCCGATATCGTCCTCGACTTCCATTCGGGAGGAAAGACGCTCGATTTCCTGCCCTTCTGCGCGGCCCATATCCTGCCAAACAAGGCGCAGGAGGAGAAGGCCTTCGCCCTCGTCAGCGCCTTCGGTGCCCCTTGGTCGATGAAGATGCTGGAGATCGATGCCGTCGGAATGTACGACACGGCGGCGGAGGAGATGGGCAAGGTCTTCGTTACCACCGAGCTCGGCGGCGGTGGGACGGCGACGGCCAGGAGCGCACGCATCGCCAAGATGGGCGTTTCGAACGTGCTGAAGGCGGCGGGCATCTTGAATGGGCCGATCGACGGTGCGCAAACCACGTGGCTCGACATGCCGGACGGCAATTGCTTTTCCTTCGCCGAGGATGGCGGCCTCATTGAACCGCTCGTCGATCTCGGCGATACGGCAAAGAGCGGGCAGGTTGTCGCCCGCATCTATCCCGTCGGCCGCGCGGGCGCTCAACCGTTGGAGGTGCATGCGAAGATGGACGGCATCCTTGTCGCTCGCCATTTCCCCGGTCTGGTCAAATCCGGAGATTGCGTCAGCGTGCTGGCAACCATTGTCACGGGATAAGCTTGGCCGCCCGGGGCAGCGTGGGCGGCGAGTGCCGTATGGCTAGGCAAGGCGAGCCGAGTGGATGGCTCGCTCTGCCCCGAAACACGAGTACTCTACGAGGAGAGACTTGCTAGGCCGCATCGGTGACCAACGATGACACGGGAAGCGTCGGCTCTTCCTTCACGGTCTTGGTGACGATGTAGGTGAAATAGCGAGCGATGCCGAGCTCCCGATCGAGAAGCGCGTCGATCAGGCGCTGGTAGGCGTCGATATCCGCGGTGACAAGTTTCAGGATGTAGTCGACGCCGCCCCCGACCGACCAGCAGCAGACGATCTCGGGCATATCCCGGATCGCCCGTTCGAACCTGTCGAAATCGGCCTGGCGATGGTTGGCCAGCGTCACCTCAAGCATGACGTTGGCAACCGGCGCGATGCTTCGCATGGAGATGCGTGCGTGATAGCCGCAGACGATGCCGGCCTTTTCCAACTTGCGCAGTCGCATCCAACAGGGCGTCGGAGAAAGCCCGACCGTTTCGGCGAGCGCAAGCTTGGTAATGCGGCCATTGCGCTGGATCGCATCCAGAATACGCAGGTCGATCGCATCGAGTTTCATGGCAAGCTCCCGCGCCGCCGGACGCTCGCTCTTATCAAGTGCTGCTCTGTGATGCCGCTTTTTCGGCTTCCATCTCGGCCATGTCCTGGAAGCGGTCGGCGATGCGGGCATGGGCGCGGCCGCTGTCGGAGGCACCGATGGCGACGATGATTTCGTCCGGGCCAGGGGCGTCGGCGATCTGGAAATTGGCGGTGAGGAAATGCGATCGTTTGCCGTTTTCGCTCTTGTGCATCATCGGCAACGACAAGAGCGCGCCTGGCGCATTACGGGTGTTGGCGAATTCAAGGTAGTTGGTGCCGCCGATCGCCTCGCGGAAGGAATTGCCGAAGCGCAGCGTGTGGATCATTGCCGAAGCATGTTCAATTTCGCCGGCGATGCCGACGGCCGCTGCCTTGCCGCAAGCCTCGATCCTGTCCGCCGCCATCTGGCAGAGCAGCCGGTCCGTCATCTCCTGGCTGAGTTCACCGGCGATGCGAGTGATTTCCGGCCGCAGGTCTTCGACAAAGCCTCGCCCTGCCCAGGGGTTCTGGATCACTGCAGCCACCACCACGATGTTGACCGGGCGCGCCGCCGCCTTGCCGCCTTCGACGAGGGTTTCTTCCAGGAAGGTGCAAATTTTTCTGATGCCGAGGGTCATTTGGAACGCCGCTGATAGTGGAAACTTGCGGCAACTTACCGGGGCGCTTGCAGATTTCTTCCGCTGTTTCGAGGAAGTGGGCGCCGATCGTTCCTGCAAAAACAGGTAGGGCCCTGCGCTGAACGCATCTCGCTCAATGAGCAAAATCTAAATCGTCGCCGTCCTTTACGAGGAAGCTTTGGCCCTTAGCTCGGAGGGGAGAAAAAATGACATCGGTCTTCCTCCGTCCGTGAGAATGCCCCCGTCTCAGCGCCCGCCCATCATGGCCCCGCCAACCGGCGACCACCAGATGGAAGGGAACCAAATGAAGACGATACTGGCGAACACGACTGCTTTGATGCTTGTTCTGCGGCTTTCCGCGGGCATCGCTTACGCCGACAGCGCAAGGCTCGATACGCTCATCGACCAGAAGTATCCGGAGATTGAGAAGGTCTACAAGGACCTCCACGCCAATCCCGAACTTGGCTTTCATGAGACGCGGACGGCAACGCGACTGGCCGGGGAGCTGGAAAAGCTCGGCTTCGAGGTGACCGTCGGCTTCGGTGTGGATACCGGTCTCGTCGGTGTCTTTAGGAATGGCGACGGTCCGACGATCATGCTCCGAACCGAGCTCGATGCGCTGCCGATGGAGGAAAAGACCGGGCTCGATTACGCCAGCCGCGTACAGGTGCCGGCAACCCAATGGCCTGGAAACACAGATGAGACGGCAAAGGTCTTTGTCGCCCATAGCTGCGGCCATGATATCCATATGGCGTCATGGCTTGGAGCGGCCCAATTGCTGGTCGAGATGAAGGATGATTGGAAAGGAACGCTGCTGCTCGTCGGTGAACCGGCCGAAGAAATCGGCGGCGGTGCAACCGCCATGCTGAAGGCAGGCCTGTTCGAGAAGTTTCCGAAGCCGGATTTCGGCTTCGCCATGCACGTCAACGGTGACACCGCCGGCAAGATCACCGTGAAGGACGGTGCCTTCAGCGGGAACTCTGATACGTTCGACCTGACCTTCAAGGGTCGCGGAGCCCACGGCAGCGCGCCGCATCTCTCGATCGATCCGATCGTCTTGGGTTCCCGTTTCGTCACCGATATCCAGGCGGTCGTCAGCCGCGAGAAAGATCCACGCGAACCGGGAGTGATCACGATCGGAAGTTTTCAGGCGGGAACCGCGGGCAACATCATCCCCGACCAGGCCAAGCTGAAGCTGACCATGCGTTCGACGACGCCGGAGACGCGCAAGCTGCTGCTGGAGGCCATGCAGCGCGTTGCCGAAACGACGGCGCAATCGGCCAAGGCGCCGGAACCCGAACTGGTGCGTATCGGCGGCGGCGCTGTGGCCGGCACGAATTCGTCGCAGCTGATCGGCGATATCAAGCCGGCACTGGATGCGTCCTTCGATGGCGTCGTGTACGTTCCGGCCGCGGTCCAGCCGACGCTGGGCGTCGAAACCTATCCTGAGTTCATAGAAGCCGGCGTGCCTTCCATTTTCTATTGGGTTGGCGGGAGCTCACCTGAACAGATCGAAAAAGCTAGCCAAGAGAACAGGCCCGTTCCCTCCAATCATTCGCCATTGTTCGCTCCGGCCCCGGAGATTTCCATCAAGACGGGCGCGAAGGTTCTGGCGATCTCGGTGCTCGAAAAAGCCAGCGTTGACTGAAGCCTGAATAGAGCCGTGGGTTCGTGGTCGTCGGCAGTTCGATGGCCACGAACTCGGCGTTGAAGATACTACCTTTCATAGAAAGGTTGACCGAAGATATCCATCGAAACGAAGTAGACTTGTCCGGTGTCGGCGCGCATGTTGATTGATAGAAATCAAGAGGCGAGGCATTTGGATCAGAAGTCCCGGATATTGTCGCTGCGCGACGTCGCGAGCCAGATCAACAGCGGTAGCGACCTTCAGACGGCGCTGCAGGAGCTCATCGTTGCCGCATGCCGCCATGCGAACTGGGCGCTGGGGTCGATCATGGGCATCGATGCCGCGCATGGCTATGCCCATGTCATCGTCCGCTATGACCCAACGCTGATCGAACGGCAACTGCCCGACAAATGGGAGCTGGCGACCAGCCCCTCCCTGATCGCCTTGCAGCGCAATGAGCCCGTCTACATCAGGGATGCACGCGAGTCGGGCGAGTTTCCTGGCTATCGAAAAGAAGCCTTCGAGCGCGACTATCGAACGGTGCTCGTCATGCCGATGAACTGCAGGGACGCCGAGGGGCGCCCGATGGTCCTGAGCGTCATCGCCCGCGAGGTGACCGAGGTGTCGGAAGACGACCTCGCCTTTCTCGGCACGATCATCCACCTCGGCGCTATCGCCGTCGAGCGGGAACACCGTCTCGAAGCCGAGAAGCGATCTGCCCAGCGGCTGGAACGCGCGCTGGAGGCGCATACGTCCCTGCTCGAACATGTGTTGAGCGACCGGTCGGTCGCATCGCTTTCCACCATGGTCGGGATGATGTTGCCGAATCCGGCTGTAGTCGTTGATTTTACAGCCAATCAGGTCGTCGCCGGACGGTCGCCGAACGCGCTTTACGACGAGGCCAGTTGGCAGCATTCGGCCTCTGGCGTCCTTAGCCGACCGCTGCCATGAGCCTCTACCTCGACGACGGCACGCAACGGTTCAAGATAACCGCCCGCGTCGAAGCGCTGATGGTCGACAACCAGCTGGTGGGAGCGCTGATCATCTTCCCGACGACCCGCGAATTCAGCGATCTCGATCTCCTGATGTTAGACAGTGCCAAGTTCGCATTGAGCGTGCAGATGATGCGAAGCTTCATCCGGTTTCGCTTCGAGACGCGGACGCAGACCGAGCTCTTCTTCGAGGTCGTGGAGGCGCGGTGGCGCAATGCCGGCGATGTCGCGCAACGGGCTCAACGGCTTGGCTTCAGTTTCTCAACGCCTCAGCAGATGATCGTCGTTGATTTTCCGGACAAGACGAAGGCATTTGGTGGCGCTTCCGTCGATGTGGAGCACACGCTATCGCGTGTCATGCAGCAGGCATCCGTTCAGGCGAACCTGATCGCGGTCGAGGGCGGCGTCGTCTGCCTCGTCCCCCATGATACGGGTAAGCGGCAGGAGCGCACGACAAAACTCGCCCGGCGCATCGCCGAGGAACTTGGCCGCTATTTCGACGAGGCACCTATCGTCGTCGCCAGCAACCGGTGTGCGACCCTGTCGGACTATCCGCCAGCCTGGGAGCGCTGCGCCCGGATGATCCGCATCGGACGCTCCTTCGGCCTGACCGGTGCGGTCTCCGCCCAGGATTTCGGTCCGCTGCCGATGCTGGTCGCCGCCTGCGAGGCGGGCGACGTGCGCGGCTTCGTGCAGGAGAGCGTGGGCGCAATTGCCGATCATGACCGGGACAACGGGACGCCCTACCTTGAAACCTTGTCGGTGTATCTGCAGGAAGGTTGCCGTAATCAGGCCTGTGCCGATGCGATGGGCCTGCATGTGACGACGCTGCGCTATCGGCTGGCGCGCATTCAGGAGCTGTTCGGGGTCGATGTCGAGACGCCTGAGAAGCGCTTTGCCGTCGAGCTCGCGATCCGTCTGCATGGCGTCATCGACAACGGCTCTACCGCCAGCAACTAGCATATCGTCATCGGTCGAGAGCCGCCTGGCGACTTCGTCGCCACCCGCTTTCGCGGCCTTCGATCATCTCCTCGGGATCGATGGAGAAGTTCTCTCTCCTCTCCTTTGAAGCCATGGAAGCATGGTCGCCATGACGGCGTTAGCCTCCAACCAACTTACTGGTGAGGAGGCGAGAAGCGCATGGTTGAGACAACAGCATCGACGGACGTGCCGATTGATCCGATTGCGCTTCGTCGCGCCTTCGGCACGTTCGTGACAGGTGTCACGGTCATCACCACCCGCGACGAAGACGGCACACCGCGTGGAATGACGGCTAATTCCTTCACGTCGGTTTCGCTCGATCCGCCGCTGCTGCTGGTCTGCGTCGCGAAATCCGCGTCGAGCTATCCTGCCTTCACCAATGCGGGATGTTTTGCGGTCAATATCCTCCATGAAGGGCAGGTCGACGTCTCCGGAAACTTTGCCTCGAAATCCCCCGACAAGTTCCAGTCGGTGACGCATGACCATATTCACACGGGCGCGCCGGTCCTGACCGACAGCCTGACCTGGTTCGACTGCACGACTTTCAACACCGTGGACGCCGGCGATCATGCGATCCTGATCGGTCAGGTCCGGGCATTCGGCACCAGCCCCACCGCACCGCTCGGCTTCTGCCGCGGCCGCTATGCCAGTGTGAAAGACCCGCTGCCGAGCGGTTGGCTTGCGTCGCATGGAATGATCATCGGCTATCTGATCGAGGCCGGTGACGGCCTGCTCCTGCGCTCGGATGGCAAGGGCGGCTGGGTTCTGCCGTCAGCACGGCGTCGCAAGGCGGACAGCCAGCTCGTCATCGATGGTGGCGACGCGCT
The DNA here is from genome assembly GCF_020035535.1 of Ensifer adhaerens. Lineage (NCBI taxonomy): Bacteria > Pseudomonadati > Pseudomonadota > Alphaproteobacteria > Hyphomicrobiales > Rhizobiaceae > Ensifer > Ensifer adhaerens. The sequence continues at coordinate 301,621 of NZ_CP083350.1, read as the reverse complement.
CAGCCTCGTCCCGGACGAGACCTTTCTCTACTCGGTTTTCGATGTTGCCGACAGCGACCCGGGCTACCTTGTCTATCGCGCCCGGCTGGCGGGCAAGGGCGGCGCCGGCGCGAGCCTGCCATCCGATCTGCGCTTCTTCCCACTCGACGATCTTCCTGACGAAGCGATCGCGACGCACGAACTGCGATCCATGTTGCGCCGCTACGTGCGCGAGCGGCAGGCGGGTCGCTTCGGCATCTACATGGATTCCGACGACGGCGGCCGTATCGCGATGATCGACGGCGAAGCCCGCACCTGGCTTCAGGCCTCCCCAGACCAAGGACAATAATATGAAGACGACGGTCAGTTCCATCGAAGGTTCACGTCAGCTGCTGTTCATCGGCGGGCAATTCGTGGCACCAAAGAGCGGCAACTACATCGCCAGTTTCGACCCGACGACGGGTAAGCCCTGGTACCATTTTGCCGAAGCGGATGCGGACGATGTCGGGGCTGCCGTCACTGCTGCCGCCGCTGCCTTCCGCGATCCGGCCTGGCGCCGCATGACGCAGACCGATCGCGGCGCGCTGATGCGCCGTCTTGCCGAACTCGTTCGCGCCAACGCCGATACGCTCGCGGAAATAGAGACGCGCGACAATGGCAAGCTGCTGAAGGAAACTCGGGCGCAAATGCGCTCCATGCCCGACAGCTACCACTATTTCGCGGGCATGGCAGACAAGCTGCAGGGCGAGACGATCCCGATCAATCGTCTCGATACGCTGAACTTCAACCTGCGCGAACCCTTGGGCGTCGTCGGCATGATCACGCCGTGGAATTCGCCGTTGATGCTTCTGACCGGCACGCTGGCGCCTTGCCTGGCGATCGGCAATACGGTCGTCATCAAGCCCTCGGAACACGCGACCGCGTCGACGCTGGCGCTTGCGGAGCTGATCCACGAGGCGGGCTTTCCCGCCGGCGTCGTCAATGTGGTAACGGGTACGGGCCAGAGTGCCGGTGAGGCGCTGACACGTCATCCCGGCGTTGCGAAATACGTCTTCACAGGCAGCACGGCTACCGGCCGGCGCATTGCAGGAAACGCAGCGCAAAACCTTGTTCCCTGCTCGATGGAGCTTGGAGGCAAGTCGCCTCACGTGGTCTTCGGCGATGTCGATATCGAACATGCGGTCAACGGCGTCGTCTCGGGCGTCTTCGCAGCAGCCGGCCAGACCTGCGTCGCGGGTTCACGCTGCTTCGTCGAGGAGCGTGTCTACGATCGCTTCATCGAGGCGCTTGTCGCCCGCACGCAGCGCATCCGCGTCGGCCTCCCGACGGTCGACGACACCGACGTCGGTCCGCTCGCGCTCGCCGATCAACTTTCCAAAGTCGAATCCTATGTGGCCTCCGGCATCAAGGAAGGGGCGCGCGTCGCCGCCGGCGGCAGCCGTCCGCAAGGTCACGGGCTTTCGTCAGGGGGCTGGTACTTTGAACCGACCGTGATGGTCGATGCGCAAAACGACATGGCCTTCATGCGCGACGAACTCTTCGGCCCCGTGGTCGGCGTCATGCCGTTCCGCGAAGAAGAAGAGATGATCGGGCTCGCCAACGACACGCGCTACGGCCTTGCCTCGGGCATCTGGACAAAGGACATCGATCGGGCGCTGCGGTTCGCCAACCGCATCGATGCCGGGACAGTCTGGATCAACACCTACCGCTCCGCCTCCTTCATGTCCGCCAATGGTGGCTTCAAGGAAAGCGGATACGGCCGGCGCGGCGGCTTCGAGGTCATGCACGAGTTCTCACGATTGAAGAACGTCATCGTCGACTACTCCGGCGCGATGCAGGACCCCTTCGTCATCCGCCTGAAATGACAGCAAAAGCACGGGAACAGGAAAGGCAGAAAACATGAAGTTCGCGGTCTCCCTCACAATGGAACGCTTCTCCCCCGATATTCCGATGGAGCAGGTGAAGAGCAACCTGCTGCGACTTGCGCGGCTTGCCGACGATGGCGGCTTCGAGACGCTGTGGACTGCCGAGCACCATACCCTGGAATGTACGATTTCCCCCAATCCGTTCCAGACGCTGGTTTGGCTTGCACAGCACACGGATCGCATCCGGCTGGGTACCTCCACGCTGGTTGCACCCTATTGGAACCCGATCCGGCTCGCCGGCGAGTCGGCGCTCTGCGATCACCTGACCAATGGACGCCTGGAGTTCGGCATCGCGCGCGGTTCCTACCAGTACGAGTTCGACCGCATGGCGGGTGGCATGCCGCAGCAGGAGGGCGTGGCCTACATGAAGGAAATCGTGCCGGCCGTGAAGAAGCTCTGGTCCGGTGACTATGCTCATGAGGGGCAATACTGGAATTTTCCGGTCACGGCCGCGGTGCCGAAGCCGCTGCAGCAGCCCCACCCGCCAATCTGGGTGGCGGCGCGCGATCCGGGAACCTTCGACTGGGCGATCGCGAACGGCGCGAGCATCCTGTCGACGCCGCTTTCCGCTCCGGAGGCCGAAATCCACGTCCTCGCCGAGAAGTTCCGCAAGGCCGTCGCCGACCATCCGGAAGTACCGCGTCCGCGCTTCATGATGCAGCGCCGGACCTGCGTCTACGACCGGCCGGACGGCTGGGAGCGCGCCGTCAAGCACAGCATGGACTACGGTCGCGCCTTCGAAAACCTCATGCAGAACATCGGCACGGTGCACAACGGCTTTCCCGAGGCGGTGCCGTACGAAGCGGTCAAGGGCAAGGACAACTACAACCCCGAAAACATCCGCAAGAACCTGATGTTCGGTACGCCGGACGAAGCGATCGAGAAGCTGCTGGTCTACGAGGCTGCCGGCGTCGATCAGTATTGCCTGGGCCTGACTTTCAATCTGCCGTTCGAGCTGCAGAAGCGGACGCTGGAGCTGTTCGTCAAGGAAGTCATGCCCTTCTTCGCGGCGCGTGAGAAGGAACAGAAGCGCGTTGCGGTGGGAGCCTGACCATGGCAGCGGCTCAGCGCCATACCATTGGAGAGGTGACACTCAACTATCGCATCGAAGGTGACGGCGAACCGCTCGTCTGCATTCACGGCGTCGGCTCCTATCTCGAGGCATGGTCGGGCGTGGTCGAACGGCTGAAGGATCGGTTCACGATCCTGACGTTCGACCTTCGCGGGCATGGACGGTCGAGCCGGGTCAAGGGTCGCTACGAGATCGATGACTTCGTCAACGAGACGCTAAGCCTCGCCGACGCTGCGGGTTTTCCCACTTTCAATCTCGCAGGCTTTTCGCTCGGCGGGCTGATCGCGCAGCGTCTGGCTCTCACCCATCTTGGCCGCCTGCGCAGGCTGGCGCTTCTGTCGACCGTCGCCGGCCGCACGCCGGCCGAGCGGGAGCGTGTTCTTGATCGCCTCGCGGCGCTGAGGGCCGGAACGCCTGCCGATCATCACAATGCCTCGCTGTCGCGCTGGCTGACGGAAGAGTTCCAGGAGAGCAACCCGGAGGTGATCGAACGGCTAAGGGCGCGGGATGCCGAAAACGATCCCGACTGCTACGCCGCCGCCTATCGCGTGTTGGCGGAAACGGATTTCGGCGGCTTTCTCGACCAGATCCGCTGCCCGACGCTGATCACTACCGGCGAAGACGATGCCGGCTCCAACCCGCGCATGGCGCGCTACATGCACGAGCGCATTCCCGGGTCCGAGCTTCGCATCCTGCCAGGCCTGCGCCATTCCATCCTCATCGAGGCGCCCGACGTCGTGGCGACGCTGATGGGCGAGTTCATGAGCCAGGGGGAGACGGTCGATGGATGAGGCACTTCGGGCAAGGGGGGAGGCCGTCCGACGCCAGGTGCTTGGCGATGCCTATGTCGACCGGGCGATCGGCAATAGCGATGCCTTCTCGCGTCCCTTCCAGGATCTGTTGAACGAATATTGCTGGGGCACCGTCTGGACGGACGAAGGCCTCGATCTGAAGAGCCGCAGCCTGCTCAACCTCGGAATGCTCGCGGCGCTGAACCGCATGCACGAGTTCGCCATCCATTATCGCGGGGCGATCCGCAATGGCCTGACCGATGAGGAGCTTCGCGCGGCACTCGTCCAGATCGCGGTTTACTGCGGCATTCCCGCAGGCGTCGAGGCCTTCCGGGTGGCGCGCAGCGTCCGCGATGAGATGGCCGAGAAAGGAGAGCGCTGACTTCCACTGTTTTTAGGAAAGGGCGGCCCCGCGCTACCTCGGATCACCGGAAGACGGATGGCGGCCTCAGAACTCAAGATCAACCCGTTGGCAGGAAGAGGACCCTGTCAAAAACAGAACGATAAAGGGAACGACAGCATGAACACATTCTCAAAACTCACCGCGGCCGCATCGCTAGCCCTGTCGCTCGCAACCGTTCCGGCTCATGCCGGTGCCGTGCTCGACCACGTGCTCGACGCAAAGACCCTGAAGGTAGCGACCGACGCCAACTGGGCGCCGCAATCCTTCATGAACGAGAACAACGAGATGGACGGCTTCGATGTCGATGTCGCCAAGGAACTCGCCAAGCGGCTGGGTGTGGGTGTCGAGTTCGTCACGCCCGGTTGGGACATCATCACCGCCGGCAACTGGCAGGGGCGCTGGGACATGCATGTCGGCTCGATGACGCCAACAAAGGAACGCGCCAAGGTCTTCGATTTCCCCGCGGTGTACTATTACACCCCGGCCGCTGTGGCCGTGCACAAGGATAGCCCTGTCGTCGGCTTGATCGATCTGGACGGCAAGGTTGTCGGTGCGACGGCGACGTCCACCTTCGAAGCCTATGCCAAACAGGATCTGACACTCGATGCCGCCGGCGCGCCTGCCTTCGAATACACCTTCAAGCCGAAGGAGGTGAAATCCTACGCCAACTCGACGACCGCGTTCGATGATTTGCGCCTCGGTGACGGCGTGCGCCTCGACGCAGTCGTGTCGTCACTGCCCAGCATTCGCGACGCAATCAAGGCCGGATATCCGATCAAGCAGGTTGGCGACCCCGTCTTTTACGAGCCGCTCGCCGTCGCCATCGAACGCGGCGACAAGGAACTGAATGACAAGATCGCCGAAGCGATCAAGGCAATGCAGAGCGACGGCACACTGAGCAAGCTTTCCGAGAAGTGGTACGGCGTCGACTACACCGTCGTGAAGTAAGGCAGCCACATCTGGCGGTCCGGGCAACCGGACCGCACGTTGTCCAAAGGGACCAAAGATGCTTTATCCGGATACTGTCGAGTCCGAAATACTCGTCCACAAGCCGTGGTTCGTGGCCAGCATGTTCGCCGCTGTCCTCATCGCCTTCACGGCCTTCGGCCTGACCGGCACGACGATGGGCGAACTGATGCGTCCGGTGATCGGGGAGCCGCTTGAGAGTGGGTTCTACGGCCGCTTTGCGACCGCCTTCGTCGTGGCAGTGCTCTTCTGCCTCAACATCGTGCTCATCGGCTTTGCGAGCCTCAGGGTCCAGATCGCCGTCGTCTGGCTCGAGTTGCTGGCGCTGTTCCTTGCGTTCTTCCAGACCTTCCACCTCAGCCTGCCCTTCATCGAGGAGAAGCTGCCGTTCCTCATCACGCAGGGGTTGGTAACGACGGTCTACGTCTCGGCGATCTCGATCGTGATTGCATCTGCGATCGCCATCCTCGGCGCCGTGGCCAAGCTCTCGACGAACGGTTTCGCCTATGCGATCGCCAGCTTCTACACGTCGTTCTTTCGCGGTCTGCCGCTCCTGATGCAGGTTTACCTGATCTATCTCGGCCTGCCGCAACTCGGCTTCATCATCGACGCGGTGCCGGCCGGCATTCTGGCACTTTCGCTCTGCTACGGCGCATACATGACGGAGATCTTCCGCTCCGGCATTCAGAGCATCGACCGCGGCCAGTGGGAGGCGTCGCGCTCCATCGGCTTCGGCTTCGGGCTGACGATGCGCAAGGTCATCCTGCCTCAGGCGCTGCCGGTGATCATCCCGCCGACCGGAAACCAGTTCATCTCCATGCTGAAGGATAGCTCGCTGGTCTCCGTCATCGGTGTCTGGGAACTCATGTTTCTCGCCCGCACACTTGGCCAGAAGACCTTCCAGCATATGGAAATGCTCATATCCGCCGCCATGCTCTACTGGGCGATGTCCATCGTTCTCGAGCTGATCCAGTCCCGCATCGAACGTCACTATGCCAGGAGCAAGGTCAGATGAGTGCTGAGACCATCATCGACGCCAGGAACGTTTCCAAATGGTACGGCGCCTTCCAGGTGCTGACGGATATCAACCTTAGGGTCCGCAAAGGCGAGCGCATCGTCATTTGCGGCCCGTCCGGGTCCGGCAAATCCACCTTGATCCGCTGCTTCAACCGTCTGGAAGCACACCAGGAAGGCGAGATCGTCGTCAACGGCATCAACCTGCATACCAAGATGCGCAATGTCTCGGACGTGCGGCGCAATGTTGGCATGGTATTTCAGCATTTCAATCTGTTTCCGCACATGACCGTGCTGATGAACTGCATGGTCGGACCGATGTGGATCAACGGCGTGTCGGAAGCAGAGGCACGGGCACGCGCGCTCACATTCCTGGAGCGCGTACGAATCCCGGAACAGGCCAACAAGTTTCCCGTCCAGCTTTCCGGCGGCCAACAGCAGCGCGTCGCGATCGCGCGCTCGCTCTGCATGCAGCCGGCGGTGATGCTGTTTGACGAGCCGACCTCCGCACTCGATCCGGAAATGGTTTCCGAGGTCCTTGAGACGATGACAAGCCTGGCGAAGGACGGCATGACGATGGTCTGCGTCACGCACGAGATGGGCTTTGCCCGGGCCGTTGCCGATCGCGTGATCTTCATGAACTCCGGACAGATCGTCGAAGAAGCAAACCCCGACGAGTTCTTCACCAATCCGAAGCACGAGCGGACGAAGTTATTTCTCAGTCAAATTCTGAAGCATTGAAGCGACGTTGGGGACTGCGATCGCTCGTGGCTCCCCAACGCTACACCCGTTAAGGCGAGTGAAGTCGGAGGTGCTGGCGCCTGCTTCGTTTCCGCTCACGTGCCCGGGCCACCGGCAATGCGCCGATTACAGGTCCTTCCAGGTGTGGAAGACGGCGGCTTGGCCGACGCGGACACCGTCGGAGCGAACAAGCTGCCACACGGTCGCCTCTTCGATCCAGAATCGGCGCCCGGATTTCGCAATCCGAACGCCGCGGTAGTTGTCGATGAAACCCCTGGCGGAGACGGCGTCCAGAAGGCGCTGCCTTTCCTCCCGGTCCGGAGCCTCGGCAGAAAGGCGTGACGGCATCCCGATGAACTCTTCCCAGGCATATCCGAAACAGGCCTGGGCCGTCCTGTTCGCGTAAACGAAGCGCGGGTCTTCGGATCGGTCATGTGCGAGCAAGGCAAACGGAGCGGATTGATAGAGCCATCCGCTATCCGCCGGAGTCTCAACCAGGCTTCTGCCGGTCAGCTGGTGGAAGCTTGCAACCATCAGCGCGGAAATCTCTTCGACGTCAGGCGTGCTCGTCATGCCGTTCCCTTCAGGTGCACCGACGTCGCCAGCGCAGACGCTCGGCAAGGAATTCTAATATCCATGCCGGGCCTTGACGCCGGTGAACCCGGGTCGGGTTGCCTCAAACGCTCAGTCGTGGACGGCCATTTGCAGTTCCGCCTCGCGGCCGAGTGTCGTCATCCACTCGGTGTACTCGGGTCGGCTCTTGATCTGACGACCGTAATGACGGCCAAGCGCTGCATTAAGGTCTCCCCGACGGCCGAGTTGTTCGTCGGCAAAGGCAATCATATGGGAATTCGGCCAGGCTTGCGGGCGGATGGCGGCGAGGCGGGTAAAGAGGCTTTCGCCGGCTTCGTCGGGGTTTGCCTGCGCCATCAGGGTCAGCATGGCTGCCGTCGAGCGCGACACGCCCATATGGCAATGAACCAGGACATGGCTCGCGGCGTCCCGATCTTGCCGCATCAGGAAATCCGTGCCGAAGCGAAGGACGGCTTCAACGTGATCCGGATGGGGCATGACCCGGTTCGGCGCCGCCGTAATGATGTCGTGGAAGCGAAGCGTCGTGCGGTGGTGCTGGCCGTAGGCTCCGAAAGCGTCCAGTTCCGGGAGTTCCGGGTCGACGATCGACAGAACATGGGTCACGTTTCGGCTGCTCTGACCCGGGAGTTCCTCGATACCGCAAACGGTCAGCACTGGAGAGAAAGTCGTTTCCATGTCGTCATCCTTGCATCCGGTTTCATGAAGCGCCTGCCTCGCATCTTCGCGCAAGCAGGGCAAAAAGCACGTCGAGCATCACATACATCGGGGCGCGCCCGGTCGGTACGATGAGGGGATGGGTCGAGGCGCGGTAGGCGTTGAGATTGATGTTTTCGTCGGCGAGGGAAGCGACGACGGAACCGCCGGGAGAGATGGAAACTATACGTGCGCCGGCCTTTTTTGCAATCTCGATATTCGAGATTAGATAGCTGGTGCGGCCCGAAAACGAGAGCACGAAAAGCACGTCCTCTCCCCGAAGACGAGGTGCCGACACCATCTGCAAGGTCGGGTCGGAATAGGCAACGCTTGCTATGCCGAGCGAGGCGAGGCGGTGTTGAGTTTCACCGGCGAGGAAGCCGGAGCCGCCATAGCCGTATACGTCGATGCGGCGGGCCCTGGCGAGCAGATCGACGGCGCGGCGCAGCGTATCGAGGTCAAGATCGTGCCGGGCTTCGCGCAACGATTCTGCGGCGCGGTTGAACACATCGTCGACGAGCCCCGTAAACGGGTCGGCGCCGCTTTCCGCCGGGCTTGCCGGCGCCTGGCGCACGGCGAGCTGCTGGGCGAGCTTCAGGCGGAAGTCCGGAAAGCCGTCGCATTCGAGCCGCCGGCAGAACCGGATGATCGAGGGCTCACTGACATTGGCGATGCGTGCCGCGTCGGTGATCGACCAGGTTATCGCCGTGCTCGGGGTGTCGAGGATCGCCTCGGCGATCCTGCGTTCGGCGGGGGTGAATTGCGAGAGAGACTGCCTGATCAGATCGAGCATGGAGCCCTTCGTTCCGGGATATGGAGACTTTCGAACACGGAGATCACAAGTTGCCGTCTGCCATCAGCTTCGACAGGCAGGACGATTGATAGTCAAAACCGGCCTGCGCCACAACGAGCCTCTTCACCGAACCGAGCGCCTCTTCGCGCGGCTCGAGCGACCGGCCCTCCCGGTCCTGAACGGCGACGAGACCGCCTGCCGCTTCGACGAGCTGGATGCCGGCCGCGATGTCCCAGGCGCTGAACTTCGATTCGTAGGCGACCGCCACGCGTCCGGCAGCCACATATGCAAGGTGCAGTGCGCAGGAGCCGAGACGGCGCACAGCACGGAAGGAATTGACAAGATCGGCATGGGCTTCCTGCGCTGCACGCGAAGGGCGCTCGCCCTCGTAGGGAGCGTTGGTCAGGAGTTCGACCTCACGGTCGCTGCGCCCGCGCAAGAAGGGCTTCACCTCCGCTCCGTTCAAAGTGAGCCGCCCGCCGCTCGCCATGAAGAGCTCCTCACGGATCGGGTCGTAGACGATGCCGCAGACCGGCTCGCCCGCATGATACGCTGCGATCGAGACGCAGAAGAAGGGCAGGCCCGAAGCGAAATTGCTGGTGCCGTCGATCGGGTCGATGATCCAGGTCGTGTCGCCTTCGCCCTGCAGGCCGCCTTCTTCGCCGAGGATGCGGGATGCGGGCAACCGAGACCAGATGATCTCGCAGGCCGTCGCCTCCGCCGCCTTGTCGGAGGCCGTGACGATGTCGAAGAAACCAGCTTTCTGTTGGGTTTGCAGCGTTTCCGGGTTCGCCTCGACGAAACCTTTGCGGGCGACGGCGCCGGCCGCGAGTGCGGCCTCGCGTGCGACTTCTGCGATTGTCTTGTGGAGATCGTGGAGGATGGGCTGGTTGATGGTCATGCTGCTCTTTCCATGGCGTCGGCTTTATTCTGCGGCAGGATCCAGACCGGCCGGCTGTCGATGGAGAGGCGTAGTGTCTGGCCAGCTTCGGCCACGCCCGTCCGGTGGTAATCGTTATCGAGGAAGACGCAATCCTGGCCGTCCAGATCGGTAAGATATTCGACATGAGCGCCCTGGAAGACCACCCGGCGCACCTTCGCCTCAACCGTGCCTTCCGGATCCACGCGAATATGCTCCGGGCGAACCACGCAGCGTACCTCGTCGCCCTGTCTGTAGGCGTGGTCGCCGTATGGAAGCGTCAAGGCGACAGTCGGGGTTATCCGCACCCGAATGCCTGATTGCTCGATGGTTTCGACCTTGCCCGTGAGGATGTTCGCCTTGCCCATGAACTCGGCGACGAAACCGGTGCCGGGGCGGGCGTAGACATTAAGCGGTGTGTCGTCCTGCTCGATGATGCCGTTGCGCATGACCACGACCCGGTCTGATATTGCCATAGCCTCACTCTGGTCGTGGGTGACGTAGAGGCTGGTGATGCCTAGCCGGAGCTGGATGGAGCGCAACTCATCGCGCATGCGCTCGCGCAATTGCGCGTCGAGGTTCGAGAGGGGCTCATCAAAGAGCAATACCTTCGGCTGGGTGACGACGGCGCGTGCGAGCGCCACGCGTTGCTGCTGGCCACCGGAAAGCCGCGAAGGCGAGCGATCGGCATATTGCGCGAGCGCCATTGTTTCGAGGGTGGAATCGACGCGATCCCTCATTTCGTTGCGCGGCAGGTTCAGCAGCCGCACGCCATATTCGACATTCTCGCGCACGCTCATATGCGGAAACAGGGCGTAGCTCTGAAACACCATGCCGACATTGCGTGCATTGACGGGAACGTTCGTAACGTCGCGCCCACCGATGGTGATCGTGCCGTCGCTCGGCGTCTCGAAGCCCGCGAGCATGCGCAGCGTCGTCGTCTTGCCGCAGCCGGACGGTCCGAGCAGGGTAACGAGCGTGCCTTCCTCGATCGTGAGGTTCAGCCGATCGACGGCGGTCGCACCCGCGACGCCCGGGAAGCGCTTGGTGATATTTGAGAAGATGACTTTCGACATGGGCTTACCTCTTCGATGTCGAACTGAGGACGAGTTGCACGGCCGCCAAAATGGCGAGCACGACGAAGACGAGGATGCTGCAATAGGCGGCCGCGACGCCGAGCTTCAGGGTCTCGACCTGGGACAGGATGGTGACGGTAATCAGCGTCCAGTTGGCCGAGACCAGGAAGATCACGGCCGAGAGCGTCGTCAGTGACCGCGTGAAGGCATAGGAGAGGGAGGTGAACAGTGCGGGCTTCAGGAGCGGTAGCGTGACCTGGAAGAAGGTTCGCGTGTTCGAGGCGCCAAGGATGGTGGATGCTTCCTCGATGGACTTGTCTATCTGGCGCAACTGGTTCGACCCGGCCTCGATGCCGACCTGCAGGTTCTTCACCACCATGGCCGCGATGACGATGAAGGCGGTGCCTGTCAAAAGCAACGGCGGCGCGTTGAAGGTGCTCACATAGCCTATGCCGAGAATGGTTCCCGGTGCGGCGAAGGAGACGAGCGTACCCCAGCGCAACAGAAAACTGCCCGGAAAGGCCTTACGGATGAGGAGGTAGGCGATCAGCATTCCGGCAATCGCCGTTACCGGTGTCGCGATGCCTGCAAGGAGCAGTGAATTGCTGAGCGTCTCGAAACCGACCGTGAAGACCGTTGCGTAGTGGGCGATCGTCAGCGTGTTGTCGACGCCCGGCAGCTTCGTGAAGGAAACGTAGATCACCGTCAGATAGAAGGTGAGGATGGCGAGGACGACCGTGTAGCAGAGGATTGCCAGGGGAACGACGACGGCACCCGAAATGCGGATCGTCTGGGCGGTCGGCTTGCCGGTGACGGTAACGTAGCTGCGCTTGCTGACCCAGTAGCGGTGAATGAGGAAGGCCGTCATGGAAGGGATCAGCATGAGGCTGGCGAGGAGCGCGCCTGCCTGCAGGTTGAAGTAGCCGACCATCTGCGAATAGGCCTCGACGGCGAGCGTGTTGAAGTTGCCGCCGATCAGCATCGGATTGCCGAAGTCCTCGACCGACTTGACGAAGACGAGGAGTGTGGAACTGAGGATCGCCGGCGTCACGAGCGGAAGCGTCACCCGCGAAAAAGTCGTCCAGCGCGACGCGCCCAGCGAGGCCGAAGCATCCTCCAGCGCGCTGTCGATCGACTGCAGCATGCCGCGGATGTTGAGATAGGCGATCGGCGTGAAGGCTAGCGACTGGATCAGCACCAGACTGTGGAAGCCATAGACATTGGCGTTGCGGATGCCGAGCAGCTCGCGGGTGATGAGGCCCGAGCGGCCGAACAGGATGACGACGGCCAGCGCCATGACGAAGGGTGGCGAGATGATCGGCAGGAGCGCCACGCCATGCACCAGGATTTTTCCTGGCATGGTGGTGCGCGTCGCGGAAAAGGCGAGCAGGAACCCCACGGCCGTGGCGACGAGCGCCGAAGTTGCGCCAAGCAGCAGCGTATTGAGCAGTGAATCCCAGACAAAGGACTGCGAGAGCGTATTGGCGAGAACAGCAATGTCGAAGCCGTGTTCTGTGACGGCAGCCTGTTTCATGACGGTAAAGATCGGCAGGACCGCGAAGACCAATACCGAAACCGTGACGAGGGCGAAGATGCCGAAGAGCCAGGGGTCTACGACGATCTGGCGAAGGAAGGCCGGCGATGCCCCCGTCCGGCCGGACGGGGTCGCCTGCGAGACGAGGGTCATGTCGGTGCTCCTTGGCGAGCGTTGCTCGGTCGGGCGTTACTTGGCGTCGGCCTTGTGGCGAACGTCGTTTTCGTAGCGTTCCAATAGCCGCGCGCGGTTTTCACCAGCCCAGGTGAAGTCGTAATCGATCATCTTCACGTTGGAGAGGTCGATCTTGGCTTCCGGGTTCTTGTAGCCTGGAACGATCGGGCCTCGGAACGTTGCACCGATGGCGGCCTGGCCCTTGTCCGTCAGCACCCAGTCGAGGAAGGCGGTAGCCCCCTTGGCCTGTTCTTCCGGAGCGTTGGCGATCGCTGCGGCGGCGTTCACCTCGAAGCCGGTGCCTTCTTCCGGGAAGGAGTATCCGACGGGATAGCCCTGGGCGAGCGCCGCCTCGATGTCCTGCGTGTAGGCCATGGCCAGCGCGATTTCGTTGTTGGCGACCATGCGCGAAGGCGCGACGCCCGAGCGGGTATATTGCACGACATTCTTGTCGATATCCTTCATCAACGAGAAGGCCGGTTCTTCGCCATAGAGCTGGACCATGGAGGCGAGTGCTACATAGGCGGTGCCGGAAGAGGCCGGATGGGCAAGCGCGACGCTCTGCTGGAATACTTGCTCTGTGAAGGACTTCCAGCTGGTCGGCGGCTTGGCGCCGATTTCGTCGAGAACGCTCTGGCTATAGGCAAAGACAATCGGCGAGAGCGAGATCGGCGTCCAGCGGGCTTCCTTGTCGGTGTAGCGCGGGTCGACCTTCTCGATACCAGTCGCCTTATGAGCGGCGAGCAGGCCCTCGCTGGCCGCCTGGATGAAATTGTCGGCCGCTCCTGCGAGCCAGAGGCCGGCCTGCGGGTTGCTTTTTTCCGCCCGGATACGGGCGAGGATTTCACCCGCACCGATACGCACGAACTGCGCGTCGATGCCGGTATCCGCCTTGAAGGCTTTCAAAACTGCGCCGCAGTCATCTTCCGACATCGGGCAATAGACGGTCATCCCCGCAGCATTGGCGCTGCCGGTCGAAAGGATATGCGAGCACAGGACTGCGAGCGCTGAAGCCAGCGCAAAACGGCGTGACATGTTGATTTCCTCCAGGTGAACGCAACGGCCCCTGTGAAAGCGTTGATGGGCTCCCAGGTCTCACTCGCCGTGCGTGAGTGTCGGTATAATGAAGGAATCTACATTCGTCAAACAAAATGTAAGAAAGCTACATTCTCGCTTGTCAGTGTAGCATTGCTTCCAAGTGGCCGATGGTGGCGTGCCCTTATCCTTGCCCAGGGCGAACCGCCCTTCAACGCGGCCGCAACATTTGAAGGGCCAGCGGTCGACAAGCGCATGCACCCTTGACGGATTGGGCGCTTGCGCCGGTCTCGCGCGGCGCTCTACGCCCTCATATGCGAGCGCTCCTCAATCTGAGGGCGTTGCCGATTACGCTGACGGATGAGAGTGCCATGGCAGCGGCCGCGATGATGGGCGACAACAGCAACCCAAAGGCCGGGTAGAGCACCCCGGCTGCCAAGGGCACGCCGGCCGCATTGTAGATGAAGGCGAAGAACAGGTTCTGCCGGATATTCGCCATCGTCGCTTGGCTGAGCCGTCGCGCCCGGACGATGCCTTGCAGGTCGCCCTTGAGCAGCGTCACGCCGGCGCTTTCGATCGCAACGTCCGTGCCGGTTCCCATGGCGATGCCGACGTCAGCTGCGGCAAGCGCAGGGGCGTCGTTGACGCCGTCGCCTGCCATGGCGACGATCCTTCCTTCCTTGCGCAGGCGCGTGACGATCTCGCTTTTGTGTTCGGGAAGGACTTCGGCCTCGACTTCTTCGATCCCGAGCTTGCGGGCAACGGCCCTGGCGGTGGTGCGGTTGTCTCCGGTGAGCATCACCACACGCACGTCGTCCTTGATCAGCGCTGCGACTGCTGCCGGTGTCGTTGCCTTGATCGGATCGGAGATTGCAAACAGCCCGCCGAGGCGGCCGTCGATGGCCGCGAAGATGACGGTTGCTCCTTCGTCACGCAGTTCTTCCGCTTTCTGCGACAGGGCCGAGACGTCGACTTTCTCCTCCGACATGATCCGGTGGCTGCCGATGATGAGCCTCCGGCCGTCGACGATACCGGTCACGCCCTTGCCGACCGGGCTGTCGAAGTCTTCGGCAGAGCCGAGTTTCAGGCCGCGCTCGTTGGCGGCATCGACGATCGCACTTGCGAGCGGGTGCTCGCTCGGCCGCTCCAAGGTGGCTGCGAGCCTCAGCAATTCGTCCTCCGTGATGCCGCTAACGGCAACAATCGAAGTGACCATCGGCTTGCCTTCGGTCAAAGTTCCGGTCTTGTCGACCACCAGGGTATCGACCTTCTCGAAACGTTCCAGCGCTTCGGCATTCTTGATCAGCACACTGGCGCCGGCACCCTTGCCGACGCCGACCATGATCGACATCGGCGTGGCGAGGCCGAGAGCGCAGGGGCAGGCGATGATAAGTACCGCCACTGCGGCCACCAGTCCGTGTGCGAAGCGCGGCTCCGGGCCGACCATCATCCAGGTTGCGAAGGCGATGACGGCAATCAGGATGACGACCGGTACGAACCAGCCGGAGACTTGGTCGGCAAGCCGCTGGATCGGCGCGCGCGAGCGCTGCGCCTCGGCGACCATGTGGACGATCCGGGACAGCATGGTGTCTCGGCCGACCTTGCCCGCCTCCATGACGAAGCCGCCGGTCCGGTTCATCGTACCGCCGATCAGCTTTGCGCCAACCTCCTTGGTGACCGGCATCGACTCCCCGGTGATCATGGATTCATCGACCGAACTGCGGCCTTCGAGAAGCGTACCGTCGACCGGGACCTTTTCGCCCGGGCGCACGCGCAACCGGTCGCCGACGGCGACGGCCTCCAGCTCCACGTCCTCGTCGGTGCCGTCGCCGCGGACGCGGCGAGCGGTTTTGGGCGCGAGATCGAGAAGAGCCTTGATCGCACCCCCTGTCTGCTCGCGGGCCTGCAGCTCCAGCACCTGTCCGAGCAGCACCAGCACGGTGATGACAGCGGCCGCCTCGAAATAGATTGCAACTGCTCCCTCGCCGGATCGGAACGTTTCGGGGAACAGGCCCGGGGCAACCGTTGCGGCGACGCTATAGACCCAGGCGACGCCTGTACCCATCGCAATCAGCGTAAACATGTTGAGATGACGGGTGATGAGCGACTGCCAGGCCCGTTCGAAGAATGGAGCGCCGGCCCAAAACACGACCGGCGTCGCCAGGATCAACTGGATCCAGTTCGAGGTCTGCGCGCCAACAAGCATATGCAAATTGGTGAGATGACCTCCCATTTCCAGCGCCAGCACGGGCAGCGCCAGGACCAGCCCGATCCAGAACCGCCGTCGCATGTCGACAAGCTCTGGGCTTGGACCCGTATCGCCGGTGACAACTTCGGGTTCGAGCGCCATGCCGCAGATCGGGCAGTTGCCGGGGCCGAGTTGGCGTACCTGCGGGTGCATGGGGCAGGTGTAGGTTACGCCATCCTGCGTGGAGCCTTGCCCGTCTGCGGGTTTGGAGGGCGTCGCGTTCTGATTGGTATGGTGGTGATGGTCGTGAGCTTCGTGCCGATGATGGTGCTTATGCTCGTCCATGGGATTCCTCCAAATTGGTACTCGCCGACAACAAGGCTAGCGCCCGGCGCCTCCGTCACTGATGACGCCGGGCGTATCCTGGTTACGCGTAGGCGACGAAGGACATCATTCCCGATGCCATGTGATAGAGGTGATGGCAGTGGAGCGGCCAGCGGCCCGGATTGTTTGCGTCGAACACGACGCTAACGCTCCCCATCGGTGGCACAACAACGGTATCCCTCACGGCGCCGCCGATTGCCTTCCCGCCGATGTCGACCACTTGGAAGTGGTGACCGTGCAGATGCATCGGATGGGACATCATCGACATGTTGCGCATGGCGATCTCGACCCTTTCGCCTTCGCGGACATCAAGGCCGTCGCCGCCCTCGATCCGCCAGTCGTAGCCGCTCATGTTGCCCGTCAGAGTGAGCTCGAACCGACGGTCGGCAGGACGAACGGGAAGTGGCGTGGCGGCGGCTATCCGCTCTTCGAGATCGAGCCCGACAATCGGCCCGTGCTCCGTTCCACGCGATGCGATCCTGGCGATCTTTGCACCGGACGGCGCCAGGATGATGCCTGTGCGATGATCCGTGCCTTCGCGCAGCGCGAGGATGGGCTGGGCTCCCGCTGACTTCGGAAGCTCCAGCCGGATATCGAGCCGCTGTCCCATGGAAATCGGGAAACGGTTTCCGGAAACCGGTTGCACCGACTGCCCGTCGACGGCGATCAGCTGTCCGCTGAGTGCGCCGGTGTCGATCGTGAAGGCAGTGGCTGTCGCGCCATTGATGATGCGCAGGCGAATGCGACCTCCGCTCTCGACGGTGACCACTTCCGGATCGTCGAGCGTGCGGTCGTTGGCGAGGTAGGCATCATACTCGATGTCGTTCAGATCCATGGCGGCCATGCCCGGCATTGCCGCTCCGGACATGTGGCCCTGCATGTTGGATGCCATGCCCTGCATCATCGCGCCGTGGTTCATCCCGTGGCCGCCCGCCGATCCCTTGAGTTTGGCGAGCAGTTCCTCGGCCGGCGTGAAGGAGAAGTCATGCAGAAGGATGATCACTTCCTGTTCGTCGCGCTGTCTGTCCTCGGCAGTCCGCACGATCAGCGGCGCGGCCATCAGGTTCTGCTCCTGCAGCGTATGCGCATGCATCCAGTGTGTGCCGCCGGAGCCGACCGGAAACGTGTAGTGCCGGGCCTCATTCGCCTTCAGAGGCGCTGCCGGATTGTCCGGCACGCCGTCCATGTCCCACGGCGGTGCGAGCCCGTGCCAGTGGATAAGCGTTTCTTCGCCGCCCTGATTTGAAAGGGCGACGTCGAGCGGCCCGTCCGCATCGAGCGTCAGGCCGACGGCGCCATCCGGTTGTAGGAGCCCGAACACGTTGGCGGCTTTGCCATTCACCTCGATGACGCGTTTGGTGATCGCAAGCGAACGGGTCCCCGCGCCCGATGACGCTGCCTTGCCGGCCTCAGCCCAGCTCTTGTTTGGATGGAATGCGGTACCCGATGCGGCGACGACAGCGCCCGACATCAGTCCGCCCAGGAATTCACGGCGTTTCATATCCATTACCTCATGTTCCGTGTCGGCCAATGCCGACGAAGATCGCACCGCGGAGTGCGATCGTGGAAGGCAGCCGCCAAGCGACTGCTGTTCATCCGGCGGAACGGGGAGGGCCGATGGCGGGGCGGGAGATGACGCCGTCGATGGGGGCTTGCGGATTAAGGTCTCGGCGGCCGCCCCCGTTCAGGATTACTTCGCCGAGGACTGGAGCCGGGAACAGCGCATAACAGAGGCTGCAGATACGTTTGCAGCACGCTTTCTGGCTGCCTGTTTCCGTATCGGCGTGGAGATCGGTTTTGCCCTGCGGGGAAACGACATGTTCGCTGCGGGTAACGTGTTGCCCGCATTTGAATGGCGCAGCCTCAGCCATCGGCACGAGCAGAAACAGAACGGCGACCACGATGGCCAGCAATTCTGCTGCATGTTTCCGGGCGATCTGGCTGGCGGCGATCATGTTTTCGTCCGACACCTCGTGCTGTATTCAAGCACAGTGCGTGATGCTTGCAAGTCTCGCCTTGACCTTGATCAATCGGCGAAAAGCGCGCGGCTCTCGCGAGGAGGATTGCACCCGAATGTGTTCGAATGCGGCAAAATGGTCCGGGCTCGTCCTGGCAGTGATTGCCTTTGCGGGCTTTTCAACGGCAATGGCGCAGCGCGCGGCCACCGACATCGTTCGCGAGCGGCAGCAGGAGATGAAGACGATGGCAGCTGCCGCCAAGAATATCGATGCCATGTTCAAAGGCGCATCGCCCTATGATGCGAAGGCATTCAAAGCCGCCGCCGAAACCGTTCGAACCTATTCAGGCGAACGACTGGCGCGCTTGTTCGCGGGCACCGTCGCTGCCGAAGGATCAAAGGCCAGCGTCAATATCGAAGCGGAGCGACCGGCGTTCGACAAACTGGCGGCCGAACTCGGTGCTTACGCCGCAGCACTCTCTATCGCGGCAGACCGCAACCCGGATGTCCTTGCTCCCGGTATGCGAATGCCCGGCGGTGATGCGAAGATGGGTGGGCCGCTCGCCAAGAGAAAGACGGCAGCCCCTGACCCGATGTCCATGCCCGCCGAACACGCCTTCCACACGATGCTGCAGGTCTGCACGTCCTGCCACGCAAAGTTCCGTGCGAAAGACTGATCGACCCTGGCAGGCGTGGATCATCCGACGTGGCTGCAGCAGGATTTCTTGAAGGATGCCTTGTAGCCGGCCTCCTCGATCGCTGCGACGAAGCTATCCGAGCCGATCTGAGAGTCGATCGATGCGGTCTTGGCATCGAGATCGACAGCAACCTTGGCGCTGGGATCGACCGACTTTACCGCTTTCTCGACCGCTCCGGCGCAATGTCCGCAGGTCATGTCGGGGATGTTGAGATGGTACATTGGAGACTCCATATGATCTGACGTATCCGAATGTGGGGCTTCCAACGATGGCAAGGTCAAGGGCAAAGCGTGCACAAACAATTCGGTTCTTCCCGGCGAAGAAACTGCGACGGGAAACGCGCCCACCGCGCCTGATGGTCTGCGGAACTCACAGAAGGTGCAGAGCAGTTCCGCCTGCGGCCGTCAGCGCCACAACGATCCACGGTGGCGCCTTCCACACGACGAGCAGAATGAACGCCGTCAGCGCGAGCGCGAAATCGTAGGAGTTCAGCACGGCGCTGGTCCAGACCGGACTGTAGAGCGCCGCGCCGAGGATGCCGACCACGGCTGCGTTTGCGCCGCGCATCGCAGCCTGTACGAGCTGGCGTTTGCGGAAACTGTCCCAGAAGGGAAGGGCGCCGATGAGCAGCAGAAAGCCGGGCAGGAAAATCGCGACAAGGCAGATGGCCGCGCCGAGAATGCCGTTCGGAGCGGGCCCCATGACCGCACCGAGATAGGCTGCAAAGGTGAAGAGCGGGCCTGGAACGGCCTGGGCCGCGCCGTAGCCGGCAAGGAAAGCATCATTGGAAATCCAGCCCGGAGCGACCACTTCGGCCTGCAGCAACGGCAGGACCACATGTCCGCCGCCAAAGACGAGAGAGCCGGAGCGGTAGAAGGCGTCGAAGAGCGCCCAGTTCTGGGAAACTGCCGCAAGGATCGGCAGAAGGCCGAGCAAAGCGAAGAAAGCGACGAGGCAGATGATGCCGACCGGTCGTGTGACGCGAAAGCTGAAATGTGTGGATCCCGTGACCGGGTCGTTGCGGCACAGCATGGCACCGGCGAGCGCACCGAATGTGATCGCCGCGATTTGCCCGACCGCACCCGCCGCAAACACGACGATCAGCACGGAGGCAAGGGCAATGCTGGCGCGTTCGCGGTCCGGCGTGAGGCTCTTTGCCATGCCCCATACAGCCTGGGCCACGACCGCGACGGCCACAACCTTCAGCCCGTGCAACAGGCCCGTTCCGATCGGGCCGCCGAAGGTGGTCGCCGCCATGGCAAAAGCGATCAGCAGCAGCGCGGACGGCAGGGTAAAAGCGGCCCAGGCGGCGAGCGCGCCGAGCGGACCACCACGCAGGAGGCCGAGCGCAAAGCCGACCTGGCTTGAGGCCGGGCCGGGCAGGAACTGGCATAGCGCGACGAGATCCGCATAGCCGGCCTCGTCGATCCACTTGCGACGCACCACCAATTCGTCTCGGAAGTAGCCGAGGTGCGCGATCGGCCCGCCGAACGACGTCAGCCCCAGCTTCAAGAAAGCGCCGAAGACTTCGGTCGGCGTGCCCTGGCGCGGTCTTGCTGCCTGCTCATGCATTGTTTTCGCCGATGACCCCACCAACAACTCCCAGGCTCTGCTGCGACTCCAGCTCGTTCGATGCCGCAACCGGATGTCGCCTTCGGCGGCGGCCGTTCTCGCCTCTGTCTGACGTGTGTGCGGACCGCCCAGTTAGCGGATATTGAAACTCGATATCGGAACCGACTGCGGAAGCAATGGGTCGAATTTCATTCCGCCGGTCAAACAGGGTGCCGAGATATCGTGGGCTTCGGTGACAGGCGTGTGAATGTGAAGGTTTCGTATCGGATGATTTTCCGTGTGCAGGCGATGGCCGTGGATGCTTGGGGACGCGATGTGCACCCTAGCAGCTTGATCTCGCTTCCGCTTTGGGCAACATCAGGACCAGATCCGCAAACTGCCGGGCGGTTCGGCCAAGGAGAGATGGTGAGTGTAAAGAAGCCCCGTGGGGCAAAAGTGGAGGCGACGAAGCAGGCTGGTCGCATGACCCGGGAGGCCTGGATCGATGCCGGCATTGATGCCCTGATCGAAGAGGGTATCGCCAATGTGAAGATCCAGGTCATGGCCAAGAAACTCGCGGTTTCCCGGTCGAGCTTCTATTGGTTCTTTGCCGATCTGCAGGCGCTGCACGGGGAGTTGCTGGAGCACTGGCTCACCAAGAACACCAGCCCGATCCTCGAGCGGGCGCTGCGCCCAGCGGCCACCGTAACGAAGGCGGTCTGCCATATCTTCGAGTGCTGGGTCGACCCGTCGATGTTCGATCCGCGGCTCGACGCGGCCGTCAGGTCCTGGGGGCAGGTGGATGCCGTGGTTCGCGGCGTGGTCGACCAGGCGGACGACCAGCGCGTCGATGCGATCACCCGCATGTTTCAGCGGTACGGATACCCCGAGGAAGAGGCCTTCATCCGGGCCCGCGTGCTCTATTTCACGCAAGTCGGCCACTTTACGCTTGGAATACGTGACGGTCGCGAAATGCGCTTGCGGTTGCTTCGCCCCTACCTCCTCAGCTTCACCGGTCGTCTTCCTTCCGATGAAGAAGTCGAGTCGTTCACCGCAGTCATGCGACGCGTTCAACCCGATAGTTGAGTCAAAATGGACATGTCTGTACACACTGAAGTTCGCCGTTTTGCCATAATATGCCGAACGACTGGGCAGGAGCGTGCTTTCAGGCGTCGTTGGTGACGCGATCGTCTAGACATTTGTGTCTAGAATCATTATTGATGCCCGTATGGATCGGGCGCGCGGGATCACGGATGCGCCGGTTCCTCCATCGCGAGGGCATACAATGCAGCAGCCAGCTTTGTCAGCCGATCCGTCAGATGCCGCGCGCTCAGGCAGTGGTGCCTCCAGATGACGCGGCGCTATTCCGCCGTTTCGCTTTTCAAGGAAGGTCTCAACGCCCAGAAGGGTTGGCAAAAGGCATGGCGCTCTCCCGAGCCGAAACCGCGCTATGACATCCTGATCATTGGTGGCGGCGGTCACGGTCTCGCGACCGCCTACTATCTCGCCAAGAACCACAATATTCGCAACATCGCGGTCATCGAGAGGGGATGGCTTGGCGGCGGCAACACCGGGCGCAACACGACGGTCGTACGCTCGAACTACTTCTTCCCGGAGAGCACCGCGCTCTACGAAATGGCCCTCCGCCTCTATGAGACGCTGGGGCGTGACCTCAACTACAACATCATGCTCTCGCAGCGAGGCATCATCACCTTGGCGCACAGCGAGGCCGAGATGGAAATGGCGGCGCGCACGGTCAACGCCATGCAGATCAACGGTACGGACGCCGAGCTGTTTGACGTCGACGACGTGCGCGGCGTGCTGCCGTTGATCAATCTCTCGCCCGAGGCGCGCTATCCGGTCTTCGGCGGCGTGTGGCAGGGAAGGGCCGGGACGGCGCGGCACGATGCCGTCGCCTGGGGATATGCGCGCGCTGCCGACAGGCTGGGCGTCGACATCATCCAGTCGTGCGAGGTCGGGGAGTTCCTCGTCGAGGGAGGCCGCTGCCGCGGTGTGAAGACAAGCCGCGGCGAAATCCGGGCTGACCGCGTGGCCATGGTCGTGGCCGGAAATTCCTCTCATCTCGCCGCAAAGGCAGGCTTCCGTTTGCCGATAACCTCCTACGCTCTGCAAGCCTGCGTCTCCGAGCCGATCAAACCGGCGCTCGATACGGTCGTGCTTTCTCCGGCGACCGGCACCTATGCGAGCCAGTCGGACAAGGGAGAGCTCGTCATCGGCGGCGGCCTAGATCGGGTCCCGTCCTATGGGCAGCGCGGCAACCTTCCGGTTCTCGAACACGTCGTTTCGGGGCTGCTTGAAATGTTCCCGAGCTTCCGGCAGCTCCGGCTGATGCGGCAATGGGCGGGCATCGTCGATGTCACGCCGGATTCTTCGCCGATCCTGGGGGAGAGCCCGTTGCCGGGCCTCTTCATGAATTGCGGTTGGGGCACGGGCGGCTTCAAGGCCATCCCCGCCGGCGGCACTCTGCTCGCCCATCTGCTCGCCACCGGAAAACACCACGACGTCAGCCGTCCATTCGATCTCGACCGCTTCGCGCGTGGCCGCCTGATCGACGAAGCGGCCGGCTCCGGCATCGCGCACTAGGAGGACGGAATGCAACTTTTTCCATGCCCGTTCTGCGGCCCAAGGAACGAGAGCGAGTTTCACTTCGGCGGCGACGCCGGAAATCTGCGCCCGGAAGGTTTTCGCGATGTGACTGATGGTCAATGGACCGCCTATCTGCATGAGCGCAACAACCTGCGGGGGCCGGCAAACGAGATCTGGATGCACATGACCTGTGGCGAGGTGTTCAGCATGGAGCGCGATACCGTGCACCACGGGGTGGCGCAGGCGATTGCGCTAGCGAATGGAGGCGGCGATGACGGCATGGCGCACTGAAGACGGCACGGCCATCGACAGGACACGGCCGCTGCGGTTTACCTTTGATGGCAGGGTGGTCGAGGCTTACACCGGTGATACCGTTGCCTCGGCATTGCTTGCCAACGGCGTGGCCGTTGTCGGCCGCAGCTTCAAGTACCACCGCCCGCGCGGGCTCTGGGGTGCCGGGGTCGAGGAACCGAACGCACTCGTCGACATCGCAGGCGGCATGCCAAACGGCCGGGCGACACAGATCCTCGCCGCGGACGGTATGGTCGTTCGCTCCGTCAATGCCGAGCCGAGCGCCGCGAACGACCGTCATGCCTTCCTCGACGCGTTCTCGCGCTTCATTCCGGCCGCGTTCTACTACAAGACCTTCATGTTTCCCGACTGGCACCGGTTCGAGCCCCGCATCCGGCAGATGGCGGGCCTCGGAACCCTGGACACGAATGCCGATGGGCCAGGACTTGCCGAACAGATCAACCATCATTGCGACGTGCTGGTAATTGGCGCCGGGCCGTGGGGCCTTGATGCGGCGCGGTCCGCTTTGCGCGCCGGCCGCCGTGTCGTGCTCTGCGACGACGGTGCCCGGGCCGGCGGCAGCCTGCTCTTCCACGAGGGGCAGATGGAAGGAAAGCCAGGCGCCGAGTGGGCTGAAAATGTCGTTGAGGAACTGGAACGGGCCGGCGCGCTCGTGCTTACCGGCACCACGGCCTTCGGCATTTATGACCACGGTCTGGTTGGCCTGAACCAACGGGGTGTCGACGGTGTGCCGGACCGGCTATTCCGTATCCGTGCGAAATCGATCGTGCTTGCGACCGGCGCCATCGAACGGCCGCTGCCCTTCGGCAACAACGACTTGCCGGGCATCATGTCCGCGGAAGCCGCGCTCGTCTATCTCCGTCGCTTCGGTGTTGCGGCCGGCCGTAAGGTTGTGGTCGCAACGAACAACGGGCTCGCCTACGAGACGGCGGAGGCGCTCGCTGCCGCAGGCGCCGACGTCACGGTCGTCGACTATCGCACGATGCGTCAGGTCTGCTCGGGGATACGCGTCCTGCAGGGGCGCACGGTCAGATCTGCGAGCGGCAAGGGTGCCGTCAATGCCGTGCTGCTTTCTGATGGCAGCACGCTTGAGGCCGACGCGGTGCTCGTCTCGGGCGGCTTCACGCCGACGGTCCATCTCTATTGTCAGGCGCAGGGCAAACTCGACTGGCGTGACGATATTCTCGCCTTCGTCCCCGGCCGGCCTGTTGCTGGCGTGGAGGTGATCGGCGCAGCGGCGGGTGATTTCTCTCTTCCGCTGGAGCTTGCTGGTGATACCAGGAGGGCCCTCGACATCGTCGCCGCCTGGCCGAAGCCCGATGCGAAAGAACGGGTCTGGATCGATCTGCAGAACGATGTCACGGCCAAGGACGTGGAACTGGCTGTCCGGGAGAACTTTGTCTCGGTCGAGCACCTGAAGCGTTACACCACGCTCGGCATGGCGACCGACCAGGGTAAAACGTCCAACGTCAACGGCCTGGCCTTGATGGCTGAACTGACCGGTCGACGGATTCCGGATGTCGGCACGACCACCTATCGCCCGCCCTTTACGCCGGTACCGCTCGCCTCCTTCGCAGGTGCTCGTTCCGGAACCCGGATGAACCCGCTGCGCCGGCTGCCGCTCGAAAAGGAACATAGGGCCGAAGGTGCGGTGTTTCGCGAATATGGCGGCTGGCTTCGCCCGGCCTTCTATGGTGCAGGCCCGTCGGAAGAACGCATCCAGGAAGAGGCCAGGGCGGCGCGCGACGGCGTCGCGCTCTTCGACGGTTCGCCGCTCGGCAAGATCGAGGTGCTCGGGCCGGATGCCGCGTCTTTCCTCGATTTCATCTATTACAACACCGTCTCGACCCTTGGAGCAGGACGGTGCCGCTACGGCTTCATCCTTACCGAAGCCGGCAATGTCTATGATGACGGGGTGCTGGTGAGGCTGGACGAGAACCACTTCATTGTTTCGTGCTCCTCGTCGCATGTTGCCGGGGTTCATGCCCTCCTGGAAGAATGGCGGCAGGATCGTTTCGATCGCCGGCGGGTGTTCATCCATGACGCGACCTCGGAGATGGCGACGCTGACAATCACCGGGCCCCGTGCGCGGGCGTTGCTGGAAACGATAGACCTTGGGGTCCTGCTCGACGACCAGACACTGCCGCATATGGCCGTCGCCTCAGGCATCTTCGAAGGGACGCCTGTGCGGGTCGCGCGCATCAGCTTCACCGGTGAGCGCTCCTACGAAATCTCCGTGCCGGCCGACCTGGCCGGGGCTCTCTGGTCGCGACTGCGGCGCGAAGGGGAGGACTTCGGTGTCACCTTGCTCGGCCTCGAAGCCCTGATGATCCTGCGCGCGGAGAAGGGCTACATCGTAATCGGCAAGGATACGGACGGCACGAGCCGGCCGATGGATTTCGGACTGACGGCTCCGCTTGAGAAGAAGAAGGTTGAGTTCCTTGGTCGCCGCTCGCTGATCACGGAGGATGCCCAGCGTCCGGACCGGCGGCAATTCGTCGGGCTCGAAATCGTCGATGGCAAAGGCGTGCTGCCGACCGGTGCGCACGGGATCGAGCGTAATTCTAGCGGCATCCGCAGTGCCGGCTTTGTCACCTCAAGCTATTTCAGCCCTGTGTTGCAGCGGCCGATTGCGCTCGGGCTCATCGAGCGTGGGCTTTCGCGTATGGGAGAGATCGTCGAGTTTCAGCATCTGCGGGAGCTACGGCGCGCCCGGATCGTCGCCCCTTGCGCCTTCGACACGGATGGAGGTCGCCTCCATGCTTGACAATTCGCGTAAGTGGAAGCCTGAGCCTGATTGGAACAGTGCCTGCCTGACAGGTCGAGCGGTCGACGTGCGTGCCGTCTCCGGGCTGACGCAGCATCTCGTCAGCGGCGATATCGAGCGATTTCGCGAGCGCCATGGTCTTGCCAAGGATATCGGCGCGTTGGGTCTCGCCACGGGCGAGCGCTATGCCGTGCGCGTCGCGCGCGACCGGTTGCTTGTGGTCGGATTGCAGGCGTCCGAGTGTGCGGCGGGCTGGCATCAGGACGGTTATGGAGTAACCGCACTCGGTTCGGCACAGCGTGTTTTTGAAGCGCGGGGGGAGGGCGTGCGGGATCTCCTGGCGCGGGCGACGACGATCGACCCCGACAATGCCGGCCCCTGCGCCGCCTTGCAGTTTTGCGGCCTGACCTGCAGTGTCTATTTCCACGGAGACACGCAAGCGTTGCGTGTTCACGTCGACCGAGGGCTTGCTGCCTATCTATGGGAATGGCTCGAATGCCAGCCGCTCTTTTGCGAAAAGACCGGTGGGTTCGAGAATGAAGATTTCGTGTTGGAGGAGTGCACCGCGTGAAAGCGGGCAACAAAAGGGAGTTGAGACAATGAGACGTATTCTGATTATCGGCACGGCCCTCGGCCTGCTCATGGGGACAGCCGCGCGTGCGGATGATCTGACGTTTGCCGTGGCAGGCCCGCTGACCGGGCCGCTCGCCACGATCGGCGATCAGTTCAGGCAGGGCGCTCAGGCGGCTGCAGACGCGATCAACGCCAAGGGTGGCGTGCTTGGCCGCCAGGTCAAGCTGCAGTTCGAAGACGACCAGTGCGACCCGAAGCAGGCGGTTTCGGTTGCCAACCGGATCGCGGCAAGCGGCATCAGCTTTGTCGATGGCCACGCCTGCTCGGGTTCCAGCATTCCGGCATCCGCTGTTTATGCCGAGAACGGCACGTTGATGATGAGCCCGGCCTCGTCCAACCCGGTCATGACGGATGATGCGGCGGCCAAGGGCTGGACCAACATCATGCGTCTCTACACCCGTGACGACGCGCAGGGCGCCTTCATAGGCCCATGGATCGCCAAGGAATATGCTGGCAAGAACGTTGCAGTTCTGCACGACAAGACCGCCTATGGCCAGGGTGTTGCCAATGCGGTGCGCGCTACGATGAACGAAAGTGGCCTGAAGGAGGTCCTCTATGAAGGCATCAACGCGGGTGAGAAGGACTACAACGCGCTCGTGACGAAGCTGAAAGAGGCCAAGGCCGATGTGGTCTATTTTGGCGGATACCATCCGGAAGCCGGCCTGATGCTGCGCCAGGCCGCGGAGCAGAAGTACAAATTCCAGCTGATCATGCCGGACTCGATCGCCTCGCCGGAATTCTGGCAGGTCGCGGGCCCGGCGGGCGAGGGCACGCTTTTCGTTTTCCCGTCCGATCCGCAGTCCAAGCCTGAGGCGAAGGAGGCGGTAGCCAAGATTCAGGCCGGCGGCTTCAAGCCCGAAGGCTTCACGCTCTTCTCCTACGCGGTCATTCAAGCATTCGCGCAGGGCATCGAGCGTGCCGGTTCGGACGATCCGACGAAGGTTGCAGAGGCTCTGAAGAACGGCCAGCCGATCGATACTGTCGTCGGTTCGGTGGCCTTCGACGAAAAGGGCGACCTCAAGGATGCCAGCTACGACATCAACCGCTGGAGCAACGGCGCCTACGCGCCGATCGCCAACTAACTGGCCCAATAATTCGAGGCGGCGAGTTGATCTCGCCCGCCTCGAGAAATCCGCTCGTCGGCGAGAGACGCGCCGGGAGCGCCTGCCTCAGGGAGAAACCGGAAGCAGAACCTTGCCGGGATTGAGGATCGCGGCAGAGTCGAGCGTTTCCTTCACGCGATGCATCAGCGCCAGTTTCACAGCGCCTGAGATATCCGACAATTGCCTGACGCGCTTGATGCCGATCCCGTGTTCGGCGGAGAACGCTCCGCCGATCCCCCCGATATCTCTGTAAAGGATCGTCTCGATTGCCTTGACCTTTTCGGCTGGGATATCGCTGCCGGCGGCATTGAGGACGATATGGAGATTTCCGTCGGCGAGATGGCCGAACAGGTAGGGGTCGAGGGCAGCATCCAGTTCCCGCAGCCCCTCAAGGCAACGCTCGAGATAGGCGCCGATCTCCGAAAGCGGGACCGAGACATCGTAGGATGGCGCGCTCGGATGTTTTCGATAGATCAGGTCCGTATCTTCGCGCAGGCGCCAGAGATCGACCTCCTGCGCGCCCGAAGAGGCGATCACGGCCGAGGCGTCGGGATGATCGGCGATGACGTCCTCGTAGATACGTCCCAGTTCCGCCTGCAACGCGTCCTCTTCCGTCCCGCCGAGAGAGACCAAGAGGTTGATCGGATGGTCGGTCCTGTAGTCCACGGCCGACCAGGACTGATGGCCGGACGTCAGGCGGAAAAAGGTATTCCAGATCGCCTCCGCTGCCCGCAGTTGACCGTATTCGGCGTCGAGGCCGCGACGGACGACCGCGAGTGCCGCATCCACGGACGGCAGACCGAAGAGGACCGTGGCGGTGGCTGCCGGCTGGGGTTCGAGCTTGACGGCAATGCGCGTGATGATGCCGAGCGTGCCTTCCGCTCCGACAAAGAGATGTTTCAGGTCGT
Source organism: Ensifer adhaerens (assembly GCF_020035535.1). NCBI lineage: Bacteria > Pseudomonadati > Pseudomonadota > Alphaproteobacteria > Hyphomicrobiales > Rhizobiaceae > Ensifer > Ensifer adhaerens. The sequence continues at coordinate 272,804 of NZ_CP083350.1, read as the reverse complement.
AGCCGGCGGCATTCTTCACGACCCGGGTCATATCCGAGTAGATGGAGCCATCGGCAAGCACGGCCTCCATACCGAGAATGCGATGCCGCATCACCCCGAAGCGAAAGGCGGCAATGCCCCCGGCGTTGGTGGACGCCATCCCGCCGATCGTAGCCGACCCACGCGACGGCAAATCGATCCCTGTTTCAAGTCGATGTACGGCCGCCGCTGCTTGCAGCGCCTGCAGCGTAACGCCGGCTTCCACCACGGCAACGCGCTCGATCGGCGAGATATGCAGGATGCAATTGAGGCGGGCGGTCGAGAGCACCAGCTCGCCCGGCCTGGATACGGCACCGCCGACGAGCCCGGTTCGTCCCCCATGAGTAACGAGCGGAACGCCGTGCGCGCGGCAACATTTGACGACCGCCGCAATTTCGTCGGCCGTTCTGGGGAACACGACTGCGCGCGCCCCCAGATTTTCGGGCGCCACTCCGTAGTCGATCGTGGAGATGGCCTCTCCGTCCTTGAAATTTCCGTCACCGACAATTCTCAGAATTTCGGCTTTGAACGCGGGCTTGAGGCAATCCATGCGATACGACCTGCGGGTTGATGTCTGAAGTTTTTCAGATGGTTGCGTCTGCGTGTTCAGGCCGATTTGAGCGCGCCGCTCTTCTTGGCCGTCCATGTGGCGATGTAATCCATGAGGCCCGGGTTGAGGCAGTCATAGGGTTCCACACCCAGTTCGCGCAGCCGGGCGCGCACGCCATCCATCTTCGCCGGATCATAACCGCTCTCGATGATCGAGGAGACGAAGGCCGCAAAGCCCGGCTTTGCCCAGCCTGTTTCCTGGAAGCGTTCGGGGTGCAGGAAAGACAGCCCCTTGAACGGGTGGTCCCGTTCCACCGGGCCATACATGTGCACGCCGCAGTCCTTGCAGGCATGGCGCTGGATCAGCGCGGTAGGGTCCACGACCGCCAGCTTGCCGCCGTTCTGCAGAACCTCGATGTTATCCGTCGGTGCCACGGCGACGACGGAGAAAACGGCATCGCCGGGCTTCCAGCACTTGGTGCAGCCGCAGGCGTGGTTGTGGGCGATGTCACCTTTGACGCGGACCTTTACGGGATTGCTCGTGCAATTGCAGACGAGCGTGCCGCCGGAAAAGGCGGCGTCCGTCGCCTTGAACCCGCTGTCGAGGGACGGATGTATGGCAATGCTTGGCATGGGCTTCTCCTCCTTTTGGCCGGTGCACGATGCCCGGCTGTTCACTGGCGCCGCCGGCCGGTGGCGCGGCGGAACGTGAAATGCAATTGCAGTCTGGAACAGTCCTCAACCCGCGCTCAGTATAGCACCACCGAGCGGATGCTTTCGCCGGAATGCATCAGCTCGAAGCCCTTGTTGATGTCTTCGAGCGGCATCGTGTGGGTGATCATCGGATCGATCTCGATCTTGCCTTCCATGTACCAGTCGACGATCTTCGGCACGTCGGTGCGACCGCGCGCGCCGCCAAAGGCAGTGCCCATCCAGCTGCGGCCGGTGACCAGCTGGAACGGCCGGGTGGAGATCTCCTGGCCGGCGCCGGCAACGCCGATGACGACCGACTTGCCCCAGCCGCGATGCGAGGCTTCGAGCGCCTGGCGCATCACCTTGGTGTTGCCGGTGCAGTCGAAGGTGTAGTCGGCGCCGCCGATCTGGTCGGCCCCGCGCTTGGTCATGTTGACGAGGTACGGCACGATGTCGTCGCCGACCTCCTTCGGGTTGACGAAGTGGGTCATGCCGAAGCGTTCGCCCCAGGCCTTCTTGTCGTTGTTGAGGTCGACGCCGATGATCATGTCGGCACCGGCAAGCCGCAGGCCCTGGATGACGTTGAGGCCGATGCCGCCGAGACCGAAGACGATCGCGGTCGCGCCCATCTCCACCTTGGCGGTGTTGATGACCGCGCCGATGCCGGTGGTCACGCCGCAGCCGATGTAGCAGATCTTGTCGAAGGGGGCGTCCGGATTGACCTTGGCGACGGCAATCTCGGGCAGCACCGTGTAGTTGGCGAAGGTCGAGCAGCCCATGTAGTGGTGGATCTTGTCGTTGCCGATCGAGAAGCGCGAGGTGCCGTCCGGCATCAGGCCCTGGCCTTGCGTCGCGCGGATGGCGGTGCACAGGTTGGTCTTGCGCGACAGGCACGACGGGCAGGAGCGGCATTCGGGCGTGTAGAGCGGAATGACGTGGTCGCCCTTCTTCACCGAGGTCACGCCCGGGCCGACGTCGACGACGATGCCGGCGCCTTCATGGCCGAGGATCGCAGGAAACAGGCCTTCCGGGTCGGCGCCCGACAGCGTGAAGTCGTCGGTGTGGCATATGCCGGTGGCCTTGACCTCGATCAGAACCTCGCCGGCCCGTGGGCCTTCGAGTTGAACCGTCATGACCTCGAGCGGCTTGCCTGCCTGAACGGCAACGGCGGCGCGTACGTCCATGGTATTTCTCTTTCTTTTGAAGTTTCCAGCCGTTTCGGGCGCGGCAGCCCTATCGCGGCAGGTAGCGTGTGAGACGGGCTTCCACGAGCCGTACGAGCGTGATCAGCACCAGATTGATGAGCAGATAGAGCACGCCGGCAATGGCGAAGATTTCGAGAATTGCGTAGGTCTGGCTCATCAGCCGTTTTGCATGGCCGGTGATCTCCAGAACGGTGATTGTAGAGGCGAGGCTCGTTCCCTTGACGACGAGAACGAGTTCGTTGCCATAGGCGGGCAGTGCCTGCCGGATGGCGAGGGGAAAGGTGATCCGGCGAAAGCACAGGAGCCGCGACATGCCGCAGGCCTGGGCGGCTTCGACGAGCCCGCCCGGAATGGACATGAGCCCGCCGCGCAGGATTTCAGACGTATAGGCCGCCGTGTTCAGTGCGAGTGCCATGACCGCGCAATGCGCGCCGTCGCCGACGATCCACCAGAGCACGGGGTTGTCGCGAACGAAGGAAAGCTGGCCGAGGCCGTAGTAGAAGAGGAAAAGCTGGACCAGCAGCGGCGTGCCCCGGAACACGGTGCTGTAGCCCTTGGCAAAGCTGCTGAGTACCGAGTTTTTCGACAGCCGCATGACCGCCAGCGCCAGGCCGAGGTTGAAGCCGATGGCGATCGAAATGAGTGTCAGGATGGCGGTCAGCCACAAGCCCTTGGCGAGGGCTGGAACCGCGAGGCGAACAAGTTCGAGATCCATGCCTATTTCCTCTCGCGAGGGCGCAGCAAGCGTTCGATCCCATCAAAACCACTCTGGCTGACCAGCGTGATCGAGAGATAGACGACGGCGGCGATGAAGTAGAAGATGAAGGGGTGGCGGGTCGATCCTGCTCCGACGAATGCGGCACGCATCAATTCCTGCAGGCCGACCACCGAAACGAGGGCCGTATCCTTGATGGTGGTCTGCCAGACATTGTTCATGCCGGGTACGGCGATCCGCAGCATTTGTGGCGCGATGATGCGGCGGAAGATGCGGGTCCCGGGAATGCCGAGCGCCCGCGCCGCCTCGATATGGCCAGACGGAATGGCGGCAAGTGCACCGCGGACGACCTCGGTGGAGTAGGCACCGGAAATGGCCGCGATGGCGACGACGGCGATGACGAAGGCGTAACCGTTTCCGGCGAGCCCCTCATAGCCGAACGCTGAGGCCACCCGAGCGATGAACTCGACGGAGGAAAAGAAGAGAAGATAGATGATCAGGAGTTCCGGCACGCCGCGCACGATCGAGGTGTAGAAATCCACGATCAGCGTCAGCGGGAAAAGCCGCGCCCATTTGATCAGGCCGCAGGCGACGCCTATGACGATGCCGAAGGCCATGCTTGCGACGCCGACGGCTATGGTGATTGCCGCGCCGCGCAGGATTGCGGTTATCCAGCCGCCTTCCCATACCTGCCATAATCCAAGTTCCATTGAACCAGCCCAAACCTGTGTATTGTCCGATCGGATGCTTCGTCTCCCGGACGAAGAGCACCTGGCGGTCTCTTCTCTTCCGGGAGACGAAAGTTTGCCGCTATAGGCAGGGGCGGGAGATGTCCGCCTTGAACCAGGTCTCGCTCGCCTTGCCGATCGATCCGTCGGCAACCAACTCGCAGAGCGCCTTGTCGATGCGGGCCTTCAGCTCGGTGTTTTCCTGCGAGATGCCTACGCCGATGCCTTCGCCAAGCGTCGGATCGAAGGTGCTCAAGACCTTCACGTCAACGAACTGGAAGTCCTTGCCGTCGGGCCGTCCGAGGAAATCCTGGAGGGCTGACGCATCCGCAAACGCAGCCTCGACGCGGCCGCTGGCGAGGTCGATCTGCATCTGGTCGAGCGTGTCGTAGGTCTTCAGCACGGCAGACGAAGCCCGCTTCTCCATGAAATGGGCGTGGGTCGTTCCGGCCTGAACGCCGACCGTGCGGCCATCGAGCGACTTCAGCAGCGTGTCGATGTCCTTGATGCCGGCCAGATCCGAGTCCTTCTTGACCACGAACATGTTGGCGAGTTCGGCATAGCCGACGGAGAAGTCGATCTGCTTCTTGCGTTCGGCCGTGATCGACATGCCGGAAATGATGATATCGAAACGCTTGGCCTTCAGCGCCGGTATGAGCCCGTCGAAGGCCTGTACGACGAAGTGGCATTTCATCTCCAGCTTGGCACAGAGCAGGCTTCCGACATCGGCGTCGAAACCGGTCACGTTGCCGGCAGAGTCGGCAATGCTCCACGGCGGATATTCGCCCTCGGTGCCGATCGACAACTCGCCCTCGGCAGCGTGGGCCGTGGTGAGGCCTGCGGTGAAGAGCGTGGCGAGCAACAGACTTTTCAGCTTCATGTTTTGGTTCCCCATGTTGAGCTTTCTTGTTGGCTCTCGTCCGGAAGTTCCCGGACGGGTGATGCCGGCGGTCAGAGCGTACGGGCCAGGAACTGGCGCATGCGTTCGGAGCGTGGGTTCGTGAAAACCTCCGCCGGAGCACCCTCCTCCTCAACCTTTCCCTGGTGGAGGAAGAGGATCTTGTGCGAGACCTCGCGCGCGAACTGCATTTCATGCGTCACGAGGATCATCGTATTTCCTTCTTCTGCGAGCTGCCGGATCACGCGCAGCACCTCGCCGACGAGCTCCGGATCGAGCGCCGAGGTCGGCTCGTCCAGGAGGATGAGCTTCGGGCGCATGGCGAGCGTGCGGGCGATGGCGGCACGCTGCTGCTGCCCGCCGGAAAGCTGGCCGGGATACTGGGCGTGCTTGTCGGTGAGGCCGACCTTCTTCAAGAGGGCATGGGCATGATCGATTGCCGCTTGCCGGCTCTCCTTCAGGACATGCAGCGGCGCCTCGATGATGTTTTCGAGGACCGTCATGTGCGGCCAGAGATTGAAGTTCTGGAACACCATGCCGACGCGCGAGCGGATACGCTCGACCTGTCGCATGTCGGCGGGCATGGCGCCGCCATCTGGCGTTTTCTTCATGCGGATTTCTTCGCCGTCGATGATGATGCGGCCGTCGTTCGGCTGTTCCAGCAGATTGATGCAACGCAGGAAGGTGCTCTTTCCCGAACCGGAAGAGCCGATCATCGACACGACTTCTCCGGGCTGCGCAGAGATGTTGACGCCGTTGAGAACGGCGAGGGGACCAAAGCGCTTGTGAATGTCGTGCACTTCGATGGCTGGCCTGTCGGCAAGTCTTGGCCCGCCGGCTTCCGGGTGGGCAACGATGGTGACGGCCGGCGCTGCCGGAACGGGCTTTTCGGCACCGGCGCCGCCGACAGACTTGAGCTCTGCGAACGCGCGGTCGAAGTGGCGCAGGGAAGTCGAAAGACAGGTGCGCTGCCAGTCCGCGTCTTCGGGAATGAAAGCGGCGCGGAGGCTCTCCTTGATCCGGTTTCCGAGCGGCGTGTCGACCTTGCCGAACAGATGAAGCCAGTTGTCCGCCTGAACCGCATCGGAGACCGTGGCGCCGTCAAGGGTTCCACATTCGACAACCAGGGGCAGGACACGAGCCTTTGGCAGCGCAGTTCTCACCGCGGCTGAGACATAGCCCGTGGCCGTCGCGGCAATGCCCGTATCCGTCGTCGCATTCTCGCCGGTGAGGACGACCGAGAGCGCGGGTCCGAAGATGCGCCGCCCCCATTCCAGGCCCGCATGTTCCTGCTCGGCAACGGAGAGGAGTGCAGGATAGCCATAGGGGCCGGCGCCTGTGTGCAGGTCGAAGGCGACGACTTCTTCCGCCTGCTGTGCGAATGTCGAGAGGATTTCGATGAGGGTCCGGTTGGACCAGACCGGACCGTCGCCGCCGTAGAACAGGCCGTCCGGAAACTCATACTGCCCGGCTTCCACGACCGGGGCGATGCCGGCATAGCCGCCCAGCCGTAGTTTCGCGGCGTCGTAGGCTGCTACCGCCGCATCCCGCTCCGGCCCCTCCCAGGCGCGACAGACGAGGGCGGCGTGCAGCGCCGCATATCGATCGTTCTTCGGCGTGCTTTTCAGCCAGTCGATGAAATTGCGGTTGAGGTCGACATTGTCCTCGTTTACTCGGCGCGACCAGGCCGTGCCCCACGGGTTGATGAGGTGGATTGCCAGGACGGCTGTATCGTCGGGCAGTTGCCAAGGCGAATTCTGTGAGAGCCAGGCGGTCTGGCAAGCCGAGCCGAAAGGACCCTCAACGCCGTGGGTGCCAGATATCAGTACCAGGAGCTTCCCGGCATCTTCGCGCCCGAGATAGGCGACATCGGTCGCGAGACGCTCGCCGTTCGGGCCGTGCAGTGGATGCACGTATTCGACGACACTGGCACCCGCGGTGCGCGCTGCGGCGAGAAACCGTGCGCGCAGGGCCGAAAAATCGCCGGCGAAGAGACCGGCAGGCGTTGATGGGGACATGCGACTGGGCTCCCGGTTCATCTTGTAGAGGCTTGCGTTTCCGCTCATTGTTCGTTCCCGTGGGGCTTGGAGTGCCCCTTTGTTTTGTGTGAGGTGAGGGAGGCCGCAGCCTTCAGCCCCTGGCGAAAGCGCAAAGCGCGTCGAGAAAACGGTCGTTCTCCGCGGGCGTGCCGATCGTTACGCGGATGAAGGTCTCATAGCCCTTCTCCTTCCATGGCTTGACGATGATGCCGCCCGACAGGAAGTGGGCCATCGCCGCCGAACTGTCGCGACCGACGTCGATGAACAGGAAGTTCGTCTGCGATCTCGCCGATGCAAGCCCGATGGCGGCGACCGCGTTGGCCACACGTGCCCGTTCCCGTTTCAACGCTGAAACCGAAGACGACATCCAGGCCTCGTCCTCCAGTGCGGCGACGGCGGCGACCTGTGCGGCGGCGTTGACGTTAAACGGTGTCTTGGCTGCCGCGACCGCCCGCGCAAGCCGTGCATCGGACATCACCGAGTAGCCGACGCGCAGGCCCGCAAGGCCATAGGCCTTGGAGAAGGTTCTGAGCACGACCCAGGAAAGGTCCGTGGCGGAGAGCGCGGCGAGACCGTCGGGCAAGTCTTCGTCCGTGAACTCGAAATAGGCCTCGTCCAGCACGAGAAGCGTCCCCGGTGAGACGGCCGCAAGAACGCGAGCAAGGCTCTCGCGGTCGAGCGCCGGGCCAACCGGATTAGAGGGCGAAGAGAGGAAGAAGATCGCCGGCTCCCGCTCGAGCATGGCAACGATTGCCGGTACGTCAAAATCGAGGTCGGCCCGCATGGCAACCTTCTCGACATTGGCGCCATTGGCCAGTGCTTCGATCTCGTGCAGCCCGAACCCGGGACAGACCGTGCCTACGAGTGCGCCGGGACGAAGGACGGCGCGACAGACGGCCGCGATCATTTCCTCCGAGCCATTGCCGGCGACGATGCGATCAACGGCAACGCCGAGTTTCTGTCCAAGTGCCGCGCGCAGCGCCGTACAGGCGGGATCGGAATAGCGTGATGGATTGAGGTTCGTAAGGGCGGCTGCGACACGCGGCGAGCAGCCATCCGGATTCTCGTTGCTGGCGAGTGCTGCGATATCCTGGCGACCGCTTTGCAGTCGTGCAGCGGCAATGTTCATGCCGGCGTTGTATGGCGGCAGGCCGGCGACATGGGGGTTGAGCGGGATTTCGGATTGGAGCGGTTTCCTCACGGATCCTCCTTCGGGGATTGGACACCCTGGTTCAGGCCGCAGCCTCTTGCTTTGAGCGGTCAGAGATCGAGCACGATCGATGATTTCGGTCTGGTGCAGCAGAGCAGCACGCGGTCCGCCCGCACCTCGTCCAGCGGTTCCTCGAAATAGTCGACTTCGCCGGAGACGAGACCCTGTTCGCAGGTCCCGCAAACTCCTGCCCTGCAAGAGAATTCCGGTTCGATGCCCTGAGCCTCGAGAAACGCGAGGATCGATTCGCTTGCGCCATCCCAGGCCAGGCTGTGTCCCGATTTTCGGAGGACGACGTGCAGGCCGTCCTCCCCGACGTTTGGTTCCACTAGGGGCGCAGCCGCCTGTTTTGGGGCAGGGGCCTCCGACAGCAGGCTCGCCGGGCCGAAGAATTCGTAGGCGATGCGGTCCTTCCGCACGCCGAGGCCGGTCAGAATGGCGTAGAGGGCCTGCATGAAAGGCGGAGGCCCGCACATGTAGATGTCGTAGTCGTCGAGCGGGAGGAGGCTCTGAAGCGTCGTACGTGTCAGAAAACCCGCGGAGTGACATTGGGCAGCTTCGAGATCGCTGATCCCGGCGAAGCGGTAGCAGAAGTGCAGGGTGATGCCCGCCCGGACGGTAGCGAGATGCTCGACCTCGTCCCGCAGGGCATGGACTGCAACACTGTCGCAGGCATGGATGAACCAGACGGGACGATCGCTTTCCCGTGCCAGCACATCCAGCATCGAGACAGTCGGGGTCAAGCCGACGCCGCCGGAAAGAAGCACGACGGGCCGGGCACTCGCGCGGTCGAGCTTGAATGCACCGCGCGGCGGGTCGATCTCGACGACGGCGCCGGGCTCGATGTCGTCATGGAGCCAGCAGGAGCTTAGTCCCTCCGGCACGTCTTGTGTGGGGGCGGCCTCACGCTTCACGGTGATCCGATAGGTTCCTTCGTCGCGTGGCGAGGAAGAGACGGTGTAGTTACGCAGGACATATCCGCCTTTGCGGTCGGGTACACGGATCGTCAGGAACTGTCCCGGCTCGAACGGCCGCCAGTGCTGGGGCTCGAGAGGGGCGAGACGGAACGACGTGATGGTGGTGCTTTCGCGGACCTTCGAAACGACTTCGAAGGGGCGGAAGCGTGAGGCCGCGGCATCGAGCATTCGGATCGAACCCTATTCAGCAGCTGCGCTCGCCGGATCGGCTTGCGTTTCGGCAGCAATCAGCTGGGCCAGTTTGCGGCGAAAGCGCATCGGACCGACGTCGATCTTCAGGTCGAGGTTCGGTGTGTGCATATTGGCCATTCCGTGATGGACCGCCTCCAGGACGACGCGGTCTTCCTCGAAGGCGCCCCGTACGGATTTGGCAAAACTCTCCGATACCTTTGCGTCAGCGGGCGCAAAGTTGCGCATCTGGAACCAGTAGTACTTGGTCCGGTTCTCATCGACAGGGGTCATGAAGTTGTAGCTGTCCATGAGGAAGGTGTTCTCAGGAAGCGTGCGGCCTTCGCCACCGGTATGAGCGGGCGCGAAAATGGCCTTGATAATCGCGTTGCTCGGATAGCGCACTTCATAGTGCTGCTTGCGATCGGTGTTGCCTTCGAATTGCAGGAAGGGGGCGTAGAACGGGGCCGGTTCGGAGTTAATCATCCAGCGCCAGACGGTGACACCGTCGTCCTTCACCGTCGTCTCGAGCGGCGTTTCCTCGCAGGCGGAGCTTGCGAAAGACGACTGGTGGACCCAGGCGACATGAGAGGGGTCGAGAAGATTGTCGGTCATGTAAAGATAGTTGCAGTTGAGCGTCATCGACTCGCCGCGGTTGATGCCCCAGGCAGGATCGCCGAAATGCTCGACTTCGAAGATATCCTTCGGATCCGCCCGCTCGGCGTCACCCATCCAGATCCAGAGCAGGCCGTAGCGCTCATGAACCGGGTAGGAGCGCACCTTGGCGACGTGCGGAATGCGCTCTGCGCCCGGTACCCGGGTGCAGGTTCCCGAACAGTCGAAGGTGAGGCCGTGATAGCCGCATTCCACATCGTCACCCTTGATGCGCCCCATGGAGAGCGGCAGTTTCCGGTGGGGACAGGCATCTTCGAGCGCGGCGGCCTGGCCGTCCTGCTTGCGGTATAGGACGATGTTTTCGCCGAGGACCGTGAGGGGCTTCAGCTCGCGGCCGACCTCGTGATCCCAGGCTGCAACGTACCAGGCATTCTTGAGAAACATTTCGCTCTCCTTGCGTTTTGTTAAGTGAGTGTTCGACGTTTTCTCTGTGCCAACAAGTTGCCAGCGCCTGCGTTCTTTTTTAGAAAATCTAAATTAGAATGGTTGGCCGAGGAGAATTTTAAGATGCCGAACCCGTCCTTGCGCGGCTTGCAGGCCTTTGAGGCGATCGGTCGGTGTGGCTCTGTCAGTGCCGCAGCGGAAGACCTCGGCGTATCGCCGGGCGCCGTCAGCCAATTGGTCCGAAATCTGGAGCAATGTCTTGGCCTGACGCTGCTGGAGAGGCGCGGGAGGCGGGTTGAACTGTCCTCATGGGGGCGGTTGTACTATCGCGAAGTGGCGAAAGGCTTCCAGCAGCTTTCCCATGCCGCCAACGTTCTCACCCGCGCCCGGAACGAGACCAGCATCGTTCTAAGCGCGCTGACGTCGGTCGCAAACAAGTGGGTCAACCGCAAGATCTTCGATTGGCAATCGCTCTGTCCGGAATCGAGCGTGCGTATCCTCGGCCAGGAACAGGAGCCCCGTCTTGGGCTCGAGCAGGTGGATTTCCGCATCACCTACGGTCGGCGCTCGCACGCACATGAACACGTCGCCAAGCTGTTCACCGACTGGATGGTGCCGGCGTGTTCACCTGGGTTGATCGCCGGACACACGCTCGAAACGCCGCACGACGTCCTGAAGTTTCCCCTCCTCAATGTGGAATGGGAGGCGGACTACAAGGCTTCCCCGCAATGGAGGGATTGGGCAGCGCTCGTGCAGGCGGACGGCGGCAAGACGTTCTCGGGCCTTTCCTTCACCCTGTCGAGCAGTGCCATTGACGCGGCGGTGAACGGCAGGGGATTTGTTCTTGCACAGGTTTCCATGATCAAGGATGAGATCGCATCCGGAGCCCTGGTCGTCCCCTTCGACCTCCGTATGAAACTGCCGGAAAGCTACTACCTCGCCTGGGACCGGGCAGCCCTCGAAAAACCGTTCGGGCAGAAGTTTCACAAGTGGCTGGTCGGGGTCGCGCGGCAACAGGAGTTGCTCTCTGCTCCATCCGCCACCTGACGTCCGTCATAGCCGGATGAGGAAGCCCGCGTCCCGATGCTCGATCTTGAGAAAGCCGCCAATCGCAGCGCGGAGATCGGTGCTTTTTTCCCGATGGCTGACGGTATGGCGGAGCAACCGGGATGGGGCCCGTCACGCGGGGAATTGAGAAGGCGTCGTTCAATGCGCGGTTTAATTAGAAGTTGGCGGCGTTGCCAGTTGCACTCGGCTTCGAATGTGCAATGATCTTGAAATTGAACGACTTTAATTGACCGCGAATGCGAGAAGCCTTTGTCGCGGCGAAGCGTTTCCAGTGGCACTTCCGGCGGACAGGGACTTCGAACAGCTCAAATACTCTGTGAGGGAATGTGATCATGCGTAGAATTCTTGCGTACCTGACGATCGCTTCATTCTTCTCTACCTCCGCCTTTGCGGACCCGGCCGTTCTGACGGCCAATGTGAATTTCAGGGTGGGTCCGGGCACCGGATTTGACGCGCTGCGCGTCATTCCCCAGGGCGAGGAAGTCGATATCAAAGAGTGCGATGCGGAAGCTTCCTGGTGCGCCGTGAGCTACTCCGGAACGAACGGGTTCGTTGCGGGCAAGTACCTCAACCAGTCCGATGCGACGGCGCCGGCCTGGCCAAGGGTGTTCGACACCGAGAAGGGCGCGACGATCACGCTCTTTCAACCGCAGATCACAGCCTGGAAGGATTTCAAAGAGCTCGAGGCTCTCGTCGCCACCGAACTCAAATCGTCCGCCGACGCGAAGCCGGTCTACGGGATCATCGGGCTTTCAGCCAAGACCACGGCTGACGATGCATCCGAAAACGTCACGCTGACGGATGTCAAAACCACGCGGCTCGATTTTTCCTCTCTGGACCGCAAACAGCTTGCTGATCTCGCGCTGGACATAGGCAAGCTCGTTCCTACCGATCCGATCGTCGTGTCGCAGCAACGCCTGGCCGCAAGCCTTGCTGATTTTCAGCGGCTTGCAGACGTTCCGGATATGAAGGCTGATCCGCCACCGATCTTCGTGAGCGAGGCATCGGCGATCCTGTTGCAGACGGATGGCAAGGCCGTTACGGCTCCGGTCAAGGGCGTCGAGGGCCTGTCGTTCGTGGTCAATACGAACTGGGACCTGTTCAAGGTGGAACAGTCGGGCGACTACTATCTTCGAAGCGACAAGAACTGGCTCACCTCGAAGACGCTTGATACCGGTTGGGTCGAGGCGGAAACGGTACCGGACGTGTTTTCCAAACTGCCGGAGATCGAGAACTGGAAGGGAGTGAAGGCCTCGCTTCCGCCGACGCGCTTCGGCGAGAACAAGATCCCGAAGGTCTTTTATTCCGAGAAGCCAGCGGAGCTTTTGATCTTTGAAGGGAAGCCTGCCCTCGAACCGGTGTCCGTGACAGGGTTGGATTGGGTTTCCAACACAACCAGTTCGGTCTTTTTCCATCGGGCCAGCAAGACGTGGTACACGCTTCTCTCCGGACGATGGTTTTCATCAGCCTCGCTCGAAGGACCCTGGAACTTTGCTACTCCCAATCTGCCGGAAGATTTCCTGAACCTGCCGGACGACGCGACCTACTCGGCAGTGCGTGCTTCGATCCCCGGCACGTCAGAAAGCGCAATGGCACGCCTGCGGGCGAGCATTCCGAAGCTCGCGCGGGTTTCTTCCGATGGATCGTTGAAGGTGGATGTTCACTACAATGGCGAGCCCAAGTTCGAGCCGATCGAAGGCACGTCCATGTTTTATGCTGTCAACGCCAATGAGCAGGTCATCAAGGTTGCTGACAAGTATTTCGTTCTGAAGGATGGCATCTGGTTCGTTGGTGATACGCCGACCGGCCCCTTTGCCGTTGCGCGCGCTGTCGCGGATGAAATCTACACCATCCCGTCGTCATCCCCGGTTTATAACGCGACCTATGTCCGCGTTTACGACACGGAGCCGGACGCTGTCTGGTATGGCTACACCCTCGGCTATCTCTATACGTATCTCGCCTGGGGCACCGTCGTCTGGGGATCGGGATGGTACTATCCGCCCTATTGGGACTATTACGACGACGACTGGCCCTACTATCCGCCACCGATCAGCTACGGGTTTGGCGCTTCGTACAACCCGGCCTACGGAACCTTTGGTCGCTACGGTTACGCCTACGGTCCCGAGAGAGGTCTGGCATTCGGTGCAGCCTACAACCCCGTCACCGGAACCCGGTTCCGCGCTGGGGCGGTGGCAGGACCTGGCGGCGAACGAGGGTTCATTTCCGCCTACAACCCACGCACCGGCAATGCCATGGTCGCGCGCGGTGGCCAGAACGTCTACGGTTCCTGGGGCAGTGTCGCGGTCAAGCATGGCGGGGAGTTCGCCCGCATAAGCGGCGGGACGACGGGGAGCGCCGGCGGCCTGCGCTGGCGTAACACGGAAGGCAACAAGGGCTTCATCGTCGGCAGCAAGGGCGGCGACGTCTATGCCGGCCGCGACGGCAGCGTCTATCGCCGCCAGGACGGAACGTGGCAGAAGCACACGCCGGACGGCTGGCAGCCCGTTCAGCGGCCGGACGGAGAGAACCTCCGGAATGCCGCAGCCAACAGGCCGCAGGCGGGGCAGCGCATCCAGAACCGGGCCGAAACGCGGCCGGCACCGCGGCGCAACCAGCAGGTTCGTCAGCGGGCGCCCGACCATCTTTCCTTCGACCGGGCCGGACGCCAGTTCGGCAACCAGAATGAACTGAGCCGCAATTACGGCCGGCTCTACCAGGAATCTGGCCGCAACTTCCAAAGCTTTGATCGTGGCGGCTATAGCGGCGGCGGATTCCAGGGGGGCAGCCGCGGTGGCTTCCACGGCGGTGGCGGTCGGGGTGGCGGGGCGGTTATTCGCGGCGGCGGTGGAGGTGGGCGTGGCGGCGGCGGTCGGCGCTAAGCACATAGCCGAGACCGGACACAACCGCTTTCAAACGATCTGAACTGCCCGTTGGAAGCCGCAGATTGCGGCTTCCAACCCGGTACTATTGTGCCTGTCTCCTTCCTCGAAACCTTGGCGTCGCCATAAAGCAGGCGGCAGGACAGCCGATGGACAGGTTGCGTCGCCTAGAACGGCGTCGGGACCGCACGGCTTGCCGGCGCCGGTTCTCGTTCGTAGGCGGGGTATGAGCGCGCGATTGCTTTCCCGAGAGAAGGAAGAGCCCACCGGGCAGCGATGCCACTCTGTCCCTCGACATGGCGCATGTCGCCAGCAACGTTCAGCAAAAGGGAAACTTGAAATGCGGTTCACCCGAAACAAGCTAGCAGTGCTTACTTTCATCTGTCTGACGTCGCCCGCTTTTGCCGCGACGACCGTCAAAGTTGTCGAGAGCGGCGAGGCTGGCGGCTCGATGACCCTCACACTCGATCAAACGACCATCAAGGCCGGCGAGACGACCTTCATGGTCCACAATGACGCGATGACGGAAGAACACGAGATGGTGCTGATCAAGCTGAAGTCGGCCGACCAGAAGATCGATGTCGTCGCGGCCAAGCATCGCGTCAACGAAAAGCAGCTGAAAAGCCTTGGTGAAGTGTCTGACCTGAAGCCGGGTGCCGATGGCACGATGAAGGCCAAGCTTACGCCCGGATCCTATGTCCTGCTTTGCAACATCAAGGGACATTTCGAAGCCGGCATGCATGCCAGGTTGACGGTAACAGAATAACCCATCGTTCGGCGCCTCGGCCGATCGGGCCGACGGTCACCCGCGGGTGGCCGTCGGTTATTCCGAGAGCGGCTCGTCACCGGCCGCCCAGGCGCTCTGCTTTTTCTGCCGCCTCAATGGGTGCGCCCGTCGTCAACCTGAAGCGAGTTCGCGTCCGACGGACCTTTCCCGCCGCCCGAAGGAAAGCAGTTCACGCGTATAGGGATCGGCCGGCGTTTCGATTACCTCTTTCGTTCTGCCGAATTCGATGACGTCACCGCGCCGCATGACCAGAAGCGCGTCGGAAACATGTGCGACGACCTTCAGATTGTGGGTCACGAAGAGCATCGAGAGGCCGCGGCTTTCCTTCAAATCCGAGAGCAGATTGAGGATCTGGGCTTGCACCGAAACGTCGAGTGCCGATGTCGGTTCGTCGAGAATGAGAAGGCTCGGCTCCAGCGCCAGGGCGCGGGCGATTGCCACGCGCTGAGCCTGGCCCCCGGAGAGCTCGCTTGCGCGTCGATCGAGGAAGTCGGCCGGCAGCCCGCAGTCCGAAAGCAGGCCTGCAATTTTCTTCCGAATGGTCGGGCTCTGCCGGCCGCCCTGCGCGAGGATCGGCTCGGCGAGAATTTCGGCGATCGTCAGTCTGGGGCTTAGCGACAGGAAGGGATTTTGCAGCACGACTCCGATCTTCTGGCGTTCTCGGCGCAGTGCGCTGCCCTTGAGCGCCAGCCAGTCCTGTCCATCGAGCCGTATCTGCCCGCTTTCCACCGGAAGGAGGCGAAGAATGGCACGCAGCAGGCTTGTCTTGCCGGAGCCGCTCTCTCCGACGATGCCGAGGGTCTCCCCCTTGGCAAGGCGGAAGCTTGCGCCGTTGACCGCGGGCTTTGGCCGGGCGGCAAAGAGGCCGGCGCGGTAGCGGATCAAGAGGTTCTCGACGTCGAGAATCGGGAGCGTGGTCATGCGGCGTCCTCCGGCAGATGACAGAGCCAGTGGTGCGCGGCGCGGCTCCGCTCGGGCGGCGGTGTGGTCGCGCACTCGCGAAGCGCCTGGGGACAGCGTGCGGCAAAGGCACAGCCGGCGATCGTTGAGCGCGGCGGCGGGATAGAGCCCTCGATGGCGGCAAGCCGCGCCCCATGCGGTGCGGCGTCGGGAAGTGCCGCAAGCAGAGCGCGGGTGTAGGGATGGCCCGGGCGCTGCAGCACCGCATCGACCGGCCCGGTTTCGACGGAGCGGCCCGCATAGAGCACGGTCGCACGATCACAGGCCTCGGCGATCACGTCCATGTCGTGGGTGATCATCAACACGGTGAGACCGCGCTCGGTTACCAACTTGCGCAGGAGCGCCAGGACTTGGGCGCCGACCGAGACGTCGAGCGCTGTGGTCGGTTCGTCGGCAATCAGGAAATCTGCACCGGTCGCCAGCGCTTGGGCGATGACCACACGCTGCTGCATGCCGCCCGAAAGCTGGTGCGGATAGCTGCGCAGCACTTTTTCCGGATCGGGCAGACCGGTTGCCGCGAGCAGATCGGCTGCCTCCGCGCGTCGCGCGCGCTTCGGCCGGTCGCGATGGGCGCGGATCACATCATCCATCTGGCTGGCGATGCTGAGGACCGGATTGAGAGCGGCGGCCGGATCTTGGGCGATCATGCCGATCCGCCGGCCACGCAGCCGCACCGCATGCTCCCGAAGGTCCTCGCCGTCGAAATGGAAGCGGTCGGCGATGATGCGGGCCCCCTTGGGAGCAAGGCCGAGTGCCGCCATCCCGGTCATGGTCTTGCCGCAGCCGGATTCGCCGATGACGCCGTGGATCTCGCCACGGTCGATCTCAAGGCTGACCGCACGTACCGCGTGAACGTCGCCTTCTGATGTCGGGATGCTGACCGACAGGTTGCGGATATCAAGCAGAGGCACGGCCAGTCCCTCCCTTGCGGTCGCGCAGAGCATCACCGAGCACGCTGAAGGCGAGCGCGATGACGAAGATGGTGAGGCCAGGCATGGCCGAATACCACCAGCGTGCGGGGAAGAACTTTCGACCGGCATCGACCATCTGGCCCCAGTCGGCAATCGGCGGCAACACGCCGAGACCAAGGAAGGAGAGGGCGGCGGCGGTCAGAAGTGCCGGCCCGACATCGAGTGCCGCCTGCACCGTCAGGGGGCGGCCGGTTGCCGGCAGGATATGACGCAGGATGATGCGCCAATGCGAGACCCCGGAAAGCTGCGCTGCCTCCACATAGGGTTGCCCCCTCAGTACCAGCACCTCCGCACGGGCAAGCCGCGCATACCAGGGCCACCAGGTGACAGCGACGGCGACGACGCTGTTCAGGAAGCCGGGTCCGAGAGCCGCGGCCATCAGGACCGCCAGCAGCAGTGCGGGGAAGGCGAGGAAGACGTCGGTACCGCGCATCAGCGCTTCATCGATCCAGCCGCCGAAGTAGCCTGCGGCAAGACCGATCGGCAGGCCGATGAGCAGCGAGAAGGCAACAATCAGTATGCCGTTCGTCAACGAGACCCGGGTGCCATAGACGATGCGGCTGAGGATGTCTCGTCCGAGATGGTCTGTGCCCAGCCAGTAATCTGCCGATGGCGGCGAGAGCTTGGCAACGACATTCGGGCCGCCTGCTCCCTGGATGGGATAGGGCGCGATCCACGGCGCGAAGAGGGCGACGAGCACGAAGAGGAGGACGATGGCAAGGGCGAGGGTGCCGGGCCAGCCGAGACGTTGGGTGAGCTTTTTCATGACAGCGCCACCCGCGGATCGACAAGGGCTTGGGTGATGTCGATCAGGAGGTTCATCACGACATAGCAGATGGTGACGACCATGGTGACCGCGGCGATGACGGGAAAGTCCTTGGCAAGGATTGCTTCGGAGACATAACGACCGAGACCCGGCCAGGCGAAGATGATCTCGACGAGCACCGCGCCGGTCAGGGCATAGGCGAAGGAGAGACCGATCACCGTCAGTGCCGGTCCCATGGCATTCGGCAGTGCATGGCCGAACAGGATACGCGGTTCGGAGAGCCCGAGCGCTCGGGCGGCAACGATATGCCGGCGCTCGAGAATCTCGATCATGGCCGAGTGCGTCAGCCGCATGGCGACGCCGGCAGGATAGGAAGCGAGCGTCAATGCAGGCAGGATCAGGTGCGTCAGCGCGTCGCCGAAAGCATCAAGCCGGCCGGCGAGCAATGCATCGATCAGGTTGAAACCGGTCACCATCGGCAGCGGCGCGGCGATTGCGATCTCTCTGGATAGTCGCCCGGAGAGCGGGAGGATGCTGAGCCACTGCGCAAAGATGAGCTGCAGGATCATGGCAAGGAAAAAGGTCGGCATGGCGACGGCGGCGATGGAGCCGAAACTGCAAAACCTCTCCGCCCAGCCGCCTTGCCGCGCCGCCGCGATGACGCCGAGCGGGATACCGATCAGGAGAGCAAGGCCCGTCGAAAAGATGGCAAGTTCCAGGGTGGCCGGCAGGTAGGCCCTGAGATCCTCGGCGATCAGCCGCCTGGACTTGTAGGAGATGCCGAAATCGGCGGAGACCATGGCCCCGGCGAATGTCGCGAAACGGGCCGGGAGGGGCGCGTCGAGGTTGAGTTCCTGACGCGCCTTTTCGATTTGTTCAGCCGTGGGACGTGGGCCCGCATAGAGCGCTGCGGGGTCCGACGGAACGACCTGTGCCACCACGAAGACCAGGAAGGTCACGCCCACCAGCACGAAAGCCGAGAGGAACGTGCGGCGCAGGATGTAGCGTAGAAGTTCCATCAGACCCCCCGCGTGCCCTACCGGCTCAGTTCGTTGACAAACTTGGTCCGTTCGATCGAGTCCTTCACCGCCTGCGAGGTCAGCGGGCTGCCGTCATGGAATTTTACGCCGTCGCGCAAGGTGAAGGTCCAGGTCTTGCCGTCTGCGCTCACGTCCCAGGACGTGGCCAGCAGCGGCTCTATCCTGGCTTCGGCTGTGTCGGTCGCGGGGATGTAGCGCGTCAGTCCTTCATAGACATTGGCGAGTACCGCACCGTCGTTGGAAAACGAGGTGGCCGGATCGAGGTCCGGAAAACTCGTCGGATAGGCGAGTGTGAAGATGCTGCTGGCGCCCTCGGCCATGGCGAAATTCCAGCGCGACGCTGCGGCTGTGGCAAGAGCGGTGAGGGCGGCGGTTTTCAAGAAATTGCGGCGGTTCATGTCAGGCTCCCAATCGAGTTCTGGAGGGGCGGACGGTTAGGCGTCTTCTTTGTAATGGGGTACGGCAGGCGCATCGGCAGAGACGCCCATTGGAACGAAGTCGAAATCGTAACCGAATGCGCGCGGGCCGACGGAGGCGAGCGCGATCTCGCTGCGCAGCAGCACCGGAGCCGGCATGGACAGGATGTCGATGCGCAGGCCGTAGCGCAGCTCTTCCGTGCCGATGGCGCGACCGGTCTCCGAATCCACGATGCAGATCAGGTCCGGCACCATGGTGATGATCTCTCCGCCTTCGCGTGCGATCAGATATTCGTTCTGGATGTCGACGGTGAGCGTGCGGCCGGCATCCGCATCGAGCCCTGCAACGGTAAGCTTGCCGCGGGTGAAGCCCGCCATGACACGGCGGCTGATATCGGTGACCTTGCCGCGCATCAATCGCACGCCGCCGGACTGCTTCAAAATGGCGTCGACGGGGTCTTCCTTCGCCGCCCGCGCGTTCATCACCGCATCGCCCAGGCTCCAGGCCTGGCTGGTGGTGTGGGGCACGCCGAAACGGCGGACGAATTCACCGGACATCGGCGCCGTCGTCATCAGCGCCGTGCATCCCATCGCAATGGTGCTGGCGCGCAGCAGTTTCTCCAGCATCTTCGGCGTCGTCGCGTCGGTGACGACGATCACGTTGCCGTCTGCATCGGCGAGAGCCGCGGGCTGTACGGCCTGGCCGTGGATGAAGAAGGTCGTCATCTGCACTTCCGGGAAGGCGCGGCCCATGCCGTCAGCGTCGACGACAGGCAGATCGACCATGGCCGCCGTCAGCATCGGCGCAATGCCGTTGCCGCCGCCAACCTCGTCACCGAGCAGCGCATCGACCTTGCGGCCGAGATGCCTTTCGAGCGCGTGCAGAAGCCGCACGCCCTCGCTGCCTTCCGGGATCTTTTCGATGCCCACGGTCGGGGCGCCGATGCCGCCGATACCGAGGATCTGGGCATCCGGCGCCATGTCGGCCGGGCGCACCATGCGAATGCGCTTGCCTTCACGCAAAAGCGCCTTGGCGCGCAGCAGGCCGTGATAGGTGCTGCCGCCGCCGCCGGTTCCCAGAATGCCGCAGCCGATGGCGATCCGATCGATATCCGCTTCGCTGAGTGTCCAGTACTTCATGCCCGCAACTCCCCAATCACTTTCGCGGCGACGCGAACGGCATTGCCGGGCAGGTAAGCCAGCGGCGTTTCTTCGATTTCGGCAAGGGTGGTCGTCTCCGCGTCCGCGCCCGCCTCGACGGCGCGCGCCCGTGCCTCGGCGACGATGGATTCCAGCGCGATTTCCCGCGTGGTGCCTTCGAGCGAAACCACGCTGTCCACCTCGCCGGATACCTGCGCGATCGCCGCGCCGATGGCGTTGGCCGAACCGAAATGATCGGGCTTCATCGAAACCGAGGTGCCTTCGAGCAGCCCTTCTACCAATACCGAACCGCCGCCGACGAGAATGGCGGGGATAGGCTCGGCGCTTGGCTTCATGCGGTCCAGCACCGTTTCGATGCTGGCCTTCATCTGGGCCAGCATCTGCTGCGCCAGCTCCGGCGTGATGTGGCTGAGACGGCTGCGGTCGCCGAGGTCGACGAGGCCGGCCGCGACGGCGATATCGGTCGCCGTCAGCGTGTCGCCGCCGAAGCAGAGCGCCTTTTCCGGCAGGCGGAAGCCGACGGAATCCGGGCCGACTGTCGGCGACGGGCCCGGGCGTACGATGCTGCCGCCGCCAAGGCCGAAGGAATAGACATCCGGCACACGGAAATTGGTCGGCACGCCGCCGATCATCGCGCCTTCGCTGCGGGTGCGCGGGAAGCCGGCAACCAGCATGCCGATATCGGTGGTGGTGCCGCCGATGTCGATCACCGCCGCGTCGGAAAGGCCGGTGAGGAAGGCCGCGCCGCGCATGGAATTGGTTGGGCCCGAGGCGATGGTGAAGACCGGATAACGTTCCGCAAACTCGGCGGCCATCAGCGTGCCGTCGTTCTGCGTGAGGAAGAGCGGGCAGGTGAGGCCGAGGGCGGCAAAGGCCGAGCGGAAGGCGCCAACCGTCTCACGCCCGAGCGTATGCAGGCTCGCATTGAGGATGGTGGCATTTTCGCGCGGCAGGAGGCCAGTGCGGCCGACACGGTGCGACAGGCTGATTGCCGCGCCCGGCATCTCCTCGGCGACGATTTCCGCCGCGTCGTTTTCCATCTTCGGGTCGACAAGAGCGAAGACCGAGCAGATCGCGATGGCGGAGATGCCGTGGGCGCGCCAGTCGCGGCAGGCCGCGCGGATTGCCGTATCGTCGAGCGGCGCAATCTCCGAGCCATCGTAATTGACGCCGCCGCCGACCAGGGCCGCGCCGCCGTTGACGACGGGGCGAAGCCTGTCCGGCCAGTCGATCATCGGCGGCAGCGAGCGCGTCGCCGCGCCGCAAAGCCTGAGAACGCCAACCTTTTCAAGATGCTGGCCTTCGACGATGGCATTGAGAAAATGCGTGGTGCCGATCATGACTGCATTGACCGAGCCAGCGGAAACGCCGGCTTCCGCGAGCACTGTGCGGATCGCAGCGCTGACGCCCGATGTCACGTCTGCGGTAGTCGAGGATTTGACCGTGGCCAGAACCTCGGCGCCACGCAGCAGCGCCGCGTCCGTATTGGTCCCGCCGACATCCACTCCGATACGAAGCATGGATTATCCCTTCTTCTTGCTGCCGAGGTCCGTACCGCGGCTGATTGCGGTCGTCCTCGTGCCGAATACCTTGTAGAGGCGCAGCACGACCGAGCTCGTAACGCGCTTGACGCCAGGCAATTTGCCCAGTTCCTGATCGATGAATTCGAGCAATGCCGCATGGTCGGAAACGAAGAGCGACGCGCTCAAATTCGCCGTACCGCTCGTGGCGGCGAGGTATCCAATCTCGTCATATTCGGCGAGCAGGATGGCCACGTCTTCGTGTTTGCCGGGCTCGACCTCGATCAGAAGCTCGACCTGAACGTCGCGTCCGAGAGCGACCGGATCAGGAATGGCGCCGATGACGATCATCTTGGCCTGCAACAATCCGGCGATGCGGTTGCGGATCGTTCGCTCCGAGACACTGCCGATCCGGCCAGCGATTTCGGCCGCCGAAAGGCGCCCGTCTTCGGTAAGATAGCGGATAATCTCGCGGTCCAGATCATCGACGAGGTAGCGTTGGGTCATTACCGTTTCCATTTCGGCCTTGATGACGCCAGTAAATTTCCGAAACGGAATTGTGTCAAGAATATTTCAGGCGCGAATTGAAAATATTGCCGAAAATGTCCCGCTTTAGGCACGGATTCTTTTGGAAGTTGCCGAATCGGAAATGGTCGAGGGGGTAGGAAGGCTGCCGATGCGGCCATGCTGGAGAGGCAGAATGCATCAATTCCGTTCGGAATGGCCTCTCACCCGAAGGCTATAGCGCCGCCGAGTAGCATCTGAAGAGCCGTAGGCGCCTGCCAAGCCAGAGGGCCCTCTTTCTGCCCGCTACCAGGATTGGTTGAATCGGATCGGGTAATTCCCCAGTATTGGGTTCCGCTGGAAAGCCACGACTTGGGGGACGGTGTGGTTCGACTTCAGACGCGCGTCGTCGATGCGCTGTCGGTGGCGATCCCCGCTACGGACGGGAACGCTCACGAACCGCAACGCCGTCAGTCGTTTCTAGGAAGCTGGACGCGCAGGTTTGCCGACTGCAGCGTCCGTACGCAGCAGGGTCAGTGGTATTTTTCCTGCTCGCGAACCAGGATCGCCGGAGCGTTCAGCCCCGCGATCGGTTGGTTGACATCTGTCGGAATGTCTCCGGTCAGTTGAAGGTCGAGATAGCGCGCGCAGCAGACCCTGAGGAACGAAGTGAAGTTCCCGAGATCATGGCCGGCATCGATGGATTCATGATGCAGCTTGGTTATCAACTGCGTGACGTTCATGCGATCGCGCTGTGCGATCTCCTCGAGCTTCGACCAGAAGAAGTTCTCCAGGCGAACGCTTGTCACCATGCCATCGATGCGTAGCGAACGGGTCGTGCTTTCCCAGAGCCTCGCGTCCGCCTTTATGAATAACTCGCACATCGCGACCCTCCCTTGTCCGCTTCCTCAGGCGGCGTCTGTTTGTAGCAGCGCGGAGGCGCCGAGCACAGCCATGAACTGCCGCAACCACGACGGATGTGCCGGCCACGCAGGTGCGGTGACGAGGTTGCCGTCCGAGACCGCATCGTCGATCGCGATATCTGCATAGATGCCGCCGGCGAGTTCGACTTCCGGGCGGCAGGCGGGATAGGCCGAGCATGTGCGTCCCTTCAGCACGCCGGCCGCAGCGAGCAGCTGGGCACCGTGGCAGATGGCGGCCACCGGCTTACCGGCTTCGAAAAAGTGCTGCACAGCCTTGATGACGTCGGGGTTGAGGCGGAGATACTCGGGCGCACGGCCGCCGGGGATGACGAGCGCGTCGTAGTCCTCGGCGCGAATATTGGAGAAGGTGGCGTTGAGCGCGAAATTGTGGCCGCGCTTTTCCGAATAGGTCTGGTCGCCTTCGAAATCATGGATGGCGGTCGCGACCGTCTCGCCGGCCTTCTTGCCGGGGCAGGCGGCATGCACGGTGTAGCCGCAGGCAAGCAGCGTCTGAAACGGGACCATGGTTTCATAGTCCTCGGTGAAGTCGCCGGTGATCATCAGAATTTTCGAAGCTGGCATGTGTTCCTCCCAAAGCCAATGGAAAGAGTTTATCAGGGCCGGTGCGCCAGCAGGTACTAACGGAATACTACAACGAAAATTCCGGGAAAATTCCGGGCGGTTCCGGCTGCCGCCGATTGGCCGAGCGATCGCCGTGGGCGGCTCGGTGAAATTCGCCGTCAGTCGGAGACTCCACACCAGCCCGGCAAAAAGCTGGCGGATTTGCCATGTGCAAGGCCGAGCGCGTCATGCAGCGCCTTGCCGATGTCGCTGGCGATGAGCTTCGCGTCGATACGCGTGCGGAGGAAGTTCGCCCACATGAACTCGCTATAGGGGGTGGTGTCCTTGGCATAGCCGCCCGCCCGGCGAAGCGCGCCCGCCAGGGAGCGATAGGGATCGTCGACGAGGCCGGCGATGGTCTTCGGCAAGTCGTGGTGCGAGCGCCGCAGGCCCTGTGCATCGAAAGGATACATCCAGTGACGATGGTCCATGACCGACCAGAACTCATCCTTGCCGAGATGGCTGAGGTCGTACACGATGCTGGTTAGCACATGTGCGACGCCTTCATCGTAAAGCGCGCGCACGAGGTGGTGGTGGTCGACGAGATAAGCGCGCTCTTTCGGCCCCAGAACGACCGGCACCATATGATGCCCCAGAAATTCCGAACCGTGTTTCTTGGCGTTCCTGCGCCACTCCTGCCGTTTGTCGGCGACTTCGAGGAGGCCGACGGTGAGCTGGGTCGGGCGAAGCTCGGCAATCTCCACCGGCTGCAATTGCGGCTCATAGACAGTTGTCATTGAACGGCTCCGGGTGTGGTGGCCCCTGGTTGAGAAACGGCCACTACGGCGTCATCGACACTGTAACTGAGATAGGCGAGAAGCGCGGGCGCTGCCAGTCCGATCAGATCCCGCACGTGGTCATGTACACGTGCATATTGCAGGCATTTGCCCTGCGCCCGGACCAATGTGTCGAATTCGAGCAACGCATCGAGCGCGGTGCTGTCGAGGTCGAAGCTTTCTTCCAGGCTGACGATGATGGCGCGGACCGTCTGGTCCTTGCCGATCCTTGCCGCGGTCTCTGTGAGAATGGCATCGGCATTGGCAAAGAAAAGCGGTTGTGCCGGCCGCCATATGGAAATCCCCGGAATGGGTTGGGCATCGGCATGGCGGGCGAGGTCGACGAAGTCGTGCCCCTGACCAAGGCGGCCAAGAGTTGCGACATATGGAGTGGCCAGCCTGTGCAGCAGAACGGCCAGCGAGAGTGCGACTGCGATCGTGATGCCATTTACGACACCGAAGGCGATGACCCCCACTGCCGCGGCGAGCGCAATGACGACGTCATGTTTCAGCTTCCACAGCCGCAAGAAAGGGCGCGGATCAAGGGCATGGGCCAGCGCGGCGATCACCACCGCCGCCAAGACGGGTTCGGGAAGGCTCTCCACAAGGCCTGCGCCAACGATGACGAGGACGGTAAGACCGACGGCAGCGATTGGTGCCGTCATCCGACTTTCAGCGCCGGCTCCCTCGGCGGCGGATCCCGCCGAAAAGCCTGCGCCAACGGGCATGCCTTGAACGACGGCGCTGGCCACATTCGTGGCGCCGAGCGCCAGCAGTTCGCGATTGGCCGTGACGGTCTCTCCATGGCGCAGAGACAGCGAGCGGATGGTGCCCCAGGACTCGGCAAACAGAATGAGCACGAGCGGAAGCGTGTAGGGCACCAGTTGCCTGAGTTGGCTCCATTCCACCAGCGACAACGATGGCCAGGCCAATGTGATGGACAGCGGGCCGACCACTGCCACGCCAAGGCTGGAGAGGTCCAGTAACTTTGAAGCGAATATACCGCCGCAGAGCACCACGAAGGCTCCGGGAAGCATCGGAAGACGGCGCAAAAGCAGCAGGGCGGCGAGGGCCAAAAGACCGACCGTGATGCTCACGGCATTCCACTGCGCATAGGCCGCGGCGAGGTCCGCGACCTGATGGAAAATATCCGTGGCCGGCACGCTTACTCCCGTAACGGCGGGCAGTTGTTTGATGATGATGGTGATCGCGAGGCCGAAGGCGAAGCCGCGAAGAACGGGGCGGGAGATGAAGCCGGCCAGATTACCGAGCCGCAACAGCGACGCCGCCACGAAGAGAAGGCCGGTCAATGCCACGATCAAGGTCACGAGTGTCATCTTGTCGGCCGTCGAGCCGGGCAGTGCGGCGATCGTTGCTGCCAGAATGGCGGCCGACGATGACGTCGGCGACACGATCGCGAAACGGCTTCTACCGAAGACGGAATAGGTCAGGCAGCCGGCAATGGCGGCGATGACCGCATGCTGCGGTGGCAGGCCCGCAATACCCGCATAGGCGACAGCTTCGGGTAGCATCAGTCCTGCGACGGACAGCCCGGCAATCCAGTCCCTGGTGCCCATTATTGTCGTGACCTTCTCTTCATGCACGCCGGGATGCGCGGCTTCCGGCGAAGCGCCGGCAAGTGCGCGATACTGCGAGCATGTCGAAGCCAGCTCAGTGTTTTATTATAGTCGAATAGACTTGATCTTTCGTTCAATGCTGCAAAGAACTTGGAGTGCGACTGCCGCTTGAACGAGCATAGTAGACAAGATGGCGCTTGGAAGTCTTTATCAAGGCTCGCATTCCCGAAGACGGCTCCTTGGTTGCGGGCGCTTTTTCACCGGTTCATTTCCGTGCGACACTTACGATGCCGCTAAGGGTCGCCGAGACGGTTGATGCGGCCGGGGCGGTTGCTCGCTGAAAGGACAAGGCAGCAAGACGTGCAATGAGGGCGTTTCCCCTCTCATTTTTCAATCGCTCATTGCGAGACGGAGCGTCACATATCTGTCATAAATGCGGTCAAGATTCTGGCTGCAATCCATCGGGACCGAGAGAGAAATGTCCGAGCAAATCTCGCTGGTATGCGACGCGCTGCCGCAAAATGCTGCTCGTTCAATCACATGTGTCCAACAGGCCGGCGCGATCTGTTTTCGGGTCGCAGCAGATGGTCATCCGGAAGTGTTGCTCGTCACGAGCCGCCGCAACGGCCGTTGGGGGATCCCGAAGGGCCGCATAGAGGGGGGCGAAACGTCCTGCGCTGCGGCCGTGCGTGAGGCAATGGAAGAAGCTGGCGTAGGAGGTCAAGTGTCGAGCGAGGCAATTGGCTCGTTCCTTTATACCAAGGACGGTGCCGATCTCAGCTATCACCTCAACGTTCATCTGCTCGAAGTTCAGGAAATTCTGGCGGACTTCCCCGAGAGGCAAAGTCGCAAACTGAAATGGGCTCCGCTTGAAACTGCGGCCCAGGAGGTTTCTCAGCCGAAGCTTCGCGATCTGCTGTTGTTTCTGGTTGCGGAAAATCGGCTGCGTGTCGTGTTCGAGCTCGAGGCGCAATAGCGCCGCCGCTGTCGCCGCCGGTCGGGGCTTGATGCGACACTAGCTCGCCATGTCGATGAAAGTGACGCCGTTGGCGGGCTCAGTTTGCAGTTTTTGCTCGTTGCAGGAGAACCTGCATTTCCTGAAATCGTCTCTTGCGCACGGGATCGTCTTCGTCGGCCGAGTAGCAAATGCGCGAAACGCAGAAGCGCAGGATCTTTTTCGGCGCGCTCGTCTTGTCGAACTCGCATTCGAAGGTGTCTGTCATGTCTGCCTTCTTCGTGTCGGCTCTCTCGGCATACTTGAAGCGTGCTCCAGGCGGCTCGATCTCGGGAAAGGACTGCACCACCCCGACATTGAGGGTATTGACCATGAAGAAATTCCTGGCGACCGCCATGCAGGTCGACTCAAGGTCGGGGCTTTGCGCGTATGCAGGCCCTGCTGCGATACATAGGACTGGGAGAAGCCATTTCATCGCACACTCCATCCACAGGGAACCTGCCCGCTCGGACTGTTGCGACAACACGAAAGTGGGGCAATTGTTCCATCGTGGGCGCTTGGGGCTGGTGGGGGCGCGAACCCGGAAACCCAGCAGCCCGACTTTGATCGCAAAGTGCGCCGGTAATCCGATCAGGATCGGCTTATGAGCGTTTGGTCAGTTGGTGTTCGCGCCAGATCGTGAAAAGGCCTGCACCGACAACGATGAGGGCGCCGACGATCATGTTGTGCGTGATCGTTTCGCCAAACAGCAGGACGGCGAACATCACGTTGAGAACCAGCTGAAAATAGGTGACCGGCTGGACTTCGGCAGCAGGCAGCAGGCCATAGGCCCGGATGAGGAAATAGTGGCTGAGCGTGCCGCAGACGCAAAGGGCCACCAAGGCTAACCAATCGGATGGGACGACTTCGGTCCAGTAGAACGGGCCGATCAGCGAAATCGCCAGCGCCCCGACGACGCCCGCGTAAAAGAGGCTCGTTACCGCGGAATCTTCGCGACTGACGGCACGCGTGGCGATACTGTAGAGCGCGAAGAGCACGGAGGCGACAAGCGGCAAGAGTAGCGACATGTCGAAGTGAACATTCACCGGATTGATGATCACCAGGACGCCGGCGAGGCCAACCAGTACCGCCGTGCCGCGCCGCCATCCAACCACCTCTCCAAGCAGAGGGATCGACAGGATGGTGATGATCAGTGGCGTTGCCTGGAAGATCGACTGGCTCATGGCGAGCCCGGCGTGAACGTAGGAAAAGACGATGACGACGATCTCTGCGACCAGCAGAAGGCCACGAATGACCTGCAGCCAGGGATGCCGCGTTTGAATCGATCCGCGAAGGCCCCCGGGAGACGACGCGGCAAAGGCAAACACGAAGAGAGCGAAGGCCCAGAAGCGGATCATCGTGATGAAGAGCGCCGGGTAACGATCACCCAGATACTTGGTTATCGCGTCCTGCCCCGCGAAGATGCAGATGGCGAGGAAGGCAAACAAATAGCCGCGGGTCTTGGGGCTCATCACACTAAAAACTCAGAATCGTTCGCCACTTGATTAGCATAGTCGTTTCGTGAGCGCTCGAACCAAACG
The DNA here is from genome assembly GCF_020035535.1 of Ensifer adhaerens. Lineage (NCBI taxonomy): Bacteria > Pseudomonadati > Pseudomonadota > Alphaproteobacteria > Hyphomicrobiales > Rhizobiaceae > Ensifer > Ensifer adhaerens. Next base: position 244,041 of record NZ_CP083350.1, on the reverse strand, counting down.
ATGGGATCCTCCTCAGCGCATTTCACATGGGAGCGTGACGAGATGGTTCGGCTTGCTCGCGCAATCGTTTCGATGCCGCGTCGCTTCACACAAGAACGGCCACTCGACCGGTGGCGCTTTCGCTCACATCAGATCAGGCCGAGATGGGTGGCCAGTTCCCTTGCTGCTGCGCCGCCCGCCCTGTTTGCCCCGATCGTCGAAGCCGAGGGGCCGTAGCCGACCAGGTGGATGCGCGGGTCCTTTTCAACCCGCGTCGCGAGGCGTCCGCCCATGACGATGCCGCCATCGTTCCCGCGCAGTTGCAGCGGCGCGAGATGATCGAGCGAACTGCGAAAGCCCGTAGCCCAGAGAATGACGTCGGCTTTCTGTTCCGTTCCATCCGGCCAGCGTACGGCGTGAGGGAGGATCTCGTTGAACATCGGCCGGCGGTTCAGCGCCCCACGGGCCGCTGCGGCCCGCAACGCCGGGGTCCACGGAATTCCGGTGACGGACACCACCGACCCCGGCACCAGGCCACTCCTTACCCTTTCTTCAACGGCAGCGACGGCGGCGCGGCCGTCTTCCGGGGTGAACGGCCCGTCGTGAAACCGTGGCTCTTGGCGCGTGACCCAGGTTGTCGTCGTCACTTGCGAGATTTCGTCGAGATGCTGAAGTGCCGAGATGCCACCGCCGACGACAATCACATGTTTGCCCGCAAACGCAGCCGCCGTTTGATAGTCGCGGGAGTGAAGCTGCTGTCCTTCGAAACGATCGGCGCCGGGATAGATGGGAATGGAAGGGGTTTCCCAAGTGCCTGTGGCGTTGACAAGCCCCTGGGCAGAGAAAGTCTCGCGGTCGGTTTCCACCCGAAGCCGGCCGAAGCGTTCGCAGACCACTTTGACTGCGACCGGGCGATAGATCGGCAGTCGGAATTTCTCTTCATAGGCGGCGTAGTAGTTGGGAACCGCCGTCGAAGCCCGCGCCTCTGTTTCGCCAACCGGAACAACTTCGGCAAATTCCATGCCCGGCAGGTCGTGGAGGCGGTTGACCGTGCTCAGCGTCAGTGACGGCCAGCGGTGCTGCCAGGCGCCGCCGGGTTTGTCGTTCTTGTCGAGGACGATAAAGTTCCGGCCCGGCTGAAGGCCGAGTTTCATCAGGTGATAGGCCGATGACAGCCCGGCCTGCCCGGCGCCAATCACGACAATGTTGACCTTGATCGCGGTCTGAAGCGTAGCATTCGTTGACGTCGTGGATGGCATGGCAGCAGTCGATCCTGATCTTTGGGCCCGGCAGGTCGGCTGCCCCGTGCGGCGCAAACCTTATGCTCTTCTGCGCATCCATGTGGTCCCATGCAGCCGGAAGCACAATCCCGTGGCCGGCGTCGGTCGGGGGAATTCCTCCATCGCGATGCCGGTCAGAAAAGTCTTCTTCGCCGCGATCCGTTTCCGCGCTCCGGATCGTCCTTGGCATATCCGAAACCGAAGGAGCCATGCCATGGCCGACGAGCCTGCCATCCGGAGCAATTTGCGGCAGCAAACGCCACGGAAACGGGAAGCGCCGACCCGTGCATGAAAGTCCTTTCCCGATGATTGCGCTGGTGAGCGTGGCTCGACAAAGAAAGCCTCCTTGCCTGCGGGACACAACAGACAAAGGAGAACCACAATGGCTCATATGATTGTGATCTATCCGACGCCTGCGGATATCGAGGCGTTTGATCGGCACTACTTCGACATTCACGTGCCTCTCGCCAAGAAGCTCCCGGGGCTCCGCAAATACGAAGTCAGTCAAGGTCCCATTGCAACGCCGGCAGGCGTCCCCGATGTCTATCGGATCGGGACGTTGCATTTCGACGACCTCGCTGCGCTCAAAAGAGCATTTGCGAGCCCGGAGGGACAAGCGGCCGCTGCTGATCGAAGGCTCTTCGCACCTGATGCTTCGGGCGTGCAAATGTACCTGTTTGACAACAGGGAAGTCTGAGATCGACTTGGTTCGAACCTCTCGGGCACGTGGCGCAGGTGGCGGCAAGCCCGCCGGTCACCCAGGCAGTCACTTGAAGCAACGACATCAGATCAAGGAAGGCGCAGCAATGACCGCATCCAAGGCAGTTTTCGCCCTGATCCACGGCGGTTGGCACAACCATTCGTCCTGGAGCAAGGTCACTCCATTCCTGGAAGCACAGGGCTTCACCGCCTTGACGATCGACCTCCCAGGAGCGGGCGTGCACGCGCTTGCGCCAACGTCACGCGATCATCGTCCGTTCGACCCGGTTGCTTTCGCCAGTGAGCGCTCGCCGGTTGCCGAGGCAACCCAGGAAGAGCGGACCGAAGCGGTGATCGCCTTGGTGAAACAAGCCGCGCCGCTTGGCAGCGGCAAGGTGATATTGGTCGGGCATTCCGCCGGTGGCATGACGGTTTCCGCGGTTGCCGAGCGGGTTCCGGAACTGCTTCTCGCAGTCGTCTATCTTGCTGGCTTCATGGTGCCGAAGGGCATGCCGTTGCTCACCATGCTTCAGCACGAAACCATGTCTTCGGCGCTAGCGCCCAAACTGTTCATCGGCGACCCCATCGCCATCGGCGCAACGCGGATACACGCCGGATCGACCGACGAGGCCTACCGGGCTTTGCTGAAGGCATCGTTCTACGCCGACGTGCCGGAGGCCGACTTTGCGCAGGCCGCTTCGCAGCTTCATTGCGACGAATCCAACGCCGGCGCGCTGGCTCCATCGGAGATTACGCCCGGAAGATTTGGCTCGGTGCCGCGCCACTACATCCGCTGCACCCGGGATTGCGCAGTTCCCCTATCCGGTCAGGATCATATGATTGCGACGGTCGACGGTTCCATTGGCGGCAAAACGATCACCCACACATTGGAAAGCAGTCATTCGCCGTTCCTGTCCCAGCCGGCCAACTTGTCGAAGATCCTTGTCGACATCGCTCTCCGATCGAACACCGCACAGTAGCTCGATCGACAGTGACGAATGCCAAGGCGGACTGAAGGCGCGGCAGGCCGCCTTCGGCGCTGCCGTGTGTGTGGCTGAACCAGCGATCGCTCGGCTGATCTTCCTCGGGACATTTCCACGGTAGCCGCGCCATGTCCGCGTAGGTGAGGGCCGGACGCGCAGCCCTTGCTCTTTGCAAATGTGTCTTTCTTTCGCCGAAGACCCGAGTCTCTTGCAATGTTGACCCATATGTGAGTAAGCTATTTATATAAGAAGATATCTGGTTTTGCTCGCGGAGCGTTTCTGCTCCGGCAACCAAAACCAGGGACTGACTTAGCTATCGCTGCGCAAGGGTCTGCTCATGCATGAATTCACACCCACCGTCGGTGTTTCCTCGACGCATCCCACGGATATGCCGCAAGACCATGCCGCCTTGCCGGTTTGGAACGCGGAAAACTGGTTCTATGAGGATTGGCCCGTCGGCCAACGCATCCGGTCTCTGCGCCGGACGATCGCCGAGGGCGACAGTCACCTGTTCAACACGCTGGTGGTCGACATCCACCCCTACGTCCAGGACCAGATGTTTGCCGAGCGCGACGGCATGTTCGGCCGCCGTCTCGTTGCCGGCGCCTTCGTATTCTCCGCGGGGCTCGGGCTCGTTGCGACCAATTGCGTCAACGCCTTTTCCTACGGCTACGACAAGCTGCGCTTCATCAAGCCGGTCTTCATCAGCGACACGATCTACACGATCCGAACCAACATGGACAAAAGCCCGCGCTACAAGGAGCTCGGGCTCATCCGAGCCAGCTACCAGGTCTTCAAGGGCGAGGGGGAGCTGGTGCTCTACTGCGAGCACTTGCAAACCGTGAAGTACAAGAACCCCGCCGATTTTGTTGGCAAGACCGAGAAATAAGATACCGATGACCGAAACAAACGAACTGCCGCTCTCGGGCCTTGTCGTGGTCGACATGAGCCAGTTTCTTTCCGGCCCCTATTGCTCCCTGCGCCTCATGGATCTCGGTGCACGCGTCATCAAGATCGAGCGCCCCGACGGTGGCGACCTGTCGCGCCGGCTCTATCTGAGCGACACCGAGATCGGCGGCGACTCGACGATCTTCCATGCGATCAATCGCGCCAAGGAGAGTCTCGCGATCGACCTCAAGAACGAGGCCGACCTTGCGGCCTTGAAGACGCTGCTCGCCAAGGCCGACGTCCTCATCCAGAACTTCCGGCCCGGCGTCATTCAGCGCCTCGGGCTCGACTATGAGGCGGTCAAGGCGATCAATCCGAAGATCGTCTATGCCTCGATCAGCGGTTACGGGGAGGAGGGCCCCTGGGTGAAGCGTCCGGGGCAGGATCTGCTTGCGCAATCCCGCTCCGGCGTGATGTGGCTGAATGGCGACGAAGGGCAGGGGCCGGTTCCCTTCGGTCTGGCGATCGGCGACATGCTCGCCGGTGCTGCGGCGGCGCAAGGCATTCTCGCCGCTCTGGTTCGCCGCGGCATCAGTGGCAAGGGGAGCCTGATCGAAACCAGCCTGCTCGAGGCGCTGGTAGACTTCCAGTTCGAGGTGCTGACCACGCACTTGAACGACGGTCGCCGGCTTCCGGCCCGGTCCGGCTTCCGCAGCGCCCATGCCTATCTGTCGGCGCCTTACGGGGTCTATCCGGCCAAGGACGGCTATCTCGCCATCGCCATGACGCCGATCCCCAAGCTCGCGGATCTCCTGGAAATGCCCGAGCTTGACGCCTATCGCGACGACCCGGCGACCTGGTTCTCCGAGCGGGACAGGATCAAGGCGCTGATCGCCAAGCGGATCGCCGAAAATACCATCGACCATTGGCTTGGTGTCCTTGAGCCAGCAGACATCTGGTGCGCCCGAGTTTTGAACTGGAACGAACTGCTCGAAAGCGAAGGTTTTCGCGTGCTCGACATGCTGCAGACGGTGGTGCGCGAGGACGATGTTTCAATTCTGACCACGCGGTCGCCGCTTAGGGTCAACGGCAAGCGTGCCCAGGTGGATCGTGCCGCTCCGCGGATCGGCGAGCATAGCACCTCGATCCGAGAGGAGTTCGGCCTGTGAGCAACACATTGAAGGGTATGACCTGGAGCCACCCGCGCGGCTACGACCCGATGATCGCCTGTTCCCGACTTTGGCAGCAACGCACCGGCACAACGGTGGAATGGGACAAGCGCTCGCTGCAGGATTTCGAGACCTATCCCGTCGAAGATCTGGCGCGGGCCTATGACCTGATCGTCATCGACCATCCCCATGTCGGCCAGATCACCAAGGAAGAGTGCCTGGCACCGCTCGATATCGCCGGCCGGGAGGCCGAACGGAACGCGCTCTTGGATGGAAGCGTCGGACGTTCCTACCCGAGCTATACTTGGCACGGTCGGCAATGGGCCTTTCCGATCGACGCGGCAACCCAGGTTCAGGCGTGGCGCCCGGACCGGACGGACCGTATGGACAGCTGGACCGATATGTTGGCGCTCGCGCGACAGGGACGAGTGGCGTTGCCGATGCGCCCGCCGCATTCCCTGATGTGTTTCTACACGCTTGCCGCAAATCTTGGCCACCCCTGCCGCAGCGATGGTACTGGCCCGCTGATCGATGCTGAAGCGGGCATCGACGGCTTCGAACGCCTGCGCCAACTGACGGAACTGATTGATCCCGGCTGCTTCTCGATGGATCCGATCGCCGTGCTCGAGGCGATGAGCGACCCGGCTTCGAAGGTTGTCTGCGCGCCGCTGATCTACGGCTATGTTAGCTACGCGATGCCGGGCTTTCGACCGTCTCTCGTAAAGTTCGGCGATATTCCTGTTGCCGGAACCATTGGTCCGTCCGGCTCGGCCTTGGGTGGTACGGGCATCGCGGTTTCGGCCTTCTCGGAATCACGCGATGCCGCGATAGATTTCGCCTATTTCGTCGCGAGTGGCGAGGTTCAACGCGGCGCCTATGCCGCCCGCGGGCAGCCTGGCCATGCGGCCGCCTGGGATGACGACGTCGTCAATGCCGCGACCTCGGACTTCTATCGCTCCACGCGCAAGACGCTGGAGAAAGCCTGGGTTCGGCCAAGGCACGATGGCTACATGGCCTTCCAGCAGGCGGCCTCCGATCGCATCAATGATGGCCTCACGTACAGGGATGCGGCGCCAAGGGTCGTCGATGATCTCAACCGGCTGTTTGCGGCGAGCTTTGTACCCGCTTGATCAGCCGGGGAGCGCTGTCCGCGCTGGGCGACAGCGTCTTCGATCTAGGTGGATAAAGGGCGGTGCACACAGGAGGGTGGCAACGAGATCCGCGCCGCCGATCCCAGGCGAGTCTTACTCATAATTCCTGTAGTAGACGAGGAGTTGTCTTTATCCTATCGGTTGCATATGAAAACCAGCCTCGACCATCTGCCCGAGAAGAAGCAGCGCGAGCTTGCCCGCGTCGTGGAGATCATTCACGAGGAATTTGCCGATGCGCTCGAGGGAAGTTCGTCCGACTTCAAGAAGCGCGGGCGGATCCTGAAAATCATAATGTTTGGTTCCTACGCCCGCGGCACTTATGTCGACGAGCCGCACACGATGAAGGGTTACCGCTCGGATTACGATATCCTCGTCATCGTCAATTCGAAGAAGCTCGCGGATCCGGAGTACTGGGACAAGACGACCGACCGGCTGATGTGGGACAAGAGTGTCTCGACACCGGTTGGATTGATCGTCCATGGCGCCCGCGAGGTGAATAACTTCCTTGCGGACGGACAATATTTCTTCCTCGACATTCTGCGCGAGGGCGTCGTGCTCTACGAGTTGGATGACCGGCCGTTGGCCGAGCCGAGACGGCTCTCGCCTGCCGATGCACTCAGGGTAGCGAAGGAGCATTTCGACAGCAAACTTTCGGCGACGTTGAGCTTTCTGGATACCGCGCAGTATCTGGTGAGGAAAGGCCAGCTCAAGCATTCGTCATTCGAACTCCACCAGTCCATCGAGACGGCCTACTCGTGTCTTCTCCTCACCCTAACCAACTACAGCCCACCTTCGCATAACCTCAAATTCCTCCGGGGTCTTGCCGAGGATCGTGACCAGCGCCTTGTCGATGTCTGGCCGCGCGACCAGCATCGCTTTGTGGCCTGGTACAACGTTCTCAATGAAGCCTATGTTAAGGCACGCTACTCGAAGCAGTTCGACATCTCCGAGGAGGCGCTCGGATGGCTTATCGAGCGGACGGAGCTTCTCCTTCGACTCGTTGAGGCGGTCTGTGAGGAGCGGTTGACCGAGTTGGCTCGAGCAGTGGACGTCACCTGACGCCCGCTTGTCTCGGAGCCCCCTAGTCTTAGTCTACGCGAGCTTCCAGATTCGGCGTGCATTGTCGGCGAGCAGCTTGCGCTTCTCCGCAGCACTGCAGCCTTCGAGAAGCGCGTGGGTGGCGCCGACCCAGGTCGAAAGATTGCCGCCGAGCGTGCAGACCGGCCAGTCGCTTCCCCAGACCGCCCGGTCCCAGCCGAAGGCGCCGATGGTGTGCTCGACATAGGGGCGCAACGTTTGAACCTGCCAGGCTTCGTCCGCATAGGCGACGACGCCGGAGATCTTCGCCGTGACATTCGGCCGGCGCGCGATCTCGCTCATGTGCTCGCGCCAGGGATGCTCGGCGCCGGCGCGAATGTCGGGGACGCCGCAATGGTCGAGAATGAACTGAACGTCGGGCGCGAGATCGGCAAGCGCGATCGCCTTTCCGATCTGGTGCGGCAGGACGCAGAGGTCGAAGGTGCAGCGGCGGCCGCCGAGCTTGCGGATGTTGTCGCGAAAGCGTGATGCTTCGGACAGTTCATCCGGCATGACATGCAGCACCCTGCGGAAGCCCTTGACGAAGCCATTCGCTTCCTGGCGCTCCAGATAGGCTTCGAATCCATCGCCCTCGGGGCGGCAGGCGGCAATGGCGCCCTTGAGCAGGCTGTCCGGCCCGCGCGAGAGCCGTTCGATCTCTGCCGTTTCCTTCTCGATTTCCGAAGGCTCGACATCGACCTCCATGTGCAGGGAGGCTTCGATGCCGAGCCGGCGCGCTTCCCGTTCATAGGTTGCGTAAAGGAAGTCGTGGTCGAGCGCCGGTACGCCTGAGAGCCAAGGATAGGTGAGCTTGGACCTGTCGATCAGGTGAAGATGGGTGTCGATGATCAAGGCGCTTCTCCTCCGGATAGAATTCTTACATAAGAATTGACTATTCAAATAAGAATTAGTGCCGTCTCATGCGGTCGTCAATCGGCTGCCGGAACCACATCCGAGCCTGCAAGCGTCGACAGTTGTTCGGCTGTTTTCAGCAGCAGGGCGATGGTTTCGGTGATATCCGGCGCCGAAGGCGCGTTGACGAGCGCGATATAGGGCACGGTCAACGCAGCAATGCCGCGACCGTCGGGGCCAAGGATCGGTGCCGAGAGGTTATAGACGCCGGCTGTCTGCGCACTCGCCATCATCTCGTAGCCTCGCTCGCGAATCTGGTCGAGGCGTGCGTAGAACTCCGGCCCGCGCGGGACCTCGTCTTTGCTCTTGGCATGTTCGGTAATCATCATCTCGCGCTCTTCGGCAGAGCGGAAGGCGAGCAGGATATGGCCGGAACCGGTATCGAACAGGCTGATGTGCGAGCCGACCCGGATCGAAATTCCCCAGTAATCAGGGGCTTCCTGCTGGGCAATCACCACGGCCGAGCCGCGATCAAAGACGGCCAAGTGGTTTGCCTGCTTGGAGCGCTGCGCCAGGTCGCGCATCAACGGTGTCGCATAGGAAGCGAGCCTGCGCACCGGTGCATGCAGCTGCGAAAGCCCGAACAGTTTCAAAGTCAGGGAATAGCGATCGCCGTCAATGCGGGTGACGTAGCCGCGCCGCACCAGCCGGTCGAGCATGCGGTAAAACTCGTTGGGGCTGCGGTTCAGGCGCTTGGAGATTTCCGCCTGCGTCAGGCCGCCGTCGACGCTGGCGAGCAGCTCGAGAATGTCGAGCCCCTTGTCGAGGGCGGGCGCGCGATAGCGGTCAGACTCTTCGGTGTCCATGGGATCCCTCCTTGGTGAATATTCATATCCATATACGCAGAGAAAGGCGCCGACAAAGGAAAGTTCTCCCTTGACGCTGGATAAATTTATTGTTTGTATATGAATTAGTTTCTCACAAATGAGAAAATTGCGCCAGGATGAGGGCGTGAACCCAGGGAGGAGTGGAGATGAGAAGGCTGCTATCCGGCGTGTCCGCCGGAGTCATCATGCTTGCCGCGGGACTGGGGTCGGCTATGGCCGCCGACCTGCCCGGCAAGTTCGAGGGCGTCACGATTGACGCCAAGCTGATCGGCGGACAGCAATACGAAAAGCTCTATGAGCGGATCGGCGAATGGGAGAAGGCGACCGGCGCCAAGGTCAACATCCTGTCGAAGAAGAATCACTTCGAACTCGACAAGGAAATCAAATCGGACATCGCGACCGGCGGCGTCAGCTGGTGCGTAGGCTCCAACCATTCCTCCTTCGCTCCGCAATATCCTGACATCTATACCGACCTCCTGGCGCTGCTGCCGCCGGAAGAGATCGCCAAGTTCGTGCCGGCGCTGATCGACGCTTCGACGCTCGACGGCAAGCTGGTGATGCTGCCGCGCGCCCAATTCGACGTGTCGGCGCTCTACTACCAGAAGAGCCTCTACCAGGACGAAGCCAAGAAGGCCGCCTTCAAGGCGAAATACGGCTACGATCTCGCGCCGCCGGACACTTGGGCCCAGGTCAGCGATCAGGCTGAGTTCTTCGCCACACCGCCGAATTTCTACGGCACGCAGTTTGCCGGCAAGGAAGAGGCGATCAACGGCCGCTTCTATGAAATGCTGGTTGCCGAAGGTGGCGAGTACCTCGACAAGGACGGCCGCCCGGCCCTCAATTCCGAAGCCGGTGTCCGTGCGCTCGACTGGTTCGTCAAGCTCTACAAGGACAAGGCCGTACCGCCGGGCACGACCAACTACCTCTGGGATGACCTCGGCCAGGGCTTTGCCTCGGGCTCGATCGCCCTCAATCTCGACTGGCCTGGCTGGGCAAGCTTCTTCAACGACCCGAAGTCGTCCAAGGTTGCCGGCAATGTCGGCGTGAAGGTGCAGCCGGCCGGTTCTTCCGGCAAGCGCACCGGCTGGTCGGGCCATCACGGCTTCTCGGTCACCGAGGATTGCGCCAACAAGGAAGCGGCCGCTTCGCTCGTCTGGTGGCTGACCAACGAGGATAGCCAGAAGCTGGAATCGGCTGCCGGCCCGTTGCCGACCCGGACTGCCGTCTGGGAATACAACATCAAGCAAGCCGAGGGCGACGCCTACAAGACGGAAGTGCTGCAGGCTTTCCAGGAAGCCGCAAAGCATGCCTTCCCGGTTCCGAAGACCGCCGAATGGATCGAAATCTCCAACGCCGTCTATCCTGAACTCCAGGCCGCCATCCTCGGCGACAAGACGTCGAAGGAAGCCCTTGATGCCGCCGCCGCAAAGGCGACCGGCATTCTGGAAGACGCCGGCAAGCTCTGATCGATACCAACGAGGCGGCGCCGATGCCTTAAAGGCGACGGCGCCGCCTCGGCCATTTCATGCAATCCTCAGGACTGCCCGATGAAGCTCAAGAAATTGTCAGCGCCGGCCCTGCTTCTGCTGCCGGCCTTTGTCGTGCTCGCGGCGGTGATCGTCTTGCCGCTGCTCTTTTCCTTCTATTCGAGCTTCACGCCTTTCCGTTTGACCAAGCCGGAGACGCTGTGGGTCTTCGTCGGCCTGCGCAATTACGCGACCGTTCTCGGCAACACCGAGTTCTGGGTCGCCTTCGGGCGCACCGTGCTGCTGCTGACGGTAGCGTTGAACGCCGAGATGCTGCTCGGCCTCGGCCTGGCGCTGCTCGTCAACAAGGCGACCCATGGTCAGCGCCTGCTGCGCACCATGATGATGTTTCCGATGATGTTTTCGCCCGTGCTCGTCGGCTTCCAGTTCAAATTCCTGTTCAACGACAATATCGGCTTCGTCAACAATGCGCTGCAGTCGCTGGGACTGACGGATCAGGCGATCCCGTGGCTGATCGACGGCAATCTGGCGCTCCTCTCGATCATCATCGCTGAAGTCTGGTCCTCGACCGCAGTCTTCGCCATCCTGATCCTCGCCGGCCTGCTTGCCATGCCGAAGGATCCGGTGGAGGCCGCCCATGTCGATGGCTGCACGCCCTGGCAGACCTTCCGCTATGTCACCTGGCCCTATCTCATGCCGTTCGCCTTCATCGCCATGACGATCCGTTCGCTCGACGTCGCGCGCGCCTATGACATCGTCAAGATCATGACAGACGGGGGGCCGGCCAAGCGCACCGAGCTGCTGTGGACGCTGGTCGGTCGCACGGCTTATGCCGATGCCCGCATGGGGCTCGCCAACGCCATGGCCTATGTCGCGATCCTCTTGTCGATTGTCTTCACCGTCTATTTCTTCCGCAAGCTCGCCGCAGCGCGCCAGCAGATCGGAGCCGAGTGGTAATGGATATCAACGCTTCGCACCGCCTGCGCCGCCGCCTGTTAAAGACGATGCACCTGATCGGCCTGTTCCTCGCAATGGCCGTGATCTGCCTCCCCGGCCTCTGGATCGTGCTCTCGTCGCTGCGCCCGACCGTCGAGATCATGGCGAAACCGCCGGTCTGGATCCCCGAGAGCATTTCGCTCGATGCCTATCGCGCCATGTTTTCGGGCGCAGGTCAGGGCGGCGTTCCCGTCTGGGACTATTTCCGCAATTCGTTGATCATCTCGGTGACGTCAACGGTGATCGCGCTCGCGATCGGCATGGCCGGCGGCTACGCCTTTGCCCGCTATCGTTTCAAGGCGAAGTCGGCGATCTTCCTCGGCTTCATGCTGACACGGGCGGTGCCCGGCATCGCGCTCTCGCTGCCGCTCTTCATGCTCTACGCCCGCACCGGCATCATCGATACCCACTTTTCGCTGATCCTGACTTACGTTGCGCTCAACGTGCCCTTCACCATCTGGCTGATCGACGGCTTCTTTCGCCAGGTGCCGAAGGATCTCGCTGAAGCCGCCCAGATCGACGGCTGTACGCCCTGGCAGGCCTTCTGGCAGGTGGAGTTTCCGTTGGCCGGCCCCGGCATTGCATCCGCCGGCATCTTTGCGTTCCTGACGTCCTGGAACGAATATGCGCTCGCCTCGCAGATCACCCGCTCGGTCAATTCCAAGACCCTGCCGGTCGGGCTGCTCGACTATACCGCCGAATTCACCATCGACTGGCGCGGCATGTGTGCGCTCGCCGTCGTGATGATCATACCGGCGCTGACCCTTACCTTCATCATTCAGAAGCACCTCGTTTCGGGCCTCACCTTCGGCGCGGTAAAAGGATAATCGTTCATGGCTCCTGTTACCCTCAGGAAACTGGTCAAGCGCTACGGCGCGCTCGAGGTCGTCCACGGCATCGACCTCGAAGTGAAGGACCGCGAGTTCATCGCGCTCGTCGGCCCCTCGGGCTGCGGCAAGTCGACGACGCTGCGGATGATCGCCGGCCTCGAGGACGTCAGCGACGGCGCCATCGAAATCGGCGGAAAGAAGGTCAACGACCTGCCGCCGAGGGCGCGCAACATCTCCATGGTCTTCCAGTCCTATGCGCTCTATCCGCACATGACGGTCGCTGAAAACATGGGTTTCTCGCTGAAGATTGCCGGGCGCTCGGCAGACGAAATCAAGACGCGGGTCGACGAGGCCGCCGCCATCCTCGATCTCGGCCATCTCCTGGAGCGCCGCCCGTCGCAGCTTTCCGGCGGCCAGCGCCAGCGTGTTGCCATGGGACGGGCGATCGTGCGTCAGCCTGATGTCTTCCTGTTCGACGAGCCTCTGTCGAACCTCGACGCCAAGCTCAGGACGCAAGTCCGCACCGAGATCAAGAAGCTGCACGCCCGCATGCAGGCAACGATGATCTATGTCACCCACGATCAGGTCGAGGCGATGACGCTATCGGACCGCATCGTGATCATGCGCGACGGATACATCGAACAGGTCGGCACACCTGAAGAGGTGTTCCAACGCCCGGCCACCAAATTCGTCGCCGGCTTCATCGGCTCGCCGCCGATGAACATGGACGAGGCGATCGTCGACAACGGCGCGCTGGTCTTTGTAAGCGGCGCACGGCTGCCGATCCCGCCGCGCTTTGCCAAGGCACTGCGTCCGGGCCAGAAGGTCACGTTCGGCCTGAGGCCCGACGACATCTATCCAAGCGGCCATGGCCTGCATGCCGGCGATCCGGCGGCCGTGCACGAGGTGGAACTGCCGGTTACGATCACCGAACCGCTCGGCAACGAGACGCTCGTCTTCATTCAATTCAACGGCCGCGACTGGGTGTCGCGCATGCTCAACCCACGCCCGCTCGCCTCGGGCGAGAAGGTGCGCATGAGCTTCGACCTCTCGCGCGCCCATCTCTTCGAAATCGATACCGGCAAGGCTCTGGAAGGCTGACATGGCAAGAATCGAGAAAATTGAACTGCGCATGGTTGACCTGCCGCCGAAGGTGAAGCGGACCGATGCGATCCAGAGCTTCGTCAGCCAGGAAACCCCAATCGTCACCGTCACCGACAGCGATGGCGCAACCGGCACCGGCTACAGCTACACGATCGGTACCGGCGGTTCGTCGGTGATGCGGCTTCTCTCCGATCACCTGGTGCCGATCCTGATTGGCGAAGATGCCGATTGCATCGAGGCGATCTGGCACAGACTAGAATTTGCGACCCACGCCACAACGATCGGCCCGATAACGGCGCTGGCACTGGCTGCTGTCGATACGGCCCTTTGGGACCTGCGCGCCAAGAAGCAGAAGCTGCCGCTCTGGAAGCTTGCCGGCGGCGCCAAGGAGAGCTGCCCGCTCTATACGACCGAGGGCGGCTGGCTGCACATCGAGAAAGATGCGTTGGTCGAAGACGCGCTGGCCGCCAAGGCCAAGGGTTTTTCCGGTTCGAAGGTGAAGATCGGCAAGCCGCACGGTTCCGAGGACTACGATCGTCTGTCGGCGATGCGCAAGGCGCTCGGCGACGGCTTCGAGATCATGACCGACTGCAACCAGGGCTTCACCGTCGACGAGGCGATCCGCCGGGCATCGCGGCTGAAGGAACTGGATCTTGCCTGGATCGAGGAGCCGCTGCCGGCCGATGATCTCGACGGCCATATCCGGCTGACGCGCTTGACGCCAACGCCGATCGCGGTCGGCGAATCCATGTATTCGATCCGTCATTTCCGCGAATACATGCAGAAGGGCGCCTGCTCAATCGTCCAGGTCGACGTTGCCCGCATCGGCGGCATCACGCCGTGGCTGAAAGTCGCGCATGCGGCGGAAGCCTTCGACATTCCGGTCTGCCCGCATTTTCTGATGGAGTTGCATGTCAGTCTGGTCTGCGCGGTGCCGAACGGCAAATATGTCGAGTACATTCCGCAGCTCGACGACCTGACGACCAAGGGCATGGAGATCAGGAACGGTCGCGCTTTGGCACCGTCCGAGCCGGGCATCGGCATTTCCTGGGACTGGGATGCCGTGCGTGCGCGCTCGATCGACGAGTTCACGCGCGAGTTTCGTGGCTAGGGCAGGGAGGTCGTCATGCAGCGGATGGGAATGGTGATCGGTCTCGAAGCCTCGAAGATCGCCGAATACAAGGCTCTGCACGCGGCCGTCTGGCCGGAGATCCTCGCGCTGATTTCCGAGTGCAACGTCACCAATTACTCGATCTTCCTCAAGGAGCCGGAAAACCTGCTCTTCGGCTATTGGGAGTATGTCGGCGCGGATTTCGAGGCGGACATGGCGAAGATGGCGGCACACCCGAAGAACCAGGAATGGTGGTCGGTCTGCATGCCCTGCCAGAAGCCGCTTGAGACGCGAAAGGAAGGAGAGTGGTGGGCGATGACGGAAGAGGTCTTCCATCACGACGGCAAGGTCTCCCGCAATGGCTGACAATTTCGATCCGGGCGCGCTCAGGCAGTGGTGGCCGAAACCGGACAAGCCGCGGCCGATCGTGATCTTCGGTGCCGGCAGCATCGTCGGCGACGCGCATCTGCCAGCCTATCGCCAGGCGGGTTTCCCGGTTGCAGGGATTTATGACCCTGACCACTCCAAGGCAGCAGCCTTGGCAGACAAATGGGCTATCCGCGCCTTCGACAAAGAGGCGGATGCGCTTGCGGTCGCCGATGCGCTCTTCGACCTTGCGACCCCGCCGGCGGCCCATGCAGCCATCCTCGCCAAGCTGCCGATTGGCGCAGCCGCGCTGATCCAGAAGCCGATGGGTTCGGATCTTGAAGCTGCGACGGCCATTCTCGATATCTGCCGGACGCGCAACCTCAAGGCAGCCGTCAACTTCCAGCTTCGCTTTGCGCCGATGATGCTGGCGCTGAAAGACGCCATCGCCAAGGGGTACCTCGGCGAGGTCGTCGATTTCGACGCCTGGCTGGCGCTCGCCACCCCCTGGGGCCTGTGGCCGTTCCTCAAACGCCTGCCGCGCATCGAGATCGCCATGCACTCCATCCACTATCTGGACCTGGTGCGCGGCCTGCTCGGCAACCCCTTGGGCGTTCACGCCAAGACGATCGGCCATCCGAACCACGCGGTTGCCCAGACGCGGACGGCTGCGATCCTCGACTATGGCGATCGTGTGCGCTGCGTGCTCTCGGTCAATCACGATCATGATTTCGGCCGCAAGTTCCAGGCCTGCGAGTTCCGCATCTCGGGTACGTCGGGTGCCGCCTATGTGAAGCTCGGCGTCAATCTCGACTATCCCAAGGGCGAGCCGGACGAGCTCTGGATCAAGCCAGCCGGCGGCAGCGAGTGGGTTTCGGTACCGCTCGAAGGCGCTTGGTTCCCCGATGCCTTCGTCAACCGCATGGCCAATCTGCAGCGCTTCGCCACGGGCGAGGACCACGAACTGATCGGCTCGGTGGAGGACGCCTGGCAGACGATGGCCCTGGTCGAGGCCGCCTATCAATCGAGTGCCGCGCCGGCAACGGCGATCGCGCCACTTCCGGGACGCTGAGATGTCAGAACAGATCATCCATTTCGAAGATTACGAGTTGGGGCATGAGCGCCTGACGACGGGCCGCACGATCACCGAGACCGACTTCGTCGTCCATGCAGGGCACACCGGCGATTTCTTTCCGCATCACATGGACGCGGAGTTTGCCAAGACCCTGCCGGGCGGCCAGCGCATTGCCCACGGCACAATGATCTTTTCGATTGGCGTCGGGCTCACGGCATCGCTGATCAATCCGGTTGCCTTTTCCTACGGCTATGATCGTCTGCGCTTCGTGCGTCCGGTTCATATCGGCGATACGATCCGCACCCGCGTCACGATTTCTGCCAAGGAGGACGATCCGAAACGGCCGAAGTCGGGGCGCGTCGTGGAACGGTTAGAAGTTATCAACCAGCGTGGCGAGGTCGTCCTTGCCGCCGACCATATCCTGGTCGTCGAACGCAAAGCATGAGGGATCGAGAATGACAGCGGATCTTAAAGGCAAGGTCGTCCTGATTACGGCTGCCGCCCAAGGCATCGGCCGCGCTTCGGCTTTGGCCTTCGCAGGGGCCGGCGCGAAAGTGCATGCTACGGATATCAACGCCGATGCGCTTGCCGCGCTCGCCAGGGAGGCCGATATCGAGACCCATCGGCTCGACGTCCTCGATACTGGGGCCGTCGAAGCGCTGGTCGCAAAGATCGGCGCTGTCGATGTGCTCTTCAATTGCGCCGGTTTCGTGCATGCCGGCTCAATCCTGGAGATGAAGGATTCCGACCTCGAATTCGCCCTCGACCTCAACGTCAAGGCGATGATCCGCACCATCCGCGCGGTCCTGCCGGCGATGCTTCAGCGCAAGGACGGCGCCATCATCAACATGGCTTCGGTCGCTTCCAGCATCAAGGGTGTGCCTAACCGGTTTGCCTATGGCGTCACCAAGGCGGCGGTCATCGGTCTCACCAAGGCCGTTGCCGCCGACTATGTCTCTGAGGGTATTCGCTGCAACGCGATTTGCCCCGGCACAGTCGAAAGCCCGTCGCTGCAGGACCGCATGCGCGCCCAGGGCGACTATGAAACGGCGCGCGCCGCCTTCATCGCCCGCCAGCCGATGGGCCGCCTCGGCACCCCGGAAGAGATTGCCGACCTTGCCGTCCATCTCGCTGGCGCCACCTATACGACCGGTCAGGCCTATGCCATCGATGGCGGCTGGACCATCTGACAACAGACAAGCAGGAAGCAGAGATATGAAACTTCTTCGTTACGGCCTCCCGGGCCAGGAAAAGCCGGGCATCCTCGATGCGAACGGCACCTTGCGCGACCTTTCCGGCCACGTCGCCGATTTCTCCGGTGCGGCGCTCGACCCGGACAAACTCGCCGAACTCAAGGCGCTCGATCTTGCCGGTCTTCCGGCTGTAGACGGCAACCAGCGGCTCGGCCCCTGCGTGGCCGGTACCGGCAAGTTCATCTGCATCGGCCTCAACTATTCCGACCATGCCGCCGAGACGGGCGCCACGGTTCCCTCCGAACCGATCATCTTCATGAAGGCGACGTCGGCGATCGTCGGCCCGAATGACGACCTGATCATTCCGCGCGGCTCGGAGAAGACCGACTGGGAAGTGGAACTCGGCGTCGTCATCGGCCGCAAGGCGAAGTACGTCAGCGAGGCGGAAGCACTCGACTATGTCGCCGGCTACTGCACCGTGCACGACGTCTCCGAGCGTGCCTTCCAGATCGAGCGTCAGGGTCAGTGGACCAAGGGCAAGTCCTGCGACACCTTCGGCCCGACGGGCCCGTGGCTGGTGACGAAGGACGAGGTGCCGGATCCGCAGAACTTGCCGATGTGGCTGAAGGTCAACGGCGAAACCATGCAGAACGGCTCGTCGAAGACCATGGTTTACGGCGTCGCTTATCTCGTTTCGTACCTGTCGCAGTTCATGTCGCTGCAGCCGGGCGACATCATCTCCACCGGCACGCCGCCCGGCGTCGGCATGGGCATGAAGCCGCCGCGTTACCTTAGGGCTGGCGATGTCGTCGAACTCGGCATCGAGGGCCTCGGCAGCCAGAAGCAGTCCGTGCGCGCGGACGATTGATCATAAGACTGGAGTGACCATGACCCGCATCACTGATCTGCGCGTCTTCGACCTGCGCTTTCCGACCTCGCAGAGCCTCGACGGTTCCGACGCGATGAACCCGGACCCGGATTATTCCGCGGCCTATGTCATCCTCGACACCGATCGGGAGGGGCTTGCGGGCCATGGTCTCACCTTCACCATCGGCCGCGGCAACGACATCTGCTGCATGGCGATCAAGGCCATGGCGCATCTGATCGTCGGCCAGGACACAGCAGACATTCTCGCCCATCCCGGCCGCTTCTGGCGGCACCTGACCAGCGACAGCCAGCTGCGCTGGATCGGCCCGGAGAAAGGCGCGATGCATCTGGCGACCGGCGCTGTCGTCAACGCCGTTTGGGACCTGCTCGCCAAGGAAGCGGGCAAGCCCGTGTGGCGGCTTGTCGCCGACATGTCGCCGGAAGAGATCGCCGATATCGTCGACTATCGCTACATGACCGACGTTTTGACGCGTGACGAAGCGGTCGCCATCCTCAGCAAGGCCGAACCCGGCAAGGCGCAGCGCATCGCGACACTCGAGAAGGAAGGTTATGCTTGCTACACGACGTCGGCGGGCTGGCTCGGCTATGACGACGACAAGCTCCGACGTCTCGCCCAGGAGGCGATCGACGAAGGCTTCAACCATATCAAGATGAAGGTCGGCCGAGACCTTGCCGACGACATCCGGCGACTGACGATCGCCCGCGAGGTAATCGGGCCGGACCGCTACCTGATGATCGACGCCAACCAGGTCTGGGAGGTCGGCGAGGCGATCGACTGGGTCAAGCAGCTCGCCTTTGCCAAGCCGTTTTTCATCGAGGAGCCGACTAGCCCCGACGACGTTGCCGGTCACCGCAAGATCCGCGAGGCAATCGGGCCGGTGAAGGTCGCAACCGGTGAGATGTGCCAGAACCGCATCATGTTCAAGCAGTTCATCGCCGAGGGCGCGATCGACATCGTCCAGATCGACTCGTGCCGCATGGGCGGTCTCAACGAGGTTTTGGCGGTGCTGCTGGTCGCGGCGAAGTACGAGCTGCCGGTCTGGCCGCATGCCGGCGGCGTTGGCCTTTGCGAATATGTGCAGCACCTGTCGATGATCGACTACGTCGCCGTCTCCGGCACGAAGGAGGGACGTGTCATCGAATATGTCGACCATCTGCACGAGCACTTCGTCGATCCCTGCGTGATTGAAGACGCAGCCTACATGCCGCCGCAACGGCCGGGCTTCTCCATCGAGATGAAGCCGCAATCGATCGCGGAATACACATTCTGAGGATGACCGAAGAATTCATATAAAAATACATCATTCAAAGTTCTGAGGCCGGAGCGATGGTCCATCGCTCCGGCTTTTTTGCATTCTTTCCAAAAAGCGGCGAAGACGTGGGTGAGAGCGTATCCTTTCACTCTTGACGCAAAAGTTCATTCATGAATAGATCATTCATCCGTTGTGCGTTCCGGAGGGGGGTCCGGAAAGAGGAGGAACTGATGAAGACCTTGATCGTCGCAGCCGCTCTGGCTGCCCTTTCCTGTTGCGGCATTGCCAATGCGCAGGAGTACAGCCTGCGGTTCTCGACCTCGCAGGTGAACCCCAACGAGCCCATCGTCAAAGCGATGAAGACCTATGCCGAACGTGTCGGCGAACGCTCCGGCGGCCGCATTGCCATCACGGTCATGACGGGTGATCAGCTTGGGGCGCAGAAGAAGGTCAACGAAATGGTCATGAGTGGGGCGAGCCTGCTCAGCGCCACGGACTATGGCCAGCTCGGCCAGTTCGTTCCGGACCTGTCGATCCTGGCCGGACCCTATGTCTATCCGGATCTCGCCGCGACCGACCGTCTCTTCGCCTCGGATCTCTACAAGGAGCTGTCCGGCAAGCTGGAAGCGCAGGGCATCAAGATCATCATGCCGAATGGCCTCTTCGGCTATCGCCACATCATCGCCAACAAACCGGTGCGCTCACCGGCCGACCTTGCCGGCGTCACCATTCGCGTGCCGTCCTCGCCGATCATGATGGCCACCTTCGGCAACTATGGTGCCCGCCCGACGGAACTGCCCTGGGGCGACGTCTACAACGCCCTGCAGACCGGTGTCGTCGACGCGGCCGAAGGTCCCTTCGGCTCGATCGCCGGGGCAAAGCTGAACGAAACCCGCAAGGTGATTTCGAAGACCGGTCACCAGATCATGTTCACGGCCTGGGTGGCTTCCAGTCAGTTCTTCAACGGCCTGCCGGAAGACCTGCAAAAGATCCTGCTCGAAGAGGGGCAGACGATCGCCAAGGAACTGACTGAGATGACGCTCGAGACCGATGATGCCTACGCCAAGCAGCTCGCTGCCTCCGGCGTCGAAATCGTCACCGACATCGACGTCCCAGCCTTCATCGAAGCCTCGCGCGCGGCCTACGAGAAGGTGCCGAACATCACGCCGGGAATGTACGATCAGGTGCAGAAGGCAATGGCCGAGTAACGCTGTACCGGGCGTGGCTCGAATGGCTACGCCCGGACATTCTCTCGCGCGTCGCGGCGCGATGACGCCAGGCCGCGCGGGCATGTCCGCCCGTTCGGTGCCGCCACTCCCATTCCGCCCCTTAGGACTTCGAGGCAACCATGGAAACTTCACCACCGGAGGAAGCAATTCCTCTGCTCAGTCTGCGTCGCGCCGATGAGGCGATTGGCGTTGCGGCGCTGCTCGTCATCGTATTTTCGATACTTTGGGGCGTGATCAGCCGCTACATCTTCCCGCAGCCGGCTGCCTGGACATACGAACTGGCGATCATGGCCTTTGCCTATCTCGTCTTCTTCGGCGCAGTCGCCGGTGTCCGCCTCGGCACACATGCCGCCATCGACGTTCTCGTCGCAACCTTCCCCGAAAGCTGGCAGAAGGCTGTCGCCTGGTTCAACTATCTTCTGCTGGCGCTTTTCTTCATCGCCATGACGGTCCTCTTTGCGTGGCAGGCCTGGACCTCGCGGCATGTGCACACGATCGCGCTCGACCTGTCGCGCAGTCTTTCCTACGGGCCGCTCGCACTCGCCTCGGCCGGTATGCTGGTCCAGCACCTCATTGTCGAAAGACCCTGGACCATCCGCCTGCATCGCAATGTGGAATCGCTGATATGACCTTCTTCCATCTGGCTGGCCCCTCGCTCCTGGTCGTCGTTCTCTTCCTGCTGTCGACGCCGATCACCTGGGCCATGGCGATCGGAGCGCTCGCCTTCTTCGTCATCAACATGGACATGATCCCGCTGGCGAACTTCGCCCAGGAAATGGCGGAGGGCAGCCAATCCGTCTCGTTGCTGGCGCTGCCGCTGTTCGTGCTTGCCGGCTGCATCATGAACGCATCGGGGATCACCCGGCGCCTGCTGGCGCTCGCAGACGTGATGGTCGGCCACATGACCGGAGCGCTGGCGCAGATGTGCACCGTGCTCGGCACCTTGCTCGGCGGTCTGACCGCGTCGGCAAACGCCGATGCTGCGATGTTGGCGAAGACCCTTGGCGTCGAAATGGCGGAGCGAGGCTATAGCCGCGCCTTTGCGGCGGTCATCACATCCTCGGCCTCCATCATCACCAGCCTCATCCCGCCTTCGATCGGTCTCATCGTCTATGGTTTCCTGGCGGAAACCTCCATCGGCCGGCTCTTCGCAGCCGGTGTCGTGCCGGGCCTGGTGCTCGCTGCCGGACTGATGATCACCACCTATTTCATCGCCCGCAAACGTGGCTACAAGCCGCTCCGCAAGGAGCGCGCCACGCGGGCGGAGGGCACCCGGGCGCTGATCGACGGGCTTTGGGCATTGTCGATCCCGGTCGTGATCTTCGCGGGCACGCGCTACGGCATCTTCACCACCACCGAAGCCGGCGCCGTGGTGGTCGTCTATGTGCTTTTCGTCGCCGTCTTCGGCTACCGTGAATTCACGCTACGGCAGATCCCGGAAGTGCTTGCCGAGTCGGTGCGCGATTCCGCCGTCGTGATGATCATGATCTGCGCGGCCGCGGCCTTCGGCTTCTATCTCGCCTGGGAACAGGTGCCGCAAGCCATGTCTGGCTGGCTGGGCGGTGCAACCGACAATCCGCTGCTCATGCTGCTCCTGATCAATGTTCTGCTGATTGTCATCGGAACGGCGATCGAAGGATCGGCTGCGCTCATCATCCTGACACCGATGCTGATCCCGATCATCGACGGTGTCGGTATCGATCGCGTGCATTTCGGCGTCGTCTTCATCACCAACCTGACGATCGCCGGCATCACGCCGCCGGTCGGTGGGTTGATGTACATCTCGTCGATGGTGCTGAAAGTGCCGATGATGGCCTATGCGCGCGAGGTGCTGCCTTATCTCGCGATGATGATGGTTCTGCTGGTGATGCTCAGCATGTTCCCGCAGCTGTCACTGTGGCTTCCGAACCTCGTCTACGGAACGAGTGCCGTGCAGTAGCGTACGCTCAGAAGGCCTCCGCGCCGACGGAGGGCCTTACGGCAGCGGAGACGTTCGGCCGGCCCCGTTACCCTGGGTTCGTGGCAAACCGCTTCGACACGTTCGGGCGACCGATGGCAAGGAGCGCAGTCGGGAAGCCAGGGGCAGCCGGCGTGTGAGAGACCGTTCAATCGGTCGGTCGTTCGTTTTCAGAAACGCCGACGCGCGCCCAATCAAGCGGGCTCCGGAGTGATCTGTCTGTCCATGAGTTTCGCCAGCCGATCGGGCCTTATCATTGGCTCTTGAGATGCACCTCGACCGAGGTCTGCTGCCTTGCCAATGCATCGATCTCTTCGGGCGCCATCAGCGAAAACGCCGTCGAAAGGGCATCAGCCGTCGAAGCCTCCGGTGCAACGACCGAAACGCGAGAATACCGCTGTGCGGTGGTGCCGCTCCGCGGGTCGAGGATGTGACTGAACCGGCCATCGGCGTCGAACTGGAACCCCTGTCCGGACGAGGTAGCGACCGCGCGGTCGGTGACATCCAGGGTCGCATCGACCTCATCCGCATCCTCAAAGTCGGCAAGTCCGATCCGCCAGGGCTGCCCGTTGGCGCGTGCGCCGATGGCACGGTTCTCGCCCATGTCGACGAGACTGCTGGTGATGCCGGCCTCACGCAAGAGCACGACGACGCGATCTGTCACGTAGCCCTGGGCGATGCCGTTGAGCGTCAGTGCCATGCCGCGGCGAGAGAAAGCGATGCGATTGCGGTCGACCCGTACCTGCGCGAAATCGGCAAGGGCCAGCGCCTCGCGCACCTTGTCCTGATGAGGCCCGGCAGGGTCGGCTTCGGGTCTTGCGAAGTGTCGCGCATAGAGCGCCCAGAGGGGCTGTATAGCGGGCTCGAACCGGCCGCCGGTAAGGGCGTGAAAACGGCCCGATATCTCCAGGAGTTCGACAAGCTCGGTTGGCGGGTTTGCAAGAGCGCCAAGCCGATTCAGTTGGCTGAGTGCCGAATCCTCGCGATAGAGGCTGAAGAGATCCTCGAGGCGGCGAACCTCTGCTACCACTCTGGTGACAAGCACCTTTGCTTGCGCGCGGTCTTCATGATTGAGGACAAGCATGGCCGGCGCGCCTAGAGCTTGACCGTGCCAGACGACAGGCTCGACCGGTACCGCCGCCCGGCCCGTTCCTCGCAGCAGCGGCAACCCGGCGAAAGCCGCCATGATCGTGATGAAGCGCCGGCGGCCGACAGGTTTATCCATGATCGTGTCCTCCCGGTACTTCGGCCTCATCGGCGTTTCCTTCGCCCGCGCCCAGGATGTAGCTTTCGGGAAGATCGGCGAAATGCACGATGCGGCCACCGTTCTTGGCAATGAAGGCCTGGGCAGCCTCCTGCGAGGAGAAGGGCACGGCTTCTTCCGCGCCCATCCCGCCTCTAAGCCGGCTGTCGATGACGAAAACTGCCTTGCGCGCGTCGATCCAGTTATCGGCGCCGGGTTTCTCCCAGCTCGGCGCCTTGCCCATGTCGGATACGTAGATGGCAGCGATTTCCTTCGGCTCGTCCGGCAGCATGGTGAAGGCGACGGTGTCGCGGGCCGACGAAAACCAGATGGCTTCCGGTATCTTCTCAAGGATGATCTGGCCCTTGGGGCCGGCGTGTTCCAGAACATTCATGCCGCAATAGCGGCCCATGGCATCCTGGGTGAGGGCATAGGGCGCAGGCATTTCTGCCTGTTCCTTGTTTTCGCAGGCAGCAAGCACCAGCGAAGCTGCGACGATGAGGGCAAAGCGGACGGGTTTCAAATGTCCCTCCTGGAGAAAAGCAGGGTGGCAAGAGCGAGCGGTGCGGCTGTCCAGACGCAGAGCGCTGTAAGCAGGACCTCGCCCGTGAGGATCGAATTCTTGGCAACACCGCCCATGCCCGAGAGCGCAGCAGCGCCGCCGCTGCCGAGATTGAGAAGACGGTAGGCATCGGTGGGGTTGGCGAGAAGCAGGAAATCGAGCAGCCCGTCCGGCAGTGAACGGCCCTGTGCCGCCACGAGCCCTCCGAGGAGAGCCATGTCGTAGATCAGCACGAAGAACAGCCACAGGCCGATGGCAATGCCGCCCGCAGTGCTGCGCTCACCGGCACTTGCACTGATAAAATATCCGATTGCCACGAAGACCGCGCCCAGCAGGACGGAAGATCCTGTCATGGAAACGAAAGCCAGCCAGCTTTGCGCGTCCGTTGCACCGCCCATCAAGGCGAGTGCGATCGCGGCTGCGCCATAGCCGCAAATGGTCGCAAAACACAGGATGGCGATGTGGCCGAGGAACTTGCCGAGCACGATCTGGCCGCGCCCGATGGGGTAGCCGAGCAGCAGCAGCATGGTGCCGCGTTCCACCTCGCCAACGATGGCATCGTGAGAAATCAGAAGCGCGATCAGTGGCACCAGAAAGATCGTCAGGCTGGAAAGGCTGACGATCACCACGTCGAGGCGGCTCGCCCCGACATTGCCGGTGGGCGCGCTTCCGAGAAACGTCAGCGTCAGCGCGAGTGCGGCGAGGACCAATGTCGTGGCAAGGACCCAGCGATTGCGCATGCCTTCGCGAACTTCCTTGGCTGCGATAATCAGGATGTTGCGCATCACGCCGCCTCCTGGCTGTTCAGGAAATGAGCGTAGAGATCGTCGAGTGTCGGCTCTATCATCGTCAGCGTATCGATACCGGAGGCGGCATCGCTGAGGCGATGCAACAGTGGAAGTCTTTCGGCATGCGCCACCTCGGTTTCCAGGCTGCCGTCGCCTGCTTCCGTCCAGCGGACGCCGGTCTTTTCGAGAAGATCGGGTCTTTGGCCGGAGGCCGATCGCACCCGGATCCGGGACGGGAGGCTCGCGATCCGCCTGAGGTCGTCGATGGTGCCATCTGCGATCTGCGAGCCGCGATTGACGATAATCACGCGCCCTGCGCGATCCTCGAGCTCCCCAAGCGCATGCGAGGACAAAAGGATCGTTGTTCCGCCGGCACGCAGTTCATCGATGAGGGCGTAGAAGTTGCGCCGCAGCGCCGGATCGAGACCGCTCGTCGGCTCGTCAAGAAACAGCACCTTTGGTGCGCCGAGCAGCGCCTGCGCCAGGCCGAGCCTTTGCCGCATGCCCTTGGAATAGGTGCGGATGGGACGGTCCGCGGCGCTGGCCGCAAGCCCGACGCGCCCGAAGAGTTCGTCCGCGGACCTCACGTCCACCCGCTTCAGGCGCGCGTAGAAGGACAGGGTTTCGCGTCCCGTCAGTGCCATATGAAAAGACACGCTCTCGGGCAGGTAGCCAAGTGCCCGACGGACGCCGAAATCGCCGTTTGCCGGATCTTCGCCGAGGACGCGAACCTCGCCGGATGTCGGGCGGATAAGCCCGAGCAGCAGCTTGATCAGCGTCGTCTTGCCGGCACCATTGTGGCCGACCAGCGCAACGGTCTCGCCTTCGTCGAGGGTGAAGGAAAGCTCCCGCAGGGCATCCACCTTGCCGCCGTATCGTTTCGAAACCCCTTTGACGCTAACGGTCGAGGTCATGGTCATTGTTCCTTTCGTGCCGGCATCGCCATCAGCGGGTGGCTGTCGGTGACGCCGCCGGGCAGAAGTGCTGGAAACCGGGCCTGGGCCCAGCGCACGACCTGAACGGCAGGGCTGCTCGTCAGCACGCGCGCCTGCGGTGCCGTCCAGAGCACCCGATCGATCAGATCGTTGGGGCGATAGGCGTTGTCGGAGATGCCGTCGCCGTCGAGATCGAAGGCCGGATTGTCGCTCCAGTAGTTGCCACGCCCATCCTCGGACCAGTCGAGATAGCGGGCGCCGACATATTTCACCTGGTTGCGATTGCCGACGAAAGCGTTGCCGCTCAGCTTGTTGCTTTCAGAACCTGCGGTGAAATGGATGCCGATCGCACAGCCCTCGAACAAGTTGTCACGCAGGCGGTTCTTGTTCGCGTTGTAGATGAAGACGCATTTGTCCGGACCGGGGCGCATCCCCGTTTTGTCTTCGGCGGCGCTGCCATCGGCTGTCGGAGTGCCGTGCTCCTGGGAGCGGACGCCGCGCTCGGCCCAGCGCGAGACCGGCTGCAGACGTCCTTTGACGATATTGCCGGTGATGGTTGAGCCGTTAGCGTAGTTCAAAAGCAGACCGTGATCGCGATCGCCGTCGGAGATGTTGCCGGTGATCTTCAACCGGCTCGAGAACATGATGGCATAGCCGACCGAGTTGCCGGTGGAGATGTTGTCGCTGATCTCGCTGTCGTTCGTGTACATGTAATGGATCGCGAAACGCAGATTGCTGAAGCGGTTGCCGCTGAAGACGTTGCGTTTGCTTGCGTTGGTCGCGATGCCGTCGCGCCCTAAACTGATGTCGTTTCCGGTTACCCGTGCGCCGGGTGCATTCCAGAGCGTCACGCCATTGCCGGTTTCGCTCAGTCGGCCTTCCCCTGTGCCGATGATGACGTTGTCGCGGGCAATAGAGTTCTCCGCGCCATGCAGATAGATGCCGTAAAGATTGCCTTCGATCCGGCTCTTTTCGACGATCGCCCGCTTGGCGCTTTGCGCAACGAAGACGCCCGAATTCATGTCTTCGAGCGAGCTGCCCGATCCCGAAACGGTAATGCTGCTGAAGACCACGTCTTCGGCGGTGATGGTGACGACGCTGCCCTTGCCGTTTCCCTTGATCGAGGCGCCCGGTTCGCCGCGCAGCGTGAGTGGCACGCCGATCGTGACCGGGCCGAAGAACTCTCCCTTCTCCAGCACCAGTTCATCGCCCGGCTTGGCAGTATCGATGGCTTGCTGGAGGGACGATACGGCAGCAGGCGAGAGGCGGATCGTTTCCGCCCCCGCCGTTGCCGGGATGGCGGCGACTGCCGCCATCCCGAGCAATGTCGCCTTGTGGAGACGCATCATGCCTTCTTCGGCTCCACGAACATCCGGCCCTTCATCTCCATGTGCATGGCATGGCAGAACCAGGAGCAATAGTACCACCACACGCCGGGCTTATCGGCGGTGAAGGTCACGGACGCCGTCGCCTGCGGCGCAACTTCCATGTTGATGCCGTAGTTGATGATCGAGAAGCCGTGCGTGAGATCTTCCACCTCGTCGATGTTGGTGATGTAGACGGTCACCTCATCGCCCTGCTTGACCGAGAAGCTCTCCAATCCGAAGGCGGGCGCGGCCGATGTCATGTAGACGCGGACCTTGTTGCCGTCGCGGATCACTTCGGAATCGATCAGAAGGTCGATGTTGTCGGCCTTTGCCTGGGCGACCGCATCGGCGAAGAAGCTGTCGTCGCGGCTCCAGATGCTGACCGGGTTGATCTTCGAGTTGTGAACGATCGTCGCGTCATGCGGCTCGGCAAACGTCGGGTTGTCGTGAACCAGCACCATCTCGTCGCCGGAGATGTCGATGAGCTGATCGTTCTCGGGCTTCAGCGGGCCGACGTTGAGATAGCGGTCCTTTGAGAATTTATTCAGCGAAATCAGCCACTTGCCATCAGCATCCTTAGTCTGGCCCATGGACGTGTGGTTGTGGCCGGGCTGATACTGCACATCGAGCTTCTGCCGGATCGGGTTGACCTTTTCGCCCTTGTAGGCGCGCCTTGCATCCTCAAGGTTCCACTTGCAGATCTGGCTGTCGATGAAGAGCGTCGTGTAGCAATTGCCCCGACCGTCATAGGCGGTATGCAACGGACCAAGCCCGAGTTCCGGCTCGGCAACGACCGTGTCACGCGGCTTGATCTTGTCGTCGAAAAGGTCGTCGAACAGGCGCACGTCCATGACGGTAACGGTCGGCGACAGCTTGCCGTTTGCGACGATGTGAATGCCATCCGGCGCCGTGTTCATGCCGTGCGGGCCATTGGAAACCGGGATGTAGCGGGTGTAGGGCGAACCCTTGCGGCCGTCGACGACCGGGACGCCGCCCATTTCCTTGAAGTCGCCTTTCGCGACCGCTTCCTCGATGCGCTTGAGGTTGAAGACGACGATCCAGTCCTGGTCCTTCGCCATCATCTCCGCGAGGTTCACGCCTTCTTCGGAGTTATAGCAGGTGGCGAAGGCATATTTGCCCTGGTAGTCGGCGTCGACGTTATCGAGATTGCCGTCGACCATGACCTGCCACGCGACTTTCATCGTGTCGCCGTCGATCGCCGAGAAGATCGCGTGATACTGCTTGTGGTCGTCGAGAACCGAGCCGTCGTTCGGGATCGGCACGCGATCTTCGCCATTGGCAAAGACGTAGCCGGTGCGCGGGTACTTCTGTACGCGCAGTCCGTGAACCGTGTGCTGGTTCGGCAGCTGGATGATCTTGTCGCACCTCATCACGTCGAGGCGGATGCGGCAGACACGCGTGTTGGCCTTGTCGTTCGCGAAGAGGTAGCGCCCGTCATAGGTGCCTTCGGTGAAGGACGGATGCGGGTGGTGCAGGTCGCCGTTGAGATAGATGCCGCCCTTGTCCTTCAGATATTCCTTGGTCTCCGGCAGAAGCCCCTCGGTCAGGATCTTGCGGCTCTCGTTCGTCTGCCCCCAACCGGTGGCGCTGTCGCGATTGAAGACCGGAATTCGCATCAATTCGCGCATAGACGGCAAGCCGAGGATGCGGACCTCGCCGCTGTGGCCGCCGGAGAAGAACACATAGTATTCGTCGAGTTCGCCGGGCTTCACTTCAATGGACTGGCCACCGGCGGCAAGTGCCGGGGCCGCCGTGACGGTGGAAATGGTAACCGCGCCGCCGACCGCAGCGGCGCCCGCAACGGCCGCTGCTGCCGTCGAGCCGAGCAGCTGGCGCCTGCTGAGGGCGGTTGGGATGGTGGGATCTGACATGTCTATGCTCCTTTGATGATGGCTTCAGGCGGTCTCGCCTGTGACCTCTTCCTTGCCGCCGATCGGCTTGCCCTTGTGGGTAACCACGGTTTTTGTGGACGCCTGTCCCCTCGATGCCGGGGTGGAGAGCGCCATGAATTTCTCTCGCTTCAACCGCACCTGGATCATGTGCGGGCAGCGTTGGTCGTCCTGATAGAGTTCCTGGCAGTGCATGCAGTAGATGCACTCGTTGACGTTGATCTGCCCTTCCGGATGGATTGACTGCACCGGGCATTCCTTGGCGCAGCGTTGGCAAGGCGAGCCGCATTCGGGCCAGCGCTTCAGCCATTCGAACATGCGGATGCGTCCAGGAATGGCGAGTGCGGCGCCGAGCGGGCAGAGATAGCGGCAGTAGAACCGCTCGATGAAGAGGCCCGCAGCCAGCAGCGTCAAAGCAAAGAGGACGAAGGGCCATTCGCGCGCGAACTTCAGGATGATCGCCGTCTTGAAGGGCTCGATCTCGGCAAAGGTCTCCGCCAGTGCAACCGAATAAAGTGACAGGCCGAACAAGCCGAGAAAGATGATGTATTTCACCGGCCAGAGGCGCTCATGCAGGCCCCAGGGCAGCTTGACCTGCGGCACCTTCAGCCATTTGGCGATACCGTTCGTAAGCTCCTGCAAGGCGCCAAACGGGCAGAGCCAGCCGCAGAACGGGCCGCGTCCCCAAAACAGCAGTGCCGCCGCCACCGCTGCCCACAGAATGAAGATCAGCGGCGCGGAGAGGAAAAACTCCCAGTGAAAGCCGGTGATCAGCGAATTCACGAAGGTGAGGACATTGACCACCGAAAGTTGCGCATTGGCGTACCAGCCCAGCCAAACCAGGGCGAAGAGCAGGTAGCCACGTCGTACCCAGCCGAACAGTTTCGGTCGGCTCACCAACCAGTTCTGGAAGAAGAAGATGGCGGTCAGAACCAGCAGTCCAGCGAAGGTGATGACGATGGAGAGACGGCTCATTTCCCAGATGCTGACCCAGAGTGGCACCTGTTCATCATCAAGCGGACCGGGCTCCGCTGCTGCTTGCGCAGGGGCTGCGAGCGCGGGCTGAACCACCGCTGGAGCGGGCGCCGCCTCGACGATCATGTAGCGCTCGGGCAGCGTGTATCCGAGATCGTAGGGCAGGGTGGCCTTGTCGCGCACACCGGTGCTGCGCTGGACCAGAAGTTGCAGTTCCCACGGTTCGGTGACGTCAAAGGCGAAGCTGTCGGGAATGATGTAGAGGGCGATTTCGCGCAAGCGAGGCGCGCCATCGGCGGCAATCTGCGTCAGCCGGGTGTGGTCGCGGTCGCGAAAGCGCAAACCTTGCCCGTCCTGTAGCAGTTCGATGCGGTCGAAAATGCCGCCGCGCACATAGCCCGATCCCTTGAACGAATAGGCACCGTCGCCAGCGACCAGAATGGCGGACTGGCTCGGTTTCAGTCGCTTGGCGAGCCGCGCATAGCCTTCTTGGCCAAGCAGGCTTTTGCCGATGGATGGCACGCTGACCGGTGCGAGATAGAGATCGATGAAGCGGTCCTTGGGCTCGGCTGTTTCCGGCTTTTCGGCTGCGTCCTCGTGTCCGGCCCTGCGGAATGCCTCCGACACTTCGCCGACGTCGAGCCGGAGACTGCGGATCGAACCGTCACCGAGAAGGGTTTGCCAGTCTTGGACCTCCTGTTTCGCAGCATCGAGCTTTCTGACCGGAGCAGTGCTGGCGATTGCAGTTGTTGCCTTGTCCCCGAGCCGGCCGCTCCGCACCAGCTTCACGGCAGAGCGCACAACGCTGTCGCCCATCACAAGAACGGTAACGGTCGCGCCGCTGACGATGTCGACTTGAGGTGGGCGCTCGGCGCCTGAGGCGACGCGAGAAAGATCGCGGCCAATGATCGAGTTCAGTGCCTCGACAACGCGGGCTTCCGGTATGCCGATCAGCACGATCGGCTCCTTGTGGTCGACGAGCTTCAGCCCGCGCACAACACCGGTCTTGTCGATCCCGACGACGATATGGATGGGCTTGCCGGAGTAACCGGTCGAGTTAGTGAAGTCGGAGTTGAGATAGGCGTAGCCGGCTATGTCCGCGCCCTTGTAGACGGGCACGATAGCCGGTTCGCCCAGGGGCTCACCGAAACGGTCGGCGCCGGCAAAAAGCTCTGTCGGCTGAACCTTGGCGAGATATCCCGATAGGTCGCTGGCGGCGAACACCTGGCCGGCTGCGCCAATGACCGCCACGAAAAATAGGAGAAAAACGGCCAGACCGTGTTTTTGGATGGTGACGTTCTTCAGCATTTGCATTCCATCTGGCGCAGCGGCCGTTTTTCACTTCGATCCTGCGCCGCGATCCTCGGCCCAGGAATTCGAGCGGAAGTTAGCGGCGCACACGGCGCGCTCATTGAGCCAGATCAACAAACGGTATTTTTGTTTCCGTAGGATGCGGGCGTTGATTTCGGAGAGACTTGATGCCCAAGCTGACTGAAGAGCCGCCGGTTCTGAACACCATGGAAGGTCTGATGCAAACGGCCGCGCGCATGGAACGGGAGGCGATCGAAGGATACGAAGCGCTGCGTGACAGGATGAGCGCTGAGGGGCGACCCGAGTTGGTCGCAGTCTTCGAACGGCTGGTCGCCGAGGAAAAGTCGCACCTGTCTCAGGTCGCGGATTGGTCGAGGGCAACTGGCCTGGATGCTGCTGGATTTGTGACGGGCGCTCCGTCTGTGTCTGATCTCTTCGACGCGGAAGGTGCCGATTTGATCCCGGCCGAAGCTCTAAGCGCCTATCGGGCCTTTTCGATCGCGGTCAGAAACGAAGAGCGGGCATTCGAATTCTGGAGCTATGTTGCCGGGAGGGCGCCATCACCGGAGATAAGGCAGGCTGCCGAAAGAATGGCCGGTGAGGAGCTGGGTCACATCGCGACGTTGCGGCGCGAACGGCGGTCGGCTTTTCATCACGCGCGCCAGGATGCCTCATCGGAAGCCGGCGTGACGCTTGAAGATCTCGAGCACCGGCTCCACGTGCAGTTGTCGGGCCTGCGGGATATCGCCGACGCACGGGAACTCACGCGCTTTGCAGATGAAGCAAAAGAACGCCTCGGGCAATGTCGCGACCTGCGCGTGGTTTTCAAGCCCAATGTTGACGGGTTTTCTCAGGCAGCGTTCGAACGCCCAGCCGTCGTTTGTGGCATCATCCTTGACTGTTATCTCGATCTCATGGCGCGCGAGAAGGACGAACGTGGGCTTGTCTTCGCGCAGGAGGCCGCCTCCCAGTTGGTGCAATGCCTGCTGTTCCTACGCGGTTTGCCACCGAAGGTATGATCTGTCGTCGGGACGGCACGGGAATGAATTACCTCGGAAGAAGGCACCCGTGGGCTCTCGCGTAAAGTCGACTGCATTCGTCGCTCTCGGCGCACTTGCGTCCGAAACACCCCTATCGCGTCTCGCGTTTCGCGAAACTGGCCGCCTCGTCTAGGCCTGGTGGCCTCCAAAGGCCATCGTGACAAGCGTGGCAAGCACCATGATGACGCCATAGGGAATCTTGCGGCTGACACGAATCTCCTCGATGCGCATGGCCACGGCATAATGCGCGAATGCCAGAGGCATCGGCACTTTCAGGGCCAGCATGGTCAAGATGCCTCCGATCAGCAGGAAGATGGCGAAGGGGAGCATGCCGTGCCAGCCGACGAAGAGCCCAATCGGCAGGAACAGTTTGGCGTCGCCGGCGCCGAACAGCCGAAAAGCCCAAAGTACGACCCCGAGCGTGAAGAGGAGTAAGCCAGCTCCGACATCGCCTCCAATGCCGCTGAGCGAGAAGAGCGTGGCGCCGACATCCTCTACAACAAGTAGCTTCAGTGCAGCGCCAAGCGCATAGACTGCGATGAGGGCGAGAACAGCGCCGTTCGGTATGCGCCAGCGCTGAAAGTCACTCCAGGCCGCATAGAGAAAAACCAGTCCGGCAGTCCACGGGATTATGTTGAATACTTCAATCATGTTTCCTCGACTTGATAGAGCGCAGGTCTCATCCGGAGTTAGCGAGCTGTACTGCGTACGACGTAATCACTTGTGGGCGGGAAAACTCAACAAATATTACGGGATGTCACGATCATATAAAATTCAACTAAAATGCCCTTAAAATCCGCGGGTTTATGATTTTAACCATACCCTGGAGTTGTTTCGTTCCACGCCGTATTAGAAGTTGACGATATAATAATTAAGGGATTATTAATCAACTTAGTCGGAGAGGCGGTCTCGATGACATGCGGGGGGCCGGATAAAATAAACGGTCCCGCATTCCAAGAATATTTGGAGGTAATTCTCGATGAAAGCTGTTTTGTCTGAAGTACGCGCTTTCGCGCGGGAAGAAGAAGGCGTAGCGCTGACTGAATACCTGATTCTGCTCGGCCTGCTTATCGGCGGTGCGATCTTGGCAGTAGGTGCCGCAGGAACGAACCTCAGTGCCGCGTGGACTTCATGGGGGACCTGGTGGACTACTACCGTCAGTGCTCCTCCTCCGGCTGCATGACATCGCCCAAGAGGAGGGGGGTTTATTAACCCCTCTCTTCTAAATTAGCATTTCAGCATGAGTTGATTTTCGGATTTGTGAGTATCGGCAATGCGTTTTTCAACGATCCTTAGTCTCGCAATCGCCTTTGTTCTTGCCATTGCTGCGGTCTTTGCCACACGCACCTATCTTGCTGGAGAGCGGGCACGTCTTGCCGCGAACGGTGGCGTCAAACAATCGGAAAAAACTCTCGTCGTTGCCGCCAAGGCAATGCGTTTCGGTGACCGGGTGCGACCCGAGAACCTGAAGGCCATTCCGTGGCCATCAGATGAAAGACCGGACGGCTCCTTCGATGCGATCCAGGCGGTGCTCGGGGACAAGGATGAGCCGCGATATGCGATGGAAGCGATCGATCCGGGCGAGCCGGTGCTGACTTCAAAGATTACCGGCGCCGGTGAGCGCGCCACCCTGTCGGCGGCCCTCGACCAAGGGATGAAGGCGGTTTCCATTCGCGTCAACGACGTGCTCGGCGTTGCGGGCTTCGTTCGCCCCTCGGACCGGGTTGACGTACTCCTGACCCGTGTCATCCGTGACCCCAAGAACGGCAACGAGCAGACCTCGGTGGATGTGCTGCTGCAGGGTGTAAAAGTACTTGCCGTCGACCAGACAGCCGACGAGCGCAAGGACGAGCCGTCGGTGGTGAAAACCGTCACGTTCGAAGTGACGACCGACGAGGCGCAACGTCTGACGCTGGGCACCAATATAGGCACTCTCTCGCTCGCACTCCGCAATATCGCTTCTGCTTCAGTCGAGCAGACCAGGCCGGTCACGGTGGCGGATTTGGGCGGTGGACCTATGGCTGCCGAATTCACGCAGAATGCCGACGACGGCCGACTGGACCTGATCGAAGGCATGGTTCGCAAGGTTGGCGAGGACCTCAATGGCAGGATCAACTCCGTCGAAAGCAAATTGAATGCACCCAAGGGCGAAAAACAGGTGCAAATCGTGGAGCGCAGTGTCGAGCCGGTCTTGCAGGTAGAACCGAAGTGGGCAACCGTCGGCGTCTGGAGCGCAACTAAACGGGACGAATACCGGGTTGGGCAGATCCAGGAACTTGGAAATTAACCTGCCCTGGATGAGGGGCAGGGCCAGCTTCGAGGAGAGGGGGCTTTGGCGGGAATGAGGGTAAGCATAAGACACGCGGCAAGACGCAGGATCCTGGCAGCGACGGTCGCGATTATTTCGGGCAGCGCCTTTTTTGGGCCTGTCCTAGTCGGTTCGGCGGCGGCGCAGGAAAAATTCGTCACTCTCGGCGGATCGGTTCAACATGTCGTACTACCGCCGAACGATACGCTGACGATCACCACCGGCAAAGCGTTCGGGGATCTCGTAATTGGTAGTGCCGACCTTATCGATGTCGTACCGCTTTCCGATAAGTCTCTCTTCATTCGCGGCAAAAAGACCGGGGCCACAAACATCTCGGTCTATGGCGACGACAAGAAACTGCTGGGCGTCATCGACATCCGTGTCGCCAGCGACTTCACCGAGGTGGCGTCAGCCATTCGAGCGGCTTCGCCAGGGTCACAGGTTCGGGTGATCAATTCGAATGATCGCATACGCCTGACCGGCGTGGTGAGGGATGCGACGGAGCTACAACGCGTCTTGGAGATTGCGCAGTCCTATTCGGACCAGGCCGTTCTCAACCAGTTGCGTGTCAATGATTCCCAGCAAGTCATGCTCGAGGTTCGGGTAATCGAGGCCTCGCGCCAAACCGGACGCGACCTGGGTATCGGCTGGTCTGGGCACGGCCGAAACGGTATCGGCAAGGCGACCACCAGTCAGGGGATCGACGTCAAGGACGGTTCACTCGTCCGCACCCTTACGGATGCCGCCGGCGCGGCAACCGGCATGCAACCGTTCGGACAGTTGATCGCCAAAGTCCTTGAGATTTCCGGCGGCCAGATCGATGTCGTCATCAATGCGTTGGAGCAAAAGGGACTGGTGCGGCGACTTGCCCAACCGAACCTGATTGCGATGAGCGGCGAGACCGCAAGCTTTCACGCCGGTGGTGAAGTGCCGATCCAGACGACCGTGGCAAACGGCGCGACACTGGCGACGCAGACCGATTACCGTCCTTTCGGCGTACGGCTGACCTTTACGCCAGTTGTGCTCGACGGGGGGCTCATCAGTCTCAAGGTCGAGCCGGAAGTCTCCGAAATCGATACATCGATCAACGTCAACGGCAATCCCGGCTTCATCTCACGCGCCGCGAAGACGACCGTGGCGCTACGTGATGGTCAAAGTTTCGCATTGGCGGGCCTGCTGCAGTCGGTCAACTCGAAAGATATCCAGCAATTGCCGGGCTTGGGGCAGTTGCCGGTGATCGGAGCCCTGTTCCGCTCGACGAGTTTCCTGAAACGGGAGTCCGACCTTGTGATCGTCGTAACCCCGCATATCGTTCGCCCGGCGGCGCCGGGTGAGGCGCTCTACAGCCCGCTCGACCAGACGCGTTCGTCCAACGATGCGGAGCTTTTTGCTCTCGGTGTTTTGGAAGTCGACAAAGACATGCTTCGTCGGTTCCGCAATGGCGAAGGCGTCACCGGTCCCTATGGCCACAGGCTTGATCTCGATACGGGAGGCGTCGTTGCTGTTGTTAAAAAGTAAGCGCGCGCCTCTGGTTCTGGTTCTGGCGGCAACCAGCCTCGTTTCGGGCTGCGCCGACTACATGAACCACCGGGATACCATCACCTTTGGGGCCGGCAATGCCATGGAGGCCAATAAAGCCATCCATATTCAGGATCCTTTCCCGAGGGTGGCGCAGAACACGCGGATCGCCATGGACGGCAAGTCGATCGACAAGGTCATGCGGAACTATAACGGCGCCGGCGCGAGCCCAGGTGCCGCTATGCCAACGGCAGTGATCCTGCCGACGGCAACACCGCCCATGGCTACGAACGGTTATAGCGGCACGGCACAGTGACCGTGATGGCATGGCAGGCAGGCGGGGAAGGCCCCTGAAAGGAATGCAATAGGAACAAAGTGTCACGACGGTGAGCCGCCGCGATCGGAGAGGCGTGTCTATGCTACACAGAACGATCAAGAGGTTTTGGGAAGACCGACGAGGCTACGTCATTGCGTTGACGCTCATTGCCATGCCGTTGTTGCTCGGTGTCTCTCTCATCGTCATCGACGTTGGCCGCAGCGCCAATCTCCATACGGATCTTCAAAGCGCGGTCGATGCCATGGCTCTGACGGGGGCCCGAGAACTTGACGGCCGTGACGATTCGATCACGCGGGCGCAGGCCGCAATCGAAAAGCTTGCCAATACTGCCGCCTTCGGTAACGGCGGCAGTGGCATGTCGCTCGGTTCGTACATCACGGTTGCTTACAAGGCCGGGGACGATACTGCCAGTACGGTGACCGTCAGGTTTCTCAAGGGCATCCCCGGAGACGGCACGTTCGCAGGCGACGACGACGACCCTATAACGGCGGCAATGATCACGACGAATCCGAACGACGCCGGCTATGCCTGGGTCACCGCCAAGAACCAGGCGATGCAGACGATCTTCCCGCTGCCCGTCGGTGTCACACGCTCTACAATCAACGTGTCGGCCGACGCTGTGGCAGCGTACCGGGTCAGCGCCTGCGACGTGACACCAATCTTCATCTGCAATCCTTATGAGCCGGCCGGCAACAGCAGCGCGACTGTCAGCGAGCAGGCGGCCGAACAGTTGCACACCAAATTTGCGGCCGGCGATCTCTATGGCACCCAGATCGAGCTGCACAGTACATCGTCTTCCAGTCCCGGGCCGGGCAACTTCGGTTTCCTGAGGACCCCTTTGGGCAATGGTGCATCCGTGCTGGCCGATGCCCTGGCGACGGGTAACCCCGGAACGTGCTACACCAAGGATAACCTCGACACTGAGACCGGCGCCAAGGCTGGGCCTGTTGAGGACGGCGTGAACACCCGCTTTGGTTTCTATTCCTCGTCGTTCAACAAGGTGAGCAACGACGCCCGCTATCGCCCGGCGCAAAACGTGCGCTCTGCGCAGAGCCAGACGGGCAACGCCAACAAGACTTGCGACACGTACAACCCGGTCACATCCGGAGGCGCGATCGGAGACGTCACCAAGGCGGTGCCGCTCGGCTACGGCGCGACCATGACAGCGATGGGCGGGGGCAAGATCAGCACGGGCAACAACTGGAATTACAATACCTATTGGAACGTTGCGCAGGGTGGCTCGGCCCCGTCCGTCACCGCCGTTCTCAGCAACTATTCGAGCTATCCCAGTGGCGCCACAGGGCTGCCGAGCCGCCCGTCCGCATACGATGTTTATCGCTATGAGCTCAACAACCCGTCGCTGATCAGCCATGCTTCGGCGAGCGGCGAGAAGGGCACCCCTGGAACCGGCGGACAATGCTACTCGGGGCCGGCGCTTTCGAACTACACGGCCGATGAATACGGCGATCGACGCGAGATCTTTTCCGCGATCGTCAATTGCGGTTACGAGAAGTCGGTTGGGCATCTGAATGGCCACAAGGCGACGAAGGCGATCGCCTTTGCGCGCATGTTCCTGACAAAGCCCGCTGTCAAGGAAAGCAATGAGCGCTATATCTCGCTGGAAATGATCGACATCAGCGGCAAGGGCGGGCGCGGCACCCTTGACGAGTTCCTCCGCGAAGAAGCGGAGTTGGTCAGATGATGATCGCGCTGCGAAACTCTGTCCTTAATCGTTTCCGCCACAGCGATGATGGAGCCGTGCTGACCGAAGCGTTGGTTGCCATACCTTTCGTTACCCTCTTTGCTGCCGGTATCCTGGAGTTCGGCAATATCTTCTGGGAACGGATGCAGATCGACGCCGGTCTGAGGGACGCCGGCCGCTACCTCGCTCGATGCCGACCGGATTCGGGAACGTACGACGCAACGTGCGATACGACGACTGCCAAGCTGATTGCTTTCTATGGAACACAAACCCCGGTCGCAAACGCTGCGCTACGTGTACCCGGTTGGGGGCCGGCTCTCACCAACATCACAATTACTCCAGTGGACGCGAACGGCACGATTACCGTCCAGACGGCACATGTCTACCGGAGTTCGCCTATTTTTTCCTGGCTCGGCATCGAGGCGATCACAATCCGCTCCTCTCACCAAGAGAGGTACATCGGATGGTAAGCCTTCGATCGCCCATTTCCTTCTGGCAAGACCAGCGCGGTGTGACGCTGACCGAAGGATTGATATCGCTGCCGCTCGTGCTTCTGGCGATTTCGGCGCTCGTTGAGTTCGGTTATGCCATGTCGCAATGGAACCAGACGGTCAAGGCCCTGCAGGCAGGCGCCCGTCTCGCAGCCGTCTCAGATCCGCTGACGAACAACTTCGCCGCCGTTTTTCCGACAGACAACAACAACCCTCTCTATAATGGCGATGCGACGCCGAATGATGCGACGATATCGTCGAGCTGCGGACCGAATCTCGCAAATTGCAGCGCGGCATTAACCCGGATTGTCATGGGCAGCGACGGCGTCTGTGGGGTGGCGGGTGACCCCAACCCAGGCATTTGCGACATCAACTGGCGTATCCAGCCGGCAAACGTCGTCGTCACCTATCAACGCTCCGGCCTGGGATATTGGGGACGGCCGAACGGGCCTGTGCTGACCATGCGCCTGGAAGTGCGCGGCGTCACATTCGATCTGCCGCTTCTCGGCGCTTTGCTGGGGTTAAATCGGATCGAAGTTCCTGCCCATCCGGTGACGCTGACGACGGAAGACCTCAAGACATGTTCAAGCTGCTGAGCCCTTCAATTCTGCGTGGGGAAGCGAGATGACCGCACACATGAACTTTACAACGACCATAAAGATCCTCGTTCTCTCCGACGATGCGGCGGCGGCGAGCCTCATGCTGGATACGTTCGGGTCGCTGTCGCGCTATGAAGCGCACCATATGTCGTTGAACGCACTTGGTGAAGCCGGGAAGGTCGATCCGACACAGTTCAACTTGATCGTGCTTGATGTCGATAATGGCGAGGTTCTTTCCCGCCCAGAGACCACTCAGTTCCGCGCCAAACACCGCAACGTTCCAATGGTCGTCGTATCCGAAGTTCTTTCCGATGAACTGATGCGGCTGCTATTTCGCCTGAACGGAGACGATTGGCTGAAAAAGCCACTAGAGCGCCGCGCTCTGATCGACATGATCTCGACGCATGCGCCGGGCGTCAGCGGCAATGAGAGCCGGGTGCACGCGATCGTCGCTGCAGTTGGTGGTGCCGGGGCGAGCGTGATTTCATCCTCGCTGGCACAAATATTGGCGCAGCCGACGAAAGGCGTGGCGCCGCGCGTTGGCCTCTTCGATCTGGACTTTTCTTCCGGGTCGCTCGGCTACTACCTCAATCTCGTCAACGACTACGACCTGAAGGCCGTTGTCGCGAACCCAGGGCGTGTCGACCTCGAATTTATCGATCTCGTTCGCAAGCGGCATTCGGCCGGGTTCACGCTGCTGTCGTTCAAGCAACCCTCCATCTTGCTGGAACCGAAGGGCGCCGAACTGGCGTTGCGAATGCTTGATGTCGCGGCTTTCGAGAGCGACCACATGGTCATCGACGTGCCTTACTATGAAACGCCCTGGAAGAGCGATGTACTCGCCTCAGTCAACAGCATTTCCATCGTCACTGAAATGACAATCCCATCGCTCCATCAGGCCAAGGATCTATTTGCTCGTCTCGTACGCCTGCGTGGCGGTGCGGATGGCATTCAGGTCGTGATCAACAAATACCGCACCAAGCTCTTTAGCCTTGGCGTGCGCCGCGAGCAGGTCGACAAGGTATTCAAGGACACCCACGCGCACATCATTCCGTACGATTGGGATACGCTGAGCGAGGCGGTAAACCGCGGCGTCCTGCCCCACGAGGTCAATTCTCGCTCTCCATTCTGTGGTGCCGTTGGCAAGCTTGGGGCGCTCGTCAGATGAGGGCATTCCTACGCGCCAGCATCGGATCACGAGGGCGAGGCGACGGCGTCGCCAGGCTCCTTCGGTGGATGCCGGCCGTATCGCTTTTCGGTGTCCTTGCAATCGCGCCGCAGGCCATGGCAGCTGGCGGAACGGTACCACGCAGTCTTGGACCGAAAACGAGCACGGTCGTATCGATCGACAAAACCTACCCGGCCGGTACGATCGTCGTTGCCAGCGAGGCAAGGACGCTGGACCTCGTCATCTCCGGTAACCGCGCGATCCGTTATCGGATCGGGGTCGGCCGCGACGGCTTCCGTTGGAGCGGCGTGGTGAAGGTGGGGAGAAAGGCCGAATGGCCCGACTGGCGGCCGCCGGCCGAGATGAAGGCACGCGCACCGGAACTGCCGGAACTGGTGCCTCCCGGCCCATTCAATCCCCTCGGGGCCCGCGGCATCTATCTCTACCGGGGCAAAGCCGACACGCTTTATCGCATCCATGGAACGAATGAGCAGTCGACGGTCGGGCAATTCGCCTCCTCCGGCTGTTTCCGCATGAGCAACGCCGACATCATCGATCTCTACGAGCGGGTGAGGGTCGGAGCGACGGTGATCGTCGAATAGCCGAACAGGGTGGGAAGCAATGGCAACCGGGTTCATTGGACGTTTCTACAAGCAGCAGCCGGACGAAAACGTTCGGGAGTCTCCCGAGCCCACCTCGATGCCCGCGGCGGTAGCGGCCTCGATGCCCAGCGCGGAGGCCGCCGGTAGCGCGGGGCTCGAGGAGTCGCTCGGGCTCGACATGGTGGCGGAGCGGGTCAATCTGCATCGCTACCTGCTCGATCGCATCAATCTCGGCATTCTCGACACGATGGACGACGAGGAAATCGCCACCGAAATCAGGCCGCTGGTCAAGGACTACATCCGACGCAACAATTTCCCGCTCAATGCGAAGGAAATCAGCGACCTGATCCGCGACATCACCGACGAGATGCTCGGGCTCGGGCCCATCGAGCCGTTGCTGGCTGACGACTCGATCGCCGATATTCTGATCAACGGCTACAACAGCGTCTACGTCGAAAGGCGGGGGAAGCTCGAAAGCACGGCGGTGCGTTTCAAGGACGAAGATCACCTGCTGCGGGTGATCAACAAGATCGTCTCCGCTGTCGGGCGCCGTGTCGATGAAGCAACGCCGCTGGTCGACGCTCGCTTGAAGGACGGATCGCGCGTCAACGTTGCCATCCGGCCGATCTCGGTCGACGGACCGCTCGTCTCGATCCGCAAATTCACCCGCAAGCCGCTGACGCTTGAGCGTCTGGTCGAGTATGGCGCCATGGCCAATGCGATGCGGATCCTGCTGAGCGCCGCCGTCAAGGGCAGGGTGTCGATGGTCGTTTCCGGAGGTACCGGCTCGGGCAAAACGACCC
The DNA here is from genome assembly GCF_020035535.1 of Ensifer adhaerens. Taxonomy (NCBI): domain Bacteria; kingdom Pseudomonadati; phylum Pseudomonadota; class Alphaproteobacteria; order Hyphomicrobiales; family Rhizobiaceae; genus Ensifer; species Ensifer adhaerens. Next base: position 201,928 of record NZ_CP083350.1, on the reverse strand, counting down.
TGCTTAACGCCCTGTCTTCGCAGATATCGGCCAACGAACGCCTGATCACCATCGAGGACGCGGCCGAATTGCAGCTGCAGCAACCACATGTCGGACGGTTGGAAACGCGACCGCCGACCCTCGACGGACGCAACGAAGTGCGCCAGCGCGAGCTCCTGAAGAATGCGCTGCGCATGCGGCCTGACCGCATCATCGTCGGCGAAGTCCGCGGCGAAGAGGCCTTCGACATGCTGCAGGCGATGAACACCGGCCACGAAGGCTCGATGACGACCATTCACGCCAACACGCCGCGCGATGCGGTCGGCCGGCTTGAGCAGATGGTCGGTATGGCGGGCATGCCCATGTCGCAACAAAGCATCCGCTCGCAGATAGCCTCGGCAATCACCATCATTGTTCAGGTTCAACGTTTGAGTGACGGCAGCCGCAAAGTGGTTTCGATCTCCGAGATAACCGGCATGGAAGGCGAGGTCGTGCAGATGCAGGAGATCATGCGGTTCAGGCGAACTGCCACCGACGAGAACGGCCGCATCCACGGGGAGTTTCGCGCCACCGGCCTTCGACCGCGCTTCGTCGAGGAATTCGCGCAGCTCGGGATCATGCTTCCTGCGGCGATATTCGATCCGGGAAGACCATTGCAAACGGGGGTGATTGAACCGTGACCCTGCCGCTCCTCTACGCCGCAGTCTTCGTCGCATCGCTGGTTTCCGTCGAGGCGCTGTTGCGCAGCTACTTCCGGAAGACCGAGCGCCAGCGCGCCGTCAATGATCGGCTGGGCCTGCTCGATGCGAGCGAGGACCACCTCAAGACCTACCGCGCAATGCTGAAAGCGCGTGGCGTCGACGCCGAATGGCGATCCCTGCCGCTCGTCCAGCGCGTCCGGCAGTTCTATACGCAGTCAGGCATCAAGTTCGACGCGCAGCGTTTTGCGCTCTATGGGATCGCCGGTGCGGTGCTGGTCTGGCTTGCGGTCAGGTTCCTGCTTCCTGGCATCCTGGTCCAGATATTCGTCTTCCTGGTGATCTGCTTTCTCTTTCCAGTCATTGTCGTCTGGCGGACTCGGGCCAACCGGATCCGCAAATTTACCCTCAAGCTTCCTGAAGCACTCGACGTTGCCAATCGCAGCCTGTCCGCAGGTCACCCGCTGCCGGCAGCGATTTCCCTCGTGGCGCGCGAACTGCCCGATCCGGTCGGGACGGAATTTGGCCTGCTCTCCGACGAGTTGACTTACGGCACCACCCTGGATGACGCGCTGGTAAATCTGAGCATCCGCGTCGGCGCGGAAGATCTCAATCTTTTGGCAATCGCCTTGAGCGTCCAGGCGGGTACGGGCGGCAATCTGGTCGAAATCCTGCAGAACCTTTCAAAGACGCTGCGTGATCGCACGATGCTGAAAGCCAAGGTCAAGGCGATTTCGTCGGAAGGGCGGATCACGGCGATTTTCATGTCCGCCTATCCATTCCTTCTCTACGCGTTGATCAAGACGCTGGCGCCGACCTACTTCGATCCGGTTTGGGCAAGCGGCCATGGCACGACCATCGTCGCGGTACTCGTCGCCATTATGGTCGTGGGCAACGTCATTCTCTACAAGATGGTCAACTTCGAATACTGAGGCCGCCATGGGCGAGTACGGAATTTACATCGTCGTCTTCTTCGCCGTAATGATATTTGCCGGCGTTACTTCGGAGCTGGTGTTTCGTCGACGCGAAGTTGGCGTGCGCCTATCGGAGACGACTGCAAAGGCAGGTGTCGACGACCTCCAGTTCGCCGAAGGCGCCCTTCTCGGCCTGGGAGAGGCAGAGAACCGCCTGATCCGCCGCTATTTCGAAATTACCCGGCGCGACCAAAACGCAAACTCCACACAGAACCGGCTGATCCGCGCCGGCTATTTCGGCGCCCAAGCGGTGACCGTATTTCAGGTGATACGGGCACTCCTTTGCGGCGTGGTCATGGTCGCAGCGGCCTGGGCTTTGGATCGGTTCGCTCCGCAGATGTCACGGCCTGCGATCCTGGTCATCGCCATGATTGCGACCGCCGCCACCTTCATGCTGGTGAACATCTACATCGACCGGCGGGGTGACGCCAAGGAAAGGGAGTATCGGCGGCTGTTCCCAGACTTCATGGATATGCTGACTGTATGTCTGGACGCAGGCATGAGCGTTGAGGCGGCAGCGGACCGCGTCGCCCGGGAATTCGTCCAGAAACGCCAGGATTTTGGCCTTCACCTGTCGATCATGATGCTGGAGGTGCGCGGTGGGCGTCGACTGCGCGAGGCCCTCACCAACCTCGCCACGCGTTTGCGGATCGACGAAGCGCGCTCGCTCGCGGTGCTTTTCCGTCAGTCGGAGGAGCTCGGGACGAGCGTGACGCAGACGCTGCGTGTCTACAGCAAGGAAATGCGCGATCTGCGGATCGTGCGGGCAGAGGAAAAGGCCAATGCGCTGCCGATCAAAATGCTCTTGCCGCTCGGCGCTTTCCTGTTCCCTGTCAGTCTTATCATCGTACTCGTCCCCATCGTCCTTCGCGTCATAGGCCTGCTCACCGGCTTGAGACCGGGTGGCTAGGTAGGAGTGTGGCTTCATGCAGTATTCGCCCAGTCAAGACCGAGAAGACTTTGCAATCGCGCTTGATCCGCGCATGCCGGTGGTGCCGCTAAGCCTTGAAGAAACCGGGCTGGAACCGTCGTTCCTGTTGCGGCTTGCCGCGAAATGCGCGACCGAGCAGGACACGGTGACGGCTTCGCACCTCGCCGATCGGATGAAGCTGTCGAAGGTGCTGACGAACCTGCTCATCAAGGAATTGGTGAAGCTGTCCTATCTCGAGGCGCGCGGGCTTGCTGGTGAGGACGTCAGGTCCGACATCCGCTACGCGCTCTCGTCAAAGGGCCTGGACTACGCGCAGGTGGCGCTGAGGCAGTCGGAGTATATCGGCCCGGCGCCGGTGTCGCTCGATGCCTTCTGTCGCCAGATCGGTTTGCAGTCCATCCATCACGAACGCGTCACCTATGAGCGGCTCATCCGAAGCCTGGACGGGCTGGTGTTGTCCCCGGCACTGGTCGAGAAGCTGGGACCGGCGGTCAATTCGGGCCGATCCATTCTCCTTTACGGTCCGCCTGGTAATGGCAAGACCAGCATTGCAGAGCGGACTTCCGAGCTCTTCATCCAGACGGTCTGGGTGCCCTACGCCATCGAGGTCGGTGGCTATGTCATCAGCTTCTATGACGAGGCGACGCACCAGGCGTTGAGAGAGCCGACGAGCAAACCGAATGCGAAGACCGACCAGCGATGGGTCGAATGCCGGCGGCCCGTTATCAAGACGGGTGGAGAACTCACGCTCGATCTGCTCGACCTCACATATAACCCCGCATCGCGGGCCTATGAGGCACCCATGCATCTGAAGGCATCGGGTGGCGTGTTCATCATCGATGATTTCGGGCGCCAGCAGGACCGGCCTCAAGCGCTCATCAACCGCTGGATCGTTCCGCTCGAGCGCGGCTACGACTTCCTGACGCTGCACACAGGCAAGAAGTTCAAGGTGCCGTTCGACGAACTCGTCGTCTTCTCGACCAACATTCCGCCGCGGGAACTCTCCGACGAAGCTGGCCTGCGACGCCTCAAATATAAGATATATGTGAATAACCCGTCGCGAGATGAATATCTGCGCATCTTTGAGTCCTACGCCCGCTCGGTCGCGATAGACTTGGTGGACGATGATTTGCACCTTTTCTACGATCGAAAGTACAGAGGAGATATGCTGGCGTCCTGTTACCATCCCAAGTACCTCCTGGATTTCATCTCCTCCTATTGCGAGTTTAACGAGCAGCCCAAGGTTGCTTCGCTGAAGATGCTGGAGCGGGCCTGGGGTGGGGTGTTCACATTGGATTGACGCGGGAGACAGAGCCGGGCGGCAGGCGAAGAAGCGTGGCGTCCTTGTTAAGAAGTGGCTGAAATAATAAAGCAGAGTGACGATCGGCGCGGGAGCGCGGAACGTCTGACGTGAGGCGATCCAGCGGGATCACGTGGGTTTGGGTGCAGGTAGCGTGGGGCCGTGGCCCAATCCGTGACGGAGGAATTCGATGACACATATTTCGAATGTCGATGTCGAAATCGTGCCCGACGTCCGAGCGCGACGTAACGAGCACGCCGCGAAGGAGCCGAGCCGTTCGCGGAGCATGCCGATCATCGCGCTGGCACTTGCAATGCTGCCGCTGAATGCCGGAATTCTGCTCTACACCGCCAAGAATGCCGCGGACCTCCGCGAAAGCCGAGAGGCCCTTTCAGCGCTCAAACGGTCGATCGACGGCCTGAAGCAGCAGATCAGCAAGCAGACCGTGAACATCGCCGGCGGAGCCAAGGGCGACGACATGGCGGCCGTTCGCAAATCGGTTGAGGAATTACAGAAGGATGTTGCCGATCTCGCTGGTCGCGTGACTCCGAGCATGTTCGCATCCAGCGGCAGCATGATCATCAGCGCGCCGGGGAAGGAAGTTCCCCAGCGCTTGTCGCCATCATCCTATTCGGTTTCCGCTTCGGCATCCGCTGTTGATGACGTGCTGGCTGCGGCCGATCCCCAGGGCGGTTCCATTGCCAACTTGCCGCGCTACGAACGAACCGTCTCGGCGGATGGCAAGCTTGTGCTGAGGAAGGTGCGCTAGACCGAGCCCGCCTTTAGGCAGGTTATTGCCTCCAGATCCCTCGAAGCGCCGTCCCGGTGACATCAGGTATCGGGGCCGCTCCGCGTTATTTGCGCGAGCGTGGTGCAGTCGCGGACTTGCCCTCTTAGAAGATTTTGCGCAAACAAATCCACCCGAGGCGGTCTTGCGCGCCGAAAGACGTGAGGGCCGCCGCAAGCAGCCTATCGTTGCGCGTATTTGACGCTGTTCTTCATCAATTCGAGATTCTTCGCCGTGGTCTCGTTCGAGGGGTCGATCTCGTATGCTTTCAGGAAATACGTGCGGGCGCCGGGCAGGTCACCACGCAACAGGTGGGAGTAGCCGATATTGTTGTAATAGACGGCTGTGCCGCCGATCATCTTGGAAAGCTGCACATAGGCTCGATCCGAGCTATCAAACCGACCGACCATGTCGGACGAGGCAGCAAAGCCCAACCATGCGGCCGGGTCCCGCGGATAGACCTCAACTGCCTTCTTGTAGATCGCGTAGGACTTTCCGTAGTTCTTCTCCTGGAACTGGAGCTTGCCCGTGGTCACGAGCTCATCGTCCTTATAGAAGGCAACCGCCGAATCATCGTTGAGTGTCTTTGCGCTATCACCGAAGGCGGCGACATCGTCGAGTGCATCCGATTGGCACCCGGCCAGCAGCAGCACCCCTGTGAGCAGTAGTGTAACGCGACGTTTATTGCTCCGAGACATTTCCATTACGTTCCCCCAGTTGCGGGTATCCTAGCCTCGCCTACGAATGCGCTCATCGGAAATCTTCCTGAAAAATAACTAATAAAGGAAAAATTGAAATTGGGAGTCGCAATAAAGAGACACATGCCGGCTGGCTGGGCGCGTCTGTCTCCGCAATTCCGCCTTGGAGTCTTGCTAATCAAGGGGTTGAAGCTGAAAGACAGCGACCCGCAAAGGCCTGTTGGGCCGCGAGATATTCCGCTCTCATCGGCAAGTTTCGTAAGCCTCAATTAAGCATCATCTTATATTTTCTGTTCGAGACCCCCGAATCGAATGTTCGGGCATGAAGGAATAGAACCATGCGCGCCTCAGTGCTGACCATCATTCGACTTGGACCTTGCGCAGCCTACATGGTTGCCGCCGTCTCGCTTCTGAGTGTAGTGCAGCTTGGCAACGCGCCGTCCAGCCCGCTCGCTTGGGCCGTGTACACGACGATGCTGCCGATGACGCGCATACTTGTCCTGACGCTCGTAAGCGCTTCCGATGTGGTCTTTTGGGGCGCGACCGTGTTGCTCTTTGTCGCCGCCGCCGTCGGTGGCTATCTGGCGCTTCGGCCGGAGCGATTTCTGCGATTGCGCTTTGTTCACGCGCACGCAGCGCTCATAGCCTCGGGGCTCGCGGTGCTCCAGGTGTCACAAAACAGTGCGGGGCTCGCCAGTGCTTCGTTTTCTCAACTCCCGCCGCTTGGCTGGACGTTCGGTGCCGGGACGTCAGCCGCGTTCGCCTTGTTTGTTCTGATACTTTTGGCGTGCCTTAGCGCTCATGTGGCGATCATCAAGAACATCTGCGGCTCATACCGCCAAATGAACGTGCAAACTGGCTGAGGATGCGCTGTCTCTAGTGAGACTTCTCGGACGTCAGATTCGGAATTGAGAGCGCCGCTCGCGCGCCGATCCGCCGTGACGAAACAAAGCTGCGGAGTCTCACCGGAGCTTTCGGCCGGAAAATTGTCTACTTTTGCGGCTGTGAGTTGGCTGACACTAGCCGCTTCAAGTCGAAGCCACATGCGCGAAAGTTATATAGAGTACCCATGGAGTCGCCATCAATCGTCACCGATTTTGCCTCGATCATCCAGACGTCCTTGGCACCTGTTTTCCTGCTTGCCGGTACGGCCGGGTTTGTCAATGTCTATGCGACACGTCTCGGGCGGGTCTCCGACCGGGTTAACGAAGTGGGAGAGAAGGACGGGGAGGGCGAAGCGCGGCGGATACAGCTGGACTATCTGCGCCGGCGAACCCTTGCCCTTGAGATAGCGGTCGCCTTGGGGACCTTGGCCGCGATTTGTACCGGCTGCGCCATCCTTAACCTGCTCGCTGGTGCGCTGTCGTTCGGATTCCGTGAGGAAAATCTGTTCTGGTTCTTCGGCGGCGCGATCGTCTCGCTCATCGTCTCGCTTGTGGCATTCCTGTATGAGATGCTCATCGCCGGGCGCAACATGTTGCGCCAGATGCGGATGGATCAGCTGCCTGCCGGGCGCGATTGAGGCTCGCGAGACGACGGTGGGCTGCGAGCGCAGCACACCGTTTCCCGTCCACCTTGGTCTGGTCTTGGCCTCTATCGTGCCTCGGCAGGCCCCTTGCCTTGTCCGTCAAGCAGCCAGGCAATATTCACCTGCAGAATTCGCGCCAGCATATCGAGGCGGTTGGCCCTGGGCTCGGCGCGATCGTTTTCCCAACTGGTCCACGTATCTTCGGTCACACCGGCGACGGCGGAAATCTGCTCGACGGTGAGGCCCGCGGCATCGCGGGCGAGGGAGATGCGGCCACCAATCGTGTCATCGCTGGTATCGCGTGCGACACGCGGTGCAAGCGTATCGTTCAGCATATCGATGCTCCTTTGTCTCTGAAGAACCGTCCGCGGACGATGCCGCGGGCGGAAGCGGAAAATCGGCGCGTCGCGGTCAGCCGCCTTCCTTGGCGAGCCAGGCCTTGATCTGGTCCGGGTGGTCCGCGATGTATTTATCGACGGCCTTCTCGTAGGAGGTCTCCTGGGCATTGAACATCGCCGCCTCGAGATCGCCGATCGGCAGCTTCATGCGCGACAGAAAATCGGCGACCTCCGGATTGTCCTTCTCAAAATCCTTGCGGGCGAGCACGTCCACGTGTTCGGCTTTTCCGAGCGCGGTCTTCGGGTCGTCGATGTAGCGAAGCTCATACTTGCCGAACATCCAGTGCGGGCTCCAGGATGTCGCGACGAACCATTGTTCATTGCGCATTGCCCGGTCGATGGAGGTCAGCATCCCGGCCTCGCTGGAAATCTGCAGCTTGTAACCGTCGAGTTCGTAGTCCTTGACGGCTTGCTCGGACAGGCGCGTCAGGCCCGCGCCGGGATCGATACCTTCGATCCGGCCCTTGAGCTTCTCCTTCACATCGTCCTTCTTGAGGTCGTCGATCGAGGCGATCGCGTCTTCGGGAATGTATTTGGGCACTACCCAGCCGAGTTTGGCGCCGTCATAGACGGTGCCGAGCGTCGTCACCTTGTCCTTCACTTTGGCAAAGTAATCGGCGTGGGTTTCGGGCAGCCATGCCATCATCATCGCGTCGAGGTCGCCGCGGCTCACACCCTGGTAAAGTGGTGCGATGTCGGTCTGAACCAGCTCGACCTCGTGGCCGAGTTCGTCCTTGATGAGCTTTGCTGCGAGCTTGGTCACGAATTCGGCGTCGGACCAGGCGGCCCAGCCAATCTTGACCGGGGTCTTGTCTTCGGCGAAGGCCGAACCGAACGTGCCGGCGGCGATACCGGCCGCGAGACTCACTGAAACGAGGGTCTTGAACATAGTTGCTCCTTTTTTGAGGGTTCGCATTTGGAGGCGCGAACGCCGCCATCTTTGGCGCAAGTCCGCCGGTCGTCAGGCCGTGGCGGCCGAGACCTCGGGCTGTTGCGTCTGTCGCCGGAAGAGGCGGAAACCGAGGGAGGCCCGCTCCTTTCCGAAGCTCTGGGTAAGGCGGTCGAGAACGACCGCGAGAATGACGACGGCGAGGCCGCCTTCGAAGCCGGTGCCAACATCGAGCCGCTGGATGCCGGTCAACACCGTGTTGCCGATGCCGCCCGCGCCGATCATCGATGCGATCACGACCATGGACAGGGACAGCATGATCGTCTGGTTGATGCCGGCCATGATCGAAGGCATGGCGTTTGGAAGCTGTACCTTGCAGAGCAACTGCAGGGCAGTGCAGCCGAAGGCATTGCCGGCCTCGATGAACTCCACATGCACCTGCCGGATGCCGAGATTGGTAAGGCGCACGACCGGCGGCATGGAAAAGATGACGGTTGCGATCGTCCCCGGTACGGCGCCGAGGCCGAAGAACATCGCAGCCGGGATCAGGTACACGAAGGCCGGCATTGTCTGCATCAGATCGAGCACCGGCCGAACGATGGCGGCAACCCGGTCGCTGCGGGCCATGGCAACGCCGAGCGGCAAGCCGATCAGCATCGCAACGAGGGTCGAAGCGAGGACCAGCGACAGTGTCTCCATCATGGCGGACCAAAGCCCCATGTGGTCGACGAGGAAAAGCGAGAGGGCGGTGAAGACCGCGAAGCCAAAGCCGACGCGCCACAGCGATAGCAGCACGAAGACGGCGAGCCCGACGGACATGGGGGTCGCGAGCAGCAGCGCCTGGATGTTGTTCGTCACGGCGCCGATGGCCTCAGCAATGAGGTCGAGCAACGGCGCGAAATTGTCGAGCACGTAGTTGACGGCGCTGTCAACGCCGTCGCCGATATCGAAAGTCATGATTTGTCTCCGAACTGGCGGGATCAGGCGGTGCGATCGAGCGTCTCGAGAAGCGCAGATTTGCTGATGGAACCGAGGTAGCGGTCGGCTTCGTCGATGACGGGCACGGGAAAGGGGCTGGCCGCGACCGTGCCGAGCACATTGGAGAGGCTCTCCGATGCGAGGATCGGCGCGATGTCCGGCAGGAAGGCCCGCCGGTAGGAATGGCCTGCACCGTCGCGTGCGGTGTCGATCAGCGAAGTACGGCTGACCATGCCGTGATAGGTCTTGTCTCGGCCGAGGATGATGGCGACTTCCCTGTCGAAGTGCTCCATGCGCTCCAATGCGGCAGCGGCGGAAACACCTTGACGCTCGATGATGGTCACCTGCGTCTTGCGCGCGACGTCGCCGGCACGAAAGACCTGCGAAACGTCGACGTTGCGAAAGAACGAGCGCACGTAGTCGTTGGCGGGCTTGAGCACGATCTCGTCGGGCGTGCCGACCTGTACGACCTCGCCGTTCTGCATGATGCAGATGCGGTCGCCGATGCGCATCGCTTCGTCGAGATCATGGCTGACGAAGACGATCGTCCGGCTGTGCTCGGCCTGAAGCCGGACGAGTTCGTCCTGCATTTCGGTGCGGATGAGCGGATCGAGCGCAGAAAAGGCCTCGTCCATCAAAAGCACCGACGGTTCGCCGGCCAAAGCGCGGGCGAGGCCGACGCGCTGCTTCATGCCACCGGAAAGTTGATCAGGGCGGCTATTGTCGTAGCCATCGAGCCCGACAGCCTGCAGTGCTGCGCGGGCCCGTTGCGTGCGTTCCGCCTCGCTGACGCCGGCGACTTCGAGACCGAAGGCGGCATTGTCGATGACGTTGCGGTTGGGCAGAAGCGCAAAGGACTGAAAGACCATACTGATGTCGCGGCGGCGCAGTGCGATCAGCTCGCCGAGCGGCATGCGCGCCACGTCCCGCCCCTCGATCTCGATCGAACCGGTCGTGGGTTCGATCAGGCGGTTGATGAGGCGCAGCATGGTCGACTTGCCCGAACCCGAAAGGCCCATGATGACGAAGATCTCGCCGGCGCGAATGTCGAAGCTCGCGTTGTTGACGCCGATGGTGCAGCCCGTCGCTGCGTGGATTTCAGACTTGGTCTTGCCGGCGTTCAGGAGACGGAGGGCCTGTTCCGGCCGCTCACCAAACACCTTGAAGACGTTCTTGATACTGATCTTGACCGGTCGGTCGTTTGCCGAGGGGTCGCTCTCAGTTGCAAATGCCATATGTACTGGGCCCGGCTCCGGAAGCAGGGCACTCTCCTTCGTTTGATGGGGGCTGATGAAGCAATCAGCGAAAAGGGAAAACGCGCTCACCAAATTGCTTCGCAAATACGACGGCGCGTCGCAATATGGATATCTATTGGCACGTTCGTGCTGAAAAGTCCACGCTGTGGGAATAAAAATCTATAAATATCAAGGATCGCCATGTGGATGTGGAATGGCTTCGCAGCCTCTCTGGACCGCCAGGCGAACGGATCCCGACTATTCAAAGGGCCGCGCTTGCGCTGGGGGCTGGACGTTCGAGGTGCGGCCGTGCGTCCCGGCGGCGTCTGGCCCAGGGTGAGTGTCTTTCCTTGAAGACCCGACCCTCATCTTCCGGTAGCGTCAGGCGATATGCGCGGCGAGGTAGCGAAACATGGCAACGATTCTGGTCCCGGGTTTCATGCTCGATGCCGATCTTTGGCGCGATGTGGCGCCCGCGTTGAGCGACTTTGGTCCCGTTTCATACGCAGATCTTTCGCAGGACAGTTCGATAGCGGCCATGGCGCGCCGCGCTCTCGCGGAAGCGCCGCCCAAGTTCGTGCTCGTCGGCTTCTCGATGGGCGGGTACGTCGCTCGGGAAATCGTGCGGCAGGCTGCCGGTCGGGTCTCAGCCCTTGTGCTTGTCGCAACATCCGCACGCGGCGACAGCAACGTCGAATTTCAGCGAAAGGCCGCAATCTCCAGGCAGACAGGCAGTGCCGTTTTCAAGGGACTGAGCAGGGTGGCCGTCGCCTCGTCGCTGCATCCCGACAATGCCGACCGCGCAGACATTGTCGAGCGCATTCAGGCGGCGGGGCAGCGGTTGGGAGGCGATGTCTTTCGCAGGCAGTCGCTGATCGATCGGCGAGATGAACGGGTTGATCTGAAAACGATCAACTGTCCGACCCTCGTCATTGCTGGGGAACAGGACCGGTTGAGGTCTCGAGCCGAAGCGCTCGAGCTTCATGAGGGGATCGCCGGCTCAAGCCTCGAAGTTATCGAAAACACCGGGCACATGGTTCCGATGGAGGCGCCGCAGCGCCTCGCGACCGTCATGGGGGAGTGGCTCGATCGACAACGCGCCGGATGGTGATGGGCGCTGCTGGCGCGGGCTCAAGCCACACCATGCTTGCAGAGGTTGGGCGGCGTAGGCCGCCCATTCGATTGACGGGTTCGCAACCGGCTCGCTTAGAGCGCGATGACGGCTTCGATTTCGACCTTTGCGCCCTTTGGCAGTGCGCTCACTTCGTAGCAGGCGCGTGCGGGGAACGGCTTGGCGAAGAAGCCGGCATAAACCTTGTTGATTTCGGCGAAATTGCCGAGATCGGTCAACAGGACCGTCGTCTTGACGGTGTTGGAAAGGCTCGTGCCGGCGGCGGCTGCGATAGCGGCAAGGTTCTTGAGGCACTGATCTGCCTGCGCGATCGCGTCATCCGAGTTGAACTCTCCGGTCGCCGGATCGATCGGCAATTGGCCGGAGACGAACAGCAGGTTGCCGACCTTGATCGCCTGCGAGAAGGGGCCGACGGCGCCCGGCGCGTCGTTCGTGTGGATTTCCTGGATCATGATTTGTCTCCTCGAAAGTGGTTGAACGGAGCCGCTTAAGCGTAGCGGGCGATTGCGAGATCGGTCGCGTCGATCTCAGGCTTGCGGCCGATGACGAGGTCGGCGATCACCCGAGCCGAACCGGAGCTCATCGTCCAGCCGAGCGTACCGTGGCCCGTGTTGAGATAGAGACCCTCGACCTTCGTTGCGCCGATGACGGGCGTACCGTCCGGCGTCATCGGGCGAAGGCCCGACCAGAAGCTCGCCTTCGACACGTCGCCGCCGGGGAAGAGGTCGGTGACAGAGTGTTGAAGTGTAAGGCGACGGGGCTCGCCGAGATCGTTGGTGTAGCCGGAAATCTCGGCCATGCCGCCGACGCGGATGCGGTCGCCGAGCCTGGTGATGGCGATCTTGAAGGTCTCGTCCATCACGGTCGATTCCGGCGCGCGCGACGCATCGGTGATCGGGATCGTCAGGGAATAGCCCTTGACCGGATAGACCGGCAGGCGGATGCCGTGCGGCCTGACGAGGAGCGGCGAGAAGCTGCCAAGTGCCACCACAACGGCGTCGGCCTGCAACGTCCCGTGCGCGGTGACAACGCCGCGGACGCGACCGCCTTCGACGTCGAGGCCGCGGATGATGCTGCCATAGTTGAAGCGTACGCCGAGTTCTTCGGCCTTTTTCGCGAGCGCGTTGCTGAACTTGAAGCAGTCGCCGGTTTCGTCCTTCGGCGTCAGCAGGCCACCGACGATTTTTTCGCGCACATGCTTCAGTGCCGGCTCGACGCGGATGCAGCCGTCGCGGTCGAGGACCTCGTAGGGAATGCCGTCAGCGGCGAGCGCCTTGACGTCCTTGCCGGAGGCATCGAGCTGCTGCTGCGTGCGGAACAGTTGCAACGTGCCCTGCATCCGCTCGTCATAGGCAATGCCCGTCTCTGTACGCAGCGTGGCGAGGGAGATGCGGCTGTAGTCGGCAAGGCGCAGCATCCGGCTCTTGTTGATGGCGTAGCGCTTGGATGTGCAGTTGGAGAGCATCTTCACCATCCACGACAGCATGGCCGTGTCGACCTTCGGCCGCAGGATCAGAGGCGCATGCTCCATGAACAGCCACTTCATCGCCTTCATGGGGATGCCGGGTGCTGCCCAGGGCGAGCAGTAGCCGAAGGAGACTTCGCCGGCATTGGCGAAGCTCGTCTCCAGGGCAGGGCCGGGCTGACGGTCGATGACCGTCACCTCATGTCCCGCCTTGGCGAGCTGGTAGGCCGACGTCACGCCGATGATGCCGGCTCCGAGAACGATAACTTTCATGATGCCCTCAAGCAAAAAGAGAAGGGGTCAGCGGTATTGCCGCTCGTAGCGCTGGCCGAGGCCGGTCAGAATTTCATAGGCGATGGTGCCTGCGTCGCGTGCAATATCTTCGAGCGTCTGATGGGGGCCGAGCACCTCCACGAGGCTGCCGAGGTGCAAGCGACCTTCCGGTAGAGCGGAGATGTCGACGGTGATGCTGTCCATCGAGACGCGACCGACGATCGGCAGGCGAACCCCGTCACAATATACGGCGCCCCGGTCGCTCAGGCACCGCGGCAGACCATCCGCATAACCGGCGGCAATGGTGGCAAGACGGGTTTCGCCAGCGGCAATATGGGTACCGCTGTAGCCGACGCGCGCGCCGGCGGGGACCGTGCGGGTCTGCACGACCGCAACATCGAGGCGCAGGACGGGGGCCATCGGATTCGGTTGGTTGGCGATCGGTGCCCCGCCGTAGAGCGCGATGCCGGGGCGGGCAAGTACACCGTGATAGGGCCTGCCGAGGAAGATGCCGCCCGAATTGGCGAAGCACAGGTCGAACTCCGGGAATTCAGCCGTGATACGGCTCATCTCGGCAAGCTGGCTTCCGTTCTGTTCGCTCGCAGCCTCGTCGGCGGAGGCAAGGTGGCTCATGATGAACCGGACATCAATGTAGTCGCCGAGCAGGCTGGCAACGGCAGCGCGTTCCGCCGGTGGAATGCCGAGACGCGACATGCCGGTATCGAACTGCAGCGCCGCCGGCAGCTTGCGGCCGAGCGTCCTCGCCGTGTGGCTCCAGCGCTGCAACTGCTCCAGTGAATTGATGATCGGCACGATGCCGCGCTCGGCGCAGGCCGTTTCATTGCCGGGTTGAAGGCCGTTCAACACATAGATAATGGCATCGGCGGCGAGAGTTGGCTGGAGGCGCAGGGCCTCGACGAAGTGGGCGACGAAGAAGTGGCGGCAGCCGTGTTCGTATAGCCTGGCCGCGACCCTGACGGCGCCGAGCCCGTAGGCGTCCGCCTTGACGACTGCTGCGGCACGCGCCGGCGCGACTTCCGCCGCCAGCTTTTCATAGTTGCGAGCAATGGCCGCAAGGTCGATGGTCAGGTAGCCCGATGCGCCGCCTGTGGCGGTCGCCGCGTGTTGCCTTTTCGCCTGTATTGTCCCGTCCATTCCAGCCTCCCCGTATTGGCGCGAGACTAGTGAAACGATCGTGAAATTTCCGAGGAAAGAATGATTGATCGTTGCGTGAAATCATGATCATTGAAAGAAACAAAGATGAATTGGAATGATCTGCCATGTCCGCGCTTGATGCGATAGACCGCAATATTCTTCGCCTGCTTCGGCTGGATGCCCGACGAAGCAATGCGAGTCTCGCCGCAGAAGTCGGCCTCTCCCCATCGGCCTGTCTTCGGCGCATAAAACTGATGGAACAGGCCGGCGTTATCCGCGGCTATACCGCTCTCGTGGACACGTCGAACGTCGAAGCTTCCATTGCCGTGATCATCAACATCACGCTCGATCGCCAGACGGAGGACTACCTCGACCGTTTCGAGGCCGCGATACGCAGGCACCCGGAAATAAAGGAATGTTTCCTGATGACCGGCGGGTCGGACTATCTCTTGCGCGTCGAAGTCGCCAATGCCGGCGAGTTCGAGCGCATTCATAAGGAAATCCTCTCCGCTCTTCCTGGTGTCTCGCGGATCCACTCGAGCTTTGCGATCCGTAATGTGCTCGCTACGCGGACCGGCACGAAGCGTTCAATGCGACAATAGAGACGACGAGACGCAGGCGCAGATTCCGCTTGCGTGAGGTGCACACGCGTGCAAATGTGCACGCGTGTGCAACGGAGTCTCCCGATGAACGATCACAATCCGCGCTATTCGAATGACCTCGCAGGACGGGCGTCGTTATGTCGGGACGTCATTCGCTCTGCCGGCGCATTGGTGCTGAGCGGCTTCAAGGAGAGTTCCGAGCGCGGCTTCTCGCTGAAGGGGCCACAGGATTTCCTCACGGAAACCGATGCCGCATCCGAGGCCCATATCCGTCAGGCTATCACCACGCACTTTCCTGGAGATGCGTTTCTGGGCGAGGAGGGCGGCGGCTCGATCGGCGACCGCGTGTGGGTCGTCGACCCGGTGGACGGCACCGCCAATTTCGCGCGCGGAATTCCGCATTTCTGCATTTCGATCACCTATGTCGAAGGGGGCAGTGCAGAGATCGGCGCGATCTACAATCCGGCCCAGGACGAGCTCTACTTTTGTCGACGAGGCGCTGGGGCGACTTTGAACGGCAAGCCCATAAGCATCTCGTCGACGGTCACCTTCGATGCAGCCTCCGTCGAAATGGGCTGGTCACGCCGGGTGCCGGACGAGACCTATCTACAAACCATGCGGTTGATGCTCGCCAAGGGCGCCAATGTCCGGCGCGGGGCGTCCGGAGCACTGGCGCTTGCCTATGTCGCTGATGGGCGCTCCGATGCCTATGTGGAGCTGCACATGAATTCCTGGGACTGCCTCGCCGGGCTCCTGCTCGTTGCCGAGGCCGGCGGCGTCGTGTGCCCGTTCCTGGAGATCGGCAGTCTGCGGGACGGAGGACCGGTGCTTGCATCGACGCCGGCCATCGCCGACGGTGTCAGCGAAGCCTCCGGCATTCCGATCCTTGCCCACGAACGGACCGCTGCGCTTCAGCCGGCGTGAACCAACGATCGGCGGAGCGCCTCGTTCGACGACAACAGAAGGAAACTACAATGGACGCACCGGTTTACGCGCGACCCGCAATCAGCCTGATCGCCACGGAACTTGGCCCCCGTAGAGCGGATCTCTATATCGGCGGCAGCGACGGCGCGCGCGACATGGAACTGCTCAAGCGTCACGGGATCACCATCGTCGTCAACTGTGCGGTCAACCTCGATATCAATCTCGTGCGTGAGGAGGGTCGCGGTCAATGACGACCTCTGCGCAAGTGGCTACGCCGACATACGCTACTACAAGCTCGGCATGATCGATGGCGACGGCAGCCCGGACACGATGATGCTTGGTGCCTACTACATTCTCGACGGAGCCCTGCGTCAAACGATGCCTAAACGCCCGACCTACCCCTTCGTCGACGGCGGCAACATTCTGGTGAACTGCCGCGGCGGGCGCAGTCGCTCCGTGTCGCTGGTGGCGCTTTTCCTGCACAAGCAACAGCCGCACCTGTTTCCGACCCTAGACGCCGCGGTCGCCCATATCCGCGAGCATCGCGAGCTGCGGCCGGACGAATGGTTCGAAACACCGAAGCCGATGCTGTACGAGGCGGCGCGGCGCGCCTCCACCTGGATCGATCTCGTTGAAGCGTCCCGCGCGGAGGCGAATGCCAATGGCTGACTTGCCGCGGATCGCCGTGATCGCTGACGCCCACTTTCATGATCTTGAGACCGACTTCGCGTTTCCAGCCATCGAGGTCGATGGGAAGGCGTTGGCCATCAGAAGCTGGGCCGATACGCGCGAGTCGACCCGCGTATTCAACGAGAGTGCGAGGGCGCTGGACGAGGCATTGTCGGAGGTTGCCCGGCGCGGAATCCGTCACGTCGTCTTGCTGGGCGACTATACGGATGACGGCCAGCGGCAAACCGCAGAGCGCCTGCGCACCATTCTGGAGCGGCATGAACGCGAGAATGATACGCGCTTCTACGCACTCCCCGGCAACCACGACATTTTCGGCCCCAGGGGCCGCCATCACACCAAGCAGTTTCTCGATGTGAATGATGCGAGGGTCCTCGTCACCAGCGATGAGGAAATGGCCTGCCCCGGCACTTACGCGACGCCGTCCATGTATTGCGAGGGGTATCCGACGGGCCTCGCGCCGATGGCCGCATTCGGATACTTCCGAAGGTCCGACGATATCCATTGGGAGACCCCGTTCGGCGCCTCGGACAAGGTCGAAGACCGTCTCTACGACGTTTCGTCCCCAGATGGCCGAAACCGCTACGCGCTGATGGACGCTACCTATCTGGTCGAGCCGGAGCCCGGTCTCTGGCTGATGATGATCGACGCCAACGTGTTCGAGCCGCGCGACGGCATGTTCCCAGAAGGCGATGAGGCGGCTTTCGTCGATAGTACCGGGGCCGGCTGGAATGCGCTCTTGAAGCTGAAGCCGTTCATCATCGATTGGATCGCCGACGTCTCGGCACGCGCCCGCAGGCTCGGAAAGACGCTTCTTGCCTTCTCGCACTATCCGGTTCTCGATCCCTTTGATGGGGCAACGGGTGCCGAAGGCGTGCTTTTCGGTGAGACGAACATTGCTCGCAGGACGCCGCGCAAGGAAGTCGCGCAGGCTCTGATCGACGCAGGGATGACGCTGCACTTCAGCGGGCATCTGCATGTCGAGGGCGTCACGCACCGAGGATCCGGCGACGGTGTGCTCACCAATATCGCCGTGCCGTCCCTGGTGGCCTTTCCGCCAGCCTTCAAGATCGTCGAGCCATCCGCCCCTGGCCTGCTGGTCGAAACCGTCGAGCTGTCCTCCAGCGCCGTCGATCCGCGCATCTCCTGTGGCTATCGGCGCGAAATGGCCCATCTCACGGAAGAGGCTGATAGCGCCTTTGACGTCTCCGACTACGGATCGTTCCTGAAAGCGCATAAACGCGCCCTGGTTCAGCATCGCTACTTTCCCAAGGAGTGGCCGAAGGAAGCCGTCGAAGCGATCTCCGGGCTCACTGTCGAGGATGTCTGCAAACGCCTCGGCGGGCCGGGCGCGATCGAGAGTGTGATCGCGGCATGCCCGCCCGAGGACGCCACTGACTTGGTTCGCCTGGAAATGCTTGAGCTGATCACCGATTGGTATTGTCTGCGCCAGGCCTCCGTGCTCGCGCTCGACAAGATCTCCGCGCCACACCTCAGGCTCTATCGAGCGCTCGCTGCACGGTTCGGTAGTGCTGCGGAAGGTGGTTGGGACGGCTCGACTGACACTTTCCTCTCGATCTTCTTCGGTGCGTTCGACGCCTTTCTTGATCGTGC
Source organism: Ensifer adhaerens (assembly GCF_020035535.1). Classification (NCBI taxonomy): domain Bacteria; kingdom Pseudomonadati; phylum Pseudomonadota; class Alphaproteobacteria; order Hyphomicrobiales; family Rhizobiaceae; genus Ensifer; species Ensifer adhaerens. The sequence goes on along the minus strand of NZ_CP083350.1, from coordinate 183,681 downwards.
CGAAACCGGCAGTCTTCGTGTCCACATCGAGAGCACGCCCTCCAACGTGGAGGCGGCCTAAACATGGTCCATCAACTGTCCGTCACTACCGCCTCGATCGCACCTCCGGCGACTTTTGTCGAACTGCGGGAGTCCTGTCGCCTCGGTGTACGGCGGTTGAAGGGCGGGCGGCTGGAGGTGGCGAAGTTCGTCCTTGGCCATCCCTATGACGTTGCCTTCGCGAGCGCGCGCGAGGTGGCCGAGCGCAGCGGCGTCTCGACGACGACGGTGATGCGCCTCGTCAACGATCTTGGCTTCGAAAGCTACGCTGCCTTTCAGCAGTTGTTCCGGGCGGAATTGCTGCGGGGCCGGCAGTAAGGCTGCTCAAGGGGAGGGAGCCGTGGATTCGGCGAACGTCAGCATCAATCTCTTCGGCGCTGTGGCCCTTCTCCTCTTCGGTCTCGGCCAGGTGCGCGAGGGCATGCAGCGCGCCTTCGGCGCTCGGCTGAAGGCTGGCCTTGCGGCCGGAACGCGCGACGGCTTTCGCTCCTTCTTCTCCGGCCTCGTCGCGACCGTTGCGCTGCAGAGTTCGACCGCGACTGCCCTGATGGTGGCGTCATTCGTCGAGCGTGACCTCATCCTGCCGCGCATGGCGCAAGTGGTACTGCTTGGCGCCAATGTCGGACCGGCGATGACCGCCTGGATCGTCGCATTGGGCCTGGGATGGCTTTCGCCGCTTTTGCTGCTTTGCGGTGTCGTCGTCGGGCGCGGAAGCTCGAATGCCCGCAAGGGGGCAGGTGCCGCGCTCGTCGGTGTTGGGCTGATGTTGCTGTCGTTGCACCTGATCGGCGCTGCCACCGAACCGCTTCGAACGTCTGTGGCGCTTTCTGCCTTCCTCGCGCTCCTCGACAATGCCTGGCCGGTTGCGTTGGTCATCTCCGCAGCCCTTGCCGTCCTTGCCGCATCCGGCCAGCTTTCGACCGGGCTGCTTATCGTGCTCGTTCTTGGCGCAAATCTCGGTGGGGCCGTGCCGCCGGTTCTTGCAACGCTCCATGCGGCGCCCAGCGCCCGACGTGTCGCGCTTGGAAATCTGATCGTCCGGGCAGTTGGTTGCCTCCTGGCACTGCCGTTGGATGGCTACTCCGGCCATTTGCTCAAACTATTGCCGCTGTCGCATGACAAGCTGCCGGTCGACGCGCATCTTGGCTTCAATCTCGTGCTGGCGGCCTTGGCTGCTCCCTTCGCCCGGCTGCTTTCTCGTCTGACGGCGCGGCTGCTGCCGGACGCGGCGAAAGCCGAGGATGGCCCGTCGTTTCTGGAGCAGGGCGATCTGCAGACGCCGGTTGCGGCCCTTGCCGGAGCCAGCCGGGAGGTCCTCGGCGTCGGCGACATGTTTCGCGCTTCCCATTCGAGCGGAAGAACTTCTTTTAATCCGGAATCAAATTCACGACCAAGCGGAAGCGCAACCATGCTTTCCTTGATGCGAACCGGCCATGCCTGATTTGGGAGGCAGGCAGAAGGATTCATCAAAACGTCTCTGATTTCACTAGTTACATCGCTGCTGTCGCCGGAGCTCACTTCTTCGCGCCGTGGCGGTTGGAGAGGGGCACGTCTGAGCCGCACGACTGGAATGTTGAAGCTCTACCCAACGAGAATGCTCGCATCAATTTTCGGACGCCGACGATCGGCAACCAACATCGGCAAAAATGTGAACGTATTGGCCGTATCAAATTGATTTAAATACAAAATATACGATAATGATATCGGCAATTTAGAACTTGTTTGATTTCCATGAAAGATCGGCAACCAACATCGGCAAGTTTCTTGATTTGTTCACGCTAAGATACTAATTATTATCAGTTTTCAAGAAACGCAAGATCGGCAAAAGATGGAAGAAGTCCCGACCCGCATTGAACCCGCTTTTTTCGAAGATATCATCCCGTCCGTCCTTTCTGATCTCGTTGTCGAGATTCATGCGGCGGCGTCTGACTTGGGGCGGGGCTTGCACAACGACGCTGCCTTCGAATTGTCAGACCTCGTCCGCGTGATAAATTGCTATTACTCGAACTTGATCGAGGGGCACAACACGCGGCCCAAGGACATCGAGCGTGCACTGGCTGGTGCTGAGCTTGAAGAGGCGACAAGGCCATTGGCGTTAGAAGCCAAAGCTCACGTCATCGTTCAAAGAGAAATTGATCGCCTGAACCATCGCGGTGCGTTGCCGCCACCTACATCAGCAGAGTTCATTTCCTGGGTCCATCGCCGTTTCTACGAAGAGATGCCAGCGGAGTTCCGTTTCGTCGAGCGGCCTGACGGGACGAAGGCCGAGATTGTACCAGGCGTATTCCGTTCTAAAAGCGTGGATGACGTGGCAGTTGGGCGACACCAGCCACCTTCATCTCAGTACGTCATCGCATTCATGGAGCACTTTGCTAAGCGCTATAGGGCGGCAGAGACTGGAGCCACGAATAGGATTATCGCGATTGCAGCTGCTCACCACCGCCTGAACTTCATCCATCCTTTCACGGACGGAAATGGTCGTGTCAGCAGGTTGATGTCTCACGCGATGGCCCAAAACGCAGGGGTAGGCGGAAAGGGCCTGTGGTCAATCTCTCGCGGACTTGCCCGGGGCCTGAAAGACAAAACCGAATACAAGAGCATGATGGACCACGCCGACCAGCAAAGGATGAGCGACAGAGACGGCCGTGGCAACCTGTCGACGAAAGCGCTTCAGGACTATTGCGAATGGTTTCTTTCGGTCGCGCTCGACCAAATCAAGTTCTCGAACGCCGTTTTCGCCTTTGACACACTTGAAGGACGTTATCGGAAGCTGGTTGGGGCTCTGATAGACGACAAGAGGGCTTCTGATGTGATTTCCGCTGTCCTGAAGCACGGAACAATGGATCGTGGCGACATCAGCCTGGTCACGAGGACCTCGGAACGCACTGCGCGCAATACCCTCAAAGAGTTGCTTGATGTTGGGTTCTTGAAGTCTGCTTCGCCCAAAACACCTGTGCGCATCGCTTTTCCGCTAGACTACCGAGACCGACTTTTCCCAAATCTCTTCGCGGATGTTGAGGTGGAGGCGGATTGATTACGTTCCCATGCTCCTTCAGTCGACGGAGACAAGATACCTTCTTGGAAGGATCGCCACCGAAGAACTGGCGACATCCGATGGCATGGAAGTTGATTGGCGTGCCGTCGAGGACCGCGTTATCGCTGAAGCCATGGGGGAATACGGATATTCGCGAACGGCGGTTATCGAAGACCTCTCTACCTATAGCCCCGGAACGTTGACCGAAAATCAAAAAAGCGAGCTGAAACTACGTGTCTACGAAGCAGCGCCAGAGCTTGTAACCAAATACAATCGACGATTTGAAGGGCGAACGCCTAAGCGCTAGGTAGACGAGGTTTCCAACCCGACGACCCCCACCCATCGTTTCTGAATGGCTTTGTAGAGGCTCATTCCTGACAGCAGGCGGTCTTTTGCATCGAGCGACCGATATCGCCGACTGTGCCATTAACCTCGAACACATCGGAGACATCATCGAAAAGGGTCTGCTGGCCGAACTTGCAAAGAAGATCACCCGGGGCCTGACCTTTTCCCGCGATGGCCACGAAGAACTCCCGCGGCTTTTCGCGATCACGATCGACAATCTGCGCATGGCGCAGGCGGTGTTTGCCACGCGCGACAACACCATGGCGCGGCGCCTTGTCGAGGCGAAAGAGGACGTCCGCCGGCTGGAGCGGCAATCGGCCGAACAACATCTGCAGCGGTTGCGTGACGGACGCGCCGACAGCATCGAGACCAGTTCGCTTCATCTCGACATGCTGCGTGATCTGAAGCGCATCAATGCGCATATCGCTTCTGTTGCCCACCCGATCCTCGATCAGAGCGGACTGTTGATCGAGAGTCGTATCCGGCAGGCGGCTTCCTGAGACTGCGGTTTAGCGTCTTGCCGTCTTGCGCTCGACCATCGCGACCGGAACGACCTGGAGGCGGGTTTCCGCATCGTCGGATTCAAGCGCGGCCAACACGTGATCGGTCAGGGCGGTAAAGGATTGGGCAACGGTGGTGAGCTCGTAGCTCTTCCAGCTTGCCTGCGGAATATCGTCGAAGCCGACGACGGAAAGGTCGGCCGGGATCCGGCGATGCATTTCGGTGCGTGCCGCGTCGAGAAAACCGAGTGCCAGCAGATCGGTGACGCAGAAGGCTCCATCGATGGCCTGGTCTTTCAGGACCTCGCAACCCGCCTGATAACCGCTTTCATAGCTTGTCGGGCCGCCGGACCAGGCAACGACGTCGATGCCGGCCGCCGCCATCTTCTGCTTGAACGCCGTTGCCCGGCGAACCTGCGCTGGCGTCTGGCTGCCGCTCGAAACAACCGCAACCTTCTTGCATTGGGCCTCGATCAGGCGCAGTGCCGCGAGATCGGCGCCTCGGGAATCGTCACTCAACACCATGCTCGTATCGGTCCGGTCGAGTTTCTGGTTGATGAGGATCAGCCTGACACCGTTGGCGATGCACTGGTCGACGATTGATTCCGGCGGTTCGCCGGAAAGAACCACGATGGCCTGCGCGCGGAATTCGAAGAGAAGCTCGATCAGCGGAGCAATATCCTTGCGGGCATCCGCTGCATTGAGCAGCAGGCATTGCAGTCCCTGGCGCAACAGGCCGATGCTCAGAAGATCGAGCTGTTTGGATATGAAGGGTGAACTGAGATTGGCCCCGACGACACCGATCAGGTTCGATCGGTCGTTGTTCAAGCCCTGCGCGAGCCGGTTGACACGGTACCCGAGTTCTCTTGCAGCCTTCAACACCTTGCGGCGGACCGCCTGGGAAACGCTGGCGCCGGGCGTGAAGGTTCGCGATACCGCCGAGCGCGAAACGCCCGCGCGCTTTGCGACTTCCTCGGCGGTTACGAACCCTCTTGCCATGCATTCCCCCACTGAATCAGAACGTTCCCATCAGGGCCATAAAACCTGCCCCATTCCAACGAAAAAGTGCGGACCAGCGGCCACAGTCGGTGCTCCGCAGCCTCCGCCCGCACGTTTCCCTCACCGGCAAAACGACCGCCAATCGTGGTGCCAGAAAGCGCCTTCTGATGCCGATTGCTCACGTGTTCGAAAAATAATATACATTCTCCATAAAAATATCAATAAAAACAACGAACTACATCAATGCGCACGTGTGCAATTTTTTAATTGACAAGGCGCCCCTGTCATTGGATCATACATTCCACTGACGGAGAAATGCTGGAATATTTGTTCCGTTTGTGTTCGCGATAATGGTTGCGCCTTTGAGGAGTTGGCGTCGTCGTTTTGGCAGGGCATCCGGCCTGTCCGCGAGTGGGGAGGAGAGCAGCCAGGAAGGCGGGACGGCTCGCGTCGTTCGCGGCTTTCAATGCGGCGGCATCAAGTGCGGCCCGGCATCTATTTCCCCATCAGCACTACTGGAGCGCGGCCCGGCTTCGATCGCCGCAGCAGGTTGCGCATGTCGAGTTCCAAGGGGAAGAGCATGGCCTTATTGAGTGAAACAGCCAAGGCGTCGACAGTGCCAGACGACGCGACGGCGCCGACAGCATGGCAGCGCTGGCGGTATCGAGCGAAGGTCGCTTCCCGCGAGCCGACAACATTGGTCGGCATTCTGACGGCGCTGCTGTTCACCTATCTGATCGTCGTGCCGATCATTTCGATCGTGCTCGATTCCGTCCGCGTCCAGTTCGGGCACGAGCGGCGGCTCGGCAAGGATTTCGGCGACCTGACGCTCTACTATCTCGACCGGGCGTTCCTTTCGCCTGTTTCTGTCGACCTGTTCTGGCGGCCGCTTCTTAACACTTTATCTGTCGCCGTCGGAGCTATCAGCCTGTCGCTGGTGATCGGAACGGTGCTCGCATGGTTGATCAGCCGGACCGACATGTTCGGGCGGCGTTGGTTCGCAACCGCACTCATCGTACCATACATGCTGCCGGCCTGGACGTTCGCGCTCGCCTGGACCACGCTCTTCAAGAACCGGACGGTCGGCGGCCAGCCGGGCTGGTTCGAGGCGATGGGCCTGACGCCTCCGGACTGGGTTGCCTATGGGCGCTTTCCGATCGTCGTCATCCTGGCGCTGCACTACACGCCCTTCGTCATCCTGCTGTTCGGCTCGGCCCTTCGCCGCTTTGATTCCCAGCTTGAAGACTCTGCCCGCATTCTTGGCGCGAAGCGCTACCAGGTGGCGATGCAGATCATCCTGCCGCTGATGCGCCCGGCATTGCTGTCCTCGATGGTGCTGATTTTCGCAAAGTGCCTCGGTGAGTTCGGCGTGCCCTATGTGCTTGGGCTGCCCGTCAAGTTCGAGGTGCTCTCCACGTCACTCTTCCGCAGCATCGCATCCCGCCAGACGGGCGTCGCCGGTGTCGTCGCAGCCTCGATCATGCTGATCGGCATCATCACCCTGATGATCGATGCCCGGCTTGTTCGTGAAGCGCGCCGCTTCGTCACCGTCGGCTCCAAGGGTTCGATGAACCGCCAAAGCCGGCTCGGCAAGTATCGCCTGCCGGCGACCGGCTTCGCAGCGCTCATCTTCCTGCTAAGCGTCGGGCTGCCGCTTCTGACCCTGTTCCTGTCGACGATCATGAAGCTGCCGGCACAGTTCACGCTCGACAACTTCACGCTGGATTACTGGATTGGCCGCGATCTCCATACCGTGGCGCTGCAAACAGGTGTGTTGCTGAGCCCGGATCTGTGGGCGGCCGCGAAGAACACGCTGATGATCGTCGGCCTTGCATCGCTGACCTCGGGTATCCTCGGATTGCTCGTCGGCTATGTCGTGATCCGCACGCCGGTAAAGGCGCTGTCGGTCTACCTGAGGCAGGTTACCTTCCTGCCGTATCTGGTGCCCGGGATCGCTTTTGCTGCAGCGTATCTGTCGCTCTTTGCGGTGCCACGCGGACCGATGCCCGCCCTCTACGGTACGGTCACCATCCTCATCCTGGCGCTGATTGCCGACCAGATGCCCTATGCCTCGCGCGCCGGCATCTCCGCCATGACACAGCTCGGCAAAGATCCGGAAGAGGCGGCCCAGATCGCCGGCGCCGGCTGGTTCCGCCGCATGATGCTGATCGTGATCCCGATCCAGAAAGGGTCGCTGGTCACCGGTGTGCTGTTGCCGTTCATCTCGGGCATCAAGGGATTGAGCCTGTTCGTCATCCTCGCCGTGCCGAGCACCGACGTCCTGACGACCTACTCCCTGCGGCTCGTCGACTACCACTACACCCAGGCGGCAAATGCGGTCGTGCTGATCATCGCCGCCATCGCCTATCTCGGAACACTGGCAGCCCAGAAGCTGACCAAGACCAATCTCGCAGAAGGACTCGGAAGCTGATGCCCACCATCAATCTCAGCGGCGCGCAGAAGAACTATGGCGTCAATTCCGCCAATGCCGTTTCGAACCTCGATCTCGAAATCCGCGATGGTGAGTTCATGTGCCTTCTCGGACCCTCCGGCTGCGGCAAGACCACGACGCTGCGCATGATCGCCGGTCTCGAAAACCTCTCCGATGGCGAAATCCGCATCGGCGAAAGGGTGGTCGACTCGGTCCGGGCAGGGGTGTTCATTCCGCCGGAAAAGCGTGAGATGGGCCTCGTCTTCCAGAGCTACGCGCTCTGGCCGCACCTGACGATCGAGCGCAACACCGATTTCGGCCTGCGTCTGCGCAAACTGCCGAAGGAAGAGCGCGAGCAGCGGGTGGAGAAGGTCATGCAGGCGCTCGACATCGCCAAGTATCGCGACCGCTACCCCTCGCAGCTCTCCGGCGGCCAGCAGCAGCGTGTGGCGCTTGCCCGCATGCTTGCGGTCAATCCGGGAGTTCTGTTGCTCGACGAGCCGCTTTCGAACCTCGACGCGCGGCTGCGGCTCGAAATGCGGGCCGAGCTCAAGCGCATCCACAAGGAGTTCAAGACGACGATCGTCTTCGTCACCCATGACCAGTGGGAAGCGATGACTCTGGCGACGACCATTGCCGTCATGAACGAGGGCACCCTGCAGCAGATGGGCACGCCGAACGATATTTACGATCGTCCCGCCAATCGCTTCGTTGCGGAATTCGTCGGCAGCCCGCCGATCAACATCCTTACCTTCGGCTCGCCTGCAGACTCGGAGATGTCGCGTGCGGCCGAAGCCTATCTTGGCGAGCGCTATCCGTCGCTGCGCGGCATAGGCTCGGTCGGCATCCGGCCCGAGGCGATCGGGTATGCAATGGAGCCAAAGGATGTGCCTGCGGGCAGCTTCACCGGTGAAATGACGGTGACGGGCGTTCTGCCGACCGGCGGCAGCTGGATCCTCGAGCTCAGGAACGACAACGATACGCTTTTCCTGACCACGAATGCCCTGCCGCGCGTCGAGACCGGTGCGAGGGTTTCCTATTTCGCGCCGCCCGAGGCGCTGCACGTCTTCGACATGAACGGTCAACGCGTCAGCGAAGCCGATGCGTTGCTGCGCAAGAGCACACTGAACTAGGGCGCCAGACGCCATACCGAAACAGAATCTGAGGGAGGAACAGACAATGCAATTTCGGAAAACTGACAGGATGCAACGTGCATTTCGGCGCGCCTTGCTGGCGACGACGATCGTGGCGATCAGCGGGCCGGCGCTGGCGGAGGAGCCCTTCGACCTGAACGCCCTCATTGAGGCGGCACGGAAAGAAGCGCCGATCACGGTCTATGACAGCACCGGCAAGATCGTCGAAATGGCCAAGGCCTTCGCGGAGAAGTATGGCGTGGCCGCCGAAGGGTCGAAGGTCAAGGCGACCGCCCAGCTCGAGATGATCATTCGCGAGGCCCGGGCGAACAATATCCAGGGCGACGTGTCGATCATCAGCGATGCGCCGGCCGCGATGGCCCAGCTCATTCCGCAGGGCTTTGCCGAAAGCTGGCTGCCGCCGGATCTCGCATCCAAGATTCCCGCGGAGTACCAGGATCCGCTGACAGTGGTCACCAGTGCCAACGTCTGGGCCTATAATACCGAACTCTTCGACAAGTGCCCGGTCAGCAACATCTGGCAACTGACGGGACCAGAATGGAAGGGCAAGGTCGCGATGCAGGACCCGCTCGGCAAGGCGTCCTATGTCGACTGGTTCAACCAGATGGCCAAGCACGGCGACGACAAGGTGGCTGCGGCTTACAAGGAGCTTTATGGCAAGGAGCTCGAAACCGACGACGGCAGCGCGACGGCCGCCTGGGTGAAGGCGCTTGCCGCCAACGCGCCGCTCCTGACCGATGCCGATGCGGCAGCCGCCGACGCGGTCGGCGCACCGGGGCAATCGCAGCCGTTCATGGGCCTGATGAGCTCGGCGAAGTTCCGTGACAATGCCGACAAGGGTATGAAGCTCGGCCTTTGCAAGGACCTGAAACCGTGGCTCGGCTGGATGTATCCGGGTGTCGGGCTGATCACCAAGGGTACCAACAGCCCCAACGCCTCGAAGCTCTTCATCCATTATGTGATGACGGCCGAAGGCATCGCGCCGCAGGCCGAGGACGGGAAGATGTCGACGAACCAGGATGTTTCGCTGCCTGCCGACGAGCCGTCAGGCATCGGCGCAGTTATCGATCAGGTCATGCCCTATCAGATGGCAACGAGCCTCGACGATTGGGACGCGCGTGAGACCTGGCAGGACCTCTGGCGGCTCAGCTACCAGAAGTGAAGCGAACTCTGAGGGTAACTTTATGAGCAATCAGATCATGAGGACGCGTCGGCTTTGGACGGTCGCGTCCGTCTCCGCCTGGGCTATCGCCGCCTCTGTTTCGTTGGCTTCCGTAGCCCATGGCGAGCAGCGCTTCGACCTTGATGCGACGATCGAGGCGGCGAAGAAAGAGCCGCCGATCACGGTCTATGCGGTGACCGGCAAGATTGTCGACACCGTCCAGGCCTTCAGCGAAAAATACGGGCTCCAGGCAAACGGCAAGAAGGTGAATGAGGCGACGCAGGTCGAACTCATGATCCGCGAGCATCAGGCAGGCAACGTCGTCGGCGATGTCAGCCTAGCCATGGATGTCGCTTCCGCAGTCGGGCAGATGCTTCCTGAAGGCATTGCCACCAGTTGGACGCCGCCCGATCTTGCGGGCGACATTCCCGAACCGCTGCGCAATCCCTTGGTGGTCGTCTCCGATCCGCATGTGTGGACCTACAATACGGAGAAGTACGAGAAGTGCCCCGTCACCAACATCTGGCAACTGACGGAGCCGGAGTGGAAGGGGAAGGTCGCGATGCTCGATCTGTTCGACAAACCGCTCTATGCGGATTGGTTCAATCAGATCGCCAATCATCGCGACAAGGACGTCGCGCGGGCCTATGAGGCGCAGTACGGCAAGGCACTCGATACACAAGGTGAGAGTGCCACGGCCGCCTGGGTCAAGGCATTTGCCGCAAACGGCCCGCTGCTTTCGGATTCGTCGACTGTCGCCGAGGCCGCCGGCGCGCCCGGCCAGGCCGAGCCGTTCTTTGCGATCACCTCGACCGCAAAGTACCGGGAAAATGCCACCAAGGGGCTGAAACTCGGCATTTGCGCCGGCATGGAGCCGTTCACAGGCTTCCTCTATCCCGGCTTCGGCCTGATTGCCGCTCAGACGAAGAGCCCGAACGCTGCAAAGCTTTTCGTTCGGTATCTGATGACGGCCGAGGGGATCGCGCCGCAGACCGTCGACGGAAAGATCTCCGGCAACAGGACGATCGCCTTGCCGGCTGACGAAGCCTCCGGCGTTTCCAAGCACCTCGACGAACTGATGGTCTTCGATGCTGCGACGGCCGGCGATGATCTCGACAAGCGGGAAACCTGGCAGGACCTCTGGCGGATCAACTACCGGAAGTAACCTCGTGAACCCTGAAACGGTCTCCTTGGGAGGGGAAACCATGAAAAGAGGCAACAGCAAATTACTGGCAATGGGGGCGGCGTTGGCTGCCCTTGCGACCGCTGTCGCGGTTGAAGCGCGTGCCGAAGAGGCGTTCGATCTCGACGCCTTGATCGAGGCCGCCAAGAAGGAAAAGCCTATCAACGTCTATGACAGCACCGGCAAGATCGTCGAGATGGCCGAAGCCTTCACCGCGAAATACGGGGTCAAGGCAACGGGCGTGAAAGTCTCGGCCAACAGCCAGCTGGAAATGATCATCCGGGAGGCGCAGGCCGGCAATGTCCAGGGTGATGTGGCGTTGATTACCGATGCGCCGGCAGCGCTCGCCCAGCTTCTGCCGCAAGGCTTCGTCGAGAGCTATCTGCCTGGGGACATGAAGGACAAGATACCGGCAGCCTTCCAGAACCCTCTGGCGATTTCGACCAATGCCAATGTCTGGGCCTACAACACCGAGGCCTACGACAAATGCCCGGTGAGCAACATCTGGGAGCTGACGGAGGCGAAGTGGAAAGGCAAGATCGCTCTCGTCGATCCCCTGACCAAGAGCACCTATACCGACTGGTTCAACCAGATGGAGAAGCACGCCGACAAGGCGGTGGCCGACGCCTACAAGAGCCACTTCGGCAAGGATATCGAAACCGGAGAGAAGAGTGCGGCCGCAGCCTGGATCAAGGCGCTCGCACTAAACGGGCCGCTGGTTACCGACGGTGACGATCCGGTCGCCGAGGCTGTCGGTGCGGCCGGCCAGAAGGAGCCGTTCTTCGGCCTTTTGAGCTCGGCCAAGTTCCGCGACAACGAGGGCAAGGGCTACAAGCTTGGACTGTGCACGGAGCTTCAGCCCTGGGTCGGCTGGACCTACACCAAGCTGGGCCTCGTTGCGTCGAAGAGCGCAAGCCCGAATGCCGCGAAGCTCTTCATTCACTACGTTCTGACGGAAGAGGGCATTGCGCCGCAGATGAAGGACGGCAAGCTGCCGACCAACACCGACATCAAGATGCCGGCGGACGAACCGTCGGGGATTATGGAAGTGGCGGACCGCCTGTTCCCCTACGATGCCGCAACGGGTCTTGAAGACTTCGACCGGCGCGAGGAATGGCAGGACTTCTGGCGTGTGAACTACAGCAAATAGAAACTCGAGGCCGGCGCGACATGACGAGGACAGGTCGCGCCGGCCGCACCCGCATGAACGGAAAGAAAGCATGAACAACGCTTATCCGGCGGCAAGCCCCAGTCGCGCCGATGAAGCGGGCAAACTTGCCCGATCACGCCACCTGATGCAGATAGCCGAGGGCGCGGCCCGGGCCGTGGGGGCACCACTCCTTGCGGCATTTCGCTCGGAAATGGCGGTCGACTACAAGCGCGACCTGCACGACATCGTGACGATTCACGACAAAAACGCCGAGGCACTGATCCGGGACCACATTTTCGCGAACGAGCCGAACTCGGCCATGCTCGGCGAAGAGGGCGGTCAGGTCGGCACAGGCGAAATCCAGTGGTATGTCGACCCGATCGATGGAACGGCGAATTTCGCTCGGGGGCTCGCCTTCTGGTGCGTGTCGATCGCCGCAGTCGAAGAGGGGGTGGTCGTGGCAGGGGTCGTCTACGACCCGGTCGCCGACCTACTTTTCTCGGGTGACCTCGAGCGCTCCTATCTGAATGGAGACGTCATCACTTCCAAGGCAGTGAGCGACGAGAGCCGCGCGACCCTGATCACAGGCTATCCCGTTTCGAGAGACTTTCGCCTCGATGGACAGGATGTCGCCCTTCGTCGCTTTGGCGACCTGGTCGAGACCTTCTCGACATTGCGCCGGCCCGGCAGCGCAGCCCTCAGCATCGCGCATGTGGCGGCCGGCTTTGTCGACGCGGCGGCCGGCTTCGGCGTCAATGCGTGGGATGTCGCCGCTGCGACGTTGATCCTCAGAAATGCCGGCGGGCGCTACCGCCCCCTACCGCTCGGCAAAGTGCCGGTCGGTTCTGCCGATTATCTGTGCCCCGGTTATGTGGCTTATGGCGCCGGTGCCGATTATCCGACCCTGAACCGCGTCGCGCAGGCCATTTCAGATGGCCGTACGGCCAAAGCTCCAGCGCCATGAGCGGAGACGAGGAAAGCATGCAAATTGAACCAACCGAAACGATGGCCGCCAACAAGGCGAGCAGCGAGCTGCCAAGGCTCAGCCTCATCTATGCCAGGCATCCGACCTATGACGCCGACATCTTCATCTCGGGCAAGGAAGGCGCGAGTGATCTCGATCTCCTGCGTCGCAACGGCATCACGACCGTCGTCAATTGCGCGGTCAATCTGGATTTCAATTTCGTCCGAGAGCCGCAGCTCGTCTCGGATCACCGAAACAGTGTCCATGGCCCAGGCGAGATCCGCTACTACAAGGTGGGGCTGATCGACGGCGATGGAAACCCGGACACGCAGATGCTTGCGGCGCACTACATCTTGCGGGCCGCGCTCGAGCAGGTCCTGCCGGAGAAGCCGTCCTACCCCAGACGGGAGCGCGGGGGAGTGCTGATCAATTGCCGCGGCGGACGCTCTCGCTCCGTTGCTGTCGTGTCGTTGTTTCTCCATCTCACGCTGCCGCAAGAGTTCCTAACCCTGGACGCCGCAATCGACCATGTTCGCGACAAGCGCAGGCTTCCTGAGAACGAGTGGTACAAGGCCCCCAAACCCATGCTGACCGAGGCGGCGCGACGCGCTGCCGGATGGGCGCGCTCAATTGGCTGCTGACACGTCGGGCACACGGGTTCCGCTCATGTGCGGCAAAAGAAAAGCAGCGCGCCAGACACTCGGCGCGCTGCAAGTCCGTTAGCAGAGATGGCAGCGAAAGAGGCAGGCCTGACCTGCCAAAGCTCGCGTTAGTTCTTGGCCGCGACGACCACGACTTCGATAAGCCTCTTGGGATCGCCAAGATCGGCGACGCCGATGGTCGCGCGCGAGGGCAGGTCGTCGCCGTCGAGCCATTCGAGCCAGGCTTCGTTCATCTCTTCCTTCTTCGACATGTCGCTGATGTAGATCCGGGCAGATACGAGCTGGGTCTTGTCCGAGCCGCATTCGGCCAGCACGCCGTCCAACTTTTCGCAGACCTGCTGCGTCTGTTCCTTCATGCCGACGGAAATGTCGCTGGCTGCGTGGCCTCCGACAAAGATAAGGCCATTGTGTTCCACGGCTGCATGCATGATGCGATTTTTCCGGTAACGCGTTACCATGATTGTTCCTTTTCCATTGATGGTGAGTTCAAAGCCGACCGGCGATTTACGCCGGGGCGTAGCGCGTGAGATCGACGTCGAGAGGAGCGTCCGTCAGCAACTCGGAGAGTTGCTTTCCGGCGAAGGGGCCGATGGTGAGGCCGGCTGCGCCGAGGCCGTTGCCGACCGTCAAGCCCGAGATACCGGGAACCCGGCCCAGAATGGGCTTCATGTTGCTCGACGCCGGGCGAAAGCCGATGCGTGTTTCTATGTGTGTCGCTGTCGCAAGCCCCGGAGCGATCGTCAGTCCGGCGTTCAGGACCTCGGCTTCGCCACCCGCGGTCACGCGATAGTCGAAACCGGAATTGTCCTCGCGCGTCGCGCCGATCACGACGCGGGAATCATCGAACGCCAGCAGGTAATGGCTGCCCATTGGCAGGAGAACGGGCCAGTTCGATGTCTGGACGCCCGGCAGGCGAAGATGGATGATCTGGCCCTTCTGGGGTGCGACCGGATGCTGAAGGCCCAGCGGGTCGAGAATCTGCGATGCCCATGCGCCGGCCGTAACGACGACTTCGTCCGCTTGAAGTGCTGTTCCATCGCTGGCCGTGCAGACGGGGCGTCCATCCTTCAAGGCCAACGAAACGCGATCCTGTCTGACCTTTGCGCCGAGAGAGCTTGCGGCGCGCAGCATTGCGGCTGCGAGCAAGCGCGCATCGACGCGCGCGGCTCCGGGGATGAAGATCGCTTCCATCCCTTCGCGCAGCGGCGGGAACTTCAAGCGCGCCGCAGCCGGACTCAGATATTCGACCGTGCCCGCTTCAGGCACATTGGCAACGCGCTGCGCCACGCGCTCGGCGGCCGCCTCGAACTCCTGCCTGTCCTCGGCCACGACGAGCGCACCGACCTTGCCATAGCCGAGATCGGTCTCGCCAAACGACTTAAGGCCCTCGACCAGGGAGGCATAATAGGCTGCGCCGGCGGCGTACATGTCATAGAAATCGCCGTCTTCTAGCTTCGTCGCCCATGGGCAGACGATGCCGGCGCCGGCGAGGGTTGCCTTTCCCTCGTGCTGGGCGTCGACGACTTCCACGTCGACGCCCTTTTTCGCGAGGTGATAGGCGGTGCTGGCGCCAAGAATGCCGGCACCAATGATCAGGACTTTCATATTTGCTCCAATGCGAATGCATGGCTTGCCCGGTGTGGCGAGCCTAGTCGACGGTCACGCCCGAAAAGCGGCTCGTACCGAAAATGGCGGGCTGGAAGCCGTGCACGGTCTTGCTGACGGCCGTCAGTGTATCGGCTCCACCGAGGATGACCGCAGGCGCTTCCTCGTGGAAGCGTGACTGCGCCTTCTTGTAGAGCTCGATGCGCTTCTCCTTGTCCGCAATACGCCCGGCTTCGTTCATCAGGCTGATGAATTCGCTGTCGCACCAGGCGCCTACGTTGGAGGGGCTTGGCTTGCCGTCGGAATCGCAGATGAAGTAGTTGTTCGGGATCTGGCTCGGGTCCGGAAAATCATAGATGCCGCCGAACATGGCGACCGGGGCCTCTCCCGCCCTGGCGCGCTGAATGTACTCGCCCCACTCGAAGGTAACGACCTCGGCCTTGACGCCGATCTTGGCCCAGTCGGCCTGGATCATCTCGGCGGCGCGGCGACCGTTCGGCATGTAGGGACGATAGACAGGGATCGCCCAGATCTGGGTCGAAAAGCCGTCCGGATATCCGGCTTCCTTGAGAAGCGCCTTTGCCTTTTCTGGGTCATAGGGGTGCGGCTTCAGCTCGCTGTCGTGCCCCCAGAGAACCGGAGGGATGAGCGCGCCGGTGGCGATGCCCATGCCGTTATAGACGGTGTCGACGAGTGCCGGGACGTTGATGGCCTCGGCCAGTGCGGCTCTGACCCGCTTGTCCCTGAACTTCTCGTCGCGGAAATTGAAGTCGATGAACCCGGTCGATGCCACCGGCGTCTGCATCAGTTCGAGCGTGTCGCTGTCCTCGATCTGGCCGCGGTCGGCAAGGTTGGGGTAAAGCGCAATCTGGCACTCGCCGGCCAATGCACGTTGCAGCCGCACCGGGGCATCGGCGCTGATCGCCATTACCAGGGCGTCGACCATGGGCGTGCGGCTCTTGTCACCGATGGCCACACCCCAGGTTTCCTTGAACGGCACGAGCCGGACCACGGCATCCTGTTGATAGGCCTGCAACGCGAAGGGACCAGTCCCGATCGGGACCATGTCGAAGGTCTCAGGCTTGCTCGCCTTCATCAGGACGTCGGCGTACTCGGCCGATGTGATGGCGAGAGACTGATGCGCCATGATGCCGATGAACGGAGCGAGCGGTTCCTTCAGGGTAAAGGCAACGGTGTAGTCGTCGATTTTGGAGACCGCTTTCAGGCTATCGGCAAGCTTGGTGTTGAAGGTGATGTAGGTGCCTTTGCTGATCTTCGCATAGGGATGATCCGACTTCAGCATCCGGTCGAAGGTGAACACTACGTCATCGGCGTTGAAGTCCCGCGTCGGGGTAAACTGATCGTTGGACTGCCACTTCACGCCCTTGCGCAGCTTGAAAGTGTAGGTCCGGCCATCCTCCGAGATCGTCCAGCTTTCAGCCAGTGCCGGTTCGATGTCCGAGCTGTTTGCCTTCACGGACACCAGATTGTCGTAGATGTTGGCCAGCACGTTCGACGTCGTTCCGCTGCTGCTCAGCTGCGGATTGAAGATTTCCGGCGATCCCTCCACGCATACCGACAAGACGCCGGCATACGCCGATGTTGAAAGCGCCAAAGTCAGTAGGGCCGTTCCCAACGCTGTTCTCATGCTCGTTCCCTTTTTGACGCAGATCGAACGCCCGGATCTGTCGTGTTTGGTTGGTGTGAGAGAAGCGAGACAGGGTATGATTGTCAAATATCAAATTATCCGCTCATTATAACCGAAACTCATGTTGCTCGATTCCAAGCAGAGGCATACCCATGAACATCCGCCAGTTGGAGGCGTTCCACAACACCGTCGAGACCGGGTCCGTCACGCTGGCCGCTGAGCGCATGCGGATCTCTCAGCCGGCGGTCAGCAAGCTACTGCGCAGCTTTTCCGATGCCTGCGGCTTTCAGCTTTTCGTTCGAGCCGGTGGCCGGCTCACGCCAACGCTCGAAGGCCGTATGCTCGCGGTCGAGGTCGCCAAGATGTTCTCGGGGACCGCACGCGTGGCAAGGCTGGCCGATGCTGTCCGCAATCAGGAATGGGGGGAGATCACGCTTGTCGCCCCGCCGGCGTTGACCACGCGTTTTCTCGCACAGGCGCTTTCGCCCCTGCTTGCCGAACAGCCCGATATTCACTTCACGATGCGAAGCCTGCCGTCGCCGCGCATCATCGATCTCGTCGCGGCCCAACAGGTGGATATCGGCCTCAGCGTGCTGCCGTTCGAGCATCCCAACGTCGATGCCGAGCGCCTGATGCGCTTCGAGATGGTCTGCGTGCTTCCCGGGCGCCATCCGCTGGCGGACAAATCCGTCATCGATCTGGAAGATCTCGGCGGCGATCCTTTCGTCTCCCTGGCGCGCGACGACTGCTCGTTGATGACGATTGACCGTGCCTTCCAGATCAAGGGCGTACAGAAGAGAAACCGAATCGAGGTTCCGCTCTCGGAAACTGCCTGTTGTTTCGTTGCCAATGGCGTCGGCGTCTCCATTGTGCCTTCGTTCGTCGGGCTCGATTTTGGCAGCGACGTTCTGGTGCGGCGGAGTATCGTTCCGGAAACGACGGTCGATCTGTGGCTGCTTACACCGAGGAACCATCCACGATCGCTCGCGGCCAGCAAGCTCATAGATTTTCTGCGACAGGCGTTCGCTCCGTTCGACAAGCTTCAGCCCCGGTCGAGCGTGCCTGAATGACGGCGCGCGGGATCATGCGAGACACGGTCGTCTC
The DNA here is from genome assembly GCF_020035535.1 of Ensifer adhaerens. Classification (NCBI taxonomy): domain Bacteria; kingdom Pseudomonadati; phylum Pseudomonadota; class Alphaproteobacteria; order Hyphomicrobiales; family Rhizobiaceae; genus Ensifer; species Ensifer adhaerens. The sequence goes on along the minus strand of NZ_CP083350.1, from coordinate 165,701 downwards.
GCATGATCCGGCCAGCGACGGCTACTTGTAGGCCGAGACGACCACTTCGATCAGCGTGTCACCACCGAGATCGGCAACGCCCACGGTCGCGCGGGTCGGCAGCTCTTCCGGGCCAACCCAGGCCTTCCAAACGGCATCCATCTCCGGCTTCTTGCCCAGGTCGGTCACGAAGATCGTGGCCGTCAGGAGCTTCGTCTTGTCGGTGCCAGCTTCCCCCAGATAACGATCGATCTTCGCCAGGATTTCGCGGGTCTGGCCAGCCATGTCGAGGCTCTCGTCGTCACAGGTCGTGCCGCCGACATAGACGATGCCGTTGTGTTCAACGACGCGGTGCATGATGGGCGTGCGGAGATGACGTTCTGCCATTTTTGTTTCCTTTGTTGAGGGGTTAGCTTCTGTCGGAGTGGTCGCCGGTAACGGCCTGAACGGCATCCGGCGTGAGGGGGAGCGAGGCGAATTCGCGCAAGGGGACGGGCTTTATCGGTGTGCGAAGCCTGTAGGTGCCGATATCGGCGGGGGACCGCTGTTGCACGTCAGCCAGAATTTCGGTGATGGTCGCCGTGCACATGCGCCCCTGGCACGGCCCCATGCCACAGCGCAGCATCGTCTTGAGCTGGTTGGGGCCGACCACGTTGCGCGCGGCGGCATCCCGGATGGCACCTACCGTCACTTCTTCGCAGCGGCATGCGATCGTCTCCCGATCGGTCGGTGCGCGAAACGCCACAGCGGGCTGATAGAGCGTGTCGATGAAGGTGCGCCCGCGCGACAAGACCCTGCGCCGCTTTTCGTGCTTCGCCAGGAGCGGTCCGATCTGGCGCGTCTTCTCCGGAAAGAGATCGAGACAGGCGGCCAGCGCCGCTATCCGCCCGCCGACCTCCGCGACAAGCGCGCCGCCTATGCCGCCGCCGTCACCGGCGACGTAGATCGACGGCAGTGAGGATCGACCGCGTGTACCAAGGTCTGGCTGAAAACACTTCTGACGGTCATTCCAGGCAAGAAGACATCCGGTCGCGTTGGCCAGGCTGTTGTTCGGGACGACTCCCTGATGCAGGAAGACGCTGTCGATGTCGATTTCCTCCGTCCGGCCCTTCGCCTGGAAGCGGATTGCGGTGGCCCGGTCCTGACCGATGACCTCGATCGTCCCGACGCGGGTGAAAACCGGCACCGAGCGCCGGACCTTCGCCAACAGCGCCAGGCCTTTCAGCAGATAGGGCGAAACCAGAAATGGGGGCAGGAAAGGCAGCGCCTTCGTCCAGTTCGAACGCGGCGTGGTGTCGAGTACTGCGACGAGGTTGCCACCTGCCTGCAACAATTGGCCGGCAAAGAGATAAAGCAGGGGGCCGCTGCCTGCCAAAACAACGCGGCCGTCGGGCACCAGCCCTGAAGATTTGAGTGCGATCTGGGCCGCCCCGATCGTCATCACGCCCGGAATCGTCCACCCCCTTACGGGCATCGGCCGCTCCATCGCGCCGGTGGCGAACACGACCCGTCGCGCATGAACGATGCTGCTCTTGCCACCGGCCGAAACGCGCAGTTCGACAGATGTCTTTCCATCGGTCTCGCCTTGCTCGACACTCCAGACAAGTGCTTGGGGCAGGTAGGCGGCGTCGCACTGAAGAAACGCCTTAAAGACGCCCTTTCCCTTCCAGTAGTCCTTGCCGAGGAAGGCGCGCCTTGTTGGCGAATTCCTTTCGATCGACCGGTAGATCTGGCCGCCGGGGGCGGGGTTTTCATCAAGGAGGATCGTTCGCGCGCCAGCGGCGGCCGCTTCTGCCGCCGCGGCCATCCCCGCCGGCCCTGCACCGATGACCGCGAGATCGTATTCGCGGTCGAGAAGATGAAGATCGTCGATTTTCCGGAGCGCCATCGTCAGCACCCTTCGTCCAGAGAGCGGGCACCGCTTTGCGATGAGATCGCCATCCCGTCACGCACGACGGTCATGCAAGCCTGCCGGTTTTGAATGCCGTCGATGGTGACCAGGCATTCGAAGCAGACACCCATCAGGCAATAGGGCGCACGTGGGCGATCGCCGACGACGCTCCTGCGCAACGTGCTGATACCTTGGCTAAGGAGTGCTGCGGCTACCGTCTGCTCGGTGTCGACGCGCATCGGGATACCGTCGAACGTGACGACGACCGTTTCCGCTGCTTTATCAATTCTACGAAACATGAAATCTCCGGCCGGGGAATGTGTTGCCGGCAAGTACGGCCTGCTGGGTGGCGATCTCACCGGCGACGACGAGCGCATGGATTGCGGCAAGCGTCACGCCGGAATGGCACATCGCCACATAGGCACCGGGATGGGCGGTCGACTGCTCGTAAATGGGAAAACCGTCGGGCGTCTTGACGCGGAATCCGGCCCAGGAGCGAAGGACGTTGACGCCACTCAGGCAGGGAAATGTCCGGATGGCGCGATCGGCCAGAACCGCGCTGATGTCCTGGTTGGTGGCAATCGAGTCGGTGTGGGTTTCCTGGCTGTCGCCGATCATCACGCCGCCTTCGTCGGCTTGCCTGAGCGTGGCCGAGGTGTAGGGGAAAAATGGACGGCATTTTTCTGTGACGAGGATCTGCCCCTTGCTGCGCACGGAGGGCGCGTGAATACCGACCATCGCGGCAAGCCGGCTGTTGCCGACGCCAGCCGTCAGGACGATGCGTTTGGCGAAAACCTCGCCCCAGGAACCCTTCAATTGGAACCCGCCCGATCGGGGGGTGATCTCGTCGATCTCACAATGCGGCTCGTAAGCAGCGCCTAGATTTATCATGCCGGTATGAAGCGCCCGGAGCAGGCGGAGCGAGTTCACGTCGCCATCCATTGGAGAATAGACGGAGCCGACGACATTCCGCCCGATCGCCGGCACCAGTTTCGCCGTCTCTGCGTGGTCGAGCAGGGTATGTTCGGTGGCATCATCGCCAAGTTCGCGCGCAACCGTCACGACGTCTTCATGCGTCCGTTCCAGCTCGGATTCGCTCAGCGCAAAGGTGAAGCCCCCTTTTTGCTTCAGGGCAACATCGACACCGGAAGTCTCTTTTAATGCGGCCGCGAATTCCGGCCAAAGGCGGGTCGAGCGCATTGTCCAGCGTGCATAATGGGGAGCGCCGAGCCCCTTTCCCTGAACCCAGATCAGCGCAAAGTTGGCGCGAGATGCGCGCAGCGACAGATCATCCCCGTCCAGAAGCAGCGGCCGCTCACCCGCGCGCGCAAGGCCCCAGGCGAGGGCGGCGCCCACAAGGCCTGCTCCAATGATGACGATGTCCTGATCCGGTAGTCTGCGCATGCTTTTCGGTCCGTATGCCGGTGGCGTGGCCCGCCCGAAACTCGGACGGGCCGGTTTGTCGAGGCTTATTCCTGCGGGCTCACGTCCACCTTGAACCACTTCTCGGAGAGCTTCTTCACCGTGCCGTCGGCGACGGCAGCCTTGATGACGTCGTCGAAACGAGCCTTCAGTGCGGTGTCTTCCTTGCGCAGTCCGACGCCGATCATGCCGAACACCTTGCCCGAGAAGAGCGGGCCGGTGAGTTTGGCACCCTTCATGTCGTCCTTCTCGAGCGCTGCTGCGAGAACGGTCGCATTGGCCACGACTGCGTCGAGGCGGGCGCTCGCGAGATCGAAGTTGTGCTCTTCAGTGGTCTTGTATTCGCGAACGTCGGCGCCACCTTGAAAGTACTGTTCCATGAACGCGGAAGCCGTCGTGGAGCCCTGTACGCCGACAGCCTTGCCCTCGATCTTCCTGGCGATCTCCTCGAGCACGGGCTTGGCGGCCTCAGAGTCGACCGAAAGCGGCTTGCCGGTTTCCGGCAGGTTGGCGAGATCGCTGTCTTCCATCACGGCAAAGGAGTTGATTGCAGCCGCGTAGGGGGCGGAGAAGGCCATCACTTCCTCCCGCTTCGGCGTGATGCTCATGGCCGCCATGATGGCATCGTATTTGCCGGCGGTCAGCGAAGGGATGATGCCATCCCAGTTCTGCGCAACGATTACGCACTTGGCCTTCATGCGTCCGCACAGGTCGTTCGCCAGGTCGATCTCGAAGCCTTCCAGCACATTGTTGGGGCCGGAAAAGTTCCACGGCGCATAGGCGCCTTCGGTGGCGATGCGGATCACGTCCTCCGCTTGCGCGACATGGGCCGTTGCCAGCAGGCCGACGGCAGACAAGACAATCTTCAGTTTCATGCGTTCTCCTCTCTTGGTTTTTTCAAAGTTGGTTTCAGGCGTTGTGCTTGGAAATGAACTGGCGGAAGCGCTCGCTCTTCGGGTTCGAGAAGACCTGCTCCGGGCGACCGTCCTCTTCAATCAGCCCCTTGTGCAGGAACAGAACCCGGCTCGAGACGTCGCGGGCAAAGCCCATCTCATGGGTGACGACGAGCATGGTGCGGCCCTCGGCTGCGAGATCGCGCATGACCTTCAGCACCTCGGCGACCAGTTCCGGATCGAGTGCCGACGTCGGTTCATCGAACAGCATGATCTTGGGTCGCATGGCGAGTGCGCGGGCAATCGCCGCACGTTGCTGCTGGCCGCCGGAAAGATGCGCCGGATAGAAGTTGCGCTTGTCGGCGATCCCCACCCGCTCGAGGAGGGCTTCGGCCTCCGCGACGCATTCGGCGCGCTTGCGCTTTTGCACATGGACCGGCGCTTCGATCAGATTTTCAAGGATCGTCAGGTGTGACCAGAGATTGAAGGACTGGAACACCATCGTCGCTTGGGAGCGAAGCCGCAGCAGTTGCTTCGGATCGGCGACGCGCGGTGCGAAGCCCGAACGCTGCGTAAGCCTGTAGCTCTCACCGTGAATGGAGATTTCGCCGGCATCCGGCACTTCCAGCATGTTGATGCAGCGAAGCAGCGTGGACTTGCCGGATCCCGAGGCCCCAAGGATCGAGACGACCTCGCCCTGGTTGGCACTGAGCGAGATGGAATGCAGCACCTTGTAGGCACCGTAGCTCTTCTCGAGCCCGGTGATCTTCACGGCCGGCGCAAGGGGTGCGTTCATCATGCGTTTTCTCCTGCGGCACGTCGGTAGAGGGGTTGGCGCTGCGCGGCCGAAAGCCGGTATTCGAACAGCTTGAACAGCCGGCTGACGATGAAATTGAGCAGCAGATAGATCGCGCCGGCGGCGATGAAGATCTCCACGGGGCGGTAGGTCGCCGAGATGAGTTTTGCCGCCAGCCCTGTGACTTCCATCATGGTTACGGTCGAGGCCAGCGCCGTCGATTTCACCATCAAGATCACTTCGTTGGAGTAGCCAGGCAGCATCTGCCGCAGCGCCTGTGGCGCGATGATGCGGCGAATGAGAGTAAAGCCACTCATCCCATAGGCACGCGCGGCTTCGATCTGTCCCGCAGGCACTGACAGCACGCCGCCGCGGATGATTTCGGCACTGTAGGCTGCTGTGTTGAGCGCGAGCGCGAGCGCTGCGCACCAATAGGCCTCCCGCAGGAACGGCCATAGGAAGGTCTTGCGCAGTTCGGGAAACTGGCTGAGGCCGTAGTAGATGAGATAGAGCTGCACCAGAAGCGGCGTGCCGCGAAAGATGAAGATGTAGATCCGCGCCAGGAGGTCGAGCGGTGGCCAGGACGACAGTCTCATCGCTGCGAGAACAATTGCCAGAACGGCGCCGGAGGCGACGGACACCGTCATCAGTTGCAGCGTCAGCGGGATGCCGCTGCAAAGCTGCACGAAGGCGTCGTAGATGAAGGGAAGATCGATCATAGTGCCCGCCTGATCCCGCGCATGGCGCGCTTCTCTGCAATCCGGAACAGGACGCCGGACATGAAGCTGATCAGCAGGTAAAGCACCGCAGCCGTCAGGAAGAAGGTGAAGGGTTTGCGGGTCGAGCCCGCGCCGATCTGGGCCTGTCGCATCAGTTCGATCAGCCCCACCACCGAGATGAGCGCGGATTCCTTCAGCACCAGTTGCCAGACATTGCCGACACCTGGGATTGCGAACCGCGTCGCCTGGGGGAGGATGATGCGGCGAAACAGAAGGTGGTTCGGCATGCCGTAGGCCCTTGCCGCCTCAATTTCGCCCTTGGAGAGCGCGAGCACCGCACCGCGATAGACCTCGGCCTGATAGGCGCCTGAAACAACGCCGATCGCCAGAGCTCCGGTCAGGAAGACGGGGGCGCTGATGAAGCCCTCGGAACCGAACAGCGCGCCGAGTTGGCTTAAAACCGCGCTGCTGCCGAAATAGAAGAGGTAGATGACGAGCAGGTCGGGAATGCCGCGCAGGATGGTAGTGTAACCGTCGGCCAATATCCTCAGAGCGCGCAGCGACGAGAACGACGCCGCCGCGGAGAGACATCCAAAGACCGCCCCGGCGGCAAAGCCGCTGAGGGCAACGCAAAGCGTAACGCCCGTCGCCCTGAGCATATCCATGCCCCAGGCTCCCTCGGCGAACCCCATCAGATCGAGATACGCGCTCAAAGCACCCACCAGTTTGTTCCCTTGGTGCGGCGCCGGTTCTGCCTGGCGCCACGGTTTGTTTTCAGTGGGTTTGACAGCTTGCTTCAATACCGTCAAATTCGTAATGAGGCCTAGAGCATAACCAAATATTATGGTGATCCATGAACTTGCGTCAGGTAGAGGCGTTCCGAACCGTCATGTTGACCGGGAAAATGACGGCGGCGGCGGAGCTGATGTCCATCACCCAGCCGGCGGTGAGCCGACTGATCCGCGACTTCGAAATCGATACGAAGCTGAAGCTGTTCGACCGTCGGGGAAACCAGTTGACGCCCACGCGGGAAGCGCTGACGTTGCTTCAGGAGGTGGAGCGCGCCTATGTCGGCCTATCGCGCATCAAGGCGTTTGCCGAAGAGATCAGCCGACAGAATGCCGGCATGCTTCGCATTGCCGCGATGCCGGCCCTTGCCAACGGGATTATGCCGCGTTTCCTTGCGTGGTTCCTGCGCGACCGGCCGAACGTTCATGCGTCGCTCAACGGTATTCCGTCGTCTCTGGTGATTGAGGCGGTCGCATCGGGGCAGGTGGACCTCGGCTTTGCCGACGGTCCGCTCGACCGTCCCGGATTCCTGATCGAGACCCGCCCAATACCGGCGGTCGTCGCGGTTCCCACGGGTCACAGGCTTGCCGACCGGGAAAACATCATGCCGGCCGATCTCGCCAACGAGCGCATGATTACACTGGAGCCGGGTACGCTGTTTGCCATGCGGGTAGAGGTGGCGTTGGCCGGCATTCCGCGGTCATCGACGTTGGAAACGCGCCTTTCCCATACCGCGCTGACGCTGGTCTCCGAAGGGGCGGGAATTGCGATCATCGACCCATCGTCCGCGACCGAATTCCGGGGGCGCGGCGTCGTCGTCAGGCCGTTCGGCATCTTCGTCGACGCCGGCTTCCTCGCGATCCGTCGCAGCCAGGGTTCCGATAGCGTCCTTGCCGAACGCTTCGTCACCGAATTCTGGAGCTATCATGAGGCGTTGCTGCGCGGGGACCAGGACTTCCGCGTTCAATCCGCTCCATAGGAGCCGGCCCGGCCGCCCGGACTGTGGAAGGCCTGCTGGAAATAGGAACGAAGCGCCGTCATCGCCGGCGTGAACTCGGTGCCTCGGCGCCACGCGAGGCCGACATCCATCGCCGGAACCGCGTCGCGCACGTCGATCGTTTCGATGCGGCGCCCTTCCAGCGACCAGGGGCGGTGAACCATGTCCGAAAGGATCGCCACGCCCTGGCCATTGGCGACCAGAGACCGAACCGCTTCCACCGATGACGTTCGAAGGATGACGCGCGGCTGAAAGGTCGACGCGCTCCAATATTTGAGCGAGGTGTGGGCGGCCTCGTCGACCGTCAGCATGATGTAGGGTTCTTGGGCGATCTCACGAAAACCGACATTGTCGCGCGCAAGCAGCGGGTGCTGGGCGGGAACCCAAAGCCGCCGCGTCGAACTCATGAGCTTCTCGGTTTGAAGCGCGGGATTGAGAATATTTGACGTGAGCAGTACGGCCATATCGTAACGGTTCGTCAGCAACCCTTCCTCGATCGACTCGCGGTTGAGCTCGAACAGCTGAACCTCGAGCTTTGGGAACAGCCGCCGCAGCCGCTCGATGTGCTGTGGCAGGAAGTAGCCGATCACCGTATAGGTGGCTGCAATGGCGAGCGTCCCCTCGACCGAACTGCTGACGACGTTGAGATGCGTTGCCTCGTCCACCTTCTTCAGGATCTCGTAGGCATGCGAGAGAAACTGACGGCCCGCCATGGTCAGGTCCATGCCGCTCGGCGTGCGCAGGAAGAGGCTGGCTCCCACGATGCGCTCCAGCTCCTTGATCGCGGTGGTGATGGCCGACTGCGAAATGGAGAGATCGACGGCAGCCTGCGAGATCTGCCCGAGTTCGGCGGTGGCGACGAAATAGCGAAGCTGGCGAAGGCTGATCGACATCGACTTCTCTTCTTATTTTTCGATAATGCAGGTCTGAAATTCAGAAAGCCTGCTCGCTCCTTGTGCAGATATCTAACCGCGTTGCAGGCAGACCTACGTAAACTATGGTTTTAGCGGTACTTTCTCATGGGTGATATTGCAACTGCGAATTCTGAAAAACAGATATTCGGCATATAATAATAGAATTTTTCAAATGCACTAAATGCTCCTAGCGTTTCCTTCATTGAAGGTTTGGCCGGCTTTCGAGGCGGCCCTGATCGAAGGGAATGACTTTGCTCGACGTCGTCGACATCAACTGTGACATGGGAGAGGCCTTCGGTCGCTGGCATATCGGCGACACCGACGATGCGACGCTCATGGCGCTGATCAGCTCCGCCAACATTGCCGCGGGCTTCCATGCCGGCGACCCCAACCTGATGGACGAGACCGTGCGGCTCGCCGCCGAGCATGGCGTCGGAATCGGGGCGCATCCGGGCTACCGTGACTTGCAGGGTTTCGGTCGCCGCAAGATCGCGGGCACCGCACGCGAACTGGTCAACGATATCGTCTACCAGGTGGGCGCCATTCGCGAATTTGCAAGACGGCACGGCACGAGTCTGCAGCATGTGAAGCCCCACGGCGCGCTTTACATGGAGATGGCAGTCAACCGTGAACTCTCGCAGATCTTCCTGCAATATATGCGCACGGTGGCACCGACCGCCTTCGTCTTCTGCATGGCCGGTTCGGAGACGGACATCGCCGCGCGTGAAGTCGGGCAGCCGGTCATTCGCGAGTTCTATGCTGATCGCGACTACGACGACAGTGGTTCGATTGTCTTTACCCGTGACGCCGGGCGTCCCGACCCGGCCGCGATCGCGCGAAAGGTGGTGCGCGCCTGCAAGGAAGGGCGCGTGCGAACCGTGACCGGTAGCGACATCGACATCGCGTTCGAATCCATCTGTTTCCATTCCGATACACTCGGCGCACTGGATATCGTGCGCCTCATGCGGGAAGCGCTTGCGGCAGAGGGTATTCGCATCGCTCCTGTTTCACAGCTTAGAGCGGGATGAGGAAAAATGTGGGCGGATTAACGCCCGCATCTAACTCTAAGTTATTAGAATTAATCATGCTTTTTGTCGGTCCGACCAAAAGCATCAAGACCAAATGACAAAGCGGAGGCAACCATGAGCAAGCACGAAATCCGATCGCCCCTTCCAGGAACCTTCTATCGGTCGTCTGCTCCGGATGTCCCACCGTTCAAATCGGACGGCGATGCGGTGGCCTCGAATGAGGCGATCGGCCTGATCGAAGTGATGAAGACCTTCCAGGAGGTTCAGGCGGGCGTCACCGGCGGAAGCATCCGTTTCCTCGTAGACAATGAAGAACCTGTTATGGCCGGCCAGGTGATCGCCGAGGTGGAACAATGACGATCCGCTCGGTCCTGATTGCCAATCGCGGCGAGATCGCCGTGCGTATCATCCAGGCGGCAAAGGCGCTAGGCATCCGCACGGTCCAGGTCTACAGCGCTGCGGATGCCGACATGCTCGCGGTGAAGCTCGCCGACGAGGCCATCGAAATCGGCCCGCCGGCGCCGAAGAAATCCTACCTCAATATCGAGGCGGTCATCGCCGCGGCGAAGCGTGCAGGCGTCGATGCCGTGCATCCGGGCTACGGCTTCCTGTCGGAGAACGGCGATTTCGCCGATGCGGTGGTTGCAGCCGGCATAATCTTCATCGGCCCTTCGGGTGACGCCATCCGGCTGCTCGGCGACAAGGTGCAGGCCCGTGTCGTCGCCGAGAAGGCAGGTGTGCCGACGGTGCCCGGCAGCAACGGCCGGATTTCGAGCGTGGAAGAGGCGCATGCGGTAACGGCTGAGACCGGCTTTCCGGTCATGATCAAGGCGGCCGCGGGCGGTGGAGGGCGAGGCATCCGCATCGTCAACGATCTGGCGGAGCTCGACAAGCAGTTCCCCCAGGCGTCGGCTGAGGCGCTCGCCTCTTTCGGCGACGGCGGCCTCTACCTCGAGAAAGTCATCACCCGCGCGCGTCACGTCGAGGTGCAGATCCTCGGTGATGGCGAGAACTTCGTGCATTGCTTTGAGCGCGAGTGCTCGCTGCAGCGCCGCCGCCAGAAGGTTTGGGAAGAGGCGCCTTCGTTCCTCCTGCCTGCAGATGTGCGACAGAAGCTCTGCGACAGCGCCGTGGCGCTCGCCCGGGCCGTCGGCTATCGCGGCGCCGGCACCGTCGAATACCTCTATGACGACGAGACGCGAGACTTCTACTTTATCGAGGTCAACACCCGCATTCAGGTCGAACATCCCGTCACCGAGATGATCACCGGCATCGACCTCGTGCAGGAGATGTTCCGTGTCTCCGGCGGCGCGCCGCTCTCCGTGTGCCAATCGGACATCGCCGTGCGCGGCCACGCGATCGAGTGCCGGATCAATGCCGAGGACCCGGCGCGCGGCTTCATGCCGGCGCCCGGCAAGATTTCCCGTTTGAGCGTGCCTGAAGGCGAGGGCGTTCGTTTCGATACGATGCTCTACGAGGGCTACACGATACCGCCCTTCTACGACTCCCTCCTTGGCAAGTTGATCGTCTGGGGCGAGGACAGGTCAGCGTGTCTCGCCAGACTTTCGCGAGCGCTTGCCGATTTGAAGATCGAAGGGGTGCCGACGACGATCGCCCTGCATCAGGCGCTGGCCGCTGACGCGCAAGTCGCGGCCGGTGCGTTCCACACCCGCTTTCTCGAAACTTGGCTGGAAACCGAATTTGCCGCCCTGGGCGGCCGCACCGCGGAGGTCGCGTGATGCCGACACGTTATACGTTTGGAGGCGACGAGCATCTGTTCGTCGAATGCAGCGACGAGATGTCGCTCGAGGCCTTCTTCAAGAGCCTTTCCATGGCGAAGGGCGTGCGGGAGAGCCGCATCCGCGGCGTCACGGAAATCTGCCCGGCGAACGCTTCTTTCCAGATCAAGTTCGACCCTGATGTCATCAAGCCGGATGACGTTCTGAAGGAAGTCCGCGCGATCGAAGGGGCGGCGGAGCGGGCTGAGCCGGTCATCCGCACGCGCATCGTCGAGATCCCGGTTTTCTACAACGACCCCTGGACGCACGACACGCTGATGCGCTTCCGTGAACGGCACCAGGACCCCGGCGGTACAGACCTCGACTATGCGGCGCGCATCAATGGCTACGACGCTGTGACCGACTTCGTAGCCGCCCACTCAGGCTCGCCCTGGTTCGTCTCAATGGTCGGTTTCGTTGCGGGCCTGCCCTTCATGTATCAGATGGTCGAGCGGCAGCGGCAGATCGAGGTGCCGAAGTATCTCAGGCCGCGGACCGATACGCCAAAGCTGACGGTCGGCCACGGCGGCTGTTTCGGCTGCATCTACTCGGTGCGGGGCGCCGGCGGCTACCAGATGTTCGGCATCACGCCGATGCCGATCTTCGATCCGACGCAGACGACCAGCTATTTGCGCGATTTCATGGTGTTCTTCCGCCCTGGCGACATCGTCAAGTTCAAGCCGATCGACCGCGACGCCTATGATCAGGCGGTCGAGGACGTCGACAAGGGGCGCTTCGCGCCACCGATCCGCGACGTCAGCTTCGACCTGCGCGAGTTCCAGAAGGACATCACCGGATACAACACCAAGCTGGAGGGTGTCCTCAATGGCCATTAATGTGCTGCATCATGGTCTGGCGACCACCATCCAGGACCTCGGCCGCCCCGGCTACTTCCATCTCGGCATCCCGATCGGGGGTGCAATGGATCGCTACGCGATACGCGCTGCCAACCTGCTCGTCGGCAACGACGAGGGCGCTGCCGGCCTGGAAGCGGTTTTTCTGGGGCCGAAGCTTGAGTTCACCGAGGATGCGCTCGTTGCCGTCACCGGCGCCGACATGCCGGTCAAGGTCGATGATGTCCTTCAGCCGGGATGGACCGCTTTTCGGGTGAAGGCCGGCCAGACTCTGAGCTTCGACTTTCTGAAATCCGGCGCGCGCATCTATATCGCCGTTTCCGGCGGCATCGACGTGCCGGAAGCCCTTGGCAGCCGCTCGACCTATCCGATCGGCGCGCTCGGTGGATACAAGGGACGCGCGCTCGCAGCCGGCGACGTGCTGCCGGTTGGGCAAGCGAGCGCCGGCCGCGAAGGACTGGCGGTTGACGAAAGCCTGCGCCGCAGGCCCGCGGCACCTGCTGCGCTGCGCGTGCTGCCCGGGCTCTACTGGGATCGCCTGACGGATGAGGCAAAGCAGAGCTTCTTTGCCGACGAGTGGAAAGTGGCGCCGGAAGCCGACCGCATGGGCTATCGCTTCCGCGGTGGCCGCAAGCTCAGCTTCGTCGATCGCGACCAACCATTCGGCGCCGGCTCCGATCCTTCGAACATCGTCGACAGTTGCTACCCCTACGGCTCGATCCAGGTGCCGGGCGGCACGGAGCCGATCATCCTGCATCGCGACGCCGTATCGGGCGGCGGTTACTTCATGGTGGGGACTGTGATCTCGGCGGACATGGACCTCATCGGTCAGTTGCAGCCGCATACGCCGACCCGCTTCGTCGAGGTGACGATGGAGGAAGCATTGGCGGCTCGCGCCGAAGAAGGCAGGCGGCTCGAAGCCTTGCGGGCGGCGATTGCCGGAAAGGCGTGACACTATCGGCGATCGGCCGCCCAAGCGGCCGTTGGCCCTCAACATGAACAGTTCGATTGCAGCCGGCGACTAGGCGCTTTAGTGACGAGGGGCGAATGATGAGGAGGGCGGACCTGACTTTGCGATCGTCGTCGTCCGCAGCAGTTCGCGGCGCGCGTCTCGCATCGTTGCACCCGCTATTCGACGACCCGTGTCAGGTAGGCAGCGGTGACGCTGGGGCCGGGAATGATCGCCACGATCTTCATTTGTGCGATCGTCCGGTTCAGCGACGCGTCGATATGGCTTTCAAGCATCGACGCCGCCGCCGCATTGGCGCCGCGCGTCATCAGCTCGACAATAAGTTTCAGTTCCGCGATGACTGCCGGGTCGCCCGGCAGCCCCAAATGCCGAAGCAGTCTCTCCGTGGCCGTCACCGGCAAGAGGTTGTTGCGGATCAGTTCGCGCAGGCGTTCGTTCGGCATCGCAAGCACGCAGGCCTCGGTGAACTCCACCAGAATGTCTTCGAGGCCCAGCCAGCCGTCCTCGTCCTGCGTCTGGCCGAAGTCGACGAGCCGGTTGAAAAGCGCTGTCAGCCGGCCTCGGTCGATATGCGGCGCGCCAAGCGCCAGTGCCTGCGGCTCCAGCAGCCGGCGCAACATGAAATGATCCTTTACCGTCTGGGCCGTCAGAGGCCCGGCGATCCAGTGCGAGCTCTGGTTCTTGCGCACGAGCCCACGCTCGCGCAGACGGGTCAGAACGTCGCGCACAACCGTCCGGCTGACGTTGAAATGGTTGGCAAGCTCGTTTTCGATGATGCGGTACTGGCCGAAGATCACGCAGCCGGCCACATCGTTCTCGATCTCGTCGTAAATGCGCTCCCAGGACGAACGGCTTTGCAGGGCCTCGTCGGCATGTTGCGGAACGATGAGGCCGAGTGTCTTGATGTCGGTTCGGTTCGGTTCGATTGCCCGGCCGGGTGGACCGACGAGATAGCCGCGCCCTTTGAAGCGGTGCACGAGCCCGTCGCTTTCGAGCTGCAGCAAGGCGCGCTGCACCGGCGCGCGCGAGATCTGCAGGATATCGGCGATCGGCCCTTCGAGAAGGACGAGGCCGGGCGGCAGCGTGCCTTCGGCAATGTTCGTTCGCAGCACATCCTCGGCAATTTCGTATCGGCGCTGCGGATTCTGGCCGAGGCGTGGCTCGCTCATGCGGTCTGGCATCTTCCGTTTGGCTGGCAAAGTCGTCTCCTTTCTTTACGCCACTTGCCGGTGACCGTGACAGCGCAAAATAAATGCATATTGAATACACATGTGCATTTTTCTGCGCGGTTGTCCATTGTGTTGTCATGGAAAGGCGTTTCGCCTCTGCAGGAGCGCGGAGCCTTGCGAAGGCGGCACAGGCTGCAGTCAAGTTGAGGAGTTGTGGCGGTTGCGCTCGATGAAATGCGCAATTCCACAGTGTTTCGCGGATGACTTGATGACCGCTGCGTGGCGATGAACGGAAGTGTCGCCTTCTTGGGTTAAGGCGCAATATTGCCACGCATCTGCATCCGACAAAAACCGAATAAAAGTCTATTGCATACAAAAATCATTCATGTCATGGTTCGTGACATGCAAGCGCTCAGAAGAAGCGTGCAGGTGGAACTTATTTTTTAAATCGCAGAGGACCGTGATCTCAGCCGCGCATGTGACCCATGCGTGATCGCTATCGCATGTGCGTTCGGATGCCTGATCGGCGCCGGCGAGGGCGAAGCGTTGGCTGGTAGCCGGTCGGCGATAACGGGCAGGAAAACGATGTCGACAGTCCTACAGCTCAAGAACGTCACCAAGGCTTTTGGCGAGATGCGTGCGCTCGATGGTATCGACCTCGCGCTGCCGGGCGACGCCTATATCTCGCTCCTAGGGCCGAGTGGCTCCGGCAAGACGACGCTTCTGCGCGTCATCGCCGGTTTCGAAGATCCGGACGGCGGCAGCATCGTGTTTGACGGCAAGCGCATCGACACCGTAGCACCGCATCAGCGCGGCATCGGCTTCGTGTTCCAGAACTTCGCACTCTTCCCACATCTCTCCGTCGCCCAGAACATCGCCTTCGGCCTGGAAAACCGGGAGGTCGAAGCGGTGACGGACCGCAGGGTGATCGATGCTCGGGTGAAGGACATCATCGCTCTCGTCGGCCTGACCGGCCTCGAAGGCCGCGCCGTCACACAGATTTCCGGTGGTCAACGGCAGCGCGTCGCACTGGCGCGCACGCTCGTCACCGAACCGCGTATGGTCCTGCTCGACGAGCCGCTCGGCGCGCTCGACGCCAATCTGCGCGCCCGGATGCGCACCGAACTCCGCGCCATCCGCGAACGCTGCGGCGTGACCTTCCTGCACGTGACGGGAAGTGAGACCGAGGCCTTGGCAATGGGCGACACGGTGCTGGTGCTCGATCGCGGCCGGATCGCGCAATCGGCCGATTCCGATACAATCTACAACCGTCCGGCGTCACCGGCGGTCGCTCGCTTCCTCAATTGCTACAACCTCTTTCCCGGGCGTCTTGAGGGCGGCGCCTTTGTCGGCAGTGCCGGGCGCTTCTCGCTGGGCGGCCGCGCGGCAACCCGCGCGACGCAACCGGCCTATGCGATCCGCTACGACCGCGTTGCCGTGCGCCCGCGCGAAGCGGCGACAGGTGACGATGAGGTCCGCGTCGAAGGCAACTTCGTTGCCAGCGAATATTCCGGCGCTGCGGTCAATTCCTTCTTCACCCTGGATGACGGGCGGGTCTTCGAAGTGGAGACCCATCTCAGCCATGCCGCCCCTGAAGCCTATGAGGATCAGGGTCGCTACGCGCTCGTCTGGAAGCGGGAGGACGCCCTTGTCTACGCTTGAAACGTCTACGCCTGAAACGCGCGCAACTGAAACGGCCAGAGCCTGTGCCTCGGTGCTGCGCTGGTCCCCGGAGATTGAGAGATGAGCATGATGGCCGTTGCGGAACAGACGGAAGCGGAAACCGTCACTGAGAGGAAGCCCACCGGGAAGGCGCTATGGCTGCTCGCCCCTGGCGTTCTCTGGATGGTCCTGTTCCTCGTCCTGCCGATGCTGATGATGGTCTATGTGTCCTTCTGGACGCAGACCACCTTCAAGATCGAGCCGACGCTGACGCTGAAAAGCTGGGTCACCTTTTTCACCAGCGATACCTATCTCGGCGCGCTGTGGACGACGGTACGCATCTGGCTGATCGTGCTCGTCGCCACCGTTCTCGTCGGCTACCCGGCGGCGCTCTACGTCGGGCTGTTCGTCAAGAACAAGGCGCTACAGACGGTTCTGCTCGTCCTTTGCGTCATTCCCTTCTGGACCTCGTTCCTTATCCGCGTTCTCGCCTGGCGCCCCATGCTCGGCAAGGAAGGGGCGATCAACATGATCCTGATGAACCTCGGCATCACCGATGCGCCGATCGAGGTCCTCCTGTTCTCGGAACTCTCGGTGATCATCGGCATGACGCAGATCTACTGCGTCTTCATGGTCGGGCCGATCGCCTTCATGCTTGGCCGTATCGATCACTCCGTCATCGAGGCGGCGCAGGATCTAGGGGCCGGCTTCTGGCGGATCTTCCGCACGATCATCCTGCCGCTCTCCATGCCGGGCGTCGTCGTCGGTGCGATCTTCGTCTCGGTCATGGTGCTTGGTGAGTTCGCCACCTCCGCAGCGCTCTCCGGCCGCAAGGTCAACCTGCTCGGAAACATCATCGTCACCCAGGTCGGCTCGTTGAAATGGGCATTTGCTGCGGTCGCCGGCGTCGTCCTCACCATCCTGATGGGCGCCGTCATCGCCGCTCTGCTCAGGGTCGTCGACCTCAGGAAGGAACTCTGATCATGAACGCCAGCGGCATGAAACTCGGCCTCGGCGCCTATACCGCGCTCTTCCTGGTCTTCCTCTACGGACCGCTTGCTGTGCTCGCGATCCTTTCGTTCCAGACCGGACCGGAAGGTGGGCCGCAGTTCCCGATCATCGAGTGGTCGACCTATTGGTACCAGCATCTCTTCGGCCTGACGCCGCCGTCGCGTATTGCACCGCTGCCGATCGAACAGGCGCTGGTGCGTTCGCTCGGCCTCGCAGTAATGACCATGATCGTCTCGACCGTTCTGGGTGTCACCGCAGCGCAGGCCTTTCGCCGCAAGTTCCGCGGTTCGGGCGTGGTCTTCTATCTCATCGTCCTCGGCATGATGGTGCCCGGCGTGCTCGTCGGTCTCGGCATGGCGCTCGTTGCCAATACGCTCGGCATTGACCGCCACTGGTGGGGCACCGCCTTCGTGCTGCATGTGGTCTACACGTTCCCCTTCGCCTTCCTGGTGATGCTTGCGATCTTCAACCGCTTCGACCCCAGCATGGAAGAGGCGTCCTGGTCGCTCGGGGTTACCCCGGCGCGCACCTTCCGCAAGGTTACGTTCCCGCTGATCTTCCCCGGTGTGCTCTCGGCGATGCTCTTTGCTTTCACGCTCTCCTATGACGAGTTCTCACGCACGCTCTTTGCCTCGGGCCGTGATCTGACGCTGCCGCTTGCGATCTACGGCACCTTCTCGGTCGAGGTGCATCCGAACGTCTTCGCCTTCGGCGTGCTGACGACGCTCTTCTCTTTCGCGCTGCTCGGCACCTATGGGGCCTTGATGACGCTGTCGGTGCGCCGCGCCAAGCGCGTTGCGATCCAGGAGGAGGCGTAATGGCAGACGCTTCTTCGCCAGCCGCGATCATCACCGGCGCCGGCTCCGGCATCGGTCGTGCCATCGCCTTGAGGCTCGCAACTGACGGATATGCCGTGCTGGTCAACGATCTCTCTGCCGAGCGCAGCCAGGCCGTCGCCGCGGAGATCATCGCGGCAGGCGGCAGGGCGACCGCGGCGGCCGGTGATGTTTCCAATGAGGCCGATGTTCGCGGAATCGTGGAGGCCGGCGAGCGCGCTCATGGCACGACGACTCTGCTCGTCAACAATGCCGGTATCGCCCATCAGGCGCTGTTCGAGAACCTCGAGGTCGGCGACTTCGACCGCATGTTCGCGGTTCACGTGCGCGGAACGTTCCTGATGACCCGGGCGGTGCTGCGCCCGATGCTTGAGCGCGGCGAGGGCGTGATCGTCAATATCGCCTCGCAGCTCGGTCAGATCGGTGGCGTCGAACTCGTCCACTATTCCGGCGCCAAGGCCGCGATCATCGGCATGACCAAGGCGCTGGCCCGCGAGGTGTCGAGCCGCGGCGTTCGCGTCAATGCCGTCGCGCCCGGGCCGATCAATACACCGCTCGTCATGGAACTCTCGGACGACTGGCGCGCAGCCAAGAAACAGCAATTGCCGCTCGGCCGCTTCGGCGAGCCGGAGGAGGTCGCAGCCACGGTGTCCTTTCTGGCATCGCCGGCGGCCAGCCTCTTCGTTGGCCAGACGCTTGGGCCGAACTCCGGCGATGTGATGCTTTGACAGGAAAGATGGAAATGACAAATCCTCCCAAGACTTCCCGCATTGTCATCGTCACCGGTGCCGGCATCGGCATCGGCCAGGCGACCGCCAAGTCCTTCGCAGCCGCGGGCGACCATGTGGTCGTAACCGATATTTTAGAGCGTGAGGGTGCGGCCACTGTCGAGGCGATCCGTGCTGCCGGCGGCTCGGCCGAGTTCGCCTATTACGATGTGCGCTCGACGTCTGCGACGGATGCACTGGTGGCCGACGTCGAAAGCCGCCACGGCCATATCGACGTTATCGTCGCCAATGCCGGGATTGCCCATCGCACGCCGCTTGGCCAGTTGACCGACGACAAGTGGGATCTCACCTTCGACATCGACTTGAAGGGCATCTTCCGGCTGGCGCGCGCCGCGGCTGGCGGCATGCGTCGCCGCGGCAAGGGCAGCATCGTCGCGCTCTCGTCGATCATGGGCGTTGCCTATGGCTGGGAGGAGCATGTCCATTACTCCGCTGCCAAGTCCGGCGTCGTTGGCCTCGTCCGCGGACTGGCGGTCGAGCTCGCGGCTGACGGTGTGCGCGTCAATGGCGTGGCGCCCGGCTACATCCGCACGGCGCAGCTGCTCTCCGAAGAGAATTCGCTCGGTCCCGCCGGCGCGGAAGCCGCGGCGGAGTTCATCCCGATGAAGCGCCTCGGCACCCCTGAAGATATCGCCGAGGTCATCGCGTTCCTGGCGTCCGACAGTGCTCGCTACATGACCGGTCAGGTTCTGGTTGTCGACGGCGGGCTCCTGGTCGGGCGCTACTGATCGGTCTTGGAATTGTGCGGCGGGCGCTTAGGCCGCCGGACTGAGTGCCGCGGTGGCGGCGAATGATGAATGGGGGCCGATGAACGGTCTCCGGGGAACAACGAAAACTGGAGAAGAGACAATGCCTAGTATGGAAATCAATCGCCGCTCGCTCCTCAAACGCTCCGCCGGGATGATGGCGCTCGCGATAGGAGGCGGAACACCGTTCCTCTCCTCGCGCGCAGCCTTCGCACAGGCAAGCGACCTCGCTAGCCAGCAGCTTCGCACCATCGGTCTCTCGGTGACCGTGCAGGAGCGCATCCTCGAGCAGTTCAAGGCGGCTGCCGGCGTCGGCGGGACCTCGGGAACGGCGGCGACCTTCCCGGACGCACAGACGAAAATCCTCTCCGGCTCCAAGGACTATGACTGCTGGGAGATCATCGCCGAACGCCTGCCCTCGATCGTCATGACCAACAATGTCGAGCCGATCCCGGCCTCGGCCCTGAAGAACTGGGCGAATATTCGCGATACCTTCACCACCCCCAGCGACAAGTGGGATCGCGCCGCGCAGATCGTCGGGCAGATCTGGACCGACGATAGCCAGGCCTCGCTCAACATGGTGCCGGCCGTCTATAACTACGACTCCATCGGCTACAATCCGGACGTTCTTTCGGCCGAGGAGGCCAATAGCTGGGCGGCGATCTTCGATCCGAAGTGGAAGGGCAAGTCCGGCATCAACACCGATCCGCTGATCGCGATCGGTCAGGCGATCATGGCGATGAACTCGCTTGGCCTTTCCGACGTCAAGAACCCGGGCAACCCGACCGCGGCTGAAATCGACGAGGCCGCCGCCTTCCTGATCTCCAAGAAGAAGGACGGTCAGTTCCGTGCGCTCTGGGGTGATTTCGGCGAACTCGTCAACCTGATGGCATCGGGCGAAATGGTGGTCTGCGACGCCTGGCAGCCGGCCGTCATGGCCGTCAAGGCGCAGGGCAAGCCCTGCCGCTACGCCGTGCCGAAGGAAGGCTATCGCGGCTGGGCGATCGGACCTGCGATGATCGCCGGCACGACGAACAAGGAAGCCGTCATCGCCTATGCCGACTATTGGCTCTCGGGCGAACCGGGCATCACCGTTTCGGAACAGGGCTACTATTCGCCCTCGACCAACATCAAGAACGTCATGGCGCCGGAAAAATACGCCTTCTGGTACGAGGGCAAGCCCTGGGTCGGTGCTGCGGAGCGCGGCATCAAGGAAGGCGACCTGCGTGACGGCGGCTCGCTCGAGGAGCGCGCCAAGAACGTCGCCTACTGGCACCAGTGGCCGGATGAATACGATCACCTGATCCAGAAGTGGGACGAGTTCCTGAACGCCTGATCGAACACGCCGGGCGGCGCGCCGCCCGGCTTTTGAGACATGGTGCATGGCTCCGAGCGACCACCCGGTCGTCTCACATACGAACGGTCGGGATGGCCGGGGCCATGCGCCGGATAGCCGCGATTTCAGACAAGCTCCGGAGAGCCACGATGATCTTCGACCTCGAACTCAACAATGTCGGCAAGGTCTATGACAACGGCACGCCTGCCGTGATCGACTTCAACCTGTCCGTCGCCAAGGGCGAGTTCATCGCGTTCCTCGGCCCCTCCGGCTGCGGCAAGACGACGACGCTCAGGATGATCGCTGGTTTCGAGGCGATCTCCTCCGGCGACATGCTGATCAAGGGCAAGCGGATGAACGACGTGCGGCCCGAGCATCGGCCGACCTCGATGATCTTCCAGAGCTACGCGCTTTTTCCGCACATGACGGTGCGCCGCAACGTCGGCTACGGTCTGGAGGTGAAAGGCATGGCCAAGGCGGAGCGCGACGCGAAGGTCGACCGCATCCTGGCGACACTTGGCCTGGAAGACATTGCCGATAAGAAGCCCGACCGGCTCTCCGGCGGCCAGCGGCAACGCATCGCTCTGGCGCGCGGCCTGGTGGTCGAGCCCGACATTCTGCTGCTCGACGAACCGCTCGGCGCGCTCGACGCCAATTTGCGCAAGGCGATCCAGAACGAGCTCAAGCTGCTGCAGAAGACGCTCGGCGTGACCTTCATCTTTGTCACGCATGCCCAATCCGAAGCGCTTGCCCTGTCGGATCGGATCGTCGTCATGAACCAGGGTCGGGTCGAGCAGATCAGCCCGCCGCATCAGCTTTATACACGGCCGAATACGGCCTTCGTCGCCCAGTTCATCGGCAACAACACCATCTTCGATGGCGAGGTGGATGGTGCCTCCGGCGAGCGGGCTCTGGTGTCGACTGCCGTTGGCCAATTGTCCGGGCGCGTCAATGGCGCCTTCGCCGGCCGATCACGCGTCAACGTCGTCATTCCGGCGGAGGCGATCGAAGTTCACGCAGCTGCACGTGTAGACCGCGACCGTATCGCCGCGAACTACGGTGGCAACGTCGTCGCCGCCAACGTGCGGCGCTTCGACGTCGTCGGTCATGTTTCGCATCTGACGGCGGCACTTCCGGACGGACGCACCGTCTCGCTGGAGGCCCATGTCGACAAGTACCAGCCCGACGCCTTCCCCGTCGGTGCCGACATTCTTCTGAGCTGGCAGCCGGGCGAAGCAACCGTCATCCCAGCCTGACTTTTTGAACGAAAAACACGAAGGAGACATACCATGGCCAAGGAAATCCTCTGCAGCTTCGGCATCGACGTCGATGCGGTTGCCGGCTGGCTCGGATCCTACGGGGGCGAGGATTCGCCGGACGATATCTCGCGCGGTCTTTTTGCCGGCGAGGTCGGCAGTCCGCGGTTGCTGAAGCTGTTCGAACGTTTCGGCATCAAGACCACCTGGTTCATCCCCGGGCACTCGATCGAGACCTTCCCGGAACAGATGCAGGCGGTCGCCGATGCCGGACACGAGATCGGTATTCACGGCTACACCCACGAAAACCCGATCGCCATGACCCGCGAGCAGGAAATCGAAGTGCTCGACAAGTGCATCGAGCTCGTCACCAAACTGTCGGGCAAGCGGCCGACCGGCTATGTCGCCCCCTGGTGGGAGTTCTCCAACGTTACCAACGAGCTGCTGCTTGAACGTGGCATCAAGTACGACCACTCGCTGATGCACAACGACTTCACGCCCTATTATGTGCGTGTCGGCGACAAGTGGACCAAGATCGACTATTCGAAGAAACCATCGGACTGGATGGTGCCGCTCACGCGCGGCAAGGAAACCGATCTGATCGAAATCCCGGCCTCCTGGTATCTCGATGATCTGCCGCCGATGATGTTCATCAAGAAGTCGCCGAACAGCCACGGCTTCGTCAATCCGCACGATATCGAGCAGATTTGGCGCGACCAGTTCGACTGGGTCTATCGCGAGATGGACTATGCCGTGTTTCCGATTACCATTCACCCGGATGTCGCCGGACGCCCGCAGGTTCTGATGATGCTCGAGCGGCTCTATGCCCACATGATCAAGCATCCGGGCGTGAAGTTCGTGACGATGAACGAGATCGCCGACGATTTCGCCAAGCGCTTCCCGCGCAAGAAATAACCAGCCCAAGGGGGCGGTTTGCCGCCCCCTTTAGACATTTTTGAATGGACAGCATCATGTGTTCCCTTTGCGGCATCCTCGGCGGCAACGAACATTGGGCGGACGCCGTGGCGCGACCCGGTGTCTTCACCCGCAATGTCGAGCGGATAGATCGCCGGCGTGAACGCGCGAACCGTGTGCGCATCGCCAACACGATGCTTGCGCGCTTCGGCCTGACACTTGCCGATTGGCAAGGCGCATCCTTCGTGCTGTCGACGCGGACCGGCAAGAGCGAGATCATCGAGGATCTCGGCCATTTGTGGCCGGCGGCCGAACGGCTCTGCGGCCGGGTCTGCGATCCGCTCGATCCTGCCTTCATTGCCGTGGCGGAGGAAATGTGATGGCCGAGGAGATACCGTTGCTCACGCCCATCAACCTTTTGACCGGCTTCCTCGGATCGGGCAAGACGACGCTGCTGTCGCGGCTGCTTGCCGACCCGGCGCTCAGCGACGCCGCGGTGCTCATCAACGAGTTCGGCGAAGTCGGTCTCGACCACCATCTGGTCGAGCGTATCGACGACACCATGGTGCTTCTGCAGTCCGGTTGCCTCTGCTGCACCGTCCGCGGCGAACTCGCCGACGCCATCAAAGACCTGCATTCCAAGCGCGAGCGCGGGGTCGTGCCGCCCTTCCGGCGCATCGTCGTCGAAAGCACTGGGCTCGCCGATCCGTTTCCGGTGCTGTCAACGATCAAGGCGGATCCGGTATTGCGCCATCACTTCCGGCCGGGAAACGTCATTACCACGGCCGATGCCGTCAACTGCCTGACGCAGCTCGAAACCTATGTCGAATCCAACCGCCAGGCTGCGGTCGCCGATCGCCTGGTCGTCACCAAGTCGGATCTGACCGATGCCGGCACTGTCGTGGCTCTGTCAGACAAGCTGCGGATCATCAATCCGGATGCGCCACTGGTGCTGGCTGGCGAACCGGACCTCGACCTTGCCGCTCTCATCGACGAAGGGCCGCCTCTACGCGCGGGCAGCCTGCAATCGGTGAGCGGGTTCTATTGCGATGCGCCGACGGTTTTGACCACGGCTGACGGTACGGCGCATGCCTCCGCCGTGACCTCATTCGTGATGACGGTCGAAAGGGCGGTGGATTGGACCGCTTTCGGCCTCTGGCTGACGATGCTCCTCAATCGCCACGGGGAGCGGGTTCTCCGGGTCAAAGGTATTCTCAATATTGCCGGGGAGGATCGTCCTGTCGCCATCCACGGCGTTCAGCATCTGGTGCATACGCCTGTCCACATGGAGCGCTGGCCGGATGAGGATCGACGCTCGCGCATCGTCTTTATCGTTGACGGTCTCGATGTTGGACTGCTCAAACGGTCGTTCGAAGCATTCTCGCTCGATCGGTCGCCCGCATTCGCCCCGGGTGTGGCCGAGGAACCGGTACTACAGGAACGCCTTTCGTCCCTATGAGCAAGCACAAGCCTGATCAATCGACCGTCGCCACGCCCGCCCTGCATCTGGCCGGGCGGCCGAAGCTCCGGGTGCTCGGTACGGCGATTTCCCTGCTTGAGGAATTGCGGCTGCGCGCCGAAGAGGACCTCGGCATCGAGGTGGTGTTCGACAACAACGATTTCCTGACGACCCAGCACAAGGCGGCGCAGGAGCCGGACAGCTACGACATCTACGACCAGTGCTTTCACAATCTCGATATCGTCTGGTACTGGCGGGCGATCCAGCCGATCAGCATCGGACGGATTGGGCTCTGGGACGAGATCAACGATCTGACGAAGACCGGACATATAGGGCCCAACGCGCGGCTGGGGCAGGGTGACGCCCCGGTCAAGAAGCTCTTCGTCCAGCCGAATCTGGAATTGGGCGATGCGCCATCGACGTCGATCTCGATGTTGCCGACGACCCATAACTTCGACAGTTTCGCCTATCGCACGGATGTGGCGCCCAACGCGGTTGCTATGAACAGTTGGGCGGCACTGCTGGACGAGCGCTGGGCTGGCCGCGCTGCATTAGTCGACGAGCCGGCAATCGGCATCTTCGATGCAGCGCTCGCTGCTCAAGCTGCTGGCCTGATGAGTTTCGACAACATCGGCAGCATGAGCGTCGATGAGATCGATCGTCTGATCGGGCTTCTCGAGGAGCGCAAGAAGGATGGCTACTTCCGCGCCTTCTGGCGCACCGCGGAGGATGCGGCCCGCCTGATGTTGCGCGGCGAAACGGACATCCAGAGCATGTGGTCGACCGGCATCAACATCCTCAATGGCCAGGGTGTGCCCGTCGAGCAGGCAGTACCCGCCGAAGGCTACCGCGCCTGGCACGGGGGACTATGCCTCGCGCGCCATCTCTCGGGCCGCATGCTCGACGTCGCCTACGAGTATCTCAACTGGTGGATTTCCGGATGGCCGGGAGCCGTGGTCGCGCGGCAAGGCTATTACATCTCGACACCCGAGCGCTCGCGGGCATTCATGTCGGCGGCGGAGTGGGACTATTGGTATGGGGGGCTGCCGGCGGCGGAAGACCTGCCGGGGCCGGATGGCACGATCCGCATCAAGGCGGGCTCGGTGCGCAGCGGTGGCTCCTATTGGCAGCGCGCCAATTGCATTGCCGTTTGGAACACGACGATGGACGAACACAATTATCTGGTTCGTCGCTGGATGCAGCTTGTGGATCGATAACGCGCTTCGGGCTCGAGTGGATTTTCAAGAAGTTACTGTATCTTTTTGTTTTTACGTATTTCGTGGCGTATGGGAACTTCGCGCCTATTGAGAAATGCGCTATGGAAGGAGCCGACTATGCAGGATTTTGGCGAACGCTCGATTGCGCAGCTTTCCGTCTTGCTGCAATCCTGCGCACTTGACCCGCGCGCGCTCACCGAATGGACGCTGGGGCGGATACGGGACCATGCGGACCAGGCGATCTTCACGATCGTCACGCCTGAGCGGGCGATGCGGGAGGCCGAGGCATCGCACATGCGGCTTTGGTCTGGCCGTTCACTCGGCCTTCTCGACGGTATCCCGGTCGCCTGGAAGGATCTTTTCGCGATCAAGGGCCTGCCGACCACCGCCGGCTCGATCGTGCTGAAGGATGATCCGGCGGTCACTGAGGATGCGGCCGTCGTCGCTGCTCTCGCCAAGGCCGGCATGGTCAGTGTCGGGCGGGTCAACATGAGCGAATTCGCTTTCTCCGGTCTCGGGCTCAATCCGCATTACGGTACGCCGCGCAATCCGCGCGCCGAAGACGTAGAGCGCGTGCCCGGCGGCTCGTCCTCGGGCTCGGGCGTTGCGGTTGCCGCGGGCCTCGTGCCGGTCTCGATCGGCACCGACACCGGCGGATCCATCCGCATTCCGGCGGCGCTGAACGGCATCGTCGGTTACAAGGCGACACGCGGCCGCTATTCGATGCACGGGGTCTTTCCCCTGGCAAAAAGCCTCGATTCGCTTGGGCCTCTCTGCCGCACGGTACAGGATGCCGTCTGGGTTGATGCCGCGATGCGCGGGCTTTCCGCATCGGAGATGCGCAGGGGCAGCCTTGAGGGACTTTCGATCGTCGTGCCGACCAATGTCGTGTTCGATGGTGCGGAAGACGGAGTGGTCGCGGCCTTCGAAGACGTGCTGTCGCGGCTCGAACGGGTGGGCGCACGGGTCAGGCGTCAGGCTTTTCCGGCTTTCACGCGCATCTTCGAGATCATGGCTGCGCACGGTCCCCTGGTGACTGCCGAGGCGTTCGCCCTGCATCGCTCCAGGCTTGAAGGCTCCGACGCCGCGTCCATGGACAGGCGCGTCGTTACTCGGGCTCGGCTTGGGGAAAAGATCGCACTCTCCGACTATATCGCAATCCTTGACGCCCGCGACCGGTTGATTGCCGAGGTCTCGGCGTCGGTCGGCCCGAGCGAGATCATCGCCTATCCGACGGTTGCGCACGTTGCGCCCCCAACGGCGCCGCTCGAAGCGGATGACGCCTTGTTTGTCGAGACCAACGCCAGGACGCTGCGCAACACATTGATCGGCAATTTCCTCGATTGGTGTGGCGTGTCGCTGCCCTGCGGCACCGGCGAAGCGGGTATGCCGGTTGGCCTTCTGCTCTCGGCTCTGCCGCACCACGATACGCATCTTCTATCCGTGGCGCTGGCTGCGGAAGACGTGGTGCGTGCGGGCTGATATCGGTGGACTGGCGGGCTTTCGCACTACGCCCACCGACAAGAGCGAGCGCACTTTGCGACTAGCCGGGCCACCGAAGCCGTAGTTAACTGACCCTACAGCGCAACGCGCCTTATGAGATGGGCAAAGGTCGCTGTAGCATTTTGCAGGAGATCCTCCGCGAAAGCCTCAGGCGCAAGACACGAAAGATGTCGCGAAACGAAGGCCGGTGGGATCGGAGAATGATCGAGATCGGCAGCGCTTGGCACAAAGGGAACAGCCGCGCGACGGGCCGTTGGACTTGATGGGAGCTTCGCATGGACGTGAGTTATTCCACGGCAGGCACCGCTGCGTTCGAACGCAAGCGCTATTGGGACGAGGCCGTGTCGAGCACCTATTTCCCGCTCGACCTGCGTTTCCAGAACGCGCAGGAGTTCTCCGGCGAGCTTAACGTCTGGGATCTCGGTGCCGTCTCGCTGTCGCGGCTGGAATCTGACGGTCTGCTTTACCGCCGACAAAAACGGCATCTTCTGCATGAGCGTGAGGAGAGCTACCTGATCACAGTGCCGGAGAAGGCGGAGATCAGTTTCGAGCAGAGCGGCAAGGCCGTGACCTGCAAACCCGGCGCCTTCCTGGTCGAGCGCAGCCATCTGCCCTATGAATTCAGCTATAGTGCGAAGAACACCCTTTGGGTGCTGAAAGTGCCGATCGTCGCGCTGCGCCCCCGCGTGGGCCTGCCTGAGCGCATTGCCTCGCTGAGCTTCGATTCCACCCGCGGCACCGGTGCCCTCTTCGTCGACATGATCCGCCTGATCGCGCCGCGGCTCGTCGAAATGGACGCATCGGCTCGCGACATGACCGGCAAGCACCTCGTCGACATCCTGGCGATGTCGCTGACATCGGACGAGCGTATGCTGATGTCCGATGCGACATCGGTTCAGCTCGGCCACCTTCACCGTGTCGAAGGCTTCGTGCGGACCAATCTCGCCAGGGCTGATCTTGGACCACAGACGATTGCCGAGGCATGCGGTATCTCGGTGCGCTATCTGCACCAGCTCATGAAGCAGCAGGGGACCTCCGTCTGCCATTGGATCCGGCTGCAGCGGCTGTTGCGTTGCGACGAAATGCTTCGAGATCCCGCCTGCCGCAAGCTGGTTTCAGAGATTGCCTATGCATTGGGCTTCGGCGACCACGCCCAACTCAGCCGCCATTACAAGGCGCATTTCGGTCCCAGCCCGACCGAGGCACGCGAGCGATACCTGATGGAGCGCACCGTCGCGACAGGGTGATCAGGACAGCAAATCCAGCCAAAGTGCGCCGCGGTCTCGCGCCTGGAATTGCGTGAAAACAAAGAGATAGAGCGTTTCCAAGAACTTCTTCCTGAACGGAAACGCTCGCAACGACCACCAACACTGCAGCGCTTGCCGCGGCCGCTTTCGGCCGACGGCGAAGCCTTGCCCGATTTCTATTTTCGAGACAGGAGACGAAACTTGCAGAACCTTCGTGTAGCGGTCGATGTCGGCGGCACCTTCACCGACATTTGCATCATGGACGAGACGACGGGTCTCATCCGGGTAGAGAAGACTTCATCCTCGGTCGATCCCATCGATGGCATCATGTCGGGTGTGGAAAAGGCTGGCATTGATCTCAAGAAGGTGGCGCTGTTTTCGCACGGCACCACCGTTGCCACGAACGCCCTGATCACGCGGCGGCTGCCACGCACGGCCATGGTCTCAACGAAAGGCTTCCGCGACGTCATCGAGATCCGGCGCGCCAACAAGGAAGACCTCTGGGATACCTACAAGGATGTCGTTCCACCCTATGTGCCCAGGCGCGACAGGCTCGTCGTTTCGGAGCGCGTCGATGCGCAGGGCGAGGTCGTGACGCCGCTCGACGAGGAGGAAGCCCGCGAGGTGGCCCGTATCCTCAAGCGCCGCAACGTCGCCGCCGTCGCGGTCTGCTTCATGAACGCCTTCATGAATGGCGAGAACGAGCGGCGGATGAAGGAGATCCTGATAGAGGTCATGCCCGGCGTGCCGGTCTCGACCTCGTCGGAAGTGCTGCCGGAGATCTTCGAGCACGAGCGCTTTTCGACCACGGTAGCCAATGCGGCACTGAGCCCGGTGGTCGTCGACTATACCTCCAGGCTCGGCAAGCGCCTTGCCGCGGACGGCTACCAGCGCGACCTCCTGCTGCTGCATACCGGCGGTGGCGTGATGACGCCGAAGAGTGTGGAGGACTTCGCCGCCCGGCTCGCCGGATCCGGTATCGCTGCCGGCGCGATTGCCAGCAAATACATCGCCGAACTCTGCGGCTTCAAGAACTCGATCGGTCTCGACATGGGTGGCACGTCGACCGATGTGTCGCTTGCCTATGATGGCCAGTCGCGGGTGACGAAAGACTGGTTCATCGAATTCGGCTACCCGATCCGCTTCTCTTCGATCGAGGTGCTGACGATTGGTGCTGGCGGCGGATCGCTTGCCTGGACGGATGAGGCGGGATCGTTGCGCAACGGCCCCCAATCGGCCGGCGCAAACCCGGGTCCGGCTTGTTATGGCAAGGGCAACAAACAGCCGACCAACACCGATGCCAATGTCGTCCTCGGTCGCCTGGGCACCAGTCTGGCCGGCGGCAAGATCACGCTTGATGCGGGGCTGGCAGAGGTTGCTGTCAAGGAGGGCGTGGCCGAGCCCTTCGGTCTCGGTGTGCACGAAGCCGCGGACGCGATCATCCGTGTCGCCAACGCCAATATGTCCGATGCCGTGCGGCTAATCTCCATCAGCCGCGGCTATGATCCGCGCGACTTTGCGCTCGTCGCTTTCGGTGGCGCCGGCGCGCTTCACGGGGCGGCGATTGCTCGCGAGCTTTCGATCCCCGCCGTGATCGTGCCGCCCAATCCCGGTGTGACCTCGGCGCTCGGATGCCTGCTCGTCGACATGCAGCACGACTTCTCGGAGAGCTACCTGAAGGCGGCGGCCGATGCGGATCCTGCGGCGATCGAGGCAGCCTTCCTCCGCCTCGAAAAGGAGGCGCTCGATCGGCTTGCCCATGAGGGCGTCGCTGAAAAGGATGTCGTGCTCCAGCGCAGCATCGACATGATGTATCTCGGCCAATGGCGGTCGCTCGCCGTTTCCGCCCCGTCGGGCATGACGGAGATAGCGCCGCTCGTCGAAGCCTTTCATCGCGAACACGAGCGCGAATACAACTTCCGCCGCGACGAAACGCCGGTGAGCCTCTTCCGCATCAATCTGAAGGCGATCGGCGTGGTGCCGAAGGCGACGCTCGCACGCCACGAGCCGACGGGCATCGTGCCCGAGCCGAAGACGCGGCGCACGGTCTGGTTCGATGGCGAACGTGGTCTGGATACGCCGGTTTACGAGCGCGAAACCCTGCCGGCCGGGCTCGTTCTCGCCGGGCCCGCCATTGTCGAACAGCTCGATTCCACGGTCGTCATTCCTCCGGACACTCACGCCGAAGTCGACCAGTTCCTCAACATCATCATCCGTATCGAAGGTGAGAAGAATGTCTGAACAGCAGAGCCTTGACCCCGTAACCTTCGAGGTGCTGAAGAATTCCTTCATCACCAGCGTTGACCAGATGGCAGAGCAGATATTGAGAACCTGCTATTCCTTCGTCATCTACAACCGCGACTTCTCCAGCGCGCTGCACGATGCCGAGGGCAATTCGGCCGCACAGGGAAACCAGGATATCGCGGTGCATGTCGGCACGTTGCATTTCACCTGCAAGGACGTCATCCGCGCCTTCGACGGCGACATGCATCCGGGCGACGTCTATGCCATCAATGATCCTTACGCCGGCGGCACGCATTTCAACGACGTGCGTCTGATCCGTCCAATTTTCGTCGACGGCCGTATCATCGCCTTCAGCCAGTCTAACGGCCACTGGTCGGACCTCGGTGGCAGCGTGCCGGGCTCCTTCGACGTGGCAGCGAAGGAAATGTTCAAGGAAGGCATGCGCATCACGCCTATCCGCCTCTTTGATCGCGGCCGGTTCTGCAAGGACGTCGCCAACCTCATCGCTTCGAACACGCGCGATCCGGCCTCGATCATCGGCGACATTCACGCCCAGGCTCAGGCGACGCAGGTCTGCGAACGCGAAATCCTTCGTCTGGTCGGCAAATACGGCGAAGGCACCGTGAAGCAGGGCCTTGGTGCCGTGCAGGACTATGTGGAACGCGCCATGCGCCAGCGCATTGCATCGCTGCCCGACGGGACCTGGGAAACGCAGGACTTCATCGACCGCGATCCGGCCGGCAGCGAGGGCATGATCCCGATCAAAGTCAAGCTGACGATCAAGGGCGACCGGGCGATTTACGATTTCACCGGCAGCCACCCGACGATCGGGTCCATCTACAATTCGGCCTTCGGCGCTACCTTCTCGGCGGTTGCCGCCGGCATGAAGACGTTCTTCCCGGACCTTCCGCTCAACAGCGGCTTTTATCGCGTCTTTGAGATCATCGCCCCGGAAGGTTCCATCGTCGATGCGAAATGGCCTGTAGCGGTCACCGGATTCCTGATGCCCTTCGAGAAGATCATGAATGCGATCTATGAGATCTGGTCGAAGATCATTCCGGAGCGGGCGATCGCCTGTGCCTTCAACCTCGAATATCTCCTGACCGGCGGCCGCGATGCCCGGGCGAAAGAAAAGCCGATCTTCATGTTTTATGACTGGCTGCCCGGCGGTTGGGGCGGACGCAACGGCAAGGACGGCTGCAACGTCACGACCGCCTGCTTCGGCACTGGATTGATGGCGCAGCCGGTGGAGGGGCAGGAGCGCGCAAATCCGATCCTGACGACCGAATTTGAGGTGCTCAAGGATTCTGCCGGACCAGGCAAGTGGCGCGGGGGTGCCGGCGTGCTGAAGACTTCGCGCATGCTCGAGGCGGAGAGCACGGTCATTTCCTATATCTGCGACCGCGAGAGGGCGATCGTCTGGGGTATCGAGGGCGGACTGCCGTCGATCCCCCACGGTCTGACCCTGACGCGCGCGGAGAACGGGAAAAGGGAGTGGCTCGGCGCGACCTTCTCGGATGTGGCGATCGAAACAGGCGACGTCTTCTCCCGTCCGACCGCCGGTGGCGGCGGTTTTGGCGACCCGCTGGAACGCGACCCGAAGCGGGTCCTGGAGGATGTCATCGACGACTATGTCTCGGTCGAACGCGCGGCCAAGGACTACGGCGTCGTCATTCAGCCGATCGATCCGGAAATCTGCGCCTACGAGATCGACAAGGATGCGACCATCGCCTTGCGCCGTGAGATCCGCGCCGAACGCAACGATTGGCTGGCGGCTGATCCGGAGTATGTCTCCAGGCGGTTCAAGGCCGGCGAGATCGATGCCTTGGACGCGGTGCGTCGCTACGCGGTCATACTCGACTGGGATAGCGGCGATCTGCTGCCGGTCTCCACCGCTCAGTTCCGGGAGATGTATCGCAAGCGTTCGGCGGCTGCCTGGCAATAGTGTCGAAAATGGCTGGCGGGTGGGCGGTTCGCCCACCCAGGGTCGGGGGTAACAATGGGTGATATCACGATCGTCGCCGTAGCTGAGGGCGACAGGTCAGTGTGGAACGAGCTCCACGCGGGGTTTGCCAGCTACTACGGCGTCGAGCAGACCGACGAAATGCGTGATCGGGTCTGGGGCTGGATCTGCGATGGCCGGCTTGAATGCCGGCTTGCGCTCGATGGCACTGGCCGCCCGGTCGGCCTGACACATTTTCGCGAATACATCCGGCCGTTATTCGCGGCGCGCGGCGGCTTTCTCGACGATCTCTTCGTTGTACCCGAGGCGCGTGGAAGCGGCGCAGCCCCCGCACTGATCCGCGCCGTTGCCGAGATCGGGCGGGACCGCGGCTGGAACGTCGTCCGCTGGATCACACGCGACAACAATTATCGTGCACGAACGCTTTATGATCGTGTCGCGTCACGCACCGATTGGATTACCTATGATATCAGGCTTTGAAATCGCAGCAGGGAGACGCCGATGACCGCACAGCCGAATTCCACCGAAGCGCGGGACATGGCGTATCACCTCCATTCCTACACCAATCCCCGGCGCCTGGAACGCGAAGGGCCGATGGTGATCGAGCGCGGGGAGGGCATCCACGTCTTCGACAACAGCGGCAACCGCTACATCGAGGGCATGGCGGGGCTCTGGAGCGTCGCCGTCGGCTTCGGCGAGAAACGGCTCGTCGAGGCTGCGCGCAAGCAACTGAGCCAATTGCCCTACTACCACACGTTCTCGCAGAAATCGCACGGGCCGGTTGCCGATCTGGCGGAGAAGTTGGTGTCGCTGGCGCCCGTACCGATGTCGAAGGTCTATTTCGCAAATTCCGGGTCGGAGGCGAACGACACCGCGATCAAGCTCGTGTGGTACCGCTCGAACGCGCTCGGCAAGCCCGAGAAGAAGAAGATCATCTCGCGGATCAAGGGCTATCACGGCGTGACGGCGCTGAGCGCCAGTCTGACGGGCCTGCCCAACAATCATCGCTCGTTCGATCTGCCGTTCCCGAACATCCTGCACACGACATGCCCGCATTATCGAACGGGTGCGGAACCGGGCCAGGACGAACTTGCCTTCTCGCGCTGCTGCGCCGAGGAGCTGGAGGCCATGATCCTCGAGGAGGGACCGGAAACGATCGCCGCCTTCATCGGCGAGCCGGTGATGGGCGCCGGCGGCGTCATCGTTCCGCCGGAAGGTTATTGGGCCGCCATCCAGGAGGTCCTGGACCGTTACGACATTCTGCTCATCGCCGACGAGGTGATCTGCGGGTTTGGCCGTACCGGCAACATGTTCGGCTCGCAAACCTATGGCCTGCGCCCCGATATCATGACGGTCTCCAAGCAACTCTCCTCGTCTTACCAGCCGATCTCGGCGCTGATGATCAACGAGCGCGTCTTTGAACCGATCGCTTGCGAGGCAGGCCGGATCGGCGTGCTCGGCCACGGCTATACGGCAAGTGGACATCCCGTCGCCGCCGCAGTCTCTCTGGAGAACTTGGCCATCATCGAGGAGCGCGATCTCGTCGGAAACGTGCGCCGGCTAGCGCCACATTTTCTCGAACGTCTCAACGCACTGGAGCGGCATCCCCTCGCAGTCGAAGCGCGCGGAGTCGGGCTGATCGGGGCCCTGGAACTGGAGGCCGCTGACGGCGCACCGACGGGGACAATGGGCGCCAGGGCGGCAGCCCTGTTGCAGAAGAACGGCCTGATTTCCCGCAATATCGGCGACGCTATTGCCTTCTGCCCGCCGATGATCATCACCAGCACAGAGGTCGATGAGATGTTCGATATCGTCGAGCGCAGTCTCAAGGAACTGGCGGGATCGTAGCGCGCAATCAAAGCCGCGCCGGTCACCGGACGGGCGCGGCAGTTCAATCGGTTCTTCCGGCGTCCTTGCCTGATTAAGAATGTAAGCAAGTCAGTATAACCAATTGGACATATTTCATTTTCTGGATTGATTTCTGCATCAATCCTCTTACGTGAACCTGTCGTCGTGACGCGCCCGGCGCTTCTCCGCTTCCATGGAGATTTCGAACGCACTGTACCGGAGAGGCGGCGCGAAGCGTGTGCCGCATAGATCGGGTGCGCCCCTTGCTGCTGCCGGATCGACGATCAGACGGACCTGATAGCATCCCCTTTTCACAGATCATCCCATGCTGTGCGAACAAGCGACGTTCCGGCTTGGCGCCGACGAGTCTCAGTTGTCACGGCGACATTCGCTTGAAATTCGCGTCTCTAAGCTTCGCTGATGCGGCTTGATTTGCAGGCCCTGAAATGTCTGGTGGCGCCGACTGTGTAACGGTTCGACACCGCAGCTAAGCCATAAGGCCATGCGGTCCGGAAGAGGCTGTTACCAGCCATTCTCCTCCAAGTCTGATGCTGCGATCAGGGAACGTGAAGAACGCTGTTGACAAAACACACCTATCGCTGGCAAATGTCAAATATGGGTAGCGAACGCCACTTAAGCCGGTTGCTTCAGGGGAGACAGGAGCAGAAATCGACGGCCTAGGGAGCGGTTTCAAACTACGCAGACACCAGGGTGGGAGGAATAATCTTGGCTTTTCAGGTGGACCGACAGCTGGGCTTTCTGGCGACTGTCAACGTCGCCGCCGTCGTGGCCGGCGCGGTGCTCGTCGGTGCCAGCTTCGTCGAGCTCTATAACTTCCAGTCGATGGCCTCGCAGGTTCCCGAGCTCGGCTTCCTCGCCCTCGGGGTGATGCTCGCCATGATGTCCGGCAATGGTGGCATTGACCTCTCCGGCATCGCTCTGGCGAACCTTTCCGGTGTTGCAGCCTACTTCTTCCTGCGTGATGCCATTTCCGCCGACGATGCGCCGCTCCTCTTCACATGGAGCTTCGTCGGCGCGGCACTTGCGATCGGCCTTGTCGGCGGCATGCTGAACGGCTTGCTGATCGCGCGGCTCGGATTGACGCCGATCATTGCGACGCTCGGCACCCAGTTGCTCTTCACTGGGCTCGCCGTCGTCCTCACAAATGGTTCGGCACTCAGCCTCGGCTACGTCGAGCCGCTCGATGATTTCGGCAATGCCTCGATCCTCAGCGTTCCGCAATGCTTCGCGCTCTTCCTTCTCGTCGCGCTCGGTATTGGAGTGGTGTTGCGCTTCACCCCCTTCGGTCAACGCCTGCTTCTGCTTGGCAACAATGCCAAGGCGGCGCGCTACGCAGGTATTCCCGAGAAGCGAATTCTGTTCGTGACCTATACGGTATGCGGTTTGCTGGCGTCGCTGGCCGGCATCGTGATCGCCGCACGCACGTCGAGCATGAAATGGGATTACGGCAGCTCATACGTCCTCATCGCGATCCTCATTGCAGTCATGGCAGGCGTTCGCCCAGAGGGCGGCTACGGACGGGTCGTCTGCGTGGTACTCTCGGCAACTTCGCTACAGATGCTTTCGAGCCTCTTCAACTTCATGAACATCTCCAATTTCTTCCGGGATCTCGCCTGGGGTGTTCTCCTGCTCATCTTCATTGCGATCTCAGGCTTCGATTTCAAAGCCTGGTTGAGAGTCGCCCGCAACTAGCCCTCTTCCTCGTCAACGCCGGCGCGGGCCTTCGCACGCCAGCGGCACTTTTCCTTCGAAGGCACAATGGGAGGAACTATGTCTGATTTTCGTAAGCTTGCCGCCTGCACCGTGGCGCTCAGCACCATCTGGGGTGCGGCGATCGCGACGGCCGATGAAAAGCCGTCCATCGTCACGGTGGTCAAGGTCACCGGCGAGAACTGGTTCACGCGCATGAACGAAGGCGTGACCGCCTACGGCAACGACAACGATACGGTGGCCACCAGCCAGATTGGCCCCGGCAAGGCCGACGCTGCCCAGCAGGCGCGCCTGATCGAGGATCTGGTTGCCAAGAAGGTCAGCGCCATCGCCGTCGTGCCGATGGACGCGTCATCGCTCGAAGGCGTGCTGAAGCGCGCAGCCCAACGCGGCATCAAGGTCGTGACTCACGAAGCCGACAGCATGAAGAACACCCTCGTCGACATCGAAGCATTTGAAAACAAGGCATTCGGTGCGCGGTTCAACGAGAAGATCGCCGAATGCATGGGCAAGTCCGGGAAGTGGACGTCCTTCGTCGGCTCGCTCGGCAGCCTGACGCACGTCCAGTGGGCAGACGGCGGCGCAGAGAACGCCAAGAAGTACCCGGAAATGGAACTCGTCTCGGAGAAGAACGAGTCCTTCAATGACGCCAATCGCGCCTACGAAAAGGCGCGCGAAATCCTGCGCAAGTACCCCGACATCAAGGGCTTCCAGGGCGGGTCGGCGATCGACGTCATCGGCATCGGGCGCGCGGTCGAAGAGGCCGGCCTGCAGGACAAGACCTGCGTGTTCGGCATCGGCTTGCCGAAGGACACCGCTTCCTATCTCGAATCCGGCGCCGTTGATGGCATCAGCTTCTGGGACCCGAAGGACGCCGGCTACGTCATGAACAAGGTGGCGGACATGGTCATCAAGGGTGAAGAGATCAAGGACGGCATGGACCTCGGCGTTCCAGGCTACGAAAAGGTGGCGGTCAAGAAGGGTGCAGGCGACGGCATCATCGTCGTCGGCGAGGCCTGGGTCGACGTCGACAAGTCCAACTACGGCAAATATCCGTTCTGATCGGCTCAACCGGTCAACCCCATCGCGCCGGCTCCGGCGCGATGGGTTCCTTCAGCGCGTCGATCCATGCAGCATCAGGACAAATCCATGCAGCCTCAGCCCAGTGCTAGCGAACCGCTCCCGCGGCAGCAGTCCTTGCCTCCGTTTCTGGAGGTGCGCAACGTCGAGAAGCACTTCGGCGGGGTGCGCGCGCTCAAGGGCGTGAGCTTTTCGATCGAAGCC
The DNA here is from genome assembly GCF_020035535.1 of Ensifer adhaerens. Classification (NCBI taxonomy): domain Bacteria; kingdom Pseudomonadati; phylum Pseudomonadota; class Alphaproteobacteria; order Hyphomicrobiales; family Rhizobiaceae; genus Ensifer; species Ensifer adhaerens. The sequence continues at coordinate 128,456 of NZ_CP083350.1, read as the reverse complement.
GGCAACATCTATCACCTGATGGGCGAAAACGGCTGTGGGAAAAGCACGCTTATCAAGATCATTTCCGGGGCTCAGGCTGCGGACGCCGGCGACCTGTTGATCGATGGCGAGACTGTTGCCGATCTGACGCCCGTGGCGGCTCTCGCTGCCGGTATCGAGACGGTCTATCAGGACTTTTCGCTGCTCCCGAACCTTTCAGTTGCCGAGAATATCGGCCTGACACAGCAATTGGTGGCTTCCTCGGGCAAGCTCGCGCGCCGGCTCGACATACCGAAGATGCGCGCGACGGCCGAGCGCGCGCTTGCGGCGGTGGGATTGCCGACAAACCGCGCCTTCCTTTCGACGCGAACGGACGAGTTGCCAATGGCAACGCGTCAACTGATCGCGATCGCCCGCGCCATCGCATCCGACGCCCGTCTCGTCATCATGGACGAGCCGACCACGGCCCTCACCAAACACGAGGTCGACACTCTCATCGCCGTCGTCGACCGTTTGCGCTCCAAGGGCGTCGCGGTCTTGTTCGTCACCCACAAGCTCGATGAATGCAAATCGCTCGGTGGGCGCGCGATCATCATGCGCGACGGCCAGAAAGTCGCCGAATGTGATGTCGACACCCACTCGAAGGCAGATCTCGCCTTCTGGATGACCGGCAAGGTACTCGACGACGCGCGCCAGCGCGCCGCGGTCACGCTCGGTGAAAAACTGCTCGACATCGACGGCTTGGCGCGATCCGGCTACTTCGAGGACGTATCGTTTTCACTGAGAAAGGGCGAGATCGTCGGTATTACCGGCCTGCTCGATTCCGGGCGCAACGAATTGGCCCTTGCGCTCGCTGGCGTGTCGCCAGCGGAAAGCGGCGGCGTCCGCCTGGAGGGCAAAGAGATCTGCCTTCAAAGACCCGCCGACGCCATCGCCTCGGGCATTGGCTATGTGCCTGAAGACCGGCTCTCGGAAGGCTTGTTTCTATCGCAATCGATCCGGGACAATATCATGGTGCCGGTGCTCGACCGGCTCCGAAACGCCTTCGGGGTCCTCGACGGTCGACGCAGCCGCACGCTTGCCGAACAAACGGTCGGCGATCTTCAGGTCGCTTCGGCTGGCGTCGACAAGCCGGTCCAGTCGCTTTCCGGCGGCAATCAGCAGCGTGTGCTCATCGGCCGCTGGCTGACCATCAATCCGAAACTTCTCATCCTTCACGGCCCGACCGTCGGTGTCGACGTCGGCTCCAAGGACACGATCTACCGCATCATTCAGCGACTTGCAGGCGAGGGCATGGGCGTCATCATCATCAGCGACGACCTGCCCGAACTTCTGCAGAACTGCGACCGCATCATGGTCATGCGCAAGGGCCGCGTTGTCAAAACCTTCACCGCCGAAGGCTTGGCGGAAGATGTCCTCTATCGCGCACTCACCGACGATACAATTAAGAGGCTGCAATGACCGAAACCACCTTTTCCGCAGCTGAACCCCGATCGGGCAGTGCAGGGGGCATTGCCGGCGCCTGGGCTTGGCTCGTGCGGCATCCGCCGGTGTTTACGTTGATCCTCATCGTGGCGGTTGCGCTCACGGTTGGCGCGATAAACACGGACTTCTGGCAGACCTCGAACCTCTTCGATATCTTGCGGGCTTCGGTCGTTCGCGGTCTTTTCGCCCTCGGTGTGCTCGTCGTCCTCGCTTCGGGTGGCATCGATGTCTCGTTCACGGCGATTGCCGCCTTCGTCATGTATGCCGTCACGATGCTGGTCGTGAACGTCGTGCCGGACATGCCGATCCTGGCGATCCTGGCGCTCGGCGCTGTCGGCGGCGCATGCTTTGGCGCACTGAACGGCATCCTGGTTCATACGCTGAAGGCACCGTCGCTGATCGTGACGATCGGCACGCAATATGTGATCCGCAGTTTCCTGCTCACCTTTGTCGGCACAGCGTTGTTCATGAACATTCCGGTGGCAATGGACGCGTTCGGAAAGCTTTCCCTTGTCACGCATCATAGCGACAACGGTTCCACTTCGACCCTTCCGGCTTTCGTGCTTGTGCTGGCAGTGGCGTCGGTCGCCACCTGGTGGATCCTCGAACGAACCCTGATTGGCCGCGCGGTCTACGCCGTCGGCGGCAACGCCAATGTCGCCCAGCGCCTCGGCTACAATCTGCGTACGGTTCACATCTTCGTCTTCGGTTATGCCGGGCTTCTTGCGGGCATTGCCGGGATCATTCACGTCTCCAGCAATCGCCTCGCCAACCCGTTCGACCTCGCTGGCGCCGAGCTCGAGATTATCGCTGCCGTTGTTCTCGGCGGGGCGCGGATCACGGGCGGTTCAGGCAGCGTTGTCGGTACGCTCCTGGGTGTGATCCTGATTACACTCGTCAGCAACGTGCTCATTCTCGTCGGCATTCCGAGCACCTGGCAGCTCGTCATTGTCGGTATCTTCATCATTCTGGCCGGCGCCATCTTCTCGATCCGCGGCAAACAATCATGACGGCCCGGCCTGCGGTCGCTGGTAAGGCGGCTGGGGCCGATGTCGGTCGACTACTAAGTTTCAAGAGAAAGGTTTGAACGCATGGCGCACGATGTATCGGTAATCGGACTTTACATCCTCGACATTCTTGGTCGCCCCGTCGACCGCATTCCTGCGGGCGGCAATGTCGAATTCATTGATGAAATCCGCCTGACCGTCGCCGGTACTGCCGGCGGCACCGTTGTGGACCTGGCGAAACTCGGCCTCAACTGCCTGGCCGTCGGCGCTGTCGGCGACGACGAAAAAGCCGATTTCGTCATTTCGACGCTTCAACGCTTCGGTGTCGATACGGCGGAAATGCAGCGGCTCCCGGGTGTTCCGACCTCCGCGACGATCCTTAATATTCGCCGCAACGGCGAAAGGCCGGCGCTTCACGTCCGCGGCGCATCGGGCCATTTCGAAATCGCGCCCGACGCGCTCGATCGCGTGACGATGGCGTCGATCGTTCACCTCGGCGGGACGGGCCTGCTCGATCGCCTCGACGGCGAGCCGAGCCGTGTGCTTCTCGAAGAAGCAAAGCGCAAGGGAAAGACCGTCACCTTCGACCTTCTCGGCGCCAGCGAGAAGACACTTTCCCTCATCCGTCCGCTCTTCCCCTACATCGACTATTTCATGCCCTCCGTAGAGGAAGCCATGTTGATTTCCGGGCGCAAGACAGCCGAGGATGCAGCACTGTTCTTCGCCGATCTCGGCGTTCAACATTGCGTCTTCACGCTGGGTGGCGACGGTGTCTACTTCATGGACCCCGCGAGAAAGAGCCTGAAGTTGCCGGCATTCGAGATTGATATCGTTGATACGACCGGCTGCGGCGACGCCTTCAATGCCGGCTTCATCGCGGGCCTGCACCACCGCATGGACACGGAAACCTCGCTCAAGTTCGCTCAGGCATCTGCGGCACTGGTGGCGACGGGTCTCGGGTCCGATGCCGGCATCACCTCCTTCGAGGCGACGCTGGAATTCATGCGAACGGCGCGCGTCAAGGCGAACTGAGGCCGATCCCTGAGGCGCTCCGTTGCGAGCGCCTCAAGCGCCCTCCGCCAGCAGCAGCTCGGCGGTTTCCGTGTCGGTGACGAGGTGCGTGGCGTAGCCGCCTTTCATCGTCGCGCGGATAGCGGCGACTTTGTTCGCGCCGCCGGCAACGCAAAGCCGGCTCGGGATGCGTACGAGTTCATCGAGTTCGATGCCGACCATGCGGTCGTCGAGTTCGCCGTTTACCTGACGGCCCGCTTCATCGATGAAACGGCAGATCAGAACTGCGACAGCGCCGTGTGCCTGATAGGAATCGAAGTCTTCCTGGCTTGCCACATTCGCCGAACGGATCAGCGTGTCAGGCCCGATGTCGCCGACGCCGAAGACCAGGATATTGGTGGAATGGATGAGCTCGAATTGCTTGACGAGCACAGGTTCCGCAAGCAGCCAGCGCTTGAGTTCCGGCGTCGAGAGCAGCGCAGGTGCAAGCAGGTTGACGCACCGCGCATGGATCCGCTGCGACATCAGCGAGGTGCAGAATTCCGGCGAAAACTCGGGATTGGCGATCGAGCTGCCCGATACCTGGACCACCGTAAGACCGCCGAGGGGCTCTGCCAGCGAAATCTGGTCGGCGACGGCAAGCACGGTTCGCCCCCAGGCCACGCCGATCGTGTCGCCTTCCTTCACCATATCCGCAAGCAGGCGCGCGCCTGCTTCGCCGAGCCTCGTGACCAGCGAGCTCGGCTCGCCTGCGGGAATGACCAGCGCGCCTTCAAGCCCGAAAGCCTCTTTGAGCTTTCGCGCAATTGCAACGCGCCCGCCGATGTCGGTGTTGACGCGGATCGAAACGAGCCCCCGCTCACGCGCTTCCTGCAGATAGTTGACGATGGTTGCGCGCGACATGCCGAGGATCTTGGCAATGTCGCTCTGGGTCAGTTGATCGACGTAGTAGAGCCATGCGGCCCATACGACGCCGTCGTCGAACTCGGGCGGCAGCGATTTGCCTTCGCCGATCATCCAGCTTGCCCGTCCGCTGTCCGTCATCCTTCACCCCGCCTGATATCATTTGCGCCACCTCAAACCGGAAAAACCTCTGACGTCAAACAAATTCGAAAGCTGAATTGACATTTGACACGCTATGTTGTCATTTGTTTGCGTCACGTTGCAACGGACAATCGACATCGGATTCTCGCTTGGGCAGTCCGCCGCGAATGCGGACGTGCGCCTAAGGGAGGCCGAGGCAAACGCAGGATGGGAACCGGCCTCCAGGTGCGGTCCGTGCCGGTTGCCGCCCCCAATGCTTCCCAAGCGCGCCTTCCCCTGCCAGCCGTGTGCGGTTCGGTGGGAGCGGTCGTGCCACACCAATTTTTGTCCGGAGCCTTGCAGAGGATGTGCGAGCGCCGGCAGCAGAGGAGCCTTTCATGAAGTCGAGATGGTCCGAGACCGACCACGCCAATGTCGTCGATACCTATGTGCGCAACGGCATCAACCGCGACCTGGCGATCCGCACCTACACGACGCGCCTTCTCGGATCCGATCCCGAGCTCGTCCTTCATGGTGGCGGCAATACCTCGGTGAAGACCACGTATGTCGACCTCGACGGTTCTGAAATTCCGGTTCTTTGTGTCAAGGGAAGCGGTTGGGACATGGGCACGATCGAGCCGGCAGGTCTGCCGGCCGTCCGCCTGCAGCCGCTGCAGGCGATGGTCGGTTTCCCGACGCTCAGCGACGACGACATGGTCATGCTGCAGCGCCGATTGCTGCTTGATCCTGCCGCTCCCAACCCGTCGGTGGAGGCGATCCTGCATGCCAACCTGCCGTTCAAGCATATCGACCACACCCATGCCAACGCGATCGTCTCGTTGACAAACCAGCCGCATGGCGAGGAGATCGTCCGCGAACTCTTCCCCAATTCGATCATCATTCCCTATGTCATGCCCGGCTTCGATCTCGCCAAGGTTTGCGACGAGGCTTTCCGCGCCGATCCGACTGCGGACGGCATGATCCTCTTGAAGCACGGGATCTTTACCTGGTCTGAAGACCCGCGCGAATCCTACGACAAGATGATCGCAGCGATCGACAAGGCCGAGCGCCGCATTGCAAAGGGCAATCCGCGGCCCTTCGTTCAAGTCAGGCAACCTTCAGGTCTCGCGACGGCTGCCGAAATTGCCCCCATCCTGCGTGGCGCAATTGCGATCGATACGGACGTCGAAGGCTCCCCGAAGCGCTTCGTCTTGGAGCATCGCGCAACCGAGGCCGTACTCGAATTCTGCAATGCCGAGAATGCCGCGGATATGGCGCGGCGGGGCAATGCGACGCCGGAACACGTCATTCACATCAAGCGCTTCGGCCTTGTTCTGCCCGCACCGGTCGCCGGCGACACTGCCGTCTGGGCGGAGAGCGTCCGTGCGGCGGTGGCAGACTATATCGCCGAGTACCGGTCCTACTTTGAACGCAACAATGCCCGCGTCGGTGGCAACAAGAAGATGCTGGACCCCATGCCGCGCGTTTTCTACGTATCCGGCGTTGGGCTCTTTGCAGCCGGGCCGACGAAGAAGGCTGCGCGGGTAGGCGCCGACGTCGCCGAGGCGACGATCAACGTCATACGCAATGCCGAAGGGATCGAAAGCTTCGAGGCGCTTTCAGAAGAGGATCTGTTCGATATCGAGTATTGGTCGCTCGAGCAGGTCAAACTGACGAAGCAGGTGGAGAAGCCGCTCAGCCGGCAGGTTGCGGTGGTGACGGGGGGCGCAGGCGGACTGGGGCTTGCGATCGCCGAGGCGTTGCGTGCCGAAGGGGCTGAGATCGCACTGTTCGATCTCGCCGAAGCAGCGGTGAAGAAGGAGGCTGCCCGGCTTGGCGGACTTGGCCTGGCCTGCGACGTGACCAAACCGGAGGCAGTCGCAGCCGCCCTTGCCGGAGTTGCCGAACATTTCGGTGGCGTCGACATCGTCATTTCCAACGCCGGTGCCGCCTTCCAGGGCGCTATCAGCGAGGTGTCCGACGAGATTTTCCAGAAGGCCTTCGCGCTGAATTTCTGGGGACATCACTACATTGCGCGCACTGCGACAAAGATCATGAAGGCGCAGCGCACTGGCGGTGCGCTGGTGTTCAACGTGTCCAAGCAAGCCGTCAATCCCGGGCCTGATTTCGGTCCTTACGGCACCTCGAAAGCCGCCCTCATGGCGCTGATGCGGCAATACGCGGTCGAGCATGGCGCTGACGGGATCACGTCAAACGCCGTCAATGCCGATCGTATCCGAACCGGCCTCATGACCGACCAGATGGTCGAGGAGCGCAGTCGTGCCCGCGGTATTTCGCCGGATGCCTACATGCGCGGGAACCTCGTCCATCGCGAGGTTGCCGCCAAGGACGTCGCCGACGCTTTCGTGCATCTCGCCAAGGCGCGCACCAGCACCGGCGCGGTTATCACCGTCGACGGCGGCAATGTCGCGGCCATGATGCGATAGAGTAGACCGAACACAGGCGCTGCGAAACGCGGCGCCTGTGTCACCCGGTTGGGTGCCAGGTCGCCGCATGGAAACGGCGGGGGCTGCCGTCAGCTCGGGTTCTCCAGATTGAATTGCCGCAACTCTTCGTCGTAGCCGAAGAGTTCCGCGTAGCGGCCCCATGAAATGACTGCACGCACCGTGTGTTCGGCGTTTTCCTCCGACATGTAGTCCTCGAGTTCCTCCGAAAAACGCGTGAACGGCGCGCGGTGGCTCGGGCGTTCGTCGAGCACCCGCCGGATGAGGGCGGCGAGAGGCACGTAAGCGAGAAGATGTTCAGCGAACAGGCGCTTGCGGGCATCGACCTCGGCGCCAGCGCAGTGTTGCCCAGCCTCCGTCAGCTTCACGTCTCCCTCTTCCAATTCGGCAAATCGCATCAGTTGCAGCGTTTCGAGGATCGAAAACAGTTCGCCCGCCTCCATCTGAAGTGTCGAGGCCAGATCGGGGAGATCGGCCCTACCGTCGTATGGCGGCAGGGCGAGCGCTTCTATGAGGCCGGCAAGTCGGTTGGTCGACAGGCGCGGAAGCGCCATGGCGATACCAACGCCGGCGAAGCCGCTTGCGGCATGTTTCTCCATCTTTTCCTTCGGCGCGCGCTGTGTCATCCGCGCATAGATGTCGTCGACCAATTGCCGGAAGGCCGGATCGAGTCGGTTGCGCGGGTGGACGAGGTCGACCTTGATCTCGGCAGCGACGCGCCCCGGATTGGAGGAGAAGATCAGGATGCGATCGCACATGAGCACGGCCTCCTCGATGTTGTGCGTGACCATCAGGATCGATCTGATCGGTAGGCGCCCCTCGATCCAGAGGTCGATAAGGTCGGTGCGGAGCGTTTCCGCGGTCAGGACATCGAGCGCCGAGAAGGGTTCGTCCATGAGCATGAGGCGTGGATGGACGACGAGCGCCCGGGCAAAGCCGACGCGTTGGCGCATGCCGCCGGACAACTCCTTCGGGTAGGCACTTTCGAAGCCGTCGAGGCCGATCAGGTCGATCGCATCGATCGCGCGGCGACGGCGTTCGGCCGCAGGAACGCCAAGCGCCTCGAGCCCGAGCTCGACATTCTCGAGTACGCTGAGCCAGGGGAAGAGTGCGAAGCTCTGGAACACCATCGCGACGCCTTCGCAGGGGCCGGTAACCGGCAGGCCGCGCCAGAGCACGGAGCCGGTGGTTGGCGCGATCAATCCGGCAACGATGCGCAACAGCGTCGACTTTCCGGAGCCTGAACGCCCAAGCAGTCCGACGATTTCACCTTCACTGATCGAGAGCGCGACGTCGTCGAGCGCGACAAGGTCGGGACTGTCGCTCTTGTGATAGATCTGGCGCACGCCTTCCAGTTCGACGAGCCTTTCGTTGGCTAGGTGGATGCGGGGTTTTGTGATTTCGACCGAAGCCATGTGGGAAACCTCTCTCAGTCGAGACGCAGGTGGCGGCCGGAAAAGGCGTAGAGCGGACGCCAGAGCAGACGGTTGAACAGGATGACGAACAGCGACATGACGGCAATGCCGAGCACGATGCGGGGATAATCGCCCGCCTTGGTCGCTTCGGCGATGTAGGCGCCAAGGCCATGTGCCGTGAGCGTGGTATTGCCCCAGCCAACAACCTCGGCGACGATCGACGCGTTCCAGGACCCGCCGCTCGCGGTGATCGCACCGGTCACGTTTAGGGGAAGATCCCCGGCAGGATGACCTTGCGCCACCAGTTCCAGCCGTGGATGTGGAAGGTTGCCGCCGCCTCCTTGAGATCGTTCGGAAAGGCGCTCGCTCCGGCAATCACGTTGAAGAGGATGTACCATTGCGCGCCAAGCACCATGAGCGGCGACAGCCAGATGTCCGGGTTCAGCCCCAGGTGGACGATCCCGGCGACGGCGAACGGAAAGACGATGTTGGCCGGAAATGCGGCCAGGAACTGTGCGAGCGGCTGGACGCGCTCGGCCACCCGCGACCTCAGCCCGACCCAGACACCGATCGGAACCCAGATCAGCGTGGCAAGCGTCATCAGGACGATGACACGCAGCATGGTCAGAAGTCCAAGCCCCAGCACCAATGCAACATCGCGGAAGGCTAGCTCGGTGCCGATGAAGCGGGCAATCAGCCAGAATGCATAAGCCGAAACGATGGCGACGAGCGCAAGCCAGACGCGATCCCCGAAAGCAGTCGCCTTGGCCCCGTGGAGTTGGGGCGGCAAGACGGAGGGGATAGCAAGGCGCTGCTGCGGCAGGCGGGCGAAGAGCATTCCGACAGGCGCAAGCAGAATTTGAAACAACCGCGTTCTGCGAACCGCGTACAGGAGCCATGAGCGGGGCGCCGTTCCGCTTGCCGAAAGTTCGACGCGGAACTTGTCGCTCCAGGCTACAAGTGGGCGGAACAGCAATTGATCGTAGATGAGGATCACCGCGAGCATGGTCGTCACCGCCCAGCCTACGGCGGCAAGGTCTTGTTGCGCGATGGCGAGCGCGACATAGGAACCTATGCCCGGCAGGGTGACGGTCGTGTTGCCGACTGAAATTGCTTCCGACGCGACGACGAAGAACCACCCGCCCGACATCGACATCATCGTGTTCCAGACAAGGCCCGGCATCGAAAACGGGACCTCAAGACGCCAGAAGCGTTGCCATGCAGAAAGACGGAAGCTGCGTGCTGCCTCATCCAGGTTGCCCGGGGCGGTCTTCAGCGACTGGTAGAAGCTGAAGGTCATGTTCCAGGCCTGGCTGGTGAAGATGGCGAAGATTGCTGCTAGCTCCACACCGAATACGTTCCCGGGGAAAAGGGACATGAACCCGAGAACGGTGAAAGACAGAAATCCCAGCACGGGCACCGACTGGAGGATGTCGAGGAGCGGGATCAACACCAGCTCGGCACGGCGGCTCTTCGCCGCGAGCGCCCCGTAGACGAAGGTGAAGGCCAGTGAGGCGGCGATCGCCGCCAGCATGCGCATGGTGGTGCGCAATGCGTATTCCGGCAACATGGCCGGATCGAGAGAAACGGGCGACGCCGCAAGCGAAGTGAGCGGCGCGAGCGTCTCGTGCCCACCCCGAATGATGAGGATGAGGCTGCCGAAAAGCAGGCCGAATGCAAACGCATCCCATAGATTGGGTGCATAGCGATACCGGCGAACGGCTTCCATGGCGGGATGATGCATGGTCATTTTGACAGCTCGTCATATCAAATGAGAACGAGTCCATGCGTGGGGCGCCGTGTCCTGGCGTCACAGTTCTATTCGGTCCTCGCGGTCGGCAAACCGAGGGGCGGACTGGCGAATGCGGAAGGTTTGGGACCGCATGGCTCACCTTTCAATCCCGAGCCTGCCTGCTGGGACCGGTGAACCGGACGCGAAAGGTCAGGTCCGCAGGAGCGCGGGCAGGCTGCTTCTAGGTCGACTGCTGGAACCGTCCATCTCGGCAACAATCCTTGCGTGCTTCCTGAACTTTTTGCCGATTGTGCGCCGCACGCAGCCATAGTCAAGTTGTTAAATTGACGCGAAAAATGGCCGCTCAATGCCGCCGGGCAGGCGAAGGGCGAAGGGCGAGGGGTGGCACCGTTTCCGGTGTCGCTGGCTTTGTCTTGGTTCGCCCGGATCTAATGAACCATGATTAGGCGGATAGTGGACGGGCGTGTTGCAGGTGTCCAAGCCTGCTCGGCTTCACCGACCAGTCTGCGGCCACATCTGCCGGATAGCGGCTACCGATGAGCCGCCCGGTCGGCATTTGCGATAACGGGTTCATTCTTCTCTGAATGCGCGCATCATCTGGTCTGTGAATGGTTTGCTGATATAGGAGATAGCGGTTCGTTCGTCGGTCTGGACGAAGACTTCGACGGGCATGCCTGGCAAGAGCTTGCGGTTGCCGAGCCTTTCGATCGGGTCGGTGATTTCGACGGTTGCGAGGTAGTAGGGTTGTCCGGTTGCCCGGTCGATGGTGGTTGCGGCGGCGACGACGTCGATCCTGCCGTCGAGTTCCGGGGTGGTGCGCTGGTTGAAGGCGGTAAAGCGCATGCGGCTGGCCTGGCCGGGGGCGATGCGGTCGATGTCGGCCGGCGGGATGCGGATCTCGACGGTGAGGTCGTCGTCCTCAGGCACGATCGACATCACGCTGGCGCCGGGGGCGATGATGCCGCCGATGGTGTGGACCTGCAGGTCGTAGACGAGGCCGTCGACGGGGGCGCGCACGTCCATGCGCGACAGCCGGTCGCGGGCGGCGACCTCGCGTTCGCTGAGTTCGGCGATCTTGGCCTCGATGCCGACGATCTGGGTCTGGGTTTCCTTGCGGGTGTTCTGGTCGATCGCCATCAATTTGATGCGCAGCTCGCTGATCTGGCCGACCGCCTCGGCGATGCGGGCGACGAGTTCGCCCTTGGAGCCGTCGATGCGGGCCATCTGGCGCAGGAGGTCGCGGTGTTCGGAGATCGGCACCAGGTCGCTCTTCAGCAGGGTCTCGAGCTTGGCGATCTCCTTGATGACGATCTCCCGTTCCGCGTCGCTCGAGCCGGTCTGGGCCTTGAGACCGCGGATCTGCTCCTCGAGCTGGGTGATCTGCAGCCGCATCTGCTCTTCCTGGCTGGTGATCATCCGGCGGTTGGCCTCAAACAGCTTGAGTTCGCTGACCTTGAGCACCTCGCTGACATCGAGGCCGTCGAAGGAGACGGCTGTGTCGCCGTCGCGCTCGGCCTTCAGCCGGGCGCGCATGGCGTAGAACTGCTGCAACTGGCCGCGCACGATCGCCAGTTCCACCCGGGTCTGGGTCTCGTCGAGGCGGATGAGGACGTCCCCCTTGCGGACGTGGTCGCCGTTGCGCACCGCAATGTCGGAGACGATGCCGCCGTCGCGGTGCTGGATCAGCTTGACCTGCTGGGAGATGGCGACCTGGCCCTGGGTGATGACGGCGCCGGAAAGCCGGGCATGGGCGGCCCAGCCGCCGACGCCGAACAGCAGCGTGGCGGCAAACACGGCGGAGACGACGACGCGCGAGGTGATGCCGAACTGGTTGCCGTCCTTTGCGATCGTGCCGTCGGCCCTGGCGATCGTCTTGTTGTTCTCTCTGGTGGTCATGGCCTTCTCCCGGGTAACGCGTGACAGCTGTGGTTTGATGCGGGTGGTGTCGCCTGGCGATGGATCAGGCGTCTCTCTGCTCTGCGGCGGTCTCGAAGGCCGCGAGGATGAAGTCCTGTTCGGTCAGCGCGTGGCGGCCGGCGATCAGGAACTCGAGGTCCTCGTCGCGCTCGAGATCGATGACGGCGCGCACGACCGTGCGCTCGCTGTCGCTGAAGGTCTCGTGGTAGAAGGTGATGCGGTTGACCGGCGCCGGGCTGCCGTCGTCGGCAAACGGCGCAAAGGCAAGGCCGCCGAGGGCTTCGGCGATCTTCGACAGGTCGATGCGGTCGCCGACCTCAAAGTCGCGGATCTCGTCGCGGCCCTCCCCGCCATTGGCAAGGGCGGCAAGGCTGCGGAAGACGAAGATATCCGCCCCCGCACCTCCGGCCAGGAAGTTGACGGCATCGCTGGCGACGATGATGTCGTTGCCCTTGCCGCCGACTGCGGTCTCGACCGATCTCAAGCTGTCGTTGCCGATCTCGGCGCCGGCGGCGATGCCGCGATCGAGATCGATCACCACGGCCTGCGTCGCCGCCGATGCGTCGTAGCCATCGACGCCGGCGCCGCCGTCGATCGTATCGTCGCCGTCGCTGGTGCCGGGCAGAAGGACGACGACGAAGGTGTCGTTGCCGTCTTCGCCCTTCAACTCGTCGTCGCCGGCGCCGCCGACCAGCACGTCATCGCCGTCGCGGCCGCGCAGCCGGTCGTTGCCGTGGCCGCCGAACAGCATGTCGTTGCCGCGGCTGCCGGAGATCCGGTCGCTGCCGCGCCCGCCGACGATGATCTCGAAGTCGTCGATGCGATCCTCGCCGATCTCCTCGCCAGTGGCGATGCCGGCCTCCATGTCGGCGAGAACCGCCTGCACCAGCGCGGACAGGTCGAGCGTGTCGATGCCATCGCCACCGCTATAGCTGTCGTTGCCGTCATGGTCGGCGTCGCCGCTGCCATCAAAGGCGACAACCACGATCGTGTCGTTGCCGCCGCCGCCGGAGACGACGTCGTCGCCATTGCCGCCGATCAGCGTGTTGCAGCCGTCGTCGCCGGTGATGACGTCGTTGCCGGAACCGGCGATCACGTTCTCGATGTTGGCAAGGGTGTCGGAACCGATCTCCGCACCGGTGGCGATGCCCGCCTCGAGATCGATGATCACCGTCTCGCGTGCGCTGCCGGCATCGAGCGTGTCGTTGCCGGTCCCGCCGTCGTAGTGGTCGTCGCCGTCGTCACCCTGAGACGACGGTGCCTGCACGGCGACAATGATCGTGTCGTCGCCGGCGCCGGCACTGACCACATCGTTGCCGGCGCCGCCGACGAACGTGTTGTCGGCGTCGTTGCCCTTGAGCTGGTCGTCCCCCGAGCCGGCAATCACGCTTTCGATGCTGTCGATCGTATCGGAGCCGATCTCCGCGCCGGTGGCGGTTCCGGCTTGGAGGTCGATGACGACGGTCTCGCGTGCACTGCTGGCATCGAGCGTGTCGTGGCCCTCGCCACCGGAATAGTGGTCATTGCCGTCGCTGCTCGGCGGCAAGGCGCTGCGGGCCTCCTCGGCGCTGAGACCGGTGACGATGATGTCGTCTCCGGCGCCGGCAAGCACGGTGTCTTTGCCGGCGCCGCCGGTCAGCCGGTCGCTGCCGGCGCCGCCGTCGAGCAGGTCGTTGCCGGCATCGCCATCGAGAACGTCACGGCCTTCCTCGCCGAACAGGCGATCGTCGCCGTCGCCGCCGGAGAGATAGTCGTCGCCGGCCTCGCCAAGCAGGATGTCGTCGCCCTCCTCGCCATAGAGGTGGTCGTCCCCGGTCCCACCGAACAGGATGTCGTTGCCGCGCCCGCCATAGAGACGGTCGTTGCCGGCCTCACCGTAAAGCGTGTCGTTGCCGTCGCCGCCAATGAGCGTATCGTCGCCGCTGCCCCCCAGAATGATGTCGTCGGCTTCACGGCCATAGACGATGTCGTCGCCGCCAAGGGCAGCGATGATGTCCTTTTGCGGCGTGCCGCGCATCACGTCGTCGCCCTCGGTGCCCCGGATCTCGTTTGCCGGCCAGTCCATCAGCGTCATCAGCGCGCCATTGACGGAACGGCCGGTGCCATCGAAGACCGAATAGGTGAAGGTGACCTCACCGAGATCGCCGCGTTCCGGCGTGTAGAGCCACATGCCCTCGCCATAGGCGCGGACCGAGCCATTGGAGACCGTCAGGTTGGCGATCGACAGCCTGTCGCCGTCCGGATCGACGGTATTGGCGAGCAGGTCGTCCAAAAGGATGACGGCCGAGAGGTTCATCAGGCCGTTGGCGAGCACATTGCGCCCGGTGACGACAGGCAGCCGGTTGCTGCGGGCACTGCCGTCGTCATCATCGTCGTCGCCACCAGGACCGCCGGGACCGCCCGGACCACCATTGTCGTCGTCGTCATCGCCGCCGCCGGGACTGCCGCCGTCATCGTCGTCATCATCATTGCCGTCGCTTCTGCCGGACGGCGGGCTGCCGAAGGACGCAAGCCCGGGGAAGTCGAAGCCCTGCAGGCCGTTGTCGTTGGCCGGCCGCGTGCCGGTCTTGAACGGCCGCTCGTCGATGAGGTCGGTGTTGGGCGCACCGTCGTCGAAGGCAAGCCGCACCGAGGAGCGCAGGCGGCCGAGCTTTGCCGGCATGACCTCGTCCGGAAACGCCAGGTCGGCCAGCAGCCCCTGGATGTAGGCGGCGGCATCCTCGATCGCCTCGAGCGCACCGGACATGTCGAGCGCTTCGCCCGGCGGCTCTGAACCGACGGGCTCGGGATCGCGATCGTGGTTTGCCGGTTCGCTTTCGCCGTCCTTGCTGCCGAGCACCGAACCGAGCGCGCCGAGAAACAGCGCCGACAGCACCAGCCGCCCGCGCTTGCGCTCAGGCTTGTCGGCGATCGCGTACCGGTTCATCGGCGCGATCGCCTGCTGGCTGTCGGGTCGCTTCAGGATGAGCTTCTCGTCCATGACATCCTCCTCGGCTCGGGGCCGAACCTCTCGGGTCTTTCACTCCGCCGCAGCCGACACCCGTTGCGGCGGTTGCCCGCCGACGTCGGTGCGCCGCGTCTTCTCGACCACCAGTGGCCGGGTCTTTTGCTGCGGCAGGATCTCCTCCTTCGGACCGAAGGCGACCAGCCGGCCAGCCTGCACCAGGCCGATCATGTCGACCGTCTGCAAGGCGCTCGGGCGGTGGGCGACGATGACGACGATGCCGCCGCGCTCGCGCACCTTGAGGATCGCCCGGTTGAGCGCTTCCTCGCCTTCGGCATCCAGGTTGGAGTTGGGCTCGTCGAGCACCACGAGAAAGGGGTCCCCATACAGTGCGCGGGCCAGCGCGATGCGCTGCCTCTGGCCCGCGGACAGGGCGGTTCCATGGGGACCAAGTTCGGTCTGATAGCCGTTCGGCAGATGCACGATCATCTCGTGGATGCCGGCGGCCTTGGCGGCGCGGATGATCGCCCGCGCGTTCGGCGCCTCGGCGAAGCGCGAGATGTTGTCGGACACGGTGCCATCCATCAGCGCCACGTCCTGCGGCAGGTAGCCGACATGCTGGTTGAACAGCACTTCCGGCCACTGGTTGAGATCGGCGCCGTCGATGCGCACCGCGCCGCGTAAGACCGGCCAGATGCCGAGCATGGTGCGGGCGAGCGTCGTCTTGCCGCCGCCCGACGGGCCGATCAGCCCGAGCGCCTGGCCGGCCTTCAGTTCCAGGCTCACCTCGCTCAGAAGCACAGCACCGGTCGAGGGCGCGACCGTCGTCACCTTGTCGAGGCTGAGGCTTAGCTGCGGCGCCGGCAGGTCGAGATTGCCGCTGCGTTCGTCGAGCACGCCGAGTGTCTCGTTGAGGCGGTGATAGCTGCGGCGGGCGGCAACGACGCCCTTCCACTGCGCGATCGCCAGGTCGACCGGCGCCAGCGCCCGCGCCGTCACGATCGACGAGGCGATGATCGAACCGGCCGACATCTGGCCGCGGATCGCCAGATAGGCGCCGAGCCCGAGGATCGCCGATTGCAGGATCATGCGCAGCACCTTCGACAACCCCGACAGCGTGCCGCCGACATCCGAGGTCTTGGTCTGGCAGTCGAGGTGGCGGCGGTTGGCCGTCTCGAAGCGGGCCACTGCCCGGCCGGTCATGCCCATGGCGTGCAGCACGTCGCTGTTGCGGGCATTGCTCTCGGCAATCGAGCTGCGCGCCACCGACGCCTTGATCATCGGGCTGGAATGACGCCGCGTCATCACCTCGGCAATCACCGTCAGCAGCGCCAGCACCAGGGCGCCGCCGAGCGTGAGGTAGCCCAGCATCGGGTGCAGCAGCCAGACGAAGGCGAGGTAGATCGGGATCCAGGGCAGGTCGAACAGCGCCACCGGTCCCTGGCCGGCGAGAAAGCCGCGCAGCGTGTCGACGTCGCGGCCGCGTTCCGTCGCCTCCGCCGTCGAATAGCCGAACCGCGGCATCTCGATCACCACCTTGTGGGCGAGCGGCGCCAGTTCCGCGTCGAGACGGGCGCCGAGGCGCACCAGGATCTGCGAGCGGATGACGTCGAACAGGCCCTGGAACAGGTAAAGCCCGATCGCCAGCACCGACAGCGCCACCAGGGTGGAGATGCTGCCGCTGGTCAGCGCCCGGTCGTAGATCTGCAGCATGTAGAAGGCGCCGGTCAGCGCCAGGATGTTGATGATGCCCGATAGGCCGAAGAGATAGATCAGGATACCGCGCATGCCGCCGATCTTGTGTTGCGGCTCTTTCTTCTTGCTCATGATGAGATCCCCTTTTGCCCGCCCGCCCAGTTGTCCGCCCAGCAGACGTCCCGGCCGACCTCGGCCGGCCGGGACCTGTGCGTCATGTTCACGAGACGCCGTTGAAGTCGGCGACCTTGAGGTTGTGGGTGCCGTCGAGCGTCAGTGCGAACTCGGCATCCGGATCGGCATCGACGCTGCCGCGGATCACCGTCACGTCGGCGCCGTCGCGGGTCTCGTGCGTCACCACGATCTGGCCGGCGCCCGTGAGCGTCGTGCCGCTGGAAAGCGTGAAGCCCTGCTTGCCCGCCTGTCCGCCGTTGGCATCGATCGCCGAGAAGTCGATCCGGTCGCCCGGCGAGAAGCCGTAGATCGTGTCGCCATCGGCCGCCGCCACCGAGGTGAAGCGGAAGACGTCGTCACCAAGCCCGCCGTCCATGATGTTGACGGCCGTCGAGGCGGTGATCTCGTCGTGCCCCGAACCGGCGATGATGTTCTCGAAGCCGTAGATCGTGTCGTTGCCGACCTCGGCCCCCACCACCTGGCCGCGGCCCATGAAGCCGTTGCCGAGGTCCACCTTGAGGTTGCCGGTCGCCACCGAATAGTCGAGCGTGTCGACGCCATCGCCGCCCCAGTAGCTGTCCGAGCCGTCGTTGAGCGTGGCCAGCACGATGTCGTCGCCGTCGCCGGCCCAGACCTTGTCGGCCCCCGCACCGCCTTCGATGATGTCGTTGCCGGCATCGCCGTAGATCAGGTCGGCGCCGCCATTGCCGAACAGCATGTCGGCACCGGCCCCGCCATGGACCTCGTCGTCGCCGGACCCGCCCGACGCCACATCGTCGCCGTCGCCGCCACTCAGCACATCGTCGCCATCCTCGCCGCGCAGCACGTCAGCTCCGCCGTCACCCGACAGAATGTCGCTGGACGCCCCGCCAAGCAGGATGTCGGAACCCGCACCCCCCAACAGCACATCCGACGCACCAGTCCCGACAACCGTCCGCGCCGCAACCGGCAACGGCAAACCAGAACCATCACCGTCACCATCATCATCGCCAGAGCCAGCGCCGTCATCGTCATCGTCGTCGTCTTGGTCGTCGTTGACGACGAGGGTCGGCGTATTGCCGCCGAAGGTGATGGAATGAGTGCCGTTCGAGAGTGTCGTGGTGCCGTTGCCGTTGTCGGTTTCCGCGTAGCCGGCGGGGTCGGCGCCTGCCGGAATCTCGATCACGTCCTGGGGACGCAACGCACCGACGATGGTGTCCTGACCGCCATTGCTGCGGAAGACGATGCGGTGCGCCGACGACAGGCTCGATATGTCGATGACATCGTTGCCGTCCGAACCTTCGATGGTGATCGTCGAGTAGTTCAGGCTGGTCGTGTCGAAGTTGCCGATGACCTGGATCGTGTCGCCCTGGCTGGGCCCCTGGTCAGGACCGCCATTGTTGTTGTTGTTGGTTACGTCCAACGTGTTGACGGTAATCTCTTCGATGTTGTCGAGCTCAGCAACGACGGTTTCGACACCACCGACCGTGCGGGTAATCACGATCTCCGTCGACGCCAGGAAGGTAGTATTCAGGTTTGCTGCCAGGTTGGCGTTTTGCCCGGCGGTGACGGCATAGATGCGGAACAGCTCGGCGGCTGCGTTCCCCGACAGGATATAGGTGTCGCTGCCGGCGCCACCGTCGATGGTGTCGCGGCCCTGCGTGCTGCTTTGATTGATGGTGTCGTTGCCGCCACCGGCGAAGATAATGTCGTTGCCTCCGCTGCCATTCAGCGTGTTTGCCGCGTTGTCACCGACCAGAATGTCGTTGCCGTTCCCGCCGTCGATCGATCCGGCGGTGTCGCGCACCACATCGACGTTGGCCGTATCAGTCCCCGTTCCGCGGTAGGTAAAGCTGCCGCCGTTATTGCCATTTCCGTTGCCCGTATCGGTGATCGTCACGCCGCCTGCGCCGAGGGTTGCCGTGAGGCTGCTTGTCTGCGTGATGGCCGAGATCGCCAGCGGGCTGTCGGGATCGATATCGTTGGCAAGCAGGGCCCAATTCGGGATCGTGAACGGGTTGCCGTTGGTCCAGTTCGTCACGATCCGATCGTTGTTTGCGATCATGGGGTCGTCCACCGCAACGACGTTGATCGTCGCCGTCGCCGCCTGGCTGTCGCGGATACCATCATTCACCGTCACCTCGATGGTGCGCGCTGTCGTGGCCGGGGTGTCGGACGAATTGGAGAAGCGAACGGAGTCGATCGCGCGCTGGTAATCGGCGGCGCTCGCCTGACCGGTGAGCAGCAGGACGAATTCGCCGCTGATCACCGCCTGCGAGGCTGCTATGGCGGCGGGGCGGCCATTGGCCGTCGTCGCTGTCAACGTGTCTCCGTCCGCCATGTTCTTCAGCACGATGCGAGCCGACGCGATCGTCTCGCTTGTCGAAATGCCGGAAAGGCTCGAGATGCCGACCGCACCCTGATCTTCCGTGAAGGTGCCGCCCCAACCCGTCGAACCGTCATCGACCGGCGTGGTGTACTCAACATTGACATTGTCGATCCGCACCGTCTCGTTGCTGTTGTTCACGCCACTGAAGACAAAGCGGATCGCCGATGTCGCCGAGAAGGGACCGGTCAGCGCGAAGCTCGGGCCGCCGTTGTTGGAAGCGCCTGTGATCGTCTCAAGTGTGGTGAACGTGATGCCGTCGCTCGAGAACTGCACCTGCAGGGTCTCGCCGTTGTCCAGGCCGCTTTCTTCGTAATCGAAGCGCAGCGTCGCAGTGCCGGCGCCAACCATGGAAAGATCGACCGTCCGGGTGATCGTGGCTCCGGGTGGGGTCGAGCCGGCTCCGGTATCCTGGCGGAATTCGAGCTGTCCACCACTGATGCGAATTTCGCCCGTGGTTGCCGCATTGCCCGCACGGTCGCCAGCTTCTATCCATGGCGTGGTCCAGGCTGCCGATCCGTTGGAGTTGGCGTAATTCGCCGAACCGAATGCATCACGGTAGTTTGCACTGTCAAACGCATGCAGGTCGATGGAAGGGCCGCGAAGGTCCAGCACCCGATCGGCAAACTGAATGCGTTCGATGTTGAAGAGGCGGTCTGTCCCCTCGGATTCGAGGTTGCGGCCGGTTGCCGGGTCGATGATGCCGACGGTCGGGTTGACGTGGGCGACCGTCACGCTGCCGTCCGCGTTGTAGGTGATCTCGTAATTCTCGAAGTTGTCGTAATAGACGGCCGTGTCGATATCGCCTTCCTTGCCGCCGTCGAGGATCTCTCGGACGACCTGCAACTGGCTCGGCTTGATCTCGCCGGAGAACAGGCGGCTCTGAATTTGGGCGATCGAGTCGATGCTGAAAGCAGACCATCCCTGGCCTTCACGCGGCGTGACGAGGATGCGTACGTTGAGCCACTTGTCGCCGTCGATGATGTCGTTGCCGCCCATGCCGCGGATCATGTCCGAGCCGCCGCCGCCAAGGATGATGTCCGAGCCGTCGGACGTATCCATGACCGCGATCTCCCTTGCTCCCGCGGGATTGATCGGAAGGCCATTGGCATCGAGATTGTGCGGATTGTAGAGGTCGAAGCGCGGGAGGTGGGCGACCAGCTCCCGCAGGCCTGCGATCCGGTCGACGTTCTTTTCGAGCAGCGCGTTGGAGAAGCTCTCGATCGGTGCGTCGGCATCGACCTGGGAGGCGTTTCCGTTCGGATCGTACCCGCCGATGACCACGTCGCGGCCGGTGAGGGTGTCGTTGCGGTCCCAGCCGGAAAGTCCTTCGACCAGGTCATAGCGGTCGCGGAGGATGTTGTTCTGTTGGTTGACGAAGATGCTGATGTTCATGTTTGCATCGGCGTCGTAGTTGTTGTTCTTGAACGTCGTCCAGTCGAAGCCGGCCATGCCGTTCGAACGGTTGATGCCGATACCCTGAACCATGATGTCGTCGCCGGATTCGGCGTCGAAGTCGGTATCGTTCTCGCCGGCGATCATCACGTCATGGCCGATGATGCGCGAGTTGAAGAACAGTTCAGAGTTATCGCCGGTAAGCGTCGTCATGTTGCCCTGGGCTTCCATCCAGTCGTCGCCCTCGTTGCCGAGGATGGCGCCGCCACCACCGGTGGGCGCGCGGATGAAGTCGTTGCCCTGACCGCCCGAAAGCGTCTTCTGATCCTCGCCGCCGGCAAGCACGTCGTTGCCGTCACCACCGAAGATCAGATCCAGGCCCATGCCGCCATTGATGACGTCGTCGCCACCCTCGCCCTTGATCACGTCGCTGGCGCCAATGTCGGTTCCGCTATCGGTGATGATATCGTCGCCGTCGCCGCCGTGCAGATGGTCGACACCGAAGCCACCCTCGATACGGTCATCGCCGCCTTCGCCCCAGATCGTGTCGTCGCCAGCGCCGCCGATCAGGGTTTCGCCGGCATTCGTGCCGCCGAGCACCACGTGTTCCTCGCCGGTGAAGCGGAGATAGTTCGTGCCGCGAATGACGAGGGAGTCGGTGCCCGTGACAGCAGAGATCACATCCGCCTCACGGGTCGGATCCGCACTGCCGAGCCCGTGGTTCCACTGTTTGGACTGGTCCATCGTGATGACGTAGTCGGCAGTTTGGAAGGCCGAGCCGTTGATGTGAAGACCGCTGTCCTCGGTGTCGGTGTTGCGGCGGATGAGATCGGCGAAGCTGTCTGCCTCGAGTTCGTTGAGCAGGTTCTGCCCTTGCGTGCGGCTGAGATAATAGAAACGGTCACCGTTCTGGAGGTTCTGGATCTGCAGCTCGAAGACGAAGGTGAAGGTCGAGCCCAACATGCCGCCGAAGGGCATCAGCGCCTCGGCGAGGCCGCCAATCCAGAAGTCCACCTTGTTGAGACCGGTTTCGCGCGTTGCCCATGTGCCGGTCGAATTCAGATAGTCGAGCCGCGCCTGGCGCTCCGCTTGTGTTTCGCCGGCAGCGCCGAAGACGAGTTCCCAGGCGGCGTCGCGCTTGGCGTCGGCTGTGGTTGCGGCGAGGATCGTTTCATGCGTGCCGTAGGCGGCGATGAAGTTGACGATCGAGAGCGGGTTCTTGATGTGCAGGGCGAAATCGGCCCAGCTCTCGTAGGGCTTGAGGTAGCTGTCGTTCGTCTGTTCGTAGATCTGGCGCCGTGCCTCGTTGAGCGAGGGGATGCCGGTTTCGCGAGCACGGGCGATGTTGACCGTGGCCAGATCGAGCGGCAGGCCGACGAGGTTGTTGCGCAACGCGCTGGTCATGAACTCGTCGATCTCGTTGCCGACCTGCTGGGTCATGCCACGGATGATGGCGCCGGAGGCAGCATGGGCATCGACACCGGCGTTGTTGAAGGCCATCGGGTTGAGGAAGGCATCGATCAGGCCGATTTCTTCAGGCGTCGCCGCTCCCTGGGCGCTGAGCTTCAGCATCTCGACGTTTTCATTGAGCATCGAGTGGCCGAAGCGATAGACGACCTGGGCGAACTCCTCGAAAATCGCGCCGTCGATTTCGACGGAATGCGAGAACACGAAGGCATCGATCTGCGGGGCGACGGCGCGAACGAACTCCTCGAAGACGAGATGCTGATAGACCATCTCCGTCGAGAAGCGTGCCGCCTGGAAGAGACGCTCGCCGTCCCATACGAGGCCAGCAGAACTGGTCGGGAACGTGGTCACGTCGACCAGCAGCCACTCGTTGAGCAGCACCAGGTCCCCTTCGGCGAGCACCGTCGCCTTGATGGCGCTGACCTGACGGTTGTGTTCGCTGTGGAAGACGGAATGGGTCGCCGTCAGCGCGATGTTCTCGTTGCCGCGACCATCGCCGACGACGAAGTGGGCATCGAGCAGTTCGTCGTCATAGGTGACGTTGACGCCGAAGGCGTTCGGAAGGATCGGGTTGCCGGCAACGTCGTCTGAATCCGGCAGCACGGCGACCGGCGCCGTCGCCGGGTTTCGGTCGTGATCCACCGGTCCGCTCGGTACGGCGCTGTGAGCGATGTCGTTAAGGAAGGCGCGTCCCGCGCTGAGGGCCGTCACGGCATCGATCGGGTTCGCAATGTTACCCTCGACAGGTCCCGTGGCGGTCATCATCAGCGGCAGGCCGTTGGGTCCGCGCACGAATTCGCCGTAGAGGTCCGTGACCAGGAGTGGCACGCTATGCACGTTCATGTCGCTCAGTTCGATGCCGAGCAGGTCTCTTGCCTGGTTCTTGATGTCGGCCCAGGTCGGCGGTCCACCGGTAGCGCCCTGCAGCATCTCGCCGGTTGCCAGGGGCTTGCCTTCCACGAGCACATACTGGCGCAGGAAGACCTGGTGCGACGGGTTGGACGTGTAGACCTGGTTGAGATCGATCCACGGCGTGGTCTCGTTGCGGTGATCGCGGATGTCGTCGGGCGTCCCGAGTTGTCCATCCGGGCCGGCCTCATTCGTTGCGCGAGTGAGGATCATGAAGTTGGTCGGGCTACCCGCGACATAGAGCGGATCGTCCGGCTGCAGGGGGATGATGACGTTGCCGCTGCCTCCCTTCGAGGTCAGGTCGAGGCCGTGGTCGAAGAACTGACCGAAAATAGTCATGAACCCGTTGAACGAGGCCGTGTCGCCAAGGTCGGCTGCGATGTTCTTGATGAAGACGTTGTCACCATCCATCGTCACACCATGAGAGGAAAGCTCGTCGATGACGGCGGCATCGGCGGCCTCCGCTAACGCTTGTGCGGCTTCGGTTGCGCCGTCTCCCGTCAGGATTGCTTCGCGCGCCGCAACGGCTTCATTCAGGTTGGTCGTCGCTTCTGCCAGATCGCTTGCCGCAGCGCTCAACGTTGCGTCGGCGCTCGCAAGCGCAGCAGTGGCGCTTGCGGCAGCGCTCTGGGCGCTTTCCACAGCGCTGGTCAATGTCTGCTGTTCGGCAATGGTGTCCTGCAAGGTGGCGACAGCAGTCGCATGTTCAGCCTGTGCGGCCGTGAGCGCAGCCGAAGCATCCTCTAGGTTCTCGACCGACAGAGCGTAGGCGATTTGCGCGTCTTCTCGGGCATCAACAGCGGCTTGGTAGAGCGCGCTGTTTTGGGGCGTCGGAGCGTTCTGGAACGCCGTAAGGGCAGCGCCCTCTGCCTGCTGGGCCAATGCGAGATTGGCAAAGGCGATGTTGCGTGCATCCGTTGCGTCGGACACTGTCGACGCTGCAGCCTGGCTGGCTGCAAGTGCTGTGGCAGCCGCCGCCTGGGCACTTGCGACCGCAGGAGCATGTGCGTCGCGTGCGGCGATTGCCGAGGCCAAGGCGGCATTGGCGCTTGCGAGTGCCTGCGTTGCTCCCGACTGTGAGGCCACAGCCGCATCATACGTCGCCTGTGCCGATGTCTGCGCCGCCTGCGCATTGGCGACGACGACATCGGCGGCGGCGGCCGCCGCATCGGCATTCGCCGCCGCATTTGCTACGGCGGCATGCGCTGCGCGTGCCGCTGCCTGAAGGTCCATGACGGTGCGAACGATGCTGAGTGCTTCCGCGCCCTTGATATCGAGGGAAGCAAGCGCAGCAGCGATTGCCGCGGGGTTGTTCAAAGACTGGTCGGCAACGATGTTGGAGATCAACCGCGGCTGGCTGTCGTAAACCGAACCAGTCGGATCGGCATAGCTGGTCTGCTGCCCGTTCCGGGGGTTGATCTCGGCCGGCGCATAGTTCGGCGTCAGCAGCCGCACCATCGTTTGATCCGATGAGCCGAGATGCGTCATGTTTGGCTGGAAGTTGTTGAACGAGCCGTCGACCGTGCGAAGGCCGTATGGAAGGAGCGGGTTGGAAACAAGCTCTGCAAGGGCAACGCGCGGATCGGCGCCGCCGTCGATGGCTGCCGTGTGAGCCTCTGCGATCTTGATTTGCTTCAGGATGAAGTCGAGATCGTTCCGGTTGAGCTTTACCATTTTTCCCTCCATCGGCGCATCGCGAAGCCGCGGCCGCCCGTTTCAAACAAAGTTCCACCGTCCGACGGCGAGGCTGTCCCCCCGGCGCGCCGGTTGCTGTGTTCCGGACTGCCCGGTTCGTGAGCCACGGGCATTTCTGCTGATGCTTGTATGGTGGGCGCAGAAGCCCAGGAAAGAAACGTCGCAAGGTCGGACGAGATTGCCGACGAAGGGCGGAGCGCATTTCCGACTTGCGGACGCGGCATTTGTGGCATTGGACCAATAGAAAAGCTGGACCTAGGTCCAGTTCTTCTTTGGACCCTGGATATTAACTGGGCAAGGTCTTTCAATTTTGCGGAATAATGCCATCATCTCCGCGGCGGCTCGGTTGGGACATTGCGTTTCCGCCGCAGCAATCCGAGAGGAAACCGCGCAGCGTGACTGAGCATTCACGGGGCATTTCGCACGAGATCGCCGTGCCGGCGAAGCCGGCGGTCATGGTCCGTCGTCGCTTGCTGCCGCCGCTGCGGGAATGGTTTGGTCGGCAGACTCTCTCCGTGCAGTTCCTGCTCGCAAGCAGCGTGTTGATCCTGCTGGTCGCCGGGGTCTCCGGCTACCTCATTTCCCGCGAAGTTTCCCAGAATGCAGCGGGCGATCGCGCCGCGGCGACGGCACTCTTCATGCAAAGCATACTCGAGCCGGTCGGAAACGAGTTGGCCCGGGCGGGGGAGCTTTCTCCGGAGCGCCGCGCGCGCCTCGACCAGCTCTTTGCCGAGCCGCAGTTCAAGGGCCGCTTTCCCTATTTCGAATTGTGGTTGCCGGATGCCACGGTCGCCTATTCCACCTCCAAGGAGCTGATCGGTCGCCGGTTCAATCCGCCGCCGGGGCTCGTTCAGGCGCTGCGCGGCGACGTCGCGGCCGATTACGCGGATTTGACGGCAAGCGAGCACACGCTTCGAAGCCTCAACGCCCGCTATCTCGAAATCTATAGCCCCGTACGCCGGGCCGACACGGGGGAAGTCGTTGCCGTCGCGGAAATACACGAGGATACGGACATCCTGCATTGGGAGATCTTCAAGGTTCGCCTGATCGGTTGGACGGTGGTTGCGGGCGCCTCCACCCTGATCATGCTCGGCCTGTTCGGCATAGTGCATCGCGGCAGCGCGACGATCGAGCAGCAACGCCTCCGGCTGGAGCAACGCGCCGAGGAGGCCGAGCGGGTCTCCGAGGAAGTCCGGGTGCTGCGCGATCGCGCAAGGATTGCCTCCTTACGAATGACGGATTTCAACGAGCGGCTTACGCGCGGAATTGGCGCCGACCTGCACGATGGTCCGGCGCAGTTGATCGGCTTTGCCGTTTTGCAGATGGAGCCGGTACGCCTGGCACGGTCCAAGGCCGAGCGCGACGAGGCTCTGAATGTGATCGGAGGGACGCTTGAAGAGACCTTGAAGGAAATCCGCCTGATCGCGCGGTCGTTGCTCTTGCCGGATATCGAGCGCCTAGACCTCGATCAGGTCATCGCTCGGGCCACAAGACTTCATGAAGCGCGGACTGGAACCCAAGTCGATATCGAAGCCAGCGGCAGCAAGTTGACGTTGCCGGCGGTCATCAAGACCTGCGTCTACCGTTTCGTGCAGGAAGGCCTGAACAATGCCTACCGCCACGCTGGCGGGCAGGGGCAGGCAGTCCGCTGTCGCGTCGACGGCGCGACCCTGGTGCTCAGTGTTTCGGATCGCGGCCGCCAGTCGGGTGACGGGCATTCTGCCGAAAAGCCGGGTGGCGGGGGCCTGGGTATCCACGGCCTGCAGCAAAGGGTCGAAAGCCTCGGCGGTACATTAAATTTCATCCAGCGGCAGAACGGTGCGGAACTCAAGATGACGCTGGATCTCGGAGGAGGAATACTCGATGGGTGAACCCACGTCGGTTATCGTCGTCGATGATCACGCGCTCTTTCGAATGGGCGTGCTACAGGCACTCGGGTTGCAGAAACATTTTGCCGTGGTCGGCGAGGGCGCCTCGAAGGACGAGGCGCTCCGGCTCGTCGAAAAACTGCTGCCTGATGTGGCGCTGCTCGACATTTCCATGCCCGGCAACGGGATCGATGCGGCGCGCGAAATCTCCACGCGTTGGCCCGAGACGAAAGTCGTGATGCTGACGGTTTCGGAGGAAGACGACGACGTGCTGGAGGCGCTCGATGCTGGAGCGGCGGGTTATGTGCTGAAGGGCGCGCCTGCACCCGACTTGATTGCGGCGATCTCGACCGTTGCCGAGGGGCAGGCATATCTTTCGCCTGCGCTTGGCATGCGCCTCTTCGGCGTCATTCGCAATCGCACCGAAGGACACAGGGTGGAACGGCTGATCGACAAGCTGACGCCGAAGGAGGCAATTGTCTTCCGCTTGCTCGGGCGCGGTTGCACCAATCGGACGATCGCCGAGGAAATGGACGTGCAGGTCAAGACGGTGAAATTCCATGTCGGCCGCCTGCTCGCGAAACTCGGTGCAAAGAACCGCGTCGAGGCGGCCCTCTTGGCACAGCGTCACTTGAAGCTTTCGTCAAATCGCAAAGCCTGAGACAGGCACTGGCCGGCCAATGCGTACGATCCCGGGGCAATGGGACGGTCGTGACGGCCCTCTTGCCGCCGGTCATGGCAATGGGGGACGCCGGCGGCTTTTGGGATTGTCCGCCCAATCCTTGAAAAGGGGGGAGGCTTCTGTCCGGGTGACGGAGGGGCGAGGCGGCGCTCGCTGGCGTAGAACGGCGCAGCCGGTATCGAGCGTCGGCCCGCCGATCCATGCGAGGGTAGGGCGCTTTAGTTGATCCGTCCGCGATCGACAGTACCGTCCGGCAGAACTTCGAGGCGTTGGGCCGCCAGCACCACTTCCAGCCGGTTCCTCACGTCGAGTTTCTGCATCAGCAATGTCATGTAGTGCTTGACGGTCTTTTCGCTGATATCAAGACATCTGGCGATTTCGCGATTGGTGCTGCCGCGCATCAGGTGACGGACAATCTGTTCTTCGCGCAAACTCAGCCGCTGTTGCGCCTGCTTGCGTCGGCGCAGTTCCGCGGTCTTCATCGCCATGATGACTTTGGTGGCAAAGCCCGCGGTGATGAATGTGTCGCCATCGTAGACCGTGCGTATCGCTTGATGCAGATCGCTAGCGGAACTGCCTTTGAGCACGTAGCCTGCGACGCCTTGGTTCAGCACCTGGATCGCCGTTTCGATGCTCGAATTCGCTGTGAAGACGATGATCCGCGTCCCCTGATATTTCTGTGCAATCACCTCGATGGCGGCAACTGTGTCGCCCGGCATGCTCAGGTCGAGCACGAGGACATGGGGTGAATGTTCTTCGACGATCTTTAAAGCGTCGACCGCATTCTCGCCCTTGGCGACGATATTGAGATCGCTTTTCCCGGAGTATAAGCTGACCAGCCCTTCAAGTAATATCGGATGGTCGTCGACAAATGCGACTGAAATAGACATATTTTTTGCTCTCCGACGGCAATTTGTAAATTATCAACCCTACGATGCAGAGAGACGACTTCCATGCGATCGATATATTGGTCGTACATGCTGTATGGAACGCTGAAATATAAATTCGTACTCAAAGTATTGATATCGAATACATTGAACGGCTAGGCGTAGACGAAGTCGATTTTCTTTTTCGGTATGCCCTCCAGCGCGCCCGATACGCCGATAATTCGATGGAGACCGCCGCTTATCGCTGCCCCCTAAATTATAGTAGTGCAATAGAGGTGCGTTTTAAAGTGCACGCTTAAGAAACGGTTAATTTGCAGGTTCCATCTGGAGATGCCGCTGCCGTCTCCTGTTAGATAGTGAACCACCAAAAATATGGACGTGCCGCCATCTATGACACCGCGCGTGCTATCTCGCGCGGAAAAGGTCGCTGCCGTATCTAGATTTGCTGCTTGCTCAAGCGGCGGGTACTCGCGCGCAAACCGCAAACACCTGATCGGCGTCCATCCCAGGCCTCCAGTGCCACGGACCGTATTGAATTCGGTGCGCACCTTTGATGGGGAGAGGAACGTAGATTCAGTCCTTGAAGCCGATCGCTCTCTTAACGCCCGACTTGAGTAGTTTTTCGGCCTGAGAAATCGGGAGCCGCTCGATAAATATCTCGGAGTAATCGTAGTGCGTCGCTCCGAAACGCTCCTTGAAATGTGAAAGCGATGCCGAATTGCCGCTCTCGCCGAGGTGATAGTAACGACAGCCCGTCCGACACGCGTCTTCGATTGAGAGTTTTTGGAGAAGATCGTTGGCGCGAGACGTTCCCAATGCAACTCGGTCGATTGCGCCCCGGGCGTCATTCACGTTTCTTCCCATCAAAACGAGGGATGCCGCGACCGGTTGCCCATTCACCCATGCTGCCCAGACCTTGCAGTTCGCACCGAGCGCCTCCTGGATTTGATAGAGCTTTTTGATGGGATCTCGCCTGCCAAAGCGGAACTTCGCTAGCCAGAGCGGTTCGTTTTGCTGTTCAGCCCACCGCTTGACGGACCTCTCAAGCAAGTTGTGAAGGAGGGGGATTAGTTCGCCGTTGCTGCTGCTTTTTACGATGACGGCCTCTCGCTCGGCTTTGCGAATACTGACCCTTGTCGCTTTGGTGAAGAGCTTGCCATAGACGTGGTCGAACCCTTCCTTCAGATCGATCACATGGGCACGGCGCGGTTTCATCATCAGACCCAGGCCGTGCGCCGCTTCGGACCACCGTTTACCCTGCAAAGGGTTCGGCCTGACCCGAATGCTGAGGAAACGCAATGCCATGAGGTCCTTCAGTACCTCCCTGAGGTGGCGGATGGCTGTGTTGTCGCAGCACACCGCCCCTCCCATTCCGCAACCATCGGGATAAGAACCCGCAACAAGGTCCACCGGACCTATGGCCGTCGTGGTTACGAGCGGAACTATAACCTGGCAACCGTCTTCGAATACGTAGTAGCGGCTGATATCTTTGAACTTGCCCTCAGCGCAAATCGCCTTGTTCCACTCCGGCGATTGATAGGGCATCGCCTCGTGGTCACGCGTCATCAATTGCTTCCAGGCGTCACGCGGCGCAGGGCTGGTGACCCGGTAGCAAATAGTTGACGTAATCCGATCATCAGGAGTGTATTGCATTGGCCCTACACAAGAAAATTGGACTCTTAAGATCGAGAAATTCAAATAATTCAAATATCTGATGCGAGGTCTGACGTAGAGGAACGGCCAGCGAATAAACTAACAGCCCGGAAGTCTTTGCGGTTGGGTAAACTTAGGCATTATATATATTACGCATGTTTTAATTTATGAAAAGGCCCCCCCTGCCCATAATCTCGCCGGCGTTGTGTCTTCTCACGGGTGGAGAACGCCTACGGACATCAGTGGCTTGACTGCACGACCGCGAGAATAAAGGATTGAGCTGACGTGTAACGAGTTTCGGTCACCTGGCGGCCAGCAGCGGCGCTGCCCGTTTCCATTGGCTCGTGTGTGTGCTCTTGCTTTGCATTGTGTCTGGACAACTCTAGCCGGGACGAAATGTCATGAGTGGAAACGGCTTCGAAACGATCTTGGTGACCGGCGGAGCCGGGTTCATTGGTGCGCATCTCGCGCGGCGATTGTTGGAAACTGGTCGTCAGGTTGTGGTCCTAGACGATCTAAGCTCAGGAAAGCAGGACAATGTACCCCCGGCCGCCACCTTCATCAAAGGCTCTGTACTGGATATGGAGGCCGTTCGTGAGGCGCTTGCCTTGGTTGATGCCTGTATCCACTTGGCGGCGGTCG
Organism: Ensifer adhaerens; assembly: GCF_020035535.1. Taxonomy (NCBI): domain Bacteria; kingdom Pseudomonadati; phylum Pseudomonadota; class Alphaproteobacteria; order Hyphomicrobiales; family Rhizobiaceae; genus Ensifer; species Ensifer adhaerens. The sequence goes on along the minus strand of NZ_CP083350.1, from coordinate 98,025 downwards.
CTTCGGTCGAAAGGTGCAACCAGCAACTAACGTCTTCTCATGCAGTCAACATAACCGGGTTCTTAAACCTCGTTGAGGCAATTGCGAATTCCGGTACCAAGCAGCCGCTTGTCTATGCCTCTTCGGCCGCCGTCTATGGGGCCAGCCAAAGCCTGCCGCTTTCTGAAGAGGGAAGGTGCGTTCCTCTGTCACCCTACGGTGCCGACAAATTCTCATGCGAGTTGCACGCCCGCGCTGCCTATGAAGTCTACGGCATTTCGACGACAGGCCTTCGTTTCTTCAACGTCTTCGGGCCGGGCCAGGATCCGCGGTCGCCCTATTCTGGGGTGATCACCAAGTTTGCGCAAAGGCTGAGCAGAGACGAAAATATCGTGATCTATGGCGACGGCACGCAGACACGCGATTTCGTTTACGTCGAAGATGTGGTTGAAGCGCTTATCCGCTCGGTGGAGCGCCCTCCCGTTGGTGCCCGGGTCTTGAACGTTTGCAGTGGTGTAGAGACGTCGATTAATGATCTCGCACGAATAATGATCGAAGAGACGAAATCTGGTTGCGGTATCGACTACGTCGACGGCCTGCTCGGCGAAGTTAGGCGATCCCAAGGGTGCGTGCGGGCATTTCAAGAGGCGCTCGACTATCGATGCCGAACGGATCTTCGCGTTGGATTGGCACAGTTGCTGGCGCCGGATCGGCGATAGCTTGCCGTGACGTCACGGCGATCGCAGCGCCCACCATTGAACCGAACGCCAGTAGACTGGCCGGCTGTGACCGGGACCTATCCGGCCGGCGGCTAGTGATACCGATTACCAAGGGCACTACCATCGGCCGTCGCGGGCAGGAGCCGAAAAATTTTCGCATTCGCGGATGCCCGCACCAGCTTGAAACGAGACGACATAAGTAAATCTTGCTCGATGCGATCGAAGTCACCCGGCCGCATTTGCCCGTTGGCCTCCAGGGAGGCCTTCTGGCTGCGCGTCAAAATTACATAGGCGTCGCGCCAGCGTGGATTGTCCATCCAGCGCAAAAAGACACTGGACGGGTTGGCGATGATTTCTTTTCGAGTGGCTTCGGATTCCAGTGCGATCGCCAAATAGTAGAAGTTTTCGTAGTTCATGAACTGCGAGGGGTAGCTACGCGAGCCCTCGATGAGGAGTGTATCTTCCGGAGCCGAACGGTAGAGCCATTCAGCCACCGCGACCTCATCCTGCGCAAAGCGGTACTCGCGATCCTTGCCGTTGTTCGCAAACAGGAAGCCGACGGTTGAAAGTAAGAGAATAGCGGCAAGTGGTGCAAAGACATAAGCCGGGGTCCCCGCCCGCGCTGACGGAAAGAACGCTGTGGCGGCGAAGAAGGCGAGGAAGGGCGATGCGAAGAGATAAACACGGAAAATCGACTCTCCGCCATACGCTACGGCGATAAGCGGCATTGGTGAGAGCAGGAGTGCTGCGGCAGTGAGGTCCCAGTGACCATTCAGCAGCCGGCGCAATCCGCCCAGAAGCGCAAAGACAATGACACCTGCCGACAGCGCGCGCCCGAACAGGACGACCCAAGCACGATCGGCACTCACGTCGGCCACGTTCGCCAGCTTGCTCGTCGCTTCAGCAAGGGTCCCCATGCTGGCCAGTTCGCTCAATATTTGTTCGTAGACGAAAGGGGCCGCGGGCCAGAGAAGCCACAAGACTTCAGTGATGATAGCAAAGATCAGATAGGCGGGCGAAAGCCATCCGAGCACGGTTAAAGCTGCCGCGGCAAGGATAATCATGAGAGGCGTCAACTGATGCGTGACCACGATGACGGAAATAAGTGTCATGGCGAGCAGGGCCGAAAGCGCACGGGTTAACCGACCACCCGTCCAAGACGGCAGGCCGCCGGGCAGTGCGGGCGGGCCGAGCACATTCAGAAAGCGAGGTCTTCGCGCCGCCCATGTTGTTTCGTTTTTGCGCAGTGGGCCAAGAAACAGACCGATGAGAATGAGGTAACAAAGAAATGTGACGCCTTGGGGCGAGAAGTAATCCTGGCCCACCCAGTTGGCTGCGACGAATAACCAGCAGGCCGTCAGTTGAAGGCGGCGGTCCGCCGACAGTCTTTTGACCACTTGCAGGAACGCTCCGACAAGGCCGAGCGTCAGGACAGGTGGGGTAAAACTCACAATTGGCGCGAGATCGACTGATCTCAGGCCGAAGCGGTCGGCAAGCCAAGCTGTTGCCGCGAAAAGCCCAGGCCAATTGTGATAGGCTGCAAGAAATGACGCATTTCGGTCAACGGCATCATAACGTTGTATGTAATCGATAACGCCCAGATGCTTCCAGGCCCAAGAATAACGCAACGTTCCGTACACGATCGGCGGCGTACCGTGCAGGATAATAACCAGCGTCATCAGATAGAGAATGGGCAACGGGCCGCGCGTTCGTCCCCCGCAAACCAACCAGGCAAAACCGGCTGCAAGCAACGTTAGTGAAAGAAAAAAGCTTCGTGGCAGAACCGATACCAACCCGACGTCGGTCATGCGGTCGGGGTCTATCGCAGGCAGCGACACCGTCCAGAGAAGGAGTGTCGCGGAGAGTATAGCGGTCAGGGCCACATCATATCGCCCGGCAGGCCGTCGCGATACTGCTTCCACTCCTGTGTTGGAGGCAATGTCTTCGACGTTAGCAAGGACGGTCATACTTCTAGCCCTTCCTTGTGGCAACGGAGACAGGTTCGGAGCTCGTCACACTTGGGCGGCTCCTTTGTCGCCGGAGGCAGCCGATCGCAAGCGAGTGCGGTGCTGCGGTCACCTTTCCGCCGTACCAGGCCAAGACGAGGTCGATGTTGACTGCGAGCCACAACGCCTTGTCAGCAAAGCAGGCTGATTTGGTGAGATTGGTTGCAACATGATGCCACCAGGCCAGCCCGCACAATGCGCGCAAGACCGCTGGGTCAGATAGGGCACCGTAGCTCTCCTCCAGTGCAGCATTCAACGGTGCCATTCCTGTCAATTCATCGGGCGACAGAAGCGGTGTTTCCAAAACCCGGCGGACAACAAATCCCAGATCTTCACCACTGCGCGCTGCGCGTGCCGTCAGCAACAAGAACATGGCATCAAGGCCTGGAGGGGTGTCTTGGGTGGCGGTCTCCCAGTCAATGACTGCGCTCAGGCGAACATCTGCATCACCTGGCCCGTTCGTAAAAAGCAAGTTTCCAGGAGCGAAGTCACCGTGCCCGAGGCCGAGAGACAGGGAGCGGCCGTGCCAGAACTGGTATTGCTGTTGTCGAAAAATGGCGAGCGCATCAGCGCGTGCTGGCTCGCCCAGCAAAGGTGAGCGCGACGCGCGTACGGTTTCGGCTCCAAAATCGAGCCAGCGTTCTAGCCAATCGTCGTTGATGATCCGCTTTGCCGCTGTACGCGAGTGCATGACGTGGATGGCGTTTATCGACTGGGCGAGAGCCGGAATATACTGTTCGGACTTGGCAAAGATCGAACGTCCGTCTTCGCCCGGCAGGGCGCGTTCTGCGAGCCTGGCTCCCGATGAATCAATGGAGCTCGCAACGATCGTGGATACCGCGAAATCAAGTTGAGCAAGCGCGGGGTTGGCGGCTAACTCCTGGCTCCTTTTGATGTGTCGAGTGACCGCCCTGTGTCCCTCTGGTGAGGTCGACGCCTTGAAGACAAGGAGTTCGGCGGGCGGGCGGGCCGTACGGAACATGCCTGTCCGCACATCGCTCTCCCGGTAGAATTCTTGCACCGTTTGCGGATCCGGCATTTCGAGCCCGGTCGCAGCACAGAAGCTTGCAATTGACGCCTGAAGCGGCGGCGACGAATGGCGTCGGGGCCGGAGATTGCTCCACAGCCGCGCCAGCGACGACAGCAAGCGCAACGTGAGATCAATCCTGCCAGCTGGCCCGAGCCGGTGCGAAAGGTCAGCCAACAGGCCCGCAGCGGTGATGCTATGGGCAACAAGCCACGCTGCTGCCATCCCGACCGCGCCATGGATGACGACAAGCGGAGTGCCAAGGCCAAGCACAATGGCCAACGTTACCACTTGAGCTAGCGCGACGATCTGCGTTTGACCTGTCGCACGGGCGACGGCAAGCATGAGCGTGACAAGGCTCCAAGGCAGGCATGAGATGGCAAGCAGCCGCAGCAGCGTAGAATTTGCAGCCGAAACTTCCATTCCAAGCACGGACAGGAGCAGCGGTGCAGCAAGAATGAGCAAGAATACAACGCCCGCCAACGGTGCAATGGTATAAATTAGTGCATCGACCGCGAGCCGATGCAACTTCGTCTTGTCGAATGCAATCTCTGCCAAGAGGGAGATGCCCATCGAACGACTGATGAGGTAGACCCCGTAAACGATCTCCCAGCAAATATAATAGACCGCCAGATTGGCCGAGCCGCCATAGTGGAGGACCACGAGTGGCGCTGTTCCCATTGCCGTCATCGAAGCGAGGGTCCCCAGATAGTCCCAACCAAAATAGCGGGTGAGTGCTCGGCGGTCAGCTCTCTCGGTGTCACCATTGATTCGGTGTTGGGGAAGAAAGCGAAAGAAAATCAACCAATTGATGCCGGCCAACAAGAGCGGAAGTGGCAATACCCACGCTGCGTAGAGCCCCGCGCCTAAGATGGAGGAACCCGCAAAAAGCGTCAGCAGCAGCAGCTTGGCGACAGCGAACACCGCGTTTTCAACGGGGACAACGGTCGCGCGACGCAAGCCCGCAAGGACACTGTCTTGGAGGGCAAAGAGCGTCCATGCGACCGTTGCGACCACGAAGGCGGCAGCCGCGACGGGTTGCTCGCTCAGGAAACCCAGCTCTGGGGTGAGGCGGGAGATGAACATAATGGCAAGCGTGGAAAGAAGAGCCGCCGCAGCGGCGGCCAATGTATAGGCCCAAAGCACTAGCCGAACAGCGCCATTCTGCCCGGTGGCAGGCAGGTAGCGGTTCAAAAAATTGCCCATGTTGAGTTGCGAAATATTCCCAAGCGCCAGCATGGTAGAGATAAGCGCGGCGCCCAGTCCCACTTGCTCGGGGGTATAAAAGCGTGATGCCAGCCCCCAGAAAACGAGTCCAAGTGCCGATGTGAGCCCGGCGCTCGCGACCAGCGCGTAACCGTTTTTCAAAAGCGACGAGTGGGCGAGGGCCGCTATTGCCGGATACGCACGTGAAATTCGGGACACGAAGTTGGCGGTGTTGTGGTCTTTGCGTTGCAACATCAGCCGTCGTCCCGTTGCCAGATTCGTACGTAGTCGATGAGGTATTGCGAGGGAAACTTCGTAGACTTGGGCGGGGAGCCCGCCCACTCACCCCCAACTGCCAAGTTTAGGAGCAGATACATCTCTTCGCTGGATATCGCTGCGGCGTCGGTTTGGCGCCAAACCTCCTTGCCGTCGAGGTACCAGATGATCTTATCCGGGTCCCAGGTGAGGCTGTAGACGTGCCAACCCGCCGACAAGTCTGCCGTCTCAACATCCTTTCCGACGCTTTTTTTCTCCAAGGCTGCGTCGACGTAATGATAGTGCATCCGCAGCGTGGAGGCAGAATCTCCAAGAACCTCCATGAGGTCAATCTCCGGTCGGGATTCTCGGCTCTCGGGCAGGAGCCATATCGCAGCCCAGAATCCCTTGCCCGCTGGGACTTTGGCTTTGACCTCGACGTGCCCATAGCGAAACCGCACGCGCGATGGCCGAGGCAATTCGTCGTAGTCACGCCCTGTGGTGACGATACCGGAGGTGTAATCGAATGTGCGCCCTTCAATCCCCTTGGCCTTTTGTCGTCGGGCAGTCAGGCGGAGATGGCCGTCGGAAAGCGAGACGTTTTCGGGCCGGTACCATTGCAGTTCGGCATTGCCGAGATTAGTGCAGCCGTCCTTGTTCCACCAATAACAAGTCGTCCACTTGTCCCGGTCAAGCTGGCGGCCGTCGAAGTCATCCCCGAACACGAGTCGCCATGAGCCCTTTTCGGCGATCGGAACCGGCCCGTCGGCGCGCGCCGCCGAAAACGGTAGAAAGATGGACAGAAAGATGCCGGCGATGGCAACCGATCGGCTAAGACGCATCACGAAACCCTACCACGCGTTTAACGGTACTTCGGGCGAAACTATCGATGCTTGCGAGCGGAACGCGCTCATATCGATACTCTGCATAGGGAATGGCGATTGCACCGAAGCGAGATTTAAATTGTGCGAGAGAGGCAGAATTCCCCGTCTCACCCATGTGATAATGCGTACTGCCGAGCCGGCAGGCCTCTTCAATGGCCGTGGCCTGAAGCAGATACGTGGCGCGGCTTTCGCCTGCGAGCCCCTCGTCGATCGCGCCGCGCGTATAATGTGCTTGATGATGCATGAGCACCAATATTGCAGCAACGGGGCGGCCTCCAAGCCGGGCGACATAGAGGCGAAAGCCCTCGCCCAGATTGGCGGCCATTGTAGCGAACTTCGAGCGAGGATCGCGGCGAAGCCCACGGAAGCGAGCAAGTGCAGCCGGTTCATGCTGTTTGCGTGCCCAGCGCACAAAGGAAAGTTCGAGCAGGCCATGGAATTCGTCGATCAATCGATCACTGTTGCCAGCTTCCACCTCCACGCCATACTTTTGCGCACGTCTGATGTTGGTTCCTGCGTTGGACCGAAATCGCGCTTTTACTGCTTCAAAGCCGCCGGTCAGATCGATGACATGCGCCAGGCGAGGAATGGATGCCCAGCCCGGTCGCATTGCCTCTGCCCAAACGTGCTCTTTGAGAGGGTTTGGTCGGACCTTCACTCCGACATAGGGCAATGTCTCTAGATGAGCGAGTACGGAGCGTAACTTGTCAGGCGAGATCTCCTCATCCGAAAGCAGCCCGCCAAACCCCCAGGCCGGCGGCGGCGACCAAGCGTAGCGCAAAGAAGCGACCCCCCTGGTAAACAGAGGCAGAACGGCATGACTGCCGTCGGCGAAATGGAAGTCTTGCGGGTTACACCGGTAGTTGCCGGCGGCCGCGACTGCCTGTCCCCATCGCGGGGATTGGCTGGGGACTGCCGCCCGGTCGTGTTGATAGAGATTGAGCCACATGGCATCTGAAGCCGGCCCACTGGAATGAATGAGGTGTCCAAAGGCGTTTGGACCGATCGGTTGCGTCAATGCCGTCTCCGAAATCATACTGTCGATCCAGCACTTCCTTCTGGTCCATTATCGATAGCTTTCGCAAGCATAGGACGATTAAGCAGGAAATGAAATGCCTCAGATTGATCTGTCGGGGGGCGTGCAATCTCACAATTTTGTGCTTTACTGGGCGCGAAAAAGTGAAGTGGCAGGCTATGCTTGGAGCCCGCGAATGCCTCACCGATTGCGAAGACATCTATTCGAAACGGTATGCGAACTCGAAAGAATGAGCTTACGCAAGGCTCGGCTGCTGATCGTTGGGGCCTTGTGGATGGCTGCCGTCTTGCCAGCTGCAGCCCAGTCTGTGGTTCTGGACACCGACGGGATATCGTTGCCTCATCTGGGGACCGTGCTTCAACAGGCTTACCAACTGCCGCTTCTGATTGACGCAAAATCCACACCGTCCAAACGTCAAGAGGCGCTGGCGACAGAGAAAGCGCGGTTGCGAGGTGTGATCGCGGATTTCGGCTACTTGGATGGAGATATCGTTGAAGAGCATCAGGCCGGAAAAACAGTTCTTCGGCCGAAGCTTGGTGATCTCTACAGGGTGACATCCGTCGAATTGAAGGGAATCCGACAGTCGGAACTGGAGCGTGAAGTCGTAGATAGGCTGGCCGCGATCATCGCAGAGTTCGTCGGGCAGCCCGCGACGACTTTTGTCGCTGAGACATTCACGCGGCGCATTCTGCAAACGGTCAGTGCGGAGGACTTCGCGCTTGCACAGAGTTACAAAACGGAGTGGGTCCGCAAGGGCACGGGCATGGTGACCGCCGTCATCGGCGTTGATTTGGGTCCCCGCGCTCGTTTCGGGTCTGTCCAGTTTAGCGGTGCGCTGCGCATGCAATCCGAACTCCAGCGCCTCGTTCCTTTTCGGCCGGGCGAACGATACAGTGCCTCACGCGTCGAAGAATTGCGCCGCAACCTTGAAGCTCTTCAGACGGTGAAGTCAGTAAACATCGCCATCGGAAAAGACCAAGACGGAATGCTCCCGATCGATGTTCGGATCCGTGAAGCGCCTGCAAATCTCGAAGCGCTCCGTCATACAGACCCAATCGACGTTGGAAGTGGCCTCGTCGCGATGGCGGGTCTTCTTTTGGTACAGGTCGGGACGCAGGCTGGCATTGTCCGATCTCGCCTGCGCCCATTAATTTGGGTCACGACCGCTTCCTTGTTTGTATTTGCAGTTCTGGCCACCCTTCGGCTAGCAAGCTTCCTCGCTTGAGGCGCGCGCCTTATACAGTCGCTAACGGTCGCCTTTGGGCGACGGAATAAGGGTTCCAACAATCAGTGGCCCCGTGATCGGTTGGCGTTGACTGGCAGCCTCTGCGAGAACCGCGTCGATTTCTTCCTTGAGCGCGTGACCTTTAGCGACGAGGGCGGCCTCGGTCTGGATCAGTTCAGATTTCTCGCCAACCGATGTCGCGATGGCGCGCCGTACTTCTTTCACTTGAGCAGTGAGCGCGTTCCACTCTGTCATCAGTTTCATCCACCGCTGAACGGGGTCCGTTTTGGGAGCCTTTGCGGTATGTTCTTCCGATTGCATCGGCATCGCTTGCCTTTAATTTGCGTCGTAATCTCAACATACTGCTTCATCCCTTATAGTACGCGATTCCCTCTTGCTACGCCATCGATCTTGCAGCTGTGGTTGGTCGCAAAGAACCATCACGCATTCGGAGCGGTGCGATTTCGATCAGTTAGATTGGAGGCGATCTCCTCGTCGCTGATGCGATACATCCATTCCGTCGCGTCCAAACCGCACGATTGAGGTCACGAGAACGTGTGTAGAAAGTCAGCATCTCCACGCTTCTTGCGTGGGGCGTTCGCTCCCATGAACCGCCTGAAATCCTCTGTATCTAAGCTATCCATGATATTGTCATTTATGTTTCTGTTTGCGGAAACTTGATCGCTTTCAAGAAGAAAACGAAGGGTACGAATATAAAGTCTCCGGAGAATTTACGTCTCTCCCCAGGATTGTTTGCCGGAAATTTTCCGAAATCGGCAAATGCCGCGTGATATACTTTGATATAATTCTGAAACAAAAGGTTCGCTGGAAGTAGGTATTCGAATATATCAATAATAATAAAGACTTGCTTCGCGGGCGGGCCATTTTCAAGAAAAGAATGTGATGGTTTACAAAGTTAGAATATTGTAATAAAGCTGAATGCGTACAAGTAATTCAAGCTTTTCCCTTCCACGGTCATATACATGGCTGGGGATCCATATTTTTTTGCTTTCATTTTTTTGAGTGGAGGAATTTGAAGCGAAATGGGCGAACAATTTCACGAGTCATTAAGAGCAGCCCTCCGCCCGTCCGTTATGGACAAGGCCATTTTAGTACCGAGGGTTAGTGTTATCGTCCCAACGGTAAATGAGGCGCAAAACCTTCCACACGTATTGCCACGTATTCCCGCCTGGATCGACGAAGTAATTCTTGTCGACGGCGATTCCAACGACGGAACGGTCGCGATTGCGCGAGAGCTTATGCCCGACATCGTCGTGATCGAGCAAGCGCGCCTTGGAAAAGGTGTTGCGCTTGCCGCTGGTTTCGCGGCGGCCCGTGGCGACATCCTTATTACCCTCGACGCCGATGGCTCGGCGGACCCGGAGGAGATGACCGGTTTCGTGGGCGCGCTGCTTGCCGGAGCCGATTTCGTCAAGGGGTCGCGCTTCCTGCAGGGCGGCGACACGCGTGACATGGAATGGTATCGACGCCTGGGGAATTGGGGCTTATTGCAATTGGTGCGCCTGCGTTTCGGCGGTCGCTACAGTGATCTTTGCTACGGGTATAATGCCTTTTGGCGTGACGTGTTGCCTCATTTGCGTGTCGAGTCCGCTACAGGTTTCGAAATCGAAACGCAGATGAACATCCGTGCACTGCAAGCCGGTCTCGCGATTGCGGAACTCCCAAGCCGCGAATATGCGCGCATCCATGGTGTCAGCAATTTACGCACAATACCCGATGGGTGGCGCGTCCTGAAAACAATCGCTCGGCTGGGCCTCGGCGAGCGCAGTCGTGCTGGCGAAGCCGTCCGAAACCGTACGCAGCGGGCAGGTTGAGGCCCGTTATGAATTCGATTGCGGTTGTGATCTGCGCTTATTCCGATGAGCGCCGCCTCCAACTTGGCGACGCTATCAACTCGATACTCAATCAGACACGGCAAGCCGACCGGCTTGTCATCGTCATCGACCACAACGAGGACTTGTTGTGTGCGATGCGGGCGTCTTACCCTGATGTCGAGGTAATCGCCAATGATGGGGCGCGCGGCCTTTCGGGTGCGCGAAACACGGGTGTGCGCGCCGCTTTCCCGAGCGATGTCGTTGCATTTCTTGACGACGACGCCATTGCTGAGGCTGATTGGCTGGAACGGCTTGCGATACATTATGCTGATCCGAAGGTAATCGGTGTCGGCGGCAAGGTATTGCCACTTTGGCAAGTCGGGCGACCACGGTGGTTCCCGGAAGAATTCCTGTGGGTGGTTGGTTGCAGTTATGATGGCTTGCCGACAAGGCTAAGCCCGGTCCGCAACCCGATCGGCTGCAATATGTCGTTTCGGCGGATGGTTTTCGATGTCGTTGGCGGCTTTCTTGAGGGTCTCGGTCGCAGCGGACAGGATGCCGCCGGATGCGAAGAAACCGAACTGTGTATTCGCGCGCGCCGGCATCTTCCCGACGCTGTGATCCTTTATGATCCCCAAGCGGTTGTTCACCATCACGTCACCGCAGAAAGAACGCGGTGGGCCTACTTCCGAAAGCGATGCCAGGCCGAGGGACGCTCGAAAAATGCGGTGGCCGGAACTGAAGGGGCGAGCGAGGAACTTGGCACCGAGCGTGCCTATGTCACCCGGACGTTGCCGGCAGGCGTCCTGCGCGGCGTGAGTGATATGGTGACCCGGCTTGATCCCTTTGGACCGGCCCGAGCTTTCGCCATCGTTGCGGGGCTCATGTTTACGACAGCAGCGTATCTCGCGGCAAAACTCTCCAGACGAGTGAACCCGTTCCACCCCATCAAGATTGTCAGCGTAGATCACACAAAACCCCTTCCGGCGATCGATCTCCGGCGGCCGAATGGCGGGCGATATGGTGGTATCTTCTGTTTGGTTCGCTCCGGGCCAGAACCGCTCCGGATTGTCGAGCTTCAGCATTCTGGCCCTGTCATTGAACCCGCTGACCTACGGTCGCGGATAGGTCCCGATCGCTCTTTGCCGGCGACCGCGGCCGGACCTGTCCCCGTGCGTGAAAAGGTGGCTGTTGTGATAGCAACACGCGACCGTGCTGAAAGCCTGGATCGCTGCCTCGCGTCTCTTTTCAATCAAACCCGTGCACCCGACGAGGTGCATGTCGTAGACAACGCACCGGCGTCGACGGCAACAGTGGATCTGATTTCGGCGCGTTACCGGGGACGGGTGCATTATGTGCTTGAGCCGACCCCGGGGCTCGGCCGAGCGCACAATACCGGCCTGCGTTACGTGTCGAGTGACATCGTCCTCTTCACCGATGACGACGTTGTACTCGACCAGCATTGGGTCGAAGCGATGGCCGGGCCGATGGAGGAGGACAATGCCGTCGGTTGCGTGACCGGCTTGATCCTGCCCGCCGAACTCGAAACCCGGGCGCAAGTCTGGACGGAACAGCACGGTGGTTTCGGCAAGGGCTTTCAGCGCCGCGTCTATGATTTGGAGGAAAACCGGCCAAAAGGCATGCTTTTTCCCTTCACGGCCGGTCAGTTCGGCTCCGGTGCAAACATGGCTTTCCGAGCAAGTGCGTTGCGTCGAGTTGGTGGTTTCGATGCGGCGCTTGGTGCTGGAACGCTGGCGCGCGGTGGCGATGACCTCGCCGCATTCTTCGCGATCATAAGCGGCGGTTTCCAGCTGGTATACCAGCCACAGGGCATCGTCTGGCATTACCACCGCCGGGGCGAAGAAGGCATGCGCCGCCAAGCTTTTTGTTATGGCATGGGGCTAGGTGCCTACCTGACGAAGATCATTGTCGACGAACCGCGTCGGGCTTTCCGACTTGCCAAGGCATTTCCAGCGGGCATCCTCCACATGGCGGGGCCAACCTCGCAGAAGACGGCCCGGTTACCCAGTGACTATCCGCTGCGGCTGATTTGGATGGAGCGTCTCGGCATCCTCGCAGGAATCCCGGGCTACTTTAGAAGTCTCGCGAAGCGCAGGCGCGACGACCGGCCGCGCAGCGGCCTCGACGCGAGGCGACCAGCCCAAAAAGAGGTGTGATATGCAATCTATCCCGATTTTGGTCTATCATAGTGTCGGTCGTGATTGTGCCCCGGCATATCGACGCTGGATGGTGACCGAGCGGGAGTTGGACGCGCATCTACGTGCCTTGTCGCAGCGCGGATACCGCTCGATTACGGTTGCCGACCTCGCGTTGTTGCGAAGCCGCGGACAATTGGTTCCTCCGCGCACCTGCTTGATCACCTTCGACGATGGTCTTCGGGATTTTTCCGAAGCCGCACTGCCTGTTCTGGCCGCCCGCAAATTCGCCGCTACCCTCTATGTCGCCACGGGATTTGTAGGGAAGACCGCTCGATGGCTTTCAGATCTTGGCGAGGGAAATCGTCCGATGCTCGACTGGGGCGCGTTGCGTGATCTGCAACGCGCAGGTGTCGAGATTGGCGCGCATTCCGTGAGCCATCCGGAACTTGACACGCTTTCGCGGGCAAAAGCTACAAGGGAGCTTCGAGATAGCAAAAAGGCCCTGGAAGACGGTTTGGGTGCTCCCGTCACCACATTTGCCTACCCCCACGGTTACGCGTCAAACGAAACACGCCGCATTGCGCAAGAGGCAGGATACCTTGCGGCTTGCCGCGTTCGCCATGCGCTGAGTAGCCAGACGGAAGATCTCTTTGCGCTGTCTCGCATCGTTGTCACCAGTGAGGTAACACCGGACGCGCTCATGGATCTGATCGAGATGCCGCAACTGCCCGTCGCGCCACCGGTCGATCGCCTCATTGCCACCGGATGGCGTGCGGCAAGACGCATGCGTGCCTTGCACCGGTCGGTGTTTCCACGACGCCAGGTGGCCGGGTCAGAAAGTGGGGGGTGATGCGTTCAGCGGGATGGATCGGCCTTGTCGCGGTTGGCTTCCTTTGGGCGGGGTCGGCGTCAGCCGCTACGCCACAAACCTCCGCAAATCTGCCTAATTCGCAAACCGATCTGTCTGACGGAGACCAGGTTTTCCAGCCCAACCTCGGTCGAGCGCTCTCACAACTGGCTGATCTCTACCTCGCACGCCGGATCGACGCCGCGACCGTCGATCGGCTGTTCGTGGAGTATGAAGACTTGCTGCGCAACGCCGGGCCGGATGCGATCATAGCAGTGTCGCAGCCGAAAACCGGAGGTGAGGTTGTCAATGATGCTCCCGACGGCGCCCGCGTCCTCAAGCTCTACTCACGGGCGGCAGCCTATGGGTATCGGGGTGCGCTGATCGGCCTGGGAGATCTCTACAGTCGTGGCGAACTCGTGGCGCATGACCCCACAAAGGCATTCGCCGCGTACACCAAGGCGGCAAATCAAGGGGTCGTCGCTGGGCAGTTGCGGGTCGCGGAGTTGTTGATCCGCGGCGAAGGCACGCAACGTGACGTGGCGGCAGGAGCGGCAAACTTGCGCTCGGTCGGCGGATCCGACAATCCAGGTGTCCTTGAGCAACTGGCTGATCTTTGTCTATCCGGGCGCGTCCCGGAGCAGGGGGAGATCGCTGTTGCCGCGCTTCGCAAGGCCGCAGCTCTTGGCTCGACAAGCGCGCAGGTCAGGCTGGGAGACCTTTATTATTCCGGAACGGTCCTGGCGACTGACTACGCCGCGGCGGTCGTTCATTATCGCCTGGCCGCTGAACAAGGGAATGTGGAAGCGAAGGTCCGGCTTGCAGAAATGCAGGCACGCGGTCAAGGGATGGCACGCAATGTGAAGCAAGCGATCGGTGAACTGCAGGCCCTGGCCGATCTCGGTGCGCCAATCGCCGACCTCTCGCTCGGAAGTTTCTATCTCAAAGGCGATGTCATCCCGGCGGATTGGCACCGCGCGGTGGAATACTACCGTCAGGCCGCCGCCCATGGTAGTGGGACGGCGCTAATGCAGCTTGGCGATCTGTACGCGGATCAAGCGGCGGTGAGTGGTGATTATGGTCCAGCTGTTGCAAGTTACCGCCAAGCTGCGGCGACCGGCAATGTCGGGGCAAGGGTGCGGCTTGCAGAGATGAAGGCGAGAGGACGCGGCATGTCGCGGGACCTCGCCAGTGCGACGACGGAGTTGATCTCGCTTGCCAGTACGGGAGAAGCCGCTGCCTCCTTGGCGCTCGGTGACCTCTATGGGGACGGTCGGGCACTCGCGATCGAGCCCGCCAAGGCGCTAATCTACTATCGTCAGGCCGCCGCTCAAGGCAGCGTAACGGCATTGCTAAGGCTCGGCGAATTTCATTCGGAAGGGGAATTGTCACGGCCCGAATATGGGCGGGCGCTCGAATACTATCGTGCAGCAATCGAGAGGGGTAGTGCCAGCGCCAAGGTGCGTTTAGCCGAAATGGAGGCGAGGGGTGGGGGCGTGGCGCAGGACGTTGCCTCTGCCAAAGCCAAACTGGAAGGCTTGGCGGCACAGGGCGAGGGGGAGGCGTCACTTATTCTGGGCGATCTCTACGCGCGAGGGGATGTCATGCCGGTAGATGCTGCCCAAGCCTGGCTTCATTATCGGCGCGCTGCCGATCAGGGGAGTGTTCCGGCGCTGACGCGGCTCGGGGATCTCTACTCCTCGAATGACACGTCCAAGCCTGACTACACGCTCGCCCAGGATTATTACCGCCGCGCCGTTGGCAGGGGCAGCGCAAATGCGCAAGTGCGGCTTGCGGAAATGGAGGCTCACGGACAGGGAACCGTTCAAAACGTATCATTGGCAACCCGTACGTTGATGTCACTCGCTGAACGAGGGGAACCGGCCGCGGCCCTCACCTTGGGGAACCTCTACTACGGCGGAGGGGTCGTGCGGGCTGATCCGGCACGCGCAATCGGTTATTACCAGCAAGCTGCCGCGCTCGGAAGCACAACGGCTTTGGTTCGGCTGGGCGATCTTTACGCCGCCCAGGGCGCACTGACGGGCGACTACGGGACTGCAATCGTAAGCTATGAACAGGCGGCGGCCAGGGGAAATGCCGGCGCGAAGGTGCGCCTTTCGGAAATGAAGGCAAGGGGACGCGGTACAGTACAGGACATATCCACCGCGAAGGCCGAATTGGATGCATTGGCCGCAGCGGGGGAGGCTGGTGCCTCTCTGGCTCTCGGCAATCTCTATAGCGACGGACAGGCGATACCGGCCGAGCCGGCGCGGGCTGTGACTTACTTTCAGAAGGCTGTTGCACAGGGCAGTGTGTCGGCGCTTCTTCGGCTCGGCGAGTTCTATTCCGACGGTGAGCGGTCCGCTGCCGACTACGGGCGCGCGATGGAGTTCTTTCGCAAGGCCGCAGAGACCGGAAACGTCGGCGCGAAGGTGCGGGTCGCTGAAATGAAGGCGCGTGGGCGCGGAGTCCCCCAGGACATCGCCTCCGCTAAGACAGATCTCGAGCAACTTGCGGCGGGGGGTGATGCAGATGCGTCCTTGGCCCTTGGCGATCTCTACGGTAGAGGCGAGGTCGTTGCAGTCGATCCGCACAAAGCCCTGTACTGGTATCAGCAGGCCGCAGATGTGGGCAGCGTAACCGCCTTGTTGCGGCTTGGTGACTTATACTCCCAAGGGCAACCAACGATGGTCAACTATGGGCTTGCGCAGGAGTTTTACCGTCAGGCGGTCGGCCGGGGGAGCGTGAACGCCAAGATCCGGCTCGCTGAAATGCAGGCGCGTGGGCAGGGCGTTGCCGGCGATGTGGCGACCGCGACGCGGGAACTGGCCGAGCTTGCGCAGCGGGGCGAGACTGCGGCCGCTCTCGCATTGGGTGATCTCTACGGCAGGGGAGAGGCCGTATCTGCGGATCCAACACAAGGTCTGCAATACTATCGTCAAGCGGCCACGCAAGGCAGCATGACGGCGTATCTGCGACTGGGAGACGTCTATTCTGCCGGCAGGACATCGACAACGGACTATGCCGCAGCGCTCGATCACTATCGGCGGGCTGCCAGCCGAGGAAATTCAGTGGCAAAGGTCCGGCTCGCGGAAATGAAGGCGCGAGGCCAGGGCGTGGCGCAGGATGTCGCTTCTGCAACAAGCGAGTTGACCGTCCTGGCAGACGGAGGCGAAAAGGCCGCAGCAGTTGCATTGGGCGAGCTCTATAGCAACGGGCAGGTCGTCTCTGCCGATCCGACCCGCGCGGCCGGTTATTACCGCCAGGCCGCGGAGCTTGGCAGCGTCGAGGCAAGAGTCCGGCTCGCGGAGATGAAGGCAAGAGGACAGGGCGTCGCGCAAAATGTGTCCGCTGCCACCGCTGAACTTGCGGCACTTGCAAAGGGAGGAGAGGCCAGCGCGTCCCTTGTCCTTGGTGATCTCTATGCCGAGGGAAAGATCGTACAGTCTGATCCACCTGTCGCCCTGAAATATTATCGGCAGGCGATCTCACAGGGTAGCTCAACCGCGCATCTTCGGTTGGGCAATCTCTACTCCGCCGGGGGTCTGTTCGCGACGGACTACGCTGAAGCGTTCGAGCAATATCGTCAGGCGGCAGAGCGGGGTAGCAACGAGGCAAAGATCCGGCTTGCAGAAATGACAGCGCGGGGCCTAGGCGCGACCCAGGATGTAGTGTCGGCGACGCGTGCATTGACGGCGCTTGCCGACAGTGGCGACACGGCCGCAGCAATCTCGCTGGGGGATCTTTACGGTGCGGGAGAGGTGGTGCCTTCTGATCCGGTAAGAGCGCTGCATTATTATCGGCAGGCCGCCGAGGAAGGCAGCGTTAGCGCGTTGCTGCGACTGGGCGGATACTATTCGGAAAGTGAATCGCCAGTGGCGGATTTTGCCTTGGCCCAAAACTATTATCGGCAGGCTGCCGGGCAGGGGAGCGCTGAGGCCGCAGTCCGGCTTGCGGAAATGAAGGCCCGCGGACAGGGCGTGTCTCGAGACGTGACGTCGGCGACACAAGAGTTGGCTGCTCTGGCAGAACAGGGGGAAGCGGCGGCTGCCCTTTCCCTGGGTGAACTCTACCGCAAGGGGGAGGTGGTAAAGGCCGATCCGGAGCGCACAGTCGACTATTATCGGCAGGCGGCCGGCCGAGGCAGCCTGACGGCGCTGCTACGGCTCGGCGAACTCTACTCCATGAGCGAGACGACCATGACCGACTACGCTCGTGCGCGGGACTTTTACCGCCAGGCCGCAGGCCAGGGTAGCGTGGAGGCGAAGGTCCGGCTTGCGGAAATGAAGGCGCGCGGCCTTGGCGTTACGCAGGACCTCGCATCCGCTCAGGCCGAGCTCAAGAGCCTTGCTGCGACCGGCCGACAGGAGGCTTCGCTGGCGTTGGGTGATCTCTACAGCGACGGCAAGGTCGTCCCGGCTGATCCTGCCCAGGCACTAGAGTATTTCCGCCAGGCCGCGTCGCAGGGCAGCACGACGGCGAATGTTCGAATGGGGGATCTCTATTTCGCCGGCAAAGGGGTGACGACGGATTTTGCGACTGCCTTCGACCACTATCGCCGTGCAGCCGAGCGCGGGAATCTGGAGGCAAAGGTTCGGCTCGCGGAAATGAGGGCGCAGGGTAAAGGGATACCACAGGACCTCTCCGCTGCGAAAATAGAGCTTGACAACCTTGCCGCGCGCGGAGGGGCCGAGGCGTCGCTTGCCGTCGGCGATCTTTACAGCAAGGGCGAAGCCGTGCCGGCGGACCGCGCTCGAGCCGCGGACTATTACCGACAGGCGGCAGCGCAAGGCAACGTCGCGGCACTACTGCGGCTCGGCGACTTCTACTCGGAAAGCCAGGCGGCCACGACAGACTTCACGCTCGCACAAAGCTATTATCGTCGCGCTGCAGAACAGGGGAATGTCGCGGCAAAGATACGGCTTGCAGAGATGCAGGCCAGAGGGCAAGGCGGTGCGCAGAACGCGGACGCGGCCAAGTCCGAGTTGGCGGCGCTTGCTGACCGAGGTGAAGCGAGCGCTGCGCTCGCCCTTGGTGATCTCTATGGACGCGCGGACGCAATCCCCGTCGATTCTGGCCAGGCAATCCGCTACTACGAACAGGCAGCAAAACAGGGAAGCTTGACTGCACTGCTGCGGCTCGGCGATGCCTATCGAGCGCACGAACCAATCAAGGCCTTCGCCGCTTACAGCGCAGCCGCAAAGCAGGGCAGTCTGGATGGAAGCCTGCGGGTTGCGGAGCTGACGATCCGTGGCGAGGGGACATTGCAGGATGTTTCGCAAGGCGTGGCGAATTTACGCTTGCTCGCAAAAAGTGACAGCCCGAGCGTGCTTGAAGCACTGGCCGACCTCTGCTTGTCCGGTCGCGTGCCAATGCAGCCGGAACTTGGCGTTGCAGCCTTGGAGCGTGCGGCAAATGTCGGTTCTGTCGATGCGCATGTGCGGCTTGGCGATCTATACGCCGCTGGAGACGCGGTGGCACTCAACTATTCGCTTGCGCTCGAGCACTATCGACAGGCGGCGGGACAAGGGAACCTTGAGGCGAAGGTACGGCTTGCGGAGATGAAGGCGCTCGGTCGTGGCATGGCTCCGGACGCCGGGTCTGCTACGGGCGAATTGGCGATGCTCGCCGCGCAAGGTGAAGCAGGCGCCGCTTACTCGCTGGGAGACCTTTATACTAAGGGCCAAACGGTGCCGGTTGATGCTGGGCGCGCGCGACAATACTACCAACAAGCTGCCGGGCAAGGCAGCGTGCGAGCCATGTTGCGGCTTGGCGACGGCTATCGGGCGGAAGATCCGGCCAAGGCGTTCGCGTCCTACGGCGCAGCCGCGGATCAGGGCAACATGGAGGGTCGGCTACGCGTCGCCGAACTGACGATACGGGGCGAAGGGACAGGACGCGACGTATCTGGCGGGATGGCGGAACTGCGTGCGCTAGGGACCAGTGCAAGTCCGGACATCCTGGTCGCGCTCGCTGAGCTGTACCTTTCCGGTCGCATACCCTTGCAGCCGAGCCTCGCTGTGGCGGCGCTCGAAAAGGCAACGCAGTTCGGATCTATTCGAGCGCATTTGCGCCTTGGCGATCTTTATGTCGAGGGACAGGACGTGAAAGCGGACTACGGCATTGCGCTCGAGCACTACCGTCAGGCGGCAGAACAGGGCGATGTAGACGCCAAGATACGTCTTGCCGAGATGGAGGCACGAGGCCAAGGCATGAACAAGGACGTCGCTTCGGCAGTCCACGCGTTAACAGCACTGGCAGCAGACGGGTCGGCGTCAGCCTTGCTTTCGCTTGGCGATCTTTATGGCGGAGGGCAAGTAACCGCGCTCGATCCGAAGTTGGCCCTGACATACTATCAGGACGCCGCGGCGAAGGGCAGCGTCTCAGCAATGCTCAGGCTCGGTGACGCTTATAATAGCGGTCGTCTCGCTCCGCGCAATGTGAAGCAAGCTGAAAAATACTACAAAATGGCTTTCGAAACGGGGAACCCGGGTGCCTCCTTGGCACTCGGCCGCTTCAATGCGTCGACAAAGACCGGAAAGGCCGCGGCGGCAGGCGTCGTCCTGCTGCGACGCTCCGTTGACGAAAACGTGGGCGGTGCATCATCAGCCGTCGCCGAGGCCCTCTTCTACGGGCAGGGCGCGGCGCGCAGCAGCAAGGAGGCCGTTTCAGTCCTGCAGAAGGCCGCGAAAGAGGGGGATCGGATTGCAGCGATCGATTTGATCGAGGCCTATCGCGACGGCAAGCGCGACGGTCGGACGCAACTTGTACGCAAGGACAGCGCCAAGGCGAAGTCGGCCTTGGCCGCTTCGGCAGACCTGCTTTCCGGCCCGGAAATGAGCATTCAGACCTTCCTTTTGGATGCCTCGACGGCAAAAACAAGCGCGTTTGAGGCACTCAGCAACAGGTTCACGACCCTCACCCAACCGGAACGTCAGCGGGTCGTGCGTGACTTGTCGAGGACGAACCCCCAGCTTTTTGCCTATGTGATCGAGATACGGCTGCGCCAAAGCGGCGTGCGCGTCGGGCCACTTGACGGGCGGTTGAACGGGGCGGCCCAAGCGGCGTTGGTCCGGCAATGCCGCACACTCCTTCCAGCTCGCCAATGCAATCAAGGTGTCTCGACGCCGCGGGTCGTCGAGACGGTTGCTCAGATGTTTTAAAGCAGCTTTGCAGGTGGGTTTGCGGGCCCTTTCGCGACGTCTCGGCCGCAATTGACACGGGCGTGGTGTGGCTTATGGCGGCTGACGCCGCCCTAAGGGGCCTGCAGCAGAAGATTTTCTTTTAGAAGGATCTCGATGCGGATCCTCTCCTGCGAGGCCAGGAGTTCGCGGTGGTCGGCACGGGCGCGCATGATGCGCAACGCGCTTCGCACTGCATGCCCGGGGTCCTGGGCAATCAGGGCGTCGATGCGTTCGTCCATCAGCGCCCGCTCGCTGAAGGGCGTGCGTTCGTGGGCAACGACGGTGAGTTGACGGGAGCCCTGCGCATTCCCGACCGCCGTCAATGGCGCGCGCGCCTCGGAACTTAGGACGTAGACAGCGAGGGTATCCGGATTGTGCTCCAGCGTCCGGTGAATGATCAGTTCGGCGCGCTTCTCGTCGGCATAGGTTTCGAGCGACGGCAGGCATTGGAGATGCGGGAACTGCGCGTTGATGATGCTGTCGAAGCCGAGGCGGCGCTGAATGCTGTCGAGCGCCATCATGGTTTCCGCCACGACCATGATCTTGCCGGACCGGTTGCCGATGAAGCGGCCTGCGATCTTGCCGGCCGTGGCGCCTGCAGCAAAATTGTCGATGCCGACATAGTCGGCGCTTTCCAGTCGCTCCTGCCCCGACAGGAACTGCACGACCCTTACCCCCCGCTCCACGAGCCGCACCAGCGCGTCGCGGACCTGCGGCGATTCAGGTGCCATCACCGCGACCCCATCGACAGCTTCGTGGTCAATGAGGCTCAGATATTTCGCGACGTGGTGCGGATCTGTCATCGGTATCTGCACGGCTTCCACCTCGGTGGAATCGGCGCGCAGCGCATCGCGTGCCTCGGTGACGCGCCCGATGAGCTCGCTCAGATATTGGTCACCCGAGACGGGAAGGACGAAGCGAAACCGGTAGGTCTTGTTGCGCGCCAGTGCGACGGCCGCCGGGTTCCTGACGAAGCCGATGCGCTCGATGGCGTCGTTGACCTTGCGAAAAGCCTTCTTGCTGACATTCGGGCGGTCATTCAGCACACGGTCGACGGTGGCCAGGCTTACGCCGGCGGCCTCTGCCAGGTCTTTCGCGGTAGGACGCATTCTATCGCTTCTCTTTGCTCACGATCCTTCAGGGCGATTCCTCCAACAAAAGCAATCGAAAATCAAGAATTGATGTGCGCACCTCAAAATTTGCTTGCATTGAGGTGCGCACCTCAATATGAATCTTATTGTGGCTGCCAGAGGAGTGCGTGAGGCCACGAAGCGGTGCGCGGAAGCCGAACCCATGCGGGAACGTCGCTTTACGGCCGCTATTCGCCGCAGGCGTTTTCAGCTTCCGATGGAGGTCGGAAGGAACGGGGAGGAGGCCCCAGCTATGAAACTTCGTCATTTCAAATCATTGGCTGCATTTGGCGCGTTGCTCTCGGCAAGTGCCGCAAATACTGGCCACGCAAGCGCAGCCGAGCTGACCCTCTGCTGGGCGGCCTGGGATCCGGCAAACGCTCTTGTCGAACTCAGCAAGGACTTCGAGGCCAAGAGCGGCATCAAGATGAAATATGAGTTCGTGCCGTGGCCGAACTTCGCCGACCGCATGCTCAATGAACTGAACTCCGGCGGCAAACTGTGCGACCTGATGATCGGCGACAGTCAGTGGATCGGCGGCGCCGCGGAAAACGGCCAATACGTCAAGCTCAACGATTTCTTCGACAAGGAAGGAATCAAGATGAGCGACTTCATCCCGGCAACCGTGGTCGGTTATGCCGAATGGCCGAAGAACTCGCCGAACTACTGGGCGCTGCCGGCGTTTGGCGACGTCGTCGGCTGGAGTTACCGCAAGGACTGGTTCGCGCGCCCCGAGCTGCAGGCCGAGTTCAAGGGCAAATATGGCCGCGACCTTGCTGTGCCGAAGACCTTTGCTGAGCTCAAGGACATCGCCGAATTCTTCCAGAAGCGGGAGATCGACGGCAAGACGGTCTACGGCGCCGCGATCTATACCGAGCGCGGGTCCGAAGGCATCACCATGGGCGCGATGGATGTGCTCTACAGTTTCGGCTTCGAGTATCAGAACCCGAATAAGCCCTATGAACTCGAGGGATATGTGAATTCCGCCAAGGCGGTGCAGGGGTTGGAGTTCTATAAGACGCTCTACGACTGCTGCACACCGCCCGGGCATTCCGACGCTTACATGTCCGAGGACATTGACGCCTATAAATCCGGCCAGGTCGCGCTGCACATGAACTTCGCCTTTACCTGGCCTGGCATCAATGCCGACGCCAATGTCGGTGGCGACAAGTCGGGCTATTTCCCGAACCCGGCCGGTCCGGACGGCGTCGCCTTCGCGCAGCTCGGCGGTCAGGGCATCTCCGTGGTCGCGGCCTCCGAAAAGCAGGACGATGCGCTCGCCTACATCAAGTGGTTCGCCCAGCCGGAAATCCAGCAGAAATGGTGGCAGATGGGCGGCTATTCGGCACTGCGCAAGGTGGTCGAAGATCCGGGCTTTGCAACGAGCCAGCCCTATGCCCAAACCTTCCTCGACTCCATGGCGATCGTGAAGGATTTCTGGGCCGAGCCCTCCTATGCCTCGCTGCTCCAGGCGACACAGAAGCGCTTCCACGACTATGTGGTTGCCGGCCAGGGCTCTGCGCAGGATGCGCTCGACGGTCTTGCCAAGGATTGGACGCAGATCTTCGACGACGAAGGCAAGTACTAAGGCCATCAAGGCCGTGGCTGCGCACCTCCCAGCGCACCATGGCGCGACACGGAGCCGGGGATCTTCCCCGGTTCTGTCGCCGCCAACTCGCATGTTTCCTTCGACCGTTGCCAGTTGAAGGACAAAACATGCAGCAATTCAAAGTGTTGCAGCGACCTTCGCTCGTTCAGCGAGAAGCGCGGCGCTGCAGTCAACTGAGGGAATACCAATGCTGAAATCCACAGTGGACCGGGTCGCCGGAGCGACGCCGCATGCCATTGCCAAACGGGTGCGAGGTCTGTCGGATCGCTCGTTGGCCTGGTTGTTTGTGGCTCCTTCGATCGTCCTGCTTCTTGCGGTCAACATCTTCCCGCTGATCTGGACGATCCGGCTGAGCTTTACCAACTTTCGCGTCAATCGGCCCAATGCCGAGGTCGAGTTCGTCGGGCTCAAGAACTACCTGAGCATCCTGTCCGACAAGGACATTTGGCTGACGATGCAGGCAACGGCCCATTTCCTGATCTGGACGATCGTCCTTCAGGTTCTGATCGGTTTTTCCCTTGCCTATTTGATCAACAAGAAGTTCCGCGGCAACGATCTTTGGACGACGATCATCGTCCTGCCGATGATGCTGAGCCCGGCGGTGGTCGGCAATTTCTGGACGTTCCTCTACCAGCCGCAGATCGGTCTCTTCAATTACGCAGTCGGTTTCCTGACGGGGGCCGATCCGTCGAGTTTCTCGATGATCGGCGACGTGTCGCTTGCTCCCTGGGCAATCGTCATCGTCGACACCTGGATGTGGACGCCCTTCGTGATGCTGATCTGCCTTGCGGGCCTTCGTTCGATCCCGAGTAGCATCTATGAGGCGGCCGAATGCGATCGCGCCAGTAAATGGCGGCAATTCTGGACGATCACCATTCCGCTGGTGTTGCCGTTCCTGATGCTCGCCGTGCTCTTTCGCGGCATCGAGAATTTCAAGATGTTCGACCTGGTGGTGCAGTTGACCGGTGGGGGGCCGGGATCGATCACCGAGCTCACCTCGATCAACCTGAAACGTGAGGCCTTCGAGAAGTGGCGCACCGGCTACGCCTCTGCCTATGCCGTCATCCTCTTCGTCACTGTCTTCGGTCTGGCGTCGATCTACGTCAAAGCCCTGAACAAGGTCAAACAACGATGAGCAGCTATTCCGTAACCGAGCCGTCGCGACGGCAAAAATGGTGCGCCGGGATCCTGGTCGTTGGCTACGCCCTGATCACGATCCTGCCCCTGGTCTGGATCATCGCGACGAGCTTCAAGTCACCGTCCGACGCGATCGCCTATCCGCCCAAGACCTTCTTTACGCCGACGGTTGAAGGCTATGTCAACGTCTTCACGACCCGCACGCGGCTCACTGAGGATCAATTGAAGGCGGTCGGCGAGCCGCAGACCTGGTATGACAAGCTGGTTCGCAAGGATGGCTTGGTCATCTCCGGTCCGTCTCGGTTTGCCGAGCGGTTCACCAATTCCGTGATCATCGGCTTCGGCTCGACGGTGCTCTGCATCGTGCTCGGCACGGCCGCCGCCTACGCCTTTTCGCGTTTCAAGGTTCCACTGAAGGACGATCTGCTGTTCTTCATCCTTTCCACGCGCATGATGCCGCCGATCGCCGTTGCCATCCCGATCTTCCTGATGTTCCGGTCATTGGGGCTGAACGATACCCATGCGGGCATGATCCTGCTCTATACCGCCGTCAATCTTTCGTTGTCGGTCTGGCTGCTCAAGGGCTTCATCGACGAGATCCCGGTCGAATACGAGGAGGCGGCTCTCATCGATGGCTACACCCGCTTCCAGGCGTTCTACAAGGTGGTGTTGCCGCAAGCGGCGACCGGCATCGCCTCCACAGCGATCTTCTGCCTGATCTTTGCCTGGAACGAGTACGCCTTCGCGGTGCTTCTGACCTCGGGCAACGCCCAGACGGCGCCGCCTTTCATCCCGACCATCATCGGTGTCAGCGGCCAGGATTGGCCGGCCGTTGCGGCCGGAGCGACCCTGTTCCTTGTCCCGGTTATGGTCTTCACCATTCTTCTGCGCAAACACCTGCTGCGCGGCATCACCTTCGGAGCCGTACGCAAATGACAAGATTTTTCAACGGATTGCTGCATTTGCGCCGCGGCGCCTGGGAAATGCTGGCGTCGGCGCTGATTGCCACTGGCGTCTTCATGCTCATGCAGCCCTTCGCGCTCGTCCTCTACTCATGGTCCTTCGTCATAACCTTGCTGGGCACGGTGATGTTCATCATCGTCAGCCATTTTCCGGAGTAAGCCGATGGCGCAGATCAGAATTCAGAACGTGCGCAAGGAGTTCGGCGCCTTTACCGCGGTGCGCTCTTCGAGCTTTACCATCGAGGATGGCGAGTTCTTCATGCTGCTCGGCCCATCCGGCTGCGGCAAGACGACGACCTTGCGCATGATGGCGGGACTGGAACTGCCGACCAGCGGCGAGATCTTTATCGACGGTGAAGAGGTCGGGATGAAACCCGCCAGCAAGCGCGACATCGCCTTCGTCTTCCAGATGTTCGCGCTCTATCCGCATATGAATGTCCGCAAGAACATCTCCTATCCGCTGGTGAGCCAAGGCTTGCGCGGCGAGGAGGTCAGGTCGCGCGTCGCCGAAGTTGCCCGCATTCTCAAGATCGAGAACATTCTCGACAAGCCCGTCGGTGGGCTCTCGGGTGGCGACCGGCAGCGCGTCGCGCTCGGGCGCGCGATCGTGCGGCGTCCGAAGGCCTTCTTCATGGACGAACCGCTGGGCGCGCTCGACGCCGAGTTCCGCGAGCACATGGCCGAAGAGTTGCGAGCTCTGCATGATCGCATGGGTGCGACCACCGTCTATGTGACCCATGACCAGCTCGAAGCGATGCAGATGGGCGACAAGATCGTCGTCATGAACCACGGCGTCGTCGAACAGTTCGGCAAGCCGCAGCAGATCTACGACTGGCCCGCGACGAAATTTGTGGCTCAGTTCATCGGCTCGCCCCCGATGAACTTCCTCGAGTTCGAGGGGATGATTGGCGTGGGCGGTGGCGCCATCGCTCTCGGCGGCATCGAGGTCAAGGTGCCAACGTCACGGGAAGGCCGCGCCGGAAGGTTGACGCTCGGCGTCCGCCCGGAGCACGTGAAGTTCATCAGCGATGGCACCTACCGGGGACGGGTGAGTGCGGTCGAATACCTCGGGACCACGCAGATCGTAACGCTCGCAACGAGCCACGGCGAACTGAAGGCGCGCATCCCATCGGGTCACGGGGTTAAGGAGGGCGAGCAGGTGGGCCTCGAGTTCGACGCGAGGACGCTTTCGATTTTCGACGCGGAGACCGGCAAGGTGCTGCTATCCGACGGCAATGAAGGAGTGCTCAGACATGGCTGAAGTCGTCCTGGAAAACGTGACGAAGTCGTTTGCCGGCACAGTCGCTCTCGACAATGTCTCATTGACGGTACCCGACGGCTCCTTTGTCGTGCTGCTCGGGCCGACCGGTGCCGGAAAGACAACGACGCTGAGAATGGTTTCCGGCCTCGACACACCCGATCGCGGCGAAGTCTACATCGATGGACAGCCGATGCGCGGGCTGGCGCCCGCCGAACGCAACGTTGCCATGGTTTTCCAGCAGTATTCGCTCTATCCACATCTCACCGTCCGTCAGAATCTGGAGTTTCCGCTGAAATCTCCCTTGCTGAAGACGCCGAGGGACGAGATCGACCGGAAGGTGAGGGAAGTTGCCGAGGTTCTGCAGATCGCGCACAAGCTCGACAACAAGGCGACTGCGCTGTCAGGCGGGGAGATGCAGCGCGTTTCCATCGGCCGTGCCCTCGTTCGTGAGCCGCAGATTTTCCTCATGGACGAGCCGCTGAGTTCGCTCGACGCCAAGCTCAGGGCCGACCTTCGCATCGAGCTCAAGCGCATTCAGGCAAGGTCCGGGGCAACGCTGCTCTATGTCACCCACGATCAGATCGAGGCGATGACGATGGCGACCCATGTCGGCGTGCTGAATGAGGGCAGGCTCGTGCAATTCGGCTCGCCGCGCGAAGTCTATGAGCGCCCGGTCAGCGTCTATGCCGCCACGCGCCTCGGACAACCTCGGATCAACGTGCTTCCGGCCGATATTTTCGCCGGCGCCCCCTCGGGCGCAGCAAGCATAGGTCTCCGGCCGGAGCACATCCGTCAGGGCGAAGGGGAGGAGGCGCTGGTCAAGCGCGTCGAGCATCTCGGCGACCAGACACGTCTGCACCTGACCTTCAGGAAACACGACCTCATCACAGTCACGGACGCCCACACGCGGCTTAAGGGCGGTGAAACGATCAAGATTCAACCTTCGAAGCCGCTCTACTTCGACGCGGCAGGCATGCGTTTGGCTTAAGGAGCTCGAAATGGCGCAATTCATCAACAAGCGGGAAGATGTCGTGACGGAAGCGATCGATGGCGTTCTGGCTCTGTCCGGCGGCGCGCTCACCCGCCTTGACGGCTATCCGCATATCCGGGTCGTGCTGCGCACCGACTGGGATAAGTCCAAGGTCGCGATCGTCTCGGGCGGCGGATCCGGCCATGAGCCTGCCCATGTCGGTTTTGTCGGGCGCGGCATGCTGACGGCCGCCGTCTGCGGCGATGTCTTCGCCTCGCCGAGCGTCGACGCCGTGCTGGCCGGTATCCTTGCCGTGACCGGTCCCGCCGGCTGCCTGCTCGTCGTCAAGAACTATACCGGCGACCGGCTGAACTTCGGCCTTGCTGCCGAGCGCGCCCGCGCGTTCGGGCTGAAGGTCAGTATGGTGATCGTCGGTGACGACATAGCGCTTCCCGACCTGCCGCAGGCCCGCGGCGTTGCCGGTACCCTGTTCGTGCACAAGATCGCCGGTGCGCTCGCCGAACGCGGCGCCGACCTCGAAACGGTGACGGCTGCCGCCAAGAAGGTGATTGCCGGCACGCACAGCATCGGCATGTCGCTGGACACCTGCCGCGTTCCGGGCTCGCCAAAGGAAGAGCGGATTCCGGAAGGCAAGGCGGAGCTTGGCCTCGGCATTCACGGTGAGGCCGGTGTGGAACAGATCGATTTTGCTGGCGCCCGAGCGTCGGTGGCGACCATGGCGGAGCGATTGGCGGCCGTCATGGGCGAAGGCCAGCATGTCGCCCTGATCAACAATCTCGGCGGCACCTCGGTTCTCGAGATGTCGGTGCTTGCCCACGACCTCATCCACCTGCCGCTCGGAAAAAAGATCACGCACACGATTGGCCCGGCGCCGCTGATGACGTCGCTCGACATGCAGGGCTTCTCGGTCTCGGTCTTTGCTGCCGACCAGGCGGAACTGGAACTTCTGAAGGCGTCGGTGGCGATCGCCGCCTGGCCGGGCGTGTCAGAGGTTCGGCCGGTCGCCGTTGCCGCCTTGCCGGATGGGCTGACGCCAATCACGCCGATGGCATCCGAACACCGTGCGACGCGCGCGTTCCTGATCGATTGCTGCAAGGTCTTGATTGCCGCCGAACAGGATCTCAATGCCCTCGATGCGAAGTCCGGCGATGGCGATACCGGCTCGACGCTCGCCGGTGCCGCCCGGGCGCTGATCAATGCCATCGATCGACTGCCGCTTTCGGATCACACTCAGCTCCTGCGGGCGATCGGCCAGGAGCTCAGCCAGACCATGGGTGGTTCCTCCGGCGTGCTGCTTGCCATTTTCTTCGCAGCCGCCGGCGACGGAGCATCCAGCGGGCTACCGATGCGCGAGGCGCTTCGCACCGGGCTTGCGCGCATGCAGGAGATCGGTGGCGCCAAGATCGGCGACCGCACGATGATCGATGCGCTGTCTCCGGCGCTCGATGCACTCGAAGACAGCGTGGTCGCGGCAGCGGCGGCCGCGCGATCGGGGGCGAACTTCACCTCGACCCTGACGCGCGCCAAGGCCGGCCGTGCGGCCTACATCAATGCAAAGCAGCTTGAAGGCCATGTCGATCCGGGCGCCGAGGCCGTCGCCCGGCTGTTCGAACATCTGGCCGCCTAGGCTGGTATCACCTTGCGAAGGCGCCGCCGAACCTGGTGTTCGGCGGCGAAAACGCTGACGCAGGTCGTCCGTTCGTGACGGCACAGTCCCGGAAGCCTGTCCGGGGACATCTCCTCGGATGCGGAAGACGCGTTCACGCCAGGCCTCATCGCGCAACCGCACGGTTGACAGTAACAGGGGTATGTGCCGGCCATCCGAATGTCCATCAAAGGCAGCTCGGTTCTCTCAGCCGCAATTTCCGTTTCGACAGCGCGTGAACGGACGAGGGTAACTTCGCGCCACCATAGGCATCCCCGCAAGGCCGGGGGCAGGCTATTGCAAAGATCCGGATATTTTCGCCTGCCTCTTGCCAACACGAAATTTCTCATGGTAACGTTCCCACAGAATTCAATGAGGCCCGGGAGAGGCGTCGTTGAACTTCGGGAGGAAGTCCATGAACAACGCGACCGGTCGAAGGGCGACCATCATAGACGTTGCCAAACGCGCAGGCGTTTCGAAGAGCACCGTCGCGCGTGTTCTCGGCGGTTCCGCCAATATTTCCGAGGAGGCACGCGATCGCGTGCTGAAGGCCGTCGCCGCAACGGGCTACGAGCCCAATCAGCTTGCCGTCGGCATGCGCTCCGGCCGTAGCGGTCTGCTCGGCATCGTCATCCCTGATATCACCAACCCGTTTTGGGCCGAAGTTGCCCGTGGCGCGCAGGATCGTGCGGCAAAGGACGACATTTCGCTTCTGATCTTCTCGTCCGATTGGGACGCACACAAGGAGGCGACCCACCTGCGCGCCCTGCGTCGTGCCCGCGTGGATGGCGCGATCATCAATCCTGTTGCCGACAATTTCGATGACCTCGACCGTTTCGGCATGCCCTTCGTTTTCATCGGTTCGAGTGCCGAGCGTTTCCCCGATACCTTGAGCGTCGGTTCCGACATAGCGCAGGCGGTTCGACTCGGCATGGATATTCTCGCCGAGCGCGGTCATCCGGCGCCGGCCTTGATGCTCGGGCCGAGGTCGCGCCTGGCGCGCGCTCGCTTCCTGCGTTCGGTGCATGAGCACTGCATCGCGCGCGATGTGGATCCCGAAGTCCTGCTCGTCGAAGAGTCCGACTATACGGTCGAAGGCGGACGCAGCGCGATGGCCCGCTTGCTTGCAAAGCAGTGGAGAGGAAACCGCGCCGTGTTCGTTGCAAACGACCTCATGGCGCTTGGGGCGATGATCGCCGTTCGCGAAGCGGGGCTGCGGTGCCCTGAGGATATCTCGATCCTTGGCTTCGACGGCATTCCGGCCGGGGCCTTTTCGTGGCCGGGTCTGACGACCATCGAGAAGCCCGGCCGGCAGATCGGCATTCGCGCGGTGGAATGTCTGATCGATCAGATCGCCGGTGGACGCCAGCGCGAACGGATTTATCTGCCGTGCCGATTGGTGGAGCGTGGCTCTGTTGCCGATGTTTCCGGGGCGGCATCCGTGCGCATGGCGGCAGGGAGGTAAATAATGGCGGTAAGCAACGAACTTGTGGTGAACGCAACAATGTCGCGAAATGGGAACGTTCCCAAAATTCGGGGCCAAAGCCTGTCGAAAAGCGCGCGGCAATGGTGGCCCTATTACCTGATGATGGCCCCAGGCCTGATCTTCTTCGCGATCTTTCATTACTTTCCGATCTGGGAAGCCAAGATCGCCTTCGAGCAGCTGCGCATCATCCCGCCGAACATCTGGGTCGGTATCAAGCATTTCCAGACGCTCTTCTCATCGCCGATTTTCTGGCAGGTTCTGGCGAACACGCTGATCATCTCGACGATGAAAATCGTCTTCTTCTTTCCGATCCCGATCATCGTCGCGCTTTTGCTCAACGAGATCCGGGGAGGCGCCTTTCGCAAATTCATCCAGTCGGCGATCTACCTGCCGCACTTCCTGTCCTGGGTCGTCATCGCCGGCGTGTTCATTGCCGTGCTCTCGCCAAGCGACGGCGCGGTCAACGATATCATTGGTTTCTTCGGCCTGCAGCCGGTCTCCTTCATGACGGATACCGGCTCGATCCGCTGGGTACTGGTCTTTTCGGAAATCTGGCGCTCGGCCGGTTGGGACAGCCTCCTTTATCTCGCCGCCATTATCGCCATCGACCAGGAGCTTTATGACGCTGCCGAGATCGACGGCGCCAATCGCTGGCAGAAGATACGCTACGTCACCATTCCCGGCATCGTGCCAACGATCGCGACGCTCTTCATCCTGAACGCCGGCATGTTCCTGAATGCCGACCTCAATCAGGTGATCAACTTCTCCAACGACGTCGTGCGCAGCAAGATCGATATCATCGACACCTATGTCTACCGCATCGGCCTGCAGACGGGGGAATACTCGCTTGCAACGGCCGCAGGTCTCTTCAAGGCCTTGCTCGGCATGCTGATGATCGTCGCTGCACACCTTCTTTCCAAACGTCTTACTGGCAAGGGGGTATGGTGATGGCCGCCCACAACGTCCGCAGAACGCCGCTCGAGCGGCTCGAATATGCGATCATCGTCTCGACGCTCATGTTCCTCGTCGTGCTGACGGTCCAGCCGCTCCTCAACCTGCTCGCCATCTCGTTTTCGGATCCGGGCAAGGTAGCGGGGATGAGCGGCTTGACGGTCGTCCCGAATGGCTTCTCGACCGAGGTCTGGAACCTGCTGATCAGCAATTCCGCCGTTCAGCGTGGTCTCTTCAACTCGATCTTCATCACTCTGGTCAGCACCTTCCTTGGTGTGGTGCTGACGGCGCTGATGGCCTGGGCGCTTTCGCGTCCTGGTTTGCCCGGCCGGCGCATCATCTTCGTCTTCGTGCTGGTGACGATCGTCTTTGAGCCCGGTATCATCCCCGACTACTTCATCAACAAGCGCCTCGGTCTGCTCGACAGCTACTGGTCGCTGATCCTCTTCAAGGTCGTCAACGCCTGGTACCTGATCATCCTGGTGCGCTTCTTCGAGGAAGTGCCGAAGGAACTGATCGAGGCGTCCGAACTCGACGGTGCCAATCCCTTCCAGATTTTCTGGTACGTGGCGCTGCCGCTCGCCAAGTCGGCGCTTGCGACCATCGCGCTCTTCTATTTCGTCTTCCACTGGAACGAGTTCTTCCGGGCGATGATCTATCTCAACGACCAGTCTAAGTGGCCGCTGCAGGTCGTGCTCCGCCAGTTCGTGGTCGAAGGCGACAAGCTCGCCATGGTCGGGGTGGTCGATAGCAACAACTACACCGGCGCGAGCCAGATCAACATTCGCGCGCTGAAGGCAGGCATGATCCTGCTGACCATCGCGCCGATCCTCGCGATCTACCCGCTGATCCTGAAGTTCTTCACCAAGGGCACCATGAGCGGTGCGGTGAAGGGCTGACGATGCAGAACCGAAACATAAAGGCCAAAGCATATTGGGAGGAACAAACATGGTTGGAAAACTGATCCTGGGCGCAACGACCGCCGTCGCGCTGATGGCGAGCGTCGCGATGCCCGCCTTCGCTGACCCGGTGACGATCCGCGTCGTCTCGAAGGACCTCACGACGAGCAATCCGGACGATGTGAAGCTCATGAAAGCCTACGAGGAGGCGCTGAAGGCCAAGGGCACCGACATCCACATCCAGGTCATCGACCTGCCGTCCTCGGGCTACGCCGACAAGCTGAGCGCCATGCTTCTGTCCGGCGATATCCCGGATCTCATCTATTTCCAGGGCGGCGATGCCAAGATGGCCGAGCAGGGCGTGCTCGAGGACTGGAACAACTGGCTGCCGAAGACGACCTATCTGAAGGACGCGCTCTTTCCGCACAATGTCGAGCGTCTCAAGAACTATCCCTATCTGCTCTACGTCTATCCGCCACGCATGCCGCAGCCGGTCATCCGCACGGATTGGCTTGAAAAGTCGGGCGTAGCGGCGCCGAAGACCACCGACGACTACGTCACTCTCTTCAAGGCGATCAAGGACGGCGATCTCGACGGCAACGGCAAGGCCGACAGCTACGGCGTCACCACCGCCGACAATACCCAGGAACTCGATGCGATCTTCAACCAGGCCTTCGGCGTGACCGGCACCTGGCTGAAGAACGACGCCGGTGAATGGATCCATGCGCGTGTTTCGGCCGCGGAAAAGGCGAAGATCGCCTTCTATGCGTCGCTGCGCGAACAGGGTCTCTATGATCCGGAGTTCATCACCACCAAGTGGGACGTCAAGGAAGACAAGTTCTATTCCGGCCGTGCCGGCGTGATCTTCGGTTCTTCAGCGGAAGTCATCGACATCTATGGCGGCAAGATGCGCCAGGCCCATCCTGACGTGACGCTGAGCCTCCTTTCACCGCCGAAGGGTCCGGCCGGGCAAGGCCTGATGGCGCTCGACGTCTCCAAGGAAGCGCGTGGCCTCGCGATCGCGACGACCTCGGAACACAAGGAAGAGGTGGTCAAGCTGCTCGATTTCATCGCGAGCCCCGAGGGCCAGGCGATCGAACGGCTCGGCTTCGAGGGTGAGCAGTACACCAAGGACGGCGAGACCATCAAGCCGACCGACAAGCTCGCAACCTGGTATGCCCGCTTCCTCGTTGCCGCCAACTGGCAGCCGCCGGTGCAGTGGCTGAGCGATGCTGCGCAGCAATCGCTGAAGACGATCTCAGCCGACTTCAAGCCGGATAACGCCTTCGTCTGGCCTGCCGAATACGCCACCGACATCGACGCCACGGAAAACGTCTACCGGGCCTGGGTTTACAAGTTCGTCTCCGGCGAAGCCAAGATGGACCAGTGGGACCAGTTCGTTTCCGAATGGAATGCTGCCGGCGGCGAGAAAATGACCGAATATGCAAGGACAGTTCTCAATGACAAATGATGCTGCAGGGCTCTCCCTCAAGGGACGGGTTCGGGCGCTTCTCTTTGGCGTCGCCTACGGCG
This sequence comes from Ensifer adhaerens, assembly GCF_020035535.1. NCBI lineage: Bacteria > Pseudomonadati > Pseudomonadota > Alphaproteobacteria > Hyphomicrobiales > Rhizobiaceae > Ensifer > Ensifer adhaerens. Next base: position 64,059 of record NZ_CP083350.1, on the reverse strand, counting down.
ACGCCATCGGGGCGCCGGTCGAAAAACTCTCCGCCGCGGAAATCCGCGAACGCTATGGCCGGGTGGCTTCGCTCGATACCGAGTGGCACCGCATGAAGCAGAGCGAGGCGGCCCGCAACGGCCGTGTCCGCGGTGGCGGGATCGTCACCGACGACACGCTGATGACGCTCTGCGTCATGTCGATCTATGACGACGTGAAGCGTCATCTCGATGCCTGGGACATGGCTTCCGGCATGGTGCGCGAGATTGCCTGGACGCCACGCTGGGTGCCCGAACTGCAGCGCGAAACGATGTTGATCGAGCGTCTGTTCTATCCGGAGAAGTGGATCTTCCAGCGTCATCAGCTTTCGGGCTGCGATCCGCGCCAGGGCGGTGTCGGCAACATGGTGAACTGTGGTGCTGCGATGTACATCGCGCCGATCGGCGTTGCCAATGCCTGCGATCCGAAGGCAGCCTATGACGAGGCGATCGCTTTTGCCTCCGGCCATCAGCAAAGCTTCGGTCTGGAGGCTGCCGGCGTACTGGCAGCAGCAGTCGCTGCCGCATTCGTGCCGGGGACCACGCTCGATACCGTCATTGAAGAAACGCTGGCCGTCGCCAAGGACGGCACGCGCGATGCGATCGTCGCTATCGTCGAGGCTGCGCGCTCATTGAAGGGCGCGGATCATGCGACTGTCGTCGCCGAATTCCACCGCATCATCGCGCGCTATTCGCCCATGGGCGACAACGTGCAGCACACGCCGCAGAAGGCAGGCATTGCCACCGATGCCTACCAGCCGTCGCGCCTCCACGCGATCGAGGAGTTGCCGCTGGCGCTCGGCTTTGCCGTGGTCAATGACGGCGATTTCTACAAGACGATCGTCGACGGCATCAATTCCGGCCGCGACACGGACTCCATCGGCGTCATGGCGGGTGCGATCCTTGGCGCCATGTACGGCGAAAGCATTATCGACCGGGCGATGGCCTCCCAGCTCGACCGCGTCAACAGGCTCGATCTCTTCCGATCGGCCGATGCCTTTACTGCAACAGTGACGGCAATCCAGGCGGCGGACCGCACACGCGAAACAGCGCGGGCGCAGGCGCGCGCGGGGCTCTTTCCCGCTCCCGAACTCACCAAGGTTTCCAGTCTCTAGAATTCGAAAGTATCCGATGCTCAGCACCACAGAAATCTTCGAGCGTATCTATTCCGGTTTCATCGGCAAGGCGATCGGCGTGCGCTTGGGCGCACCCGTCGAGCCGACGATCTGGAGCTATGAACGCATCCGGGACACCTATGGCGAGGTGACGGAATATCTGCGCGATTTCAAGAATTTCGCAGCGGATGATGACACCAACGGCCCGGTCTATTTCATCCGGGCGCTGCGCGATTACGGCCTCGGGGCCACGGCCGAAGAGGTCGGCAAGACCTGGCTGAACTATGCGGCCGAGGAACACGGCATGTACTGGTGGGGCGGCTTCGGCAACTCGACCGAACACACCGCCTACCAGAACCTGCGTGCAGGCATCCCGGCGCCACAATCCGGCTCGATCGCCCAGAACGGCACGACGGTTGCCGAACAGATCGGCGGCCAGATCTTCATCGACAGCTGGGGCTGGGTGCATCCGGCCAACCCGAAGAAAGCGGCGGAAGCCTCTGCGCGTGCCGCAAGTGTCGCCCATGACGGCGAGGGCCTGCATGGCGCCCGCTTCTGTGCCGCGGCGATCGCCCAGGCCTTCGTTGCCAAGAGCATCGAGGACGTGATCGAGACGGGTCTCGCGACAATCCCGGCCGACTCGCTCTATGCCAAGGTCTCGCGCGCGGTGCTGCGTTTCTACGACAGCAACCCCAATGACTGGCGCGCTTGCCGCGACATGCTGACCGCTGAATGGGGCTATGACCGCTATCCGGGTGTCTGCCACATCATTCCGAATGCCGGCGTGCTCGTCATGAGCCTGATCTACGGTCAGGGCGACCTGCCGCGCACCGTCGAGATTGCCACTATGGCCGGCTGGGATACGGACTGCAACGCCGGCAATGCCGGTGCGATCGTCGGCACCCTGCAGCAGGTGCGCCCAAGCTGGGACAAGTACCGCAAGCCGATCAACGACTTCGTCGTCGCTTCCGGTGTTACCGGTTCGATCAACGTCGTCGATATTCCGTCCTTCGCTCGCGAACTGACCGTGCTGGCGCTCCGCCTGCAAGAGCGCGAAGCGCCGGCACTCTGGGTCGAGGATTTCGAGCGCCGTGGCGTTCGCTTTGATTTCGATGCACCAGGCGCCACCCATGGCTTCCGCACCGAACCCTTCAACCAGATTGCCGTCAAGGCTTCGGCGGAACGCCATACGGAGAATGCCAAGGGATCGCTGGAAATCCTGCTCGACCGGCTTGAGCGCGGGCATGGCGGACGCATTTTCTGGAAGCCCTTCTATCGCCGCTCCGACTTCGACGACGAGCGCTACCGCCCGATGTTCACCCCGCTTGCCGATGACGGCCAGACGGTGAAGTTCAAACTCTGGCTCGACCCGTGGAATGGCGACGGCAATCTGCGCGTCGCGCCCTATGTTCGTCGCGCCATGAGCGGCACCATCCAGGAAACCGGCGCCTGGCATGTTCCTTCGGCGAGCGGCTGGCAGGACTATGAGTTCACCATCCCCGATGGCAGGGGCGAGGCGGTCGACGAGATCGGCATCCTGGTCGAATACTTCGGGCGCCTGAAGTTCCTCGGCCGGCTGTTCCTTGCGGACTTCTCCGTGTCCGGCAAGGGCCGCGCTGTCATCGATCCGGCGAAGGAAGCGCATGAATGGGGCGGCATCACCCGTTTCACCTGGAACCGAGGCCATTGGAGCCTGCAGCAGGGCCGCATACATGCCCATACGGCAACCGACGCGGACGCCTGGACCGGCAATGCCTATCTGCGCGACGTCAGCGTCAAGGCCGAGCTTCAGCCGCACTCGGGTGCCTCGCACCTGGTGGTGGCGCGGGCTCAAGGCACGAGCCGCTTCTATGCGGCCGGCTTTGAGAACGGCGAAGCCGTGATCCTTCTGGAAAACCACGGCACGAAGGTCCTTGCACGCAGCCCGTTCCGTATCGAATACGGTCGGAGCTATGCGGTCGATCTCACGGTCGAGGACGGCAAGCTGACGCTCTCCATTGACGGCGAGCGGGTGCTTCAGGCGGATGATGCGACGCTGCGTTACGGCATGGCCGGCCTGCGCATGGCGTCTGCCGGGCGCATGTCGATCGGTCGGCTCGAGGTCGCCGAGCGCTAACGGCGCGAGGCGGAAAGAAAGGGAGGAAACATGTCCGAGATAGAGCTCAGAAGCGTCGGCAAGAGCTACGGCAGCGTGGCCGTGCTCAACGACATCTCGCTGGAAATGGGCGATGGCGAATTCGTCGTGCTCGTCGGCCCTTCGGGCTGCGGCAAGTCCACGCTGTTGCGGATGATCGCCGGGCTGGAGGATATTTCAGCCGGCGAGATCACCATCGGTGGCAAGGTCGTCAACGACATGCCGGCGAAAGAGCGTGACATCGCCATGGTCTTCCAGTCCTACGCACTCTATCCGCACATGAAGGTCGCGGAAAACATGAGCTTCGCGCTGAAGCTCGCCGGCGCGCCGAAGGCGGAGATCCAGAAGCGTGTGACCGAGGCGGCAGAGATCCTCGGTCTCGAAAAGCTGCTGGACCGCCTGCCGCGGGAACTCTCCGGCGGCCAGCGTCAGCGTGTTGCCATGGGTCGCGCCATCGTGCGCGATCCGCGAGCCTTCCTCTTCGACGAGCCGCTTTCGAACCTCGATGCCAAGCTGCGCGTGAAGATGCGTAGCGAAATCAAGAAGCTGCACCAGCGACTGCGCCGGACGATGGTCTACGTCACCCACGACCAGACCGAGGCCATGACCATGGCCGACAAGATCGTGGTGATGAACGGCGGGAAGATCGAGCAGGCGGGCGCGCCGCTGGAACTCTACAACGACCCCGCCAATCTCTTCGTCGCCGGCTTCATCGGCTCGCCGGAGATCAACCTCATCGAGGCGATTGCCGAGGGCGAGAAGGGCCTGACCCGCGGCGGTGTGTCCCTGCCGCTCGGCCGGCAGTTGCAGGCGGGCAAGCGGGTTGTCTGCGGCATCCGCCCGCAGCACATCACGCTCGGTACATCGGGCGTGCCGGGCCGCATCAGCCTCGTCGAGCCAACCGGCGAGGACCAGGAGATCGTCGTCGATATGGGCGGCCAGGATATCTCGGTCGTCGTTCACGGCGGCAAGCTGCTTACGGCTGGCCGGGACGTGATGCTGACGATCGATGCCGACAAAGTTCTGCTCTTCGACAAGGACACCGGGGAGCGTATCAGATGAGCGGGTTTGCCAAGCGCCAGTTCGACGCCTCTGCCAAGGGGCCGCTTGTTGGTACACGTGTTCTGGATCTCTCACGCCTTGTCGCCGGCAACATGCTGTCGCTGCAGCTCGCCGATGCCGGTGCCGACGTCATCAAAATCGAACCGCCGGCCGGTGATCCGCTTCGGGACTGGAAGGACGACGGCCACTCGCTCTATTGGAAGACCTACAGCCGCAACAAGCGCTCCGTCGTTCTGAACCTGAGGCAAGAGGCGGCGATGACGGCGCTCTGGGCGCTGATCGATACGGCCGATGTCTTCATCGAGAATTTTCGGCCGGGAACGCTGGAGCGCATGGGGCTCTCGCCGGAAGCGCTGCATGCCCGAAACCCCAACCTGATCATTGTGCGCATCTCGGGTTTCGGTCAGACAGGTCCCTATGCGCAGTTCCCCGGCTTCGGCACGATCGTCGAAGGCATGAGCGGATTTGCCTATCGCACCGGGTTCCCCGACCGCGAGCCCGTGCTGCCGCCGCTGGCGCTCGCCGACATGATCGCAGGCGTATACGGCAGTTCGGCCACTGTGACGGCGCTGCTCGCGCGTGATCGCGGCTACGCAAAAGGGCAGGTGGTCGACCTTTCTCTGCTGGAGCCCATGTTTTCCGTACTCGGCCCCGAGGCGGCGATCTACCAGACGACCGGCAAGATCAAGGAGCGCGTTGGGAGTGCCTCCAACACGGCCGCGCCGCGCAACGTCTACCGCTGCCGCGACGGCAAATACGTGGCGCTATCAGGCTCGACGCCCCAGGTCGCAAGGCGGATTTTCGAGATCATCGGCCGCGCAGACATGAACCAGGATCCGCGCTTCGCAACCAACTCCGAACGCGTCAGAAACCGGGACCTGGTCGACGAGGCCGTGGGCGGCTGGTTTGCCCGGCACGGTCATGACGAGGCGTTGAAGATCATGCGCGATGCCGGTGCGACGGTTGGGCCGATATACAACATTGCAGATGCTGCGTCCGACCCGCATTTCGCCGAACGCGAGATCATCGTCGATGTGGAGGATGCCGAGTTCGGCAGCTTGCCGATGCACAACATCGTACCACGGCTTTCCGAGACGCCGGGCGTCTGGCGCAGGCCCGCGCCGACGCTTGGAGAGCACACGGCTGAAGTCCTTGCTGAAGCCGGGCTGGATGAAGGCGCAATCGACCTCGTTCTGGCAGGAGAGGCGGCATGAGGCTGCGGTCTCTTCTCTATGTGCCGGCCTCGTCCGAACGCTTCATCGCCAAGGCGCATGAGCGGGGTGCAGACGCGATCGTCCTCGATCTCGAAGATTCCGTCGCCCACAGTGAAAAGCAGGCAGCACGCGCAGGACTTCCGCAGTCCGTATCCATGGCGGGACGAGGTGGCGCCAAGGTGTTCGTGCGCGTCAATGCCGAGCCAGAGCTGCAAAAGTCGGATGCCGAGGCCGCTTGCCGCGCCGGTGCCTTCGGCCTGTTCATTGCCAAGGCAAGTTCGCCGGAGCAGGTGCGCGAGCTCGCCGAACACATGGGAGCGACCGAGCGCGAACTCGGGCGCGACCCGCTCGCCTTCGTCGCGTTGTTGGAGGATGCCGGCGCGGTGTTGGACGCAAGACCGATTGCCGCCTGCAAGCGCGTGCTGGGCCTCGTGGCTGGTGGCGAGGATATCGCCACCAGCATGGGGGCTGAGCCGCTGCCTGAGGTTCTGCGTCTGCCGAAGTTGCTCGTGCATCTCGCGGCCAAGGCGGAGGGCAAGTTGTCGTTCGGGACGCTCACGACCGTTGCAGACTACCAGCAGCGCGACGCCCTTGAAGCCGCAGCCCGCGAAGCGAGCCGCCACGGCTTTGACGGCGCAACCTGCATTCATCCCTCTGCCGTGCCGATCATGAATGCTGCATTCTCGCCGAGTGAAGAAAAGGTCGCCTGGGCGCGCACCGTGCTCGACGCGGCGGCAGGTGCTGCGGCCGAGGGCAAGGGCGCCTTCCTGGTCGGTGACCGGATGGTGGATGCGCCGATTGTCGAGCGCGCCCGCCGCATCTTGCAGAAGATCGACTAGATCGCCCTTTCATTCAAATCACGACGCGAAAGGCCAGCGTTTCTTACGCCACAAGGTGGCCGGGCACCGCCAGCGTAATGTTGCGGCAACGAAACCCGAATACCCGCCCTCAGGCGGAAGATCGTGGATGCATATGTCGACCACAGCCGCGAGGAGATCGCCTACTATGCGGCACTGAACAGCACGGTTCTTGGATGTGGGCCTCCGGCAATCATGCTTCTTCACGTCAATCGCATCAATGCCGCGGTCATCGATCGGCTGCTGGCGATCTTGAAAGCGAGGGATACCGCTTCTTCTCTCTGGATGAGGCTCAGATGCGCCGTGCCTATGATCGATCCCCTGAATTTGCCGCCAAACACGGGCCTATGTGGGGCTGTCGGTGGGCCGGGGAACGCGGCATCAAGGTGGATGGCAGCAAGGAACAGGAGCCACCGGCCTGGGTGTCAAGCTACACGGAAAGCGGCGAAACACCCTAGCCGACAGCTTCTCTGGATTACATGGCGTCCTTACCCTTCATGGCATTCTCCATGTGGGTCTTGCACTTCGCCGTATCCTTTGCCGTCATGGCTTCCTTGGCCATGGCCAGCTCCTTGGTGGCCATCGCCTTCTTGGTTGCGTCGGTAATGGAGTTCACATCGGTTTCCAGTTTTGTCATGCCGGCCTGATCGCAGGCCATGTCCGTCTGGGCCATGGCGGCGCCGGTGAGAGAAGAGGCCATGACGGCCGCAATCAGAAGTCTATTGAACATTGCATCTGTCTCCTGTTTCGGGGGTATTTCGCGCCCCAAACCAGCGGGCGAAAACTACGTTCCCTTGAAGGCAACAAATGCCGCCGGCGCCCTGTATTTCAGCGCCTCGGGCGGAACCAAACCGATCTCCCAACGTTACTCGAGTGCAAGGGGAGGCACAGGATGAAACACGCCGATATCCGAACAGTCGACAACTCCCAGGCCAGGCACATCTGGGACGTTTCGGACTATTGCCGGCGCACCGGCATTCACAAGGCCGAAGAGCAGCGCCTCATCAAGGTGCTCGGCAGATACGCAACGAGCCATGAGCTCCAGATGAACATCGTGCGCGCGCACACGCGCATACGCTGATTGCGCGACACGAACTCACGGCAGACACGGTCGAACCGCCCGTTCGGGCGGCTTGCATCCTCTCATCTATTCATTCGCAGGCGTGTCGTTGCGGTCCCGCTCGGTGGGACTAGTCTACGAACTTGACGATCACGCCGGGTTTGACCATCCCTGCCAATTCCTCCGCGTCCCAGTTCGTCAGGCGAACGCAGCCGTGCGATCCGGATTTGTCGATCATCGATGGCTCCGGCGTGCCGTGGATACCGTAGGTTGGCTTCGATAGATCGATCCAGACGCTGCCAACAGGGCCGTTCGGGCCGCCGGGCAAGGTCAGGGTCTTGCGGTTGTCGCCCTGCCGGAAGTTGATCTTCGGATTGTAGACGTAGGGAGGCATGCGAGCGACGCCCTTGACCTTGTGCGTCCCGGAGGGCGAGGGGGTCTCCCGGCTACCGATTGTGGCCGGATAGGCGGCGATCAGATTTCCGTCCCCGGCAAAGGCCATGAGTTGGCCCGAGCGCCGATGGGCTTCAATGCGTTTGACCGTGCCTTGCCTCGGCGCCCCGGGGATCACGACGGACACCGTGTCGCCGACCGAAAACGTCGAGGCGGCATTGAGCGCCTTGAGGAGATCTATGTCCATGTGAAAGCGCTCGGCGAGCTTCTCCGCGACACTCGTAAATCCGAGCTGATCCATTCTCGCCTGTTCGGAATAGTCTTCAGGGATCGTGGCCACGAGCCCCTTGGTGTCTGCTTCGGAAACGAGGTAGGGCTGCACCGCGAGCGCCTCGTCTGGAAGGCGCCTGATGACATCGGGATCGAGTTTGCCGTCTGTGGGTAGACCCTGCATGGCCTCGAAGGCTGCAATCGCCTTGCGAACGTTCTCACCGTCAAAACCGTCTATCACGCCCGGTGATGCACCCGCGCGGTCGAGGAGAACTTGAAGCCTAACGATGGCGGGATCGGGTTGGTCCGAAGCGCCCGCTTTCGGTGCCAACGAAGTGGGTGCGATCGAAGCAGTGTTGATCGCATCTGGCTGAAGGGCTTGGGCTATGGCCAGACCGGCGGGAAACAGCATCAACAGCGCTGTCGGCAGGATCATTTTTTTCATGACCACCCAATCGCCTGCGCGCCGGATTTGTTCCCGCCCAATCACATATTGCGCCAGTCGGGTTCAAGTCCTGGCAAGCCGAGACGATTCCGATTGAGGTCATGGCAACTTGTTGCGCCGGCCCTTGGCCGGCGCGGAAACATTTGCCCCGCAAATCGCAGGTCTCACGCTCCCTGCGATGGGGTGGAGCTAGTTGAGTACACGCATCGGTGCGCCGCGCCGGGGGAAGGACGTCGCCTCGGAACGCGCTCGCTCCAGCAACATGGCGTTTTCAAACAGGGTGCCCTCGTCGCAGATGCCGCCACGAAGCTGATCGTTTAGATAACGAACCAGCCGTCCTGCACGCAGACTGTTGGGCGGGATGTTCTGCCACAGGCAGACGCGGTCGAATGTTCGCTGGAGCATTTCAAGCTCGGTTGAATTCCATTGGCCGTTGATATCATTGACTGCCCGCTGCATTGAACCCTCCCTGGAGGCCGCGATTTCCGGCCCATCTTCCAGTTGACGCTCTCAGTTTCGCGCGGGACATCGCCGATATCGGCCTCGACCCGCGAACCTTCTTGGGGGAGACAGGCTTTAATCGCCAACCTCCCATGCAGTCATTCCCGGCCGTCGCCTCTCGGGCCACGACCGGCCGAGCAATTTATACCTCTTCATAGAATAAAGCCAGTGACGGTGGGTTGCTCTTCGCTAGCCCCTCCATCGAATGTTCTTGTGACGAAGCAGCAAGAAAGCGTCGCTTTGGTCGATGCCGCATCAATGTTGCAGGCGCTGACGAATACCGATTGCGTATACATTTCCGGTGCCTCGCTGCTGGAATATTCAGCCGAGCCCAGACTGACCAGTGACGGAATTGCCCCATGGAGTTCGGCACAGCGGTCGAACTCGGAGCAAGCGGGGGCGCAGTGCCAGATTAACTGAAGGTACCGGCGATCAGGCGGCACCAATGTTCGCCGGCAAGGCCGTTGAAGAAGCCTTGTCCTTCCCGGCATACTTGGATGATGGCCGGATCACGGGAGTGGAGTACGGTTGAGTAGACATGAACAAACGCAATCCGGCGTCCGAGCATGGCTTCCATCAGTACTGGCTGCGTCCGGCCCCTGAGGCCCGGAAGGTTGCGTTTGGCGGCGTGACCGACCAGGCAGTCGATAACCGGTCCGGCCTGGCCGGGCAGCGCCAGCACCTGCAGGACCCGCCCGATTTCTCCGGCTCTAGCGTAATAGGCGAAGGCACCGACGAGTGTGCCGGTGCGTGCCGTGACCAACGCGTAGACAAGCGTGCCGTGTTCGGGCTTTTGCTCCGCATCGCCGAGAATGTAGTCGAGTTGTCCTTCAGCCCAGTCGGGGCGCAGCGGGAACTGTCCGATGAAGAGATCGACCACGGCGGCAAAGCCGTTGCGATCGGTTTCCTGAGCTGTGAAGCCGGCCTGGCTTGTGCCGGCGGTTGACACGGCGGACCAGCGTTGTTCGCCCGGCGCCATCCGCTTGCGGTAAGCGCCGTCGACGGCACGTGCAATGGGCGCTGCGAGCCGCGCCGGCTTGATGCGGTTCGACGCAACGCTCAGGCTGAAGGATGCGGGCTGGATGACGCGCACCCAATCGAGACTGTATTGCGGCAGGACGACACCCCGAAGGCGCGTCCACATCTGGGCCGAGACGTCGCTTGCGGTCTCGCTGAAAGAGAGATCCTGCGGGCCGGCGAGAAAGGCCTTGAGGATGCGCGCCCCGGCCAAGGGATCGTTCTCGTGATCCTCGACCATCAGCGAGCCGCAGATGGCTGCCCGCAACCGGCGGCCATTCAGGACCATGGGCAGTACGTTGACGCCGACGAAGCCGGAGATGGCGCCCTTGTCGTTGACGTGCACGAGCGGGCGTATCTCGTGATCGCAGCCGGGGGCGTCGAGGTAGAGCTGCTGCATGTAATCGGCAAGTGCCGTCGGTGGTCGGCCCTGGTCATTACGGAATACCCGCTGGAACATGCCTGCAATCGCCGGAATGTCCGCACGTTCAAGCGAACGGATTTCGCTCATCTTCACTCGCTTCTAACCGCAAAAAGAAAAAACTATGAAATATATAGGCCGGTTCGCTACCGGACGCGCCGCATATGGTTTGGGTATGTAAGGCTATTGACCCGAATTAGGCGTTGCCGCCCTGCACACGCTCTCTTCAAGCAAGAGCGATAGAGCTTCTCATTGTTGGGGCAATGGCACCTGTGCCAATGGCACCCTGTCAGTTGCCTTTCGTCTTTATTGCACCTGCGCGTGCAGGTTCACGTGCTCCCATTGATACATTCGCGAGGCCATTTGGTGCTATGGCACAAATGGTCCCGAAGTCACCAATACCGAGGGACCGCAACTGCGTATAGTTGCATTAGGATATTCTGAGATTTGAGTGCGCGCCAAGTAGGTAAGACCTTTGCCAAGCCCCATAGGACTAAGGTCCTATTTGAAAAATGCGGACCCAGGAAGAATGCACTGCCCAACGGACTGCGGCAAGCCTTCTGTCGAGAATGAGGGCCGAGGGCTGCATGGCGCCTACTAAGCGGCCGGGTTGCCAAGAGTCCGTTAGCAGCCGGTCATTGTTGGGCGCGCGGGTTTGCTCCTAAGAAAGGCGGCTGCCCGACGCCGCTCGATAGAAGATCGCAGTTCGCGCTGATGCGCGTGAACTCCATGAAAGTACGCACTGAACTCCCATCAGCGGAACAATTTGGGAGTTTGGGACGTAGTAGCTGGGCCAGGCAATACGACCCACAAAGAATGTCCGGCCGGAAGCGAGCAGAACCGATGCCGTCACGCCTATTTGATGAGGACGCTGTCGCCGACGATGTCCTTCGGGCGCGTTTCGCTGCGATGGTGGAATCGTCTTTCGATGCTATTGTCAGCAAGGATCTGGACGGCACGGTCCGCACCTGGAACGTGACGGCGGAGCGCCTCTTCGGCTACCTTGCCGATGAGATGATGGGGCAGCCTATCCTCACGATTATCCCGCCGCACCTTCACGAAGAAGAGATGAAACTGCTCGAGCGCCTCAGGCGAGGGGAGCGGATCGAGCCGTTCGAGACGGTGCGCCAACGCAAGGACGGAAGCTACGTTACCGTTTCGCTGACCGTCTCGCCTATCCGCAACGGTGCAGGCAAGATCGTCGGGGCATCAATGGTTGCGCGCGACATCACATCGACCAAAGAAAAGGAACGACGCATCCGCCTTCTCCTGCGCGAGGTCAACCACCGGGTCAGGAACCAGTACGCCATTATCCTTGCAATGATCAGGCAGAGCCGCAGCGAGGCTTCCAATGCCGCCACGTTCCAGAAGCGTATCGAGGAACGCATCTGGGCCCTGGCGGCCTCTCACGATCTAATTGCCTCTGCCGACTGGAAAGGCGCCGATCTCGGAGACCTTGTAGAGACACAGATGGCGCCGTTTCACCCGGGCGACATATGCCAGGCCGGAGGGCCCTGTCTGGCGCTGGTGCCGGTCGCAATCGAGAACCTTGGCATGGCGATCCACGAACTGGCGCTGAACTCGTTGCGCGGTGGCGTGCTGAAAGAGGGAGCCGGGGCGATCTCCGTGCGGTGGACCCTTGCCGAACGCGGACCCATCCGGGGCTTCTCGATTACCTGGGAAGAGCGCGTTCTGCCGGGAGCCGAAGGTCCAAGCATTCCTCAATCCGGGTTCGGCGCGGTCGTGCTGAGGCGTAGCGCGGCGCAGGCGCTGAGCTCGACGGTCGACGTCGCCTGCGGCGATGGAATGCTACGGTGGCGGCTGGCAGGACCGGCGGATCGCTTCCTGGAGCCCTATCATCCGGCCGGCGCACCGGCGGCGACCGAAGAGCCATAGCACGCTGCGGTTCTTGCAATCACCGGTGCGCTTTCATGTATCTGTCGAGGTCGCTGCGGGCCGGCCCGATGCGCGCGAAGATCTCCCGCGCGTCCAGCGGCGTCAAACCATACATCGCGATAAATTCCGCAAGATCGTAGTGCCCGTGATAAACCGCCTCCGTCGGATTGATGATCCGGGCCCGCCCTCGTGTGGCAGGTTCGCGCGGTTTGTTCCCGTAGGAAGCGGGCTGGTGCTGTGCCATCTCGATCTCCTGATGCCATGTTATGTTTCGCAGGCCACGCCGATCCGCGGTGTACTGCGTAAGCGTACCCAAGTGCCCGAAGCGCATTTTGTTCCCTGTCGGAACTGACGCCATTGGCACCTAATCGCTGCCAGTGAGCTTGGACTGATCTCCATCGCCAGCGATTGCAAGCACGCGGCTACAGTTCGATGAGATCAATCGATTTTGCCCATCAAGGCCGTGCCGAGACTGCCCATGGCGAATGAGGCGCCAAAGGCGAAAACCTGCATGGCAAGCGCGACAGGCTCGATGGCGCCGCTGTGGCCTAGTATCTCGGGATTTTGAGCTGCAATCACCAGAGCGGTGAATGCTCCTATCAGGAAACCTGACGACAGATGCCAAATAAGAAAACGCAATAGCCTGGGCATTTCCTCCTCCATGGAAGAGCGGTGAGGGCCTTCGGCAACAGGTCGTTGCAATCGGCTGTTCAGGAGCCGACCGCTTCGCGGTTCACGCGTTCCTCAAGCATCACCAGGTAAGTTTGCAGGCGAAGAAGCTTCTTCCGTTTGTCGGCAACGAGCGCCTTGATCACGTTTGCACGGTTCATGCCGGGGGTTGAGCCAACAACTTCACACGCATCCGCAAGGATGTCGTCGATCTCGTGCTCGAGTTCTCTCGTCATTTGCCGCAACGTTGCCAATTGGCCTTCGAGCGGATGATTGTCCGTAGCAGAAAGGCTATGAGGCGAGTTGTATGGATCCTCACGCGCTGCCGTTTCCTTACGCATCACCGTGCACTCCTCCGTCAACCAAACCGGCTAGCGCGCCAGTGGTTCCCGGTATTTGATTCACCGGACCAGCGCGCAGTTGGCATGCTGCTGGGCTTCATTGTTTAGCCGGCCATCAGCTTGAGAGCCTCCGGATCGCGGACGCCCGATCGGAACAGAACGATGATGCGCGCCGCAAGTGTTTCCGCCCGCGTGTCCGTGGGCGAGACGTTCTTCTCTCTCAACAGTTGGTTAAGCACGTCCTGCAGCATCGCCATTTCCTGCGGGCGTATCGCTGCGTTTCTATCTTGCCCGTTGGTGTGCATCGGTTTCTCCTGGAGAAAAGCGTCCTCCAACGCGCACTCCGTGATTTTGTTCCACTCCGGATAACGGGTATCGAAGGGCGGGCCAGGACGGGGAGCTGTCGGCCGTCAGGCGACGCCGCGTCCCGGTCGCGGGGGGCGTTGCGTTGAGGATTCCCGTTTCATGCAACGTTGCCTAGCCAACGGTTGGGCGCCAACGAAGGGATGCATGTAGCCGTCTCGGCCTTATCGAGGAGGCTTTGGCCAGCGTCTTTTGAGAAAGCGGGCAAGCTCGGCTTCGTCGGCGCGAAGCCCCTTCGGCGCCTTTACCTTATGGCTGTTACGCGGAATTGCTCCCCCCGGTTGGGAAAGGGCGAGAATGGCCGGATGGACATAGCTCTTGCGGCAAACGGCGGGCGTATTGTGAAGGACGTCCGCCGCCGCTTCGCACATTTGCTTGACTGTCGGGCGCAGGCCTTCCTGCAGGGCTGCTCGCGCGACCGCAAAGGCGGCGACGCTTCCTGCCCAGGTTCTGAAGGTCTTGGCCGAAATCGGCGCGCCGGAAATATCGGCAAGGTAACGGTTGAATCGGCCGGACTCGATCGGCTGCGCCTTACCGTCAGGCCCAACCGACACGAAGAGCTGACGTCCGGGAAGCTCGGCAATCTCTTCCAGCATCCGTTGCAGTCGGGGACTGCGCAGCCGCCTGCGGATCCGCTGCCCGCCCTTGCCCTTGAAGTTCAGTTCGATACGGTCGTCGCGGATGCTGAGATGTCGTTTGAGAAGCGTGGCGGCGCCGTAGCTGCCGTTCTGTTGGACGTAGCTCGGATTCCCGATACGAAGAGGCGCCTGGTCCAGCAGGGCAGCGAGTGTCGCGAGAACTGTGGTGGGGTCGTTTATCGGTCCATTCATGTGTCTGCGCACAATTCGACGCATCCTTGGCAGCACTTTGGCAAAGGCTTGAAGCTGCTCGAACTTGGCGATACTTCGCAAGTTCTGCCACGCCTCGTGGTAGCGATATTGTTTTCGCCCGCGCGAATCGTAGCCTGTCGCCTGAAGGTGGCCGTTCTTGTTCAGGCAGATCCAGACCCGCTCATAGGCTGGGGGCAATCCGAGCGCTTCGATGCGCGCGATGATCCTAGGATCCTTCAATATGGCGCCGTTCGGACGGCGATAGCAAAAGCCACCGTGTACACGCTGCCGGCTGTAGCCCGGTTCTTTGTCTGAAACGTAGACAAGGTCGGGCTCAGCCAGTGCGTTCCGGTCTGTTTCCAATCAGATCCGCCCCATCAACAAGAGGATCAAAAGTACGACGACCAGAACGCCCAAGAGGCCGGATGGCCCGTAGCCCCAATTCGAAGAATAGGGCCATGCGGGAATTGCGCCGACCAGCAGCAGGATTAGGATGATCAGCAGTACGGTTCCAAGCATCTTACTGTCCTTCCGCTAATTGTGTTTTGAGCTGAGGATCACTTCAGGACCTCGATGACCTCGCGGGTCTGCGGATTGATCAACACTCTCTGGTCGTTGAGAACCACGTAGCCGTAGGTAGGTTGATCCGGGATGGTGTGGACCTCGACGCTATCTGGAAGGCGCGTGCCCACAACGATGTCGCCCTGGTAGACGATGGAAGGGCCGCTCTGCTCAAGGACATAGGTCTTGACTTCACCGGGCACGACGACGGTTGTCTGCGCCATAGCGATACCGCCGAAGGACAGGCCCGCGAATACACTTGCCAGGATGATTTTTTTCATGATGAAGCCTCCTAACTTGTGGGGGCATAACCGACGATTGCGAGAATGGTTCCGAAATGCAGGATCGGGCGCCGGGCGCGTGGTAGAGTCCCCGACCTGTGCCACATCACCGAAGCCATAATGGCACCGCGGTGATTCTGTTAGAGGTTCCGGCCGGGCTGCGTATCGGGCGGAAATGTCTCGCTTTTCCGAACACGAAACATAGTTTTTATTCGACGGATTGCGGGCAAGGCTGTCAACTTCGTCGGAACCCGCGTCGTTCCTCAGAGTTTACTTTGTCGAACAGGAGGAACAATGGTGAAAACGATCGAGACCAATGTCGTCGGCGGTGCCGAACGCGATTTCGAGTGTCAGTTGGCAATGAGCGATCAATTCCGGATTCTGACGGAGTTTGCCGAGCATGCTGGTTGGTCCTGGGACGAAATAGCCGTGGCCTTGCTCGAATTGACCGATGAGTATGTCGCGGCGATGCGCACGCCCTCACCACCCGCCATGACGAAATTCGCTCCGAAAAGCAATACGCGGCACTGAACTCGCCATACTTGCTTGCAAACGAGCTTTCATAACGGCACGCGCCAACGGTAATCGCGTCGCGAGCCTTGGATGGAACGGCTGGCAAACCAGCGCATAGTACTTACGTACGAGGACTGATACCTATTTCAAAGCAGCCGACACCAGAGGCGTACTTCCTTTTTCATCCGCAACACCCTAATTTGATCGTATTCCGCAGCCGCCCTTTGTGGTAGTCTCTAATGTATTGATTGCTGTAGTGTAAGCGTGTTTTCGACGATTTTTAGCGGAGAGTCTCCGTAAAGTTAATGCGTCGGTAAGCTCTCCAAGTATTTACCGAAGTAGTTTTCGGGTCTGGTAGCGCAACCCTGAGGGAATTGTCGCTGCGCATGGCCTGAATATTTACTGGTCGGGGAGTAATGTAATTATGATCTTAAAAAAATCGAATGGAAAGCAATTGTCTAGCGATACCGTGCAATTGTCCGGCGAACATTTCGAAACTGCCGGGGTGCCCCAAGAGGCATCAGCACAGCAGGAACACTTGCTGGTTATCATCGATGGTCGTGCGCTTGACCGGCAATGCTTGGCACAAAGCATCGTCGCCCACAAGGCGGAGATCCGAGTGCTGGCCCTTGGATCGATCGAGGAATGGCGACAGCGACACAGTCATTGGCCAAAACTATCTGCGATCCTCTTGAACATCGGCGGCAGAAAGGCATCTGAACCAACCGTCGCCGAAGAAATTCGCAGATTGTCGTCGGAATTCGAGCCGGCGCCGGTCATTGTCCTGGCAGACACGGAAGAGCTTGGCCCAATCATGAAGGCGCTTGAATGTGGCGCGAAGGGCTACATCCCTTCCTCCGTCAGCGTTGATGTGTGCATTGAGGCTGTCTACCTTGCCTTGGCCGGCGGCATTTTCGTGCCGGCCAGCAGTGTATTCGCCATGCGTCAGTTGCTGGAGACAAGCAATACGGCCGCGCGGCCGCTTGCCGGCATGTTCACGGCTCGCCAGGCGGAAGTGGTTGAAGCTCTGCGACGTGGAAAGGCCAACAAGATCATCGCGTATGAACTCAACCTGCGTGAAAGCACCGTCAAGGTTCATATCCGCAATATCATGAAGAAGATCAAGGCAACGAACAGAACCGAAGTTGCCTACAAGATAAACGATCTCTTCCCCGGTGATCCTTCGGCAGACGGCTTCAGCCAACGACAGCGCTGAAGAGATGTGTGGTGGGGTGTCAAGCTTCGCAGGAGACCAAAACGAAAGTCTATGGTCTCCTGCGTTTAGAGTTGCCGCAACGCGGGTCCGGAAGCACATCGCTTGCATAAGCAAAGGCTTCCGTCTACTATAGGCGTATATGTAATTCTGCGCGTGCGGGTAAGGATGCAGACGGTATCCAACCGGCGCTGAATGCGAAAAACGCACTGGAAATGCAGGCAATATTCACCTGCAGTGCGGCAGCATATTAAAAATTCCCTTTCAATATCATTCTTAGATCAGTCTGGCTCACACCCTGCCGTGAGCCGTCGGCGGTTGCGAAAATCTGCGCCTGCAAGCGATCTCTTCCCGGAAGGCAATGCCCGCCCAAAGCATCCTGCTTGATAGAACCGTGCGCTTTTGTCGACCAAGCGACCTTTGCTTCAAATCTCACTTCTCCTGCTGATTGCGTCGATCTGGTTTCCGGGCGCTCCACGGATTGCCGGCGCGGTCGATGCCATACGGGCGCTCTTCACTGTTGCCAACAGCCGAAACACCGCTCCGAACGCAGTCCTCGGCTGCGACATCGGTATGCGGCCGGTCAATCCCTATCCGATCGTTCCTCGCAATTGCCCAGCGTTCATTTCGTCGGCGGGCGCGTCAATGGTGAAGTGCCGCTTCAGTCGGACTGGGCGAACACCTACGCAAACAGTGCCGGCCTGCTCGTCAAAGAGGGAACGACGCGGCCAACAATCGAAGGTGTGCGGGCGTGCCGGTGCTGGGATGGCATCCGTCTCACAGCCCAGGCGAACGGCTTCCTCCTCAAAGGCTGCTGGCTGAGCGAGATCCGGGACGGTGCGGTGGAGGATGACTACCTGCGCGGGGGTACCATCGAGGATTGCCTGTTTGATGGCTGCTTCTCGGGAATAAGTCTCGACCCTGGTTCGAATGATCGTGACTGGAGCGACCAAGTCGTTGCGATTGAACGCTCCTTGATCCGGATGCAGGCCTTCCTGGCCAAGCCGTGGCTCTTGCCCTGCAGGCGCTATGACCTCGCGGTCATGAGAGGATTCAGCTGGAGGTCCTGGAATGAACCTATGCCGACGGCCTCTTGGTGAACCCAATCGTCGGGCATACCAAGCGCGACGATTTTCTGCCGCATGTGATCCTCGACGGCTATCAGGCGATGCTGGACTACGGCATCTACCCCGCCGGAAAGGTAGTGCTGGCGAGCTTCACCACCTGTCCGCGATTTGCCGGCCCCGTGAGGCGGTGTTTACCGCGATATGCCGCAAGAACATGGGTTGCAGCCATATCATGTCGGGCGCGATCATTCCGGTGTCGGTGACTTCTACAGCGTCAAGGCGAACTCGGTGACATCGGCATCGAGCCAATCTTCTTCGGTGCCGTCGGCTACGACACCAGTCCGAACGCTATGTCGACCTGAGCGCCTGGGAACGGCCAGCCCGATCAGCGGGACGGAAATCCGACGCGCCTCAGGGCCGGCGAAGCGCTACCGATTGGATGATGCGCTCCGAGGTACAAGACGTCGTTCGGGCCGAGTTGATGATGAAACGTGCACTGTTCCAGGCAAGACAGGGGAGGACAGACCATGCAGGGAAGGACACATCTACAGTCCGGGACGCGCCACCATCGCGTTTCGATACAGGCTGGAACAGTACTGTGGCTGCTTGGCCCCACGTCGGCGGGCAAGACGACGCTTGCGACGCGTGTCGTCGCCGATCTGAGGACGGCCGGGATTCCCGCCATCGTCTTCGATGGCGACGAAGTCCGGGGCTTCTTTGGCACGCAGCTTGGCTTTGGTCCGGAAAGCCGGCTGCAAGTCGTTTCCATTCTCGCGCATCTGGCGAACAAGGCGGCGGAGGCCGGCCTTCATGTGGTCGTCGCCGCACTGACAGCCGGCGAGGATGCCCGTGCCTATGTGCGCAAGAACGTCATAAACCTGACGACCGGTTACGTTGCCAGCTCGATCCAAGGCTGCGCGGAAAGAGATCCAAAGGGGCTTTACGGCACGGTTTTACGCGGCGAGATCGATACCCTCATCGGCTACAACAGCACCTACCGGCCACCGGCAAACCCCGACTTCATCCTTGACACGGGAATCTATTCGCTTGACGAACTCGCAGCCCGTGTCGTTGCCACCTACACCCGGATTGACGGACGTGCGTAACATCCGTAGCCGCAGGGTCGCTGCCCGGTCTCGCCGATTTTCGAGGCTGCGTCATGAGCGATTCCGAAACCGCCCAGTTCTTCCTGTCGCTGGTACTGCTGCTCATTGCGGCGCTGGCCGGCGGTCAGTTGTTCGAACGGTTGAAGATGCCGCGGGTCATCGGCGAGATCGCCGGTGGCATCGTCCTTGGCCCATCGGTGCTCGGCGCGATTTCGCCCGAGGCACATCAGTCGCTGTTTGCTGCCTTCCCGGCGCAGGCCGCCCTCTTGAAAGCCTTCTATTGGTTCGGCCTCGTTCTTTTGATGTTCACGGCGGGCTTCAAGGTTCAGGCAGCAGGAGGCGGGGCTGCGGGCCGGATCGTACTGGCGTTGGTGGTCGGTGCGCTGATGATCCCGTTCGCGCTCGGTTATGCGAGTGCCTCTTTTTTTGCCGACACCTAGCTTGGCGATCCCTTCGCGTTCAAACTGGTGATGGGCATCGCCGCCGCCGTCACGTCGATCCCGGTCATCTCGCGCTTGTTTCTCGATCTGGGCCTGATGGGGACACCCTTCGCGCTCAACGTTATCGGTGCGGCGACGATACAGGATCTCATCCTCTGGACGATCCTTGCCGTCGCCACTGCTGTCCAGCATGGCGAGGCGGCAAGCGCTGCCGGCATCGGCCGCGTGGTCGCCATCACGCTCGGTTTTGTGCTCGCCTCGCTGTTTTTCGCGCCTACAGTCGTCAGGGCGCTTCGGCGATGGATCATCGGCAAATTCAGCGAGGCGCCCTTCACCGGCTACACCATGCTGCTGTGTCTGATCTTCGTCGCCGGGGCGAGCCTTTTGAACGTGAACATCGTTTTCGCAGCGCTCGTTGCCGGTCTCGTCATGGCGCGGTTTCCTTCGCGGCATCTCGCTCCGGTCAAACAGCACATCGCCGATATCGCGATCTGGTTCTTTGTGCCGATCTACTTCGCGCTCGTGGGGCAACGGCTCAATCTCGCACAGGAGTTCGATGTCGGGCTGACAGTTCTGTTCATCGGCATGACCACGACCATCAAGCTTGTGAGTTGTACGCTGGCCGCAAGAGCCGCCGACTGCGACTGGGCGAGGGCGCTCGACTACGGCATCTCCATGAACACGCGAGGCGGTCCGGGCATCGTGCTCGCCAGCGTGGCGCTCACGGCTGGCATCATCGACGGCCGCATGTTCACGGCCCTTGTACTTGCCTCGATCCTGACCTCGTTCGCCACAGGCCCGTGGCTGTGTTGGCGGCTCGTGCGCAATCCCAAGGTCTTTGCCGGATTGGCAGGAACGCCGGCCGAGTAAGAGTGCGTGGCCGCCGGCGCCGCGCAATAGGGAGGGGTATACGGCGGTGGGAGCTTATTTAGGAATGCGCGGCGACGGTACGTCCCCGCGTTTCGTCACTCAGGCGCGACTTGTGCGGATCAGGGGGCAGAATATTCTATTCAGTGCGTCGCAGCACGCGATCTTTACCCTGAACGACACGGCCGCTGACATCTGGCGCCTGTTGGAGCAGGGAAAGCAGGCGGAAGCCGGCGCGCATGCCAGACTCAACGCCCGGGATGTGCATGGACAAGTCGAAGCGGCGATAAAGGACTGGCAGCGCCTGGGCTTGATCCGGCCGCGCATCTCACCGCTCGACAGTTCCGCTCAAGGGCATGTGAGCCAGATGCTGAGCGTTGCCGGGCGCCGTATCAGTATCCTCTATCCGATCGCTCACGCCTTTCCGACGATGGCCATCTTCAGGCATCTCGAAATCGGGGAGGGCACTCCCGACATCGTGTTCCAGTTCGTGGAGCAGGGTGACCGGCTCCATTTGTTTCGCAATGGCGACTGGCTGCTGGCGTCGGCTCCGGACGAAATGGCGACAATATTGAAAGGGGAAATGCTGAGCGATATCCTCGGCTCCGGCACTTACGAACTGGCTCTTCATGCGGCCGCGCTGTTGAAAAATGAGCGCCTTGTCCTTCTCTGCGGCGACCCGGGGGCGGGCAAGACGACCTTGACGCTGGCGTTGGCCCATGCCGGGTTCGGCTTCGCATCGGATGACGTAACACTGCTGAAAGCCGACGGGCGCTGTGTCGGTCTTCCGTTCGCGCCCGCGGTCAAATCGGGCGCATGGCCCTTGCTCGCGGAGCGCTTCCCCGACCTCGATGCAACGCCGATCTTCCGCCGTCCGGACAAGCGTCGTGTGCGCTACCCCGTACCAAGGATGGCCAACGCGGCGACCGCAAAAGCGTGGCAGGTAGGCTCTGTCGTCCTCCTCCATCGGGATCGCGTCGCGAAGCCGAGCCTGGACAAGATCGACCCGGTGGATGTTCTGCGGGGCCTGCTTGGTGGGGCGTTTGCGCCTGGCGGTGAGTTGGGCGACACCAGCTTCGATGTGCTCGCTGGCGTCATAGGGTCGGTGAAAGCCTACCGTCTGACCTATTCCGACCTGGATGAGGCAGTCGCGCTGATTGAGCGGGCATGCGCATGAAGTCCGCCAAAAACCCACTCGACGCCCTGATCACGGGGCTACACGGCCGCGTCGCTGACCGGCTGGACTGGCCGGCGGTGATGGCACTGGCGAACCAAACGTTGCTCACGCCTGCCCTGTTTGCATCACTCGAACAGGCCGGTGCCATTGAGCACGTTCCGAATGACGTACGGGAGTACCTCCACTTCATTCGCGACTGCAATCGAGAACGCAACATGCGCCTGCGGTCGCAGCTGAACGAAGCCATCGCCGCTCTGAACGCTATGGGCGTTGCTCCGGTTCTCTTGAAGGGGGCGATTCCATTGTTTCTTTCCCAAACCGTTCCGGACCGAATAACCAGCGACATCGACCTGGCTGTTGCAGCGCGCGACGAACCGTTGGCTCAAGCCTGTCTGGAAGAGCTGGGCTATGTCTGCCTCTCCGACGGTCGCGGGATGGTGCGCGACCAGGACGTGGGGGTGCTGGAGTTGCGACCGTATCGTGCGGATGGCTTTGGACGCCCGAAGCTCGTGCAGCGGGGTGAGCTCCTGGTGAAAATCGCTTCTCCACAGTCGCGTGCCCTGCACTGGATCGTGCACGACCTCCTCAAGGAAGGGGACTACTGGCGCGGAAGGATTGACCTCAGGCATCTGTATGATCTGGCGCAACTGGCCGAGAGCGAACCCGTCGACTGGGCTGCGCTTCGTGGGGCGCTTCAGGGCAAAAGCGCACGCAATGCCATCGAGACGCAGTTGTTGACCCTGAACCGCTTCTTCGGGACGAGCATTCCGCTTGGCTTTGGCGCGAGCCCGACGATCAGGTTCCAACATTGGAGACGTGTCTTTGCCTCAAGTCATCCAATCCTCGGTGCGCCCTTGCGCCTGGCCGGCAACCTGTACTGGGGCGCAAGGCGGTTTTCACGCGTCCACGACCTGGCCCGACGGGATCCAATCCATCTGGCCCGCAGAATAACGACGGTTCTCCTGAACAAAGATCTTCGCTCGAAGATTTAAAGTATTTATGCGCCTAAATCGTCGATTGAATTCTAATGTACGAAATGATAAAATCTTCTAACAGTCAAAGTCCGCGCAAAAAAAAGGAAGTGTCATGTCGATAGATACTCACAAAGGCGTAGACAAATCGCCAGAAAGACTTAATACGGAAGCGGAAGCGCGCCGGAATTTTCTCATGAAGGCGGGAAAATTTGCTGCCGTAACCCCTCCGGCCATCACATTGTTGCTTGGCACCAGCCTGAGTTCGCGCGCCATTGCCAAATCCAGTGGATCTCACCCGAAATACAACCCGAAGCCGGGAAACGGGTGGGGCGACAAAAACCACGTTCACTACGGACCGCCGGGGCAGCTGAAGAAATTCGTGAACCTGGAGCTCGATTTTTGGAAACACAAAAAATGATCCCCAATGAGAGAGGGCGTCCGCGTTAGGACGCAGGCATGTCGTTAAAGCAAAGCCGGCAGAAATGCCGGCTTCTTGCTTTTAAAGCTCTGGAAAAAAACAAAGCCGGCGCCCTGTCTGTCAGGGCACCGGCTTTTGTCATCATTGCTTGGGCAAGCAGCACGCGGGGCAGTTCATTCAGACAAGCAGGCCTGACCAGTTGTCGTCGTGGAGCTGTTCGGCACGCACGCCGAACAATGTCAGGGGGTCCGTACTGCTGAGGTTGGCGACCACGTTCGCGCCTTGGATCGCTGCCACCTGGCGGAACTCGCTGCCGCTGTCGATGCCGAACGCCCGCAGATTGAGGAGATCGCCCGTTGCAGCGCCGGCGCGGAAGTTCAGGATCGTGTCGTTGCCGTCGCCGACCTGGAAAACGAACAAATTGTTGTTCTTGCCGCCGACCAGCGTATCTGCCGCGTCCGCCCGTTAGCGTTGCATTGCTTCCAAGTCCCCAGAGATAGTCGTCGCCTGTGGTGCCGTTCAGCACATAGCCGCATTGGCGATGGTCGGCACACGGCCTGCCGTTGCGATGAAGAAGGAGTCCGTGAGGGAACTGGTCGTGGTCGTCCCGTTGAACTCGTGACGGTGTAGAACTCGATTAGCATGCGCTGATCGGTGATCGTCAAAAGGCTGGCGCCGACATTGTGGACATCGCGGC
Source organism: Ensifer adhaerens (assembly GCF_020035535.1). Lineage (NCBI taxonomy): Bacteria > Pseudomonadati > Pseudomonadota > Alphaproteobacteria > Hyphomicrobiales > Rhizobiaceae > Ensifer > Ensifer adhaerens. The sequence continues at coordinate 40,139 of NZ_CP083350.1, read as the reverse complement.
CCGCGCCGCCGAGACCGGTTGTCGTGTAGGGGAGCTGCAGTCCGTCTCCATTATCGTCCCGGATTTCTCGGTAGTAGTTGTGTTCGTGGCCGGCAAAGACTGCATTACGCCCCGGGGCCGCATAGACGTTGTCGCCGACGGTGAGGGACAAAATCGACATTCCGGCCATGAATGAGTGCGGCGACGGCCTTTTCGCCATTGAGGCTCCTCAAGCGCCGCCAGCATCAACACGACCGGTGGCTTGGGCGCGCCTGGCGCAATGCCGAGAAGCCGCGGCGCCTCATTCGGCCAATTGGCCTCGGAGAAGCGCGTCAGGTCGAAACCCGAATGAACGAGAGTGCTGCGCGGGGCTGCCGATATGGTGGGAAATCGTCGATGAAGGCGCGCGTGAACCGGGCGGTCAGACGCTCGGCTGCAAGGAATGTTGAGCTTCTGGGCGGTGACGATATGCACGAAAGGCAGGATGTGCACGCCATGGATGATGCTCGCACGACGTGTCACGCCACTTCACGACGAAGACGGCCTTGTCGGAATGGCCGGCAAGAATGGAGGCGTCTGCCACCGGGCCGACCGGCGGCGCATCGATGATCGCGGTGTCATAGGTGGCCCGGAACTCGTTGACGAGCGATCGCATGCGCGCCGATGCGAGAAGGGCGGGAGGGTTCACTGCTTTTGCGCCAGCTGGCAGAACGTGAATGCCAAGCGCTCATCCAGGTGGATTGCCTTGGCCGGATCGATCGGGAGCGTGAGAAGATCGACTTCTCCGTCATGCCAAAGAAGGCGGTGGTAGCCGAAACCCTGAGATCGGCATCGATGACCAGGGCGCGTTCGCCGTCTGCGGCAGCAGAGTAAGCAAGGCTGAGTGCCAGTCTTGCCTTCGCCCGGCATAGCCGACGAGCGTGATCGATTGCGTACGATCCGTGTCGGGTATATCGCCCAGACTCAGGCGCAGTCTTCTGACGGCCTCGCTATAGCGCGACAAAGGTCGGTACTCCAGATATGCCATAGCGCGATTGCGGTGCTTGTCGGCGCTGTCACGCTGCTCCTGTTTGGCATTGAAGGCGTTACCGGGGCGGTCGTCATCGTGATCGCCGATATTCTCGTGGTCTCGGCAGCGATCCTCACCATGTATAAGAGGATTGTGCAGGTCGAAGCGAAACTCGATGCGGCGAAGTCGGCTATTCGTGAATTGGAGATCACAGAGGGCCGACGCCAGGTCTTCAGTGCCAAGACGTCGGTAGAGCATGTTACCTCGAGCGCAGGCCGGTAGTGCTGCCATTAGCCAATCGACATGACCGCGCTGAGATGGAGGCCCCGATGTTCAGAGGATCATTGCTGAGTGTCTTGACCAGGGCCTTGATCGGGCGCCAGTTCGCGGGGTTTAATAATGCGCGTTTTCCCGGTTGGCGGGGCGGGTTCGACCATTTCGTGATCACCGGTCCGGGGCGGGATGAGAACCCCGCCACATTTTTCCAGTTTTTGCACCCACGTGTCGGGCTGCTCGCCTTGCGGGTCGGCCGGGCCGGTTTGGCAATCAGCAGGTGGTGTCCCATCGTCCGGCTGGGAAAATGTCGCTCCGGCTGCCAGCAGGGTAGTCAGGGCGGCGAATGTGGCGGTACCTACCACGCTGGCCGACGATCTATTTCGGCCAAAGATGCGCGCGTATCTGATCGGTGCTGCGGATTTCATACGGGCCAAACAGGCGACGTCGCCTTTTGTTCCAGAGCGACGCCACCGCAGCCAGAGACCCGGAAAGCTTGGCTTCTTCGCCCGGAGGGGGTATCCTGCCATCGGTTTCGCGACTATCGGCGGCGAGCATGCCCGACAAAGCAATTTAATGGATGACTAGGGTAGAAGCGATGGCTTCGGGCAAGAAGACAGACGGTAAGAACAATCACTTGCTGATGGGTGATCCGGCTCCCCACTCGTTCAACGCGGTCACGGGGCGGGTCGACGACATCCCGGATCGGCTGTTGATACTCGCCAACAGGCTGCAGAGGGCTCTCGATTCCCAGCGAGCCGCAGCATCGGCCACCGAGCGCGCGCAACGCCAAGCGAACTAAGGTGGAAAGAAAGATCGAGGACGCAACATGATGCCGGACCTGCAGCATTTGCGGGTGCTGGTGGCGGAGGATGAGTTCTATCTCGCAAATGACATCGCCCTGTGGCTCGAAAGAGCTGGAGCGACCATCATCGGCCCCATCCCAACGGTGCAAAACGGTGCAAGAAGCCTTGAAAAGCCTGTCGACCGCGGACGACATTCAGGTCGCTGTCCTCGACATCAACCTGAACGGAGAGTTGGTCTTTCCCGTAGCGGACGAGCTAGCACGCCGATCGGTGCCCTTGATCTTCTTCAGCGGCTACCACGATTTGAGTGTTCCTGAGCGGTTCAGGTCGGTGGCGCGCCTTAGCAAATGCGCCGGTTCGTCTGACCTAGTGAGTCCGGTTTTCGAGCACTATTTCCTGAACATGTCGACCCTTGCCCCGCTCCGCGCGGGCTTGCCCGATCAACTCGTGACAGATCTCATCGCCGGCCTGCGCCTCAGGGCCAGGGTGCTGATGTCGAGCGTCAAGGCCGCGGACTCCCTCGTAGAGCGCACGCTCGAACGCGCGATCGTCTTGGCGGCCACAAGAGAGCGAGAGCAGCCGCTCGATGCGTGGCTGCAAGAGTTGATGTCGACCATTTACAGCGAAAGCCCATTCGGGCCGAACTGATAGCGATTCCCCGGTTGCCCGAATGACAGGTACCGTAGGGTGTGAATGGGTGGTTCTCGGACTTCGTCCGGGTTCGGCGTCCGCTTTTCATCCGGCAGATCTTCGGGTTCTGGTTCCTCGATCGGGGGCGGTGTCCGGGTCGGCTGTGGAACGGGCGGCTGTGGCTCGCCGGGTCTATGTGGGCTCGGGCTCATTCCTCTTTCCTCGTCTCCCATGAAGAACCAACGTTTTCCGGCATAGTTCCGTGAAGTTTTGGGGATCGTTGCGCACGGTACGTCCGAGGTGTCGGCAATTCACCGGTGCAGGGGGCTGCCGAGGTGGAACCGGAACAAATCCATCGCCTCAGAGTTTGCAGAACGCAACACTTGAGGAGGGTCATCTCTCATGGATGACAGGGAGGAAGTCATTCGCCGGCGCGCCTATGCGATCTGGGAAAGCGAGGGACGGCCTGAAGGCAAGGACCAGCGCCATTGGGAACAGGCCCGCCGTGAGTTTGCCGAGCGTGAGCATCCCCATCCGACTGGCGGAGCCGACGACGAAACCGGAACCCTCGTTGCGCCGTCAACCGCTCCCCGAGGAAAAGCCGGTCGCGCCGCTGATGACGCCTGAACAAGAGAAGCTTGGACAAGAGAGGAGACTTCACATGCGAATTGCTGACATCATGACAAGGGACGTTCACGTTGCGAGCCCTGACGATATGATCTCGACGGTGGCGCGCGAAATGGCCGCAAACGATATCGGCTTTCTGCCGGTGCGCGAAAGCGATCGCCTGGTTGGCATGATCACCGACCGCGATATTGTCGTACGCTGCGTCGCAGACGGTCGCGATGGCAAGACGCGCGTCAGCGATATCATGACTGCCGACGTGAAATACTGCTTTGACGACGAAGACGTGTCCGAAGTCGCCCGCAACATGGGTGATGTGCAGGTGCGCCGCTTGCCGGTGGTCGATCGCAACAAGCGGCTCGTCGGCATCGTATCGCTGGCGGATGCGGCGCGTCGCGATCCTGCGCTTGCAGGCATTGGCCTCAAGGGCGTGACCGCTCCCGGTGGTGCCCACAACCAACGGCCCTGACGATGCCTGACACCCGCGACAGGCGCTCGCTATGGCGCTCCCCAGTGCTGCTGTCCGCGCCGGAAGAACGTGCCTGGGCGCGCGAAGTCGCCGTGCACGCCCATGCTGGCCAGCGCGACAAGGCAGGTGAACCCTACGTCAGGCATTGCCAGCGCGTTGCCGATGCCGTTCACGGTGACAAGGCCAAGACGGTTGCCTTCCTGCACGACATCCTCGAAAAAGCGCCGGGATGGACAGCTGGAAGGCTGTTGGATTCCGGCTTTTCGCCCGAGGTCGTGGCTGCCGTTGAATGTCTGACACGGCGACCAGGTGAAACGAAGGACGCACTGACGATCCGCGCCGCTGCCAATGAGCTAACCCTTGAGGTGAAGCGGGCAGATCTTGGCGACAACCTTGCCCAACTTGAGCGCCAGGGCAAAAGTGGCGCCGAATACAGGCGCAGGCTGCACCTGCTTGAGGAGGTCGTCAGTGGCGCGGATCATGAAGACGCTGCTGCGGGCCTTGGGTCCGGCGACGCTGATCTGAGCGAGGCGGGGCTTGCCCGCGCCGACATCGCTCGCCGCGCGGTTCGTGGCCAGAACACCGATCGCGTCGCGAAACGAACTTTCGTCGTTCTCTTTGGCCTGACGATCGTCGGCGCCGTCTACCTTATGTTCCTGCAGTGATACGACAGTGCCGGTTCATTCAACCCGCACACCGTTCATGCGGTAGGCGAGCTCGTCACGAGCCCGGCTTAGCCTGCTCTTGATGGTTCCAACGGCGCAGTCGCAGATGTCAGCTGCCTCCTTGTAGCTCAGGCCATAGCCGGCGACGAGGACAAGAACCTCCCTATGGACGGGGGCCAACGTTTCCAGCGCCGTGCGCAATTCGCCGTTCAACACACACCACTCCTGCGGCGGTGCCATTGGTATTGGCAATTCGGCGCAGTTGATGACGCCTGGCGCTTCACGTCGACGCAATTTGTACTGAGTGCGGAAGGCATTGTGCATGATGGTGAAGAGCCACGACTTCAGATTTGTGCCGGGCGCGAACCCATCAATACCGCGCAGCGCCCGGAAAAGTGTTTCCTGCAGAAGATCATCCGCCTCGAAGTTAGAGGTGACAAACGTGCGTGCAAACGCTCGCAATGCTGGAATGAGATCAACGACCTGAGTTTCCAGCGGCTGCGTTTGCTCTTCCTTCATAAGGGTGGAAGGCATGGGGAAAACTGCCTTTCGGGATAGGATGGTTGCTCTTTTAACAATGCGCGGTTGGCCTTTATGTTCCTCCTTCCACACGGGCAGTCCCCAGAGGGTATCAGCGCCGAGCCTTGGGCATGCCGTTGGAAGAAACCAAACCGAAGAAGGAGCTGAGGGAAGGTGCCGGATCGAGGAGCTGGAGTCAGTATTCATGGCACACCCGGCAAGCCACTCGCGCCTCTGGGGGTTTCCGGTAGGAGCGGGGCTGTTCTCTCGGCGGTGTTGCCAAAGCAAGAACAATCCAACTGTTGACAGCATCGCCAGGGCGGGCGCGCCGCCGAGCGTCAACATCCACCAGGGCGCCCTGGGTTGGCCCATGATGCGGCGGTTGGCGGCCATGATCGTCATGATGGCGATGACGGGACCGGCGAGCACACCGTTGATCACGGCGCTCCAACAGAGCAATAGGAACGGATCTACCCCGACCAATCCGCAAGCACAGGACTGCCCAATATGCCCGTCCCAATGATGCCGGCGGCGAAAAACGCGAAAGCTACATTTCCGGCGACCGGCCGCAGAGCCTCGGCGACCTGTGCCGAAGTTTCAATGTGTTCCGTTTGCGTGGAGCGTTGCGGCGGTCGCGATCATGATCGACAGGGCGTCGACATCGGATAGCGCCATGCCGACGATGGTGTCGCTCTCGATACGAATGAGCTCCGGCCCGCCGCCTGCGGGGACGTGCCCAGTCTCGGGCGATGTCGCCGCTCGAGTTCTTCGACTTCTTGGCCTGCCTGCCAGAAAAGCAGATAGGGGCTGATCGTCGTCGTTCCAAGCACGGCGACGAGCGCCGTTGCCTGTTCGCCGCCAAAGGTGAATGATGGAACGAAAACACCCCGCGCCGCTTCCATCCACGAAACATCGACGGCGAAGACGACCGCGACATAGGCAAAGCGTGAAAGCGTCAGCCATTTTACGAATGTCCGCATAGCGGCGGTAACGCACGAAAATCTCGAGCAACACGCAGCAATGCCAAAGACCACCGCATAGACCAGCTGGAGGCCACCGGCGAGGAGCTGCAGGGCAGCACCCATGGCGGCAAGATGGGCGCCAATGTTGATGGCGTTTGCAATCAACAACATCAACGTCGCCACGCGCGCCAATGATGCTGGGTAATGCGGCCTCAGGTTCCGCGCGAGACCCTGGTCCGGCACGGCACCAATCCGGGCGCTTAGCCCCTGCACGCCGACAAGGAACGGATAGAAGATCAGAACCGTCCAGCCGATCGCGAAGCTGAATTGCGCGCCAACCTGGCTGTAGGTGGCGATTCCGCTTGGGTCGTTATCCGCCGCGCCGCCGAAGAGCAGGCGCTCCAAGCAATTCGGACTGCGCGGAGGCGTGTGTCGAATTGAGCAGAGTGTCCTTAGCTATACCGTGGCCTTGAGCTTGCCGCTGATGTAGCGAAACTCCTGGGTCTTTCCACCATAGCCGTAAGCGGCGGCAGGAACCTCGTGAACGAGGATGTAGCTCTCCGAATGCAGCCTGCCGAGCAGTTGCTCGAAGCGACCGTATACCGCTTCCAGATAGGCGGCCATTTCCGGCTTGGTGTTTGTCCCGTCTACGACCTTGATGTCCAGCCAGAAGCTGTTCAGGTCCTGTTCGGCCAGTGATTTGCCGCCGGCGAACCAGTGGGTCGGATCGATGTAGGACACGACGATTGCGGTAATCGTCGGGTCCTTGCGCAGGTGGGTGGCCGTTAGTTCGCTGACCGCCGCTGCGATACGAGAGGAGAGAGCTGCGTCGGCCTTGCCGCTGACGGTGACGTTGAGGATAGGCATTGAAGGCTCCTTTTGAGGATTATGCGCTGTTGAGCTCAATCTGCCATCGCTCTCAGTAAAGAAAAATCGAATTGTTTGGTATTTATAATTCGATTATATTGAAGCTATGCAAGCCTTCGATCCTGACCTGCTCCGAACGTTCCTCGCCTTTGCCGAAGGCGGCTCGCTCGCTCACGCGGCTGCCGCGGTAGGCCGCACCGCTTCCGCGGTTACCGCGCAGATGCAGCGATTGGAGGCAATGGTGGGAGAGCCGCTTCTGGCTCAATCGGGAAGAGGGCGTGTCCTCACGCCGGCCGGAGAGGAACTGCTCGTTCACGCCCAACGGATCCTCGAAGTCCATCGCGATGCGTGGCTGAGCCTCAAGGGTGCAAAGGCCGATGGACGTCTGGCTCTTGGCTGCACCCAGGACTTCGCCGACAGCAATTTGCCTGATCTCCTGCGCGTCTTTGCCCGAACCCATCCGCGCGTGCGGCTCGATCTCCGGGTCGGTCGTTCGCGGGAACTGACGACCAATTACGATCAAGGGGCGATCGATGTCCTGATCGTCATGCGCGAGGGTGTGCAACCGGACGAGATTGCGGTGCTGACCGAGCCGATGTTGTGGTTGTCCGCATCCACCGATCCGGTTCCCCCCAGTAGCGAGTTGCCGGTCGCGGTACTGGACCCGCCATGCGGGTTTCGCTCGGCGGCCACCCGTGCGCTCGATCAGGCGGGTATCGCCTATCGCATCGCGGCGACCAGTCCGAGCCTTTCCGGATTGCGTGCGGCAGTCCGCAGCGGCATCGCGATCACGGCGCGGACTGCGCGATTTGTAGGCGAGGGGGTCGCGGTCGCGCCCCAGGCTCTCTCTCTGCCGGCGTTGCCGAACGCTGAGTTCAGCCTGCGGCTCAAGCGGAAAGCGGGAAAGGCGGCCTCCAGTCTCGCGGCGCTTCTCGCCGAAGAATTGCCGAACGAGAGACTGTGACGCTGTTCGAGATCCGTGGCGGTTACATCTGCACCGTCATGCCGCCATCAACTGTCAGTGTAATGCCGTTGACGAAGCTTGCAGCGGGCGAAGCCAGGAAAACCGCCGCCGGCGCGATCTCTTCCGGTCGGCCCCAGCGCTTCAGGGGAATGCGAACGTCGACGAAAGCCTGGAGCGTCGGATCGGCAGCCGGGCGCGATCGCGTTGACCGTCAGCGTGTCGGAACCGAGCTCGACCGCAAGCGAGCGGGTGAGTGCGTCGAGGCCACCTTTTGCGGCCGTGTAGGCCGGGTCGCCTGCTCGTGCAGCAAAGGCGGCAATGGAGGTGACGAAGATCAGCCGCCCGGAAGCCGAGCGGCGCAGGTAGGGAAGCGCGGTCTTCGCCATCCCATAGGCCGCCGTCAGATCCGCGTTGACCAGCGCCGCAAAGGAGGCAGTATCCATGGCATCGGTGCCACGCCGGTCGCGCTCGCCGACCGCATGGATCAGGATATCGAGCTGCCCGGTACCCGCTGCTGCCGCATCGACAATCTGTGCGGCATCCGTCGCCACATCGCCCGGTGCGATTTCCAGCACGATGCCATCTTCGGCGAACTGCCGACGCACAGCCTCAAGCGCCTCGCGGTTGCGGCCATTGATCGCCACCGCAGCGCCGGCTGTCGCCAGGGCCTTCGCCATTTCAAGGCCAAGCCCGCGGCCTCCGCCTGTGACCAGCGCCGTCTTTCCGCTGAGATCGAACATGCCGGCCCCCTGATGCCCGTTGTTTCCTGATCGAAGCCATCTCAAATCTTCACGAAGGAGGTTTAGCGCCTGTCCTCCTTTCCGCCAACCTCGGATCAGGTATGCCAGCGCGTTGGCATGACCGGCCGGGGCGCTTGGAGCCAGGAGTTGGGTGTTCATCTGGAGCGGTGAGCGAGCACATCGCCTGGTATCGGTTCCAGGCAACTGGTGCCTGGGCTCTGGTCGGTGAACGCCAGCGCTCGCTCGAAAATCTTAGACGGCTCGTCGATGGCGGCTGGGAGGGCGAGGCCGAATGGCTCGAAGGCTATTGGGCCTTGGCGTCGCTCATCAACGATCCCGAATTCGGAGGCCTTCGTCGCGCGGAGCGCGCAGCAAGAAACGATTGAGAATGGCCGACCGCGCCCATGACGGGCGCGGCCGGACCTCTTAAGGAGTGCTGAGCGCCTCACTTCATCGTGTAGACGTCGATCGAGAAATACTTGTCGTTGATCTTCTTGTAGGTGCCATCGGCACGGATTTCGTCGAGCGCCTTGTTGAGTTTCTCGCGGAAGTCGTTGTCGTCCTGGCGGACGGCGATACCGACACCTTCGCCGACAAACTTCTTGTCGGTAATCGGCTCGCCGATGAGTTCGCAGCAATTCTTGCCATCATCGTTCTTCGTCACCCAGTCGAGCAGCGGCAGCATGTCGCCAACCTGCAGATCAAGCCGGCCGTTGACCATATCGAGATTGGCCTCGTCCTGGGTCGGATAGAGCTTGATCTCCGCATCGGGGTAGGTGGCGGTGATGTATTCGGCCTGGGTGGTTCCGGATTGCGCCCCTATCACCTTGCCCTTGAGGGCCTCATTGGTGAATTCGGTGATGCCGGAGCCCTTTGGCGCCGCATGCGTCATGGCAGCGAGGTAATAGGGATTGGTGAAGGCGACCTGCTTCTTGCGTTCCTCGGTGATGAACATCGAGGCGATGATCAGGTCATATTTCTTGGCAAGCAAACCGGGAATGATGCCGTCCCAGTCCTGGGCAACCACCTCGCACTCGACCTTCATGCGCTCGCAGAGCGCGAGGCCGATATCTACATCGAAGCCGCCGATCTTGCCGGCGGGATCGATGAAGTTGAAGGGAGGATAGGCACCCTCCGTGCCGATCTTGATTTTTTCCGCTGCCTGAGCCGATGAGGCGGTTGCTGCCATGATGGCTAGCATGGCTGCTGCAATCTGCTTCTTCATTCGCGTTCCCCTTGTTTGCATCATTCTTGATGCTTCCGGAGAAGACTATGTCGCTCTGGCCTATAAGCGAAATAGATAGGCGCGATAACCGGTATTGTTTTGGTTGATTGTCGGCGTCAGTCGGATGTCACTTGTAGCGACCGTGACGCTGAAGGACTTCGATCTTGTAGCCGTCGGGATCGACCAGGAAGAAGAAGCGGGCAAGCAGGGCGCCATCGCGATTGAAGGCAACGATCTTGCCGGGGGCGAGGCCCGCATCTGCCACGCGCTGATGCTCGGCGTCGAGATCGTCGACCGAAAGCGCCAGATGACCATAGCCGTCACCGAGCGCATAGGGCTCGCTCCGATCCTTGTTGATCGTCAGCTCGAGCTCGAACTCGCTCGCCTCATTGCTGAGATAGACCAGCGTAAAGGTCTCAAAATCGAGCCTTTCGGCGACCTTGAGCCCGAGGGCCAGGCGATAGAAGTCGACCGACTTCGTTTCGTCGAGGACGCGGATCATCGAATGGATCGCCTTGGCCATCTGTGTCTCCTTCAGCGTTGAATGCAGGCGGAGTAGCAGAGAGCGATGCCCAACGAAACCCCTTGGATGGACCAATCTCAGGCCTTGGCCTGCCGCTTCTTCAATTGCTGTTCGCGGAAGAAGATGAAGAGGCCCGAGGCGACAATCAAGGCGGCGCCAACCAGCACCGTTGGGCGGGGTGTGTCGCCGAAGAAGAACCAACCGAAGAAAACGGCCCAGAAAAGCAGCGTGTATTGCAAGGGTACGACGGTGGCCGCGTCGGCAAGCTTGAGGGAGCGGTTGACCAAGATGTGCGCCAGCATCGCGACGATGCCGAGCATGCCGAGTTGCATCAAGGCCTCGCCGTCGACCGGTGCCCAGCCGGAAGGGTTGGCCGCAACGCCGACGAGCGAGAAGATCAGTGCGCCGACGATCTGCCAGAAAACCAGCGTCGTGTCCGGTGTCGAACGCAGGGTACGACCGAGCATCAGTGCGAAGGCGAAGGCGGCGCTGCCCGCAAGCGCGATCAGTGCCGGCAGGCTGAAGCTTTCCTTGGAGGGTTCGAGCGCGATCAACACGCCGGCAAAGCCGATGAGGATCGCCGTCCAGCGCCGCCAGCCGACCTTCTCGCCGAGCAGAAACGGCGAGGCTGCCGCCACATAGATCGGCGCGGCTAGCCAGTAGGTCATGGTATCGGCAAGCGGCATGTAGGCGACGGCGAAGTAGAAAGCGGAGGCATCGATCGCAAAGAGCAGCGAGCGGAGCGCCTGGAGGCCAGGCCGCTCGACCTGAAACATCGAGCGCAGGCCGCGCCTCAGAATGAAGGGCGAGAGGAACAGGAGCGCCGCGATGCTGCGGATCACCATCAACTGGCTGACGGAATAGGTCGCGACCAGCCATTTACCCATCACGTCGTTCAGCGAAAACATCAACATGCCGAGCAGCATGATGAGGACGCCTGTTCGGGCGGCGTTCGGGACGGTAAGGGGGGTGGTGATAGCAGTCATATCCGGCCTTCAGAAAGTTGCGCACGCCATGCCACATTCCGCCCAGTCGATCCATTGCTGTCTGCATATGGAACCATAAGTTTTGCGAATGAATCGGAGTATCTGTTCAACAGATGCATAGAGCCGCAGCCGGGCTCGTTTGGTTTGCTCCAATTCCCTGCCTCCGGCCGACGGAGGGGGCACGGCGCCGCTGCAGCCGGCTTCTCCAAATGGGAGAAGGGCGCCCGGGCGCCGGTGCCCCCTTGACCTTCCACCGGACGCTGCTAATTAGAAAAGTGCTCCCGTCTCCAGACATCGGACCGCGGGATGAACACTGGTGCCGGGCCCCTCTGGCGAGAGTTTTTACGGCGCTCTCGTGATGTCGGTACCGCCAGCAAATTAGCCGGCGGATTAGCTCTCATGAAAACTGATCTCATGCCTCACGCATGTGCCCCTTCGGTCGTGCGCATTTCTGTTTTGAAACCCCATCTTTTCACTGAATCCGGCGTCGTCCGCGCGAAGGAGGTCCGTCGATGAACCAGCCTCAATCGCATTCGAGCGCGCTCGGCTATTTCACCTGGGCCTTCATTGTCACAGCGGTGGGCCTTGTGCTCGGCGCTTGGCTCGGCTGGCAATCGACCGGAACCATCGGTGGCATGGCCTCCGTCTTCTTCATCTGCACCGTGCTTGCGGTGCTCGAAATCTCCCTGTCCTTCGATAATGCCATCGTCAATGCCAACAAGCTCAAGGACATGACGCCCGAGTGGCAGCATCGCTTCCTGACCTGGGGCATCCTCATCGCCGTCTTCGGCATGCGTATCGTCTTCCCGCTCCTGATCGTCGTTATCGCAGCGAAGATCGGACCGATTGAAGCGATCGTTCTGGCGGCAAGCAAGCCCGAGGAATATGCGCGCATCATGAACGACGCGCATCTGCCGATCGCGGCCTTCGGCGGCACCTTCCTGATGATGGTCGGTCTCAGCTACTTCTTCGACCATGAGAAGGACGTGCACTGGATCAAGTGGGTCGAAACCAAGATGGCACGTTTTGCGACCATCAAGGGCGTCGAGATCGCATTCGTCCTTGCTCTGATCCTTGGCTTCTCGACGCTGCTTGAGCCTGCAGACGTGCACACCTTCGTCTATTCGGCGATCTACGGTCTTCTGACCTTCCTCGTGGTCGAGGTGGTCGGTGGCCTGCTCGATGCGCAGCAGGAAACCATGAGTGCTGCAGCAAAGGGCGGCTTCGGTGCCTTCCTCTATCTCGAAGTTCTCGATGCCAGCTTCTCGTTCGACGGCGTTATCGGCGCCTTCGCGCTGACGCAGAACCTCTTCATCATCGCGATCGGCCTCGGTATCGGCGCTATGTATGTGCGCTCGATGACGATCATGCTCGTCGAAAAGGGGACGCTCAGCGAATACCGCTATCTGGAGCACGGCGCATTCTACGCGATCCTGATCCTCTCGGTGGTCATGTACTTCCAGACCCTGATCCACATACCGGAAGTGATCACCGGCCTCGGTGGGGCTGCGCTCATCGGCATCTCGCTTTGGTCTTCGATCCGCTACAACAAGCGGGAACGCGAAATGGAAGAGGTGGAAACGCGGGATTCGCATGAGCAACTGCGAGCCTGATAAGATCTCTTGATGTGATAAAGAGCCCGGCGGGAATGTCCGCCGGGTTTATTCTTATCGAAAGCAACCTCTCGACGGGGAGCGGTGGTTTTGCTTTGAAACGGCTCCGCGAAGCAAATTGGCGGCGGGCACAGGACCACGAAAAGCGTCATCCCACAAAAAAGGCCGGGCTAAACCCGACCTTTCGTGATCGCACCATGCCGATGCCAGTACATCCGTGGTCAACGGCAAAGTGTGACCTATGTTTTCAATGTAGCCCTCGATTGCAATTTAAGCAAATCAGAAATCTAATCGCCGTCCCAGTTCTACCGCCTCATTCTGCCGTCTCCGACGAACGCCATCTGAAGGGGTGCGCGGGCTCTACGCCTTGCCCGCCCTTAGGTTAAATGAAAATACAGCAGATCAATCTGCCGGATTGAGCCCGTATAAAAAACAGCGCGCTGTGTCCCTCCAACGTCAGCCTTGCGGTGGCTGATTTCCAACGCCGGACACCTTGTCTGCCACCGATGCCTCTCCGTTGGCGACCACGCTGGCGACAATGAACGCCGTCTGAATACCCGATGGTGCCGGATCATTAAGCAGGTTCATTCCCGTTTCCGAGATCACATGTTCTAACCGTCGGCCGATAGCCTGACCAATCGCCCCGCGAGCTATGGCGTTTCTCAGTCGCTGAGGATGAAGGCCCCTGTTCGATCGACCGACGCCAATGAATGCGCGATGCCATTGTGCGCGACAAGCGGCGCAAACACCGGTTCATCAGTAGCGCTGATGGGCGTGATGAGCGCGCTCTAGCCGGAGAGCGACACGGTGTTGCGGGTGGCCATCGCACCCCTCGACTACCGTCAAAACGAACCGCGCGCCGGCCGCCGTCATGCAGACGAGGTCGGTGTCAACCGGGTGATGGCGAACGGTGCGGTGAAGGGGGCGGCCACATCTCGAGGCTGCCTTAGTGCGGTACCGGCGGTCCTTCCGGAGAGCCCTTAGAGAGTGCATCAGTGCCTTCGAAGCCGAGCCACCGTCGCCCCCGCACCGTGCCAAGGCGATCGAAAATGTGGCTCCACCGAACGCTTGTAAACACATCCATGTGCTGACGTTGGAGCTCGCCGTAGACGCTATCGTCACCGAGGAACTTCCGACAGGCCTGGCCTGATCTCGTCGCCAAGGGTGTCTCTTCAAGCGCTCTTCGCGAGACGAGGCCGGTTGAGAGTGGCGCAAGATCCCGGACTCTTCGGGCGCCGATCATGATCGGTCTCTCCTTCAGCCCGCCCGTCGAGACATGGCTCGGTTGTGGCACACGCTGCCAGCCCATCAACCCTGTTCCGCACCAGCACCGAGAACAGGGTGTGACGGGCCGGCCTCCCGCGTCTGCCCCTGCCGCCTCGCCCTCGACGGAGAGGGCGAGCTGAAGGAGGCACCAATGACCACAGATCGCAGACGCCAAACACAAGTCGATATCTACGAGCGCGTCACCAACCAGATTATCGCGGCCATCGAGGCCGGCGCCGGTGACTACCGGATGCCCTGGCATCACGACGGATCGGCCATCACCACGCCCGTCAACATCGCCTCAAGCAAGACTTATCGCGGCGTCAACATCCTCTCACTCTGGGCTGCGGCGCACGCGGCCGGCTATCCCACCGGGATCTGGGGCACTTACCACCAATGGCAAGCGCTCGGCGCTCAGGTTCGTAAGGGCGAGCACGGCCACCTTGTCGTGTTTTGGAAGACCCACGATCGCGACAAAACCGATGACCAGGCCTGCGATGGAAATCGTGACGAACCCGCCCGCTCCATGTTCGCTCGCGGCTACTCGGTTTTTAACTGCGCCCAGGTCGACGGCTACACACCGCCCGAGATCCCGGTGTTGCCAGAGGCAAAGCGGATCGATAGGGCAGAACGGTTCTGCGCGGCTCTGGGCATTGACATCTGCCACGGCGGCTCGCAAGCCTATTATCGCCCGGCTACGGACCAGGTGCAGATCCCAAGGTTCGCGTGTTTCCGCGATGCGGTCGCCTACTATGCCGTGCTGCTCCATGAATGCGGTCACGCATCTGGCGCCAGCCACCGCCTCGACCGCGATCTTTCCGGACGCTTCGGCACGGCAGCCTATGCGATGGAGGAATGCACGGTCGAGCTCCTGAGTGCTATGATTTGCGCCGATCTGGGTCTCAGTGTCGAGCCGCGGCCGGACCATGCCCGCTACATTCGGTCGTGGCTCGACGTGATGAATTCCGACAAGCGCGCCATCTTCACTGCTTCCAGCAAAGCACAGGAAATCGCTGACTGGATGCATGCACAACAGGACGAGCAAGATGAGGCTTGGGGCGCCGAATAGGCGTCCCTTACAAGAGCAAACGCCAAGGATCATTACCTCGCGAGCGAAAAACTTGCGAGGTAATGCTTGGGAGCGCCGACCGCGGCGCTAGGACGCGGTGCTTGAAATTGCCGATTGACGACATCGCGGCAATCGGCCAACTCTGAAGAAAGGACGTCGGCAAAGCGAGTTATATCGGCTCGCCGCATGACGGCATCTCTGCTGTCTGGCAGCCTTTAGCGGAAAAGAAGTTGCCGAGGATGCAATGGGCTGTGGCTCGTGGCGCCGTGCGCTTTCTCTGTCCGTAGAATCTGCATCTATCGTTTGACTGAGATTGATTTCTACCAGATTGAGCGGCGCTGCCGGAAAGGCTGCGCCTGTTCTTGAACTTTACGATACGAATGCCTTCATTTGCTGCTTCCTTCACCATCTAACGAGCTTGCTCTCAGCAAAGACAATAACCATCCCTCCTGCACTCTGGCGATCACGGCAATTTCGGCATGTCGCCCTCGGCGATGCACCAAATCCAAGGTGTCATCTCTGGTCTCGCCTCGATCATTTCCGCCAATGCCAGCTGGTAGTCCCCACTTGCACCGGCCGGGATGATGAACATCGCGACCGGGGAGGGCCGCTCTTCCGGTAAGGTGACCGACACGATTGGTTGCTCCTGTGGGAGATTGAAGCGTAGCCCTTTGACGGACTTGCGTCGCAGCGCACCCAGTCTCTCCAGAAGATGACGTTCGTGGACGTTTTCGAATGGGATCCAGTTGCCGTTCACCACCATCATCGCGAGTTCTGCGACGGCAGCGACCCCGGATGCCGAAATCCCAAATGTCGCAATCATAACGAGATGCAGCTCATCGTTCGAACGCCATAACTCCAGTTCCGTTTCGTATTTGGCGTTGAGCCGCTTCCATGTTTCGTGTTCAAGCATGAGTGGAAAGGGCAGATGCCGAAGCGTGATCCGATGCCCCACGCGCGCGGGTATGAACTCCTTCACTTCCGCCACCATAATCATCAGTTTGCGCGGTCCTGTCCCGGACGCTTGCGCACCGGCAAGTGCGGTCGCTCGGCGCGCGGCAATTGCTTCCTTGTCCTTCTGACGGAAAGTCTCCGGCACAAACAGCATGTCGCTGAGCAGACCGCCGCGAGTCGTCATTTGCGACGCGGCGTTCATTAGGCTCGTGCGGACCCGACCCCAGCCGCGCTTTCCGGCCCAGGAGGAACGCCATTCGGTCAATTCACCCATTTCCCACAGGTAGTGCAACATCGCGCGCAATGATAGCTTCTGTGGCTCATTGCGAATGGCGCGCTCTGACGCACCCGCCGATTGAGGTGCGGCCGCTCGCGGACCTTTCTTCGTCATCGAAAAATCAATCTTCAAGTTTGCCCTGCCGTTCGCATCGACCTGGATGGCATTGCCGATTAAAGGACCGAGGCCGGACAACTCGTAAGGGGGGTCGTAGGAGGGGCAAGCCGGGTCGTGATCGCGCCCCGAAAGCGGCATGCGTTTGACGAAATGCTGCCCCTCGAGTTGCGCGATATACATCGGAACCGGCGGTTCCTTGCACTGACAATGTGGACGGAGCCCCTGTTCGTAAGCACGTGGAAGAATAGCCTGGAATTCGTTCGATTCCTCTTCGAACGACCTGTCGCCAATCAGAAACCGTCGCACATTGCATCTCCGCCGCCAATCCAAGGGGCCTGTAAGGGACGGTGACGATGTAGCACGGATCTGTCGTTTAGACTATCAGAAATGCGATGGTATAAGGTGGGCGCCCGTGCAGCAGCGGTGGAGGAAGATGTTTTTCTGCGAAAGCACGCGTCCGAAGATGTCGGCGGAAACACGCCGGCTACGAGAGCTTTGCGTGAATCATGTCGGACAGAGACGATGCGAATACGCTTAAACCAAACGGTGCGTCGGCCGCATCTGTCACAGCTGAAGCGCAGTGAACCGAAGACAGCACAGCGTGTTGCCTTCACGGCGGTTGGTCATCTCGTCGTTGGCACTCAACCACGACGATGTCGCGGCCTCGCGTGCGCGGCCCTGAACCTGTCGAGGCTCACACCGACCAATCCTCCACATGCAAGTTCTCAACCCGGTTGAACTCGCCGACATTGTTAGTGACGAGGGTCAATCCACGGGCTTTCGCCTGCCCTGCGATCAGCACGTCATAGGGGCCAATGGGCGTCCCCTTAGCGGCAAGGGCCGCCCGGATCTCGCCCGCGACAAAGGCGTCATTCTGGTCAAAATCGAGGATCGAAAAATCCGCCATCAACAAACGCAAGGTTTCCAGGTTGTGTTGGACCTTTGCGCTTTTTTGCGCTCCAAAATAGAGTTCATACGCGACGACCGAGGGTAGGCCGAGACTGCCCTGAGGGCTGTGGAGAACACGGCTGACCAATCTATCCGATTTTCGGCCGATCAAGGCAATGACAGCGTTGGTATCGAGAAGGTGCGAGATCACTGAAACACCGCGTCAAGTTCCGGTCGATCCTGCTGTTCCGGCTGCTCGCGCCCGCTCTCCATGAAGTCGTCAGTCATGCCGCGGGCCAGCGCTGCCTTCAGCGACGACCACGGCTCGCCCGCCTCGACATGCGGACGGAGAATGAGAGCATCGCCCTCCTGCGTGATCTCCACGCGCTCGACGTTGAAGCGGAATTCCTTCGGCAGGCGGACGGCCTGCGAGTTTCCGGACTGGAATACGCGTGCAAGATGGGGCATGGTCGCCTCCCTTGTGTATCTACGGAGGCGTATATACGGCTTTTTGACGCTCAGTTCAAGACAGGTCACTCTCATCCGGCGATCTGCCCGAGCGGGCGCGGATTCGCCGGCTCGGCTGCACGAAGCCTGCGCCGCGCCTTGACGACGTGACGATCCCTTGCGTTCGGTGAGTTCCCGGGGGCAGGAGCTTCACTGCTCGGCGTTATAGCCCTCGCCGTTCGCAGCCGATCGCCGCGGCGATCCGTTCATTGTGTTTTTCCGACGGAGATACCATGGCAGCGTCGGGCCCTCGGCGATCAGGCAGGTCGGCGACCCCGGATATCGTCAAGCGATGCCAGCCCCGATTGCTCAGGACCGACTGATCGGAGCAGACGGGTGTCTGTCGGGGACTGTACTCGTGTCGAGACCGGACGGCGGGCAAGATTGTCGAAGATCGACTTGGTCGATCTCGGCGGGGCCGAGCGTCTCGAGATATTGCAGTACGGCTTTCTGGCAATATGGTCCACCGCGGTCGTCTCAACTTGCACCCGAGAGATGTGGCGGCAGTCGACGCTCCTTGCTGCTTTCGATTGGCAGAGATGGGCGAGGGGGCGTAGCGCAAACCGTTGTGATGTGCCCACGTTGCAATGTGCCGGCGGTCTTAAGCAGTGCCAATCTAGGTTGCCTGAACGGTCTGTCACCGGCTTCGGCTGCAACAAGACCATTCCCGTTTCTACATCGCCCTTTAGTCGACCGCCTGCTTTCGCGGTCAACCCCTAAAAGGGGTACGTCTCGCACGAAAATTCAGCAAAATTCGATTTGGGTTCTTCATGCGGGCTTCTTGCACTTCTTCCGGCAAGCGGAACGAAGCGCGCCCGCCTTTTTTCGGAAAATAGAATTTCCCAGAATTTTCGTGCGAGATGACCGCAGCAGATCGGCCGTCTCTTCGCGCGTCATCGGGAATGGTCCCGAGCAACCGAAGGAGACAATACCATGGCAACCACGATCGCAGCTCTGACGCAGAAGACCGACGGCACTCTCGAGGGCGTCTTCGCCACGATCCGGGTCAACGCCCCTATCGCCATCATCCCCAACGCCAACAAGGCAAGCGAAGAAGCCCCCGACTACCGCGTCATCCACCGCAAGACTGGCTTTGAAATCGGCGCGGCCTGGAACCGTGTCGCGCGCCAGACCGGAGAGGAGTACCTCTCGGTGAAGCTGGAAGCTCCGGAGATCGGGGTGATCTTCGGCAACCTTGCGCAGGCGCCGGGCGGTGATCCGAACCGCAAGGTGATCCTCTGGAATAACCCGAACTGATCCGCCAACGCCGGTCCCGACCAATCGGGACCGGCGCCCTGAACGCGTTCGGTGCCCAAGCGGACTGTTCATGGTCGATAGGACCCGGTGCGGGCATCGAGCCCGCACCGGGTCCGCTACCCCTGCCACACGAGATCAAAAACTATCTGCTCAGGGTGCCAAGTCTGTCATGAGCAATCGTGCCGCCTCAAGGACGAGCGGTTACCCCCAAAATGCTCACGCATTTCGGCTCCCCCACTCGCCGGCTCCGCCGGTCGCGTCCCGCGATCCTTGACCCAGCCCGATCCTCGCGACCACCGGCGCCATCTTTCACATTATCCAAGGAGATGACGGCAATGACGGTTGCACTGGAGGACCACATCGAGGAACTGCGCCGCGAGCTGAACTGCTGCGACGCGGCAGAGCGCGCTCAGATCGCAGAGGAGCTCGAACTGGCACAGGCGGAATTGGAAGTTGTAATCGCCGAACAGAAGGGCCGCATCGATGCCAAGCCTCCCTTCTAAGGGAGGCCATTAGCCATGTGTAGACCGCTGACGGCGCGCTTTGGGATAGTCTGCATCCTGTCGAACGATCGGACGGGGCTCGTTGAGGTCTGAATAGTTCGGTGCAGGCAAATTGCGCGGTCTTGCGGATGGTCAGCTCTTCAGGAAACGGCAGGACGTTGGTTATGATTGATGCAATTTGCGCACATTTCACACATATTTCAACCGCAGGACACGTGACCGCAATCGCTCTAAACCAAGTTCCCGTTCGATCTTTCCGCCGCGCTCGATCATTTTTCGACTAGGTGTTTGATCCCAGAATTTGATGGTGCGATCTTTTCCGCCAAATGGAAGGAAGCACTATGGGCCAAATACGCCACGGCAGCGCCACGACCACGTACGCGGTCCGAGCTGCAATACAGCGATCGCAAGCTTCGGCCGCGGAGTTGAGCCGGAGCTACGGGATCAATCCGAAGACCGTTCTGAAGTGGCGCAAGCGGGCAACGGTCGAGGACCTCAAGACCGGACCGAAGGAGCCGCGTTCAACCGTTCTCAGTGAAGAGGAGGAGGCGATCATCATCGCGTTCCGGCGGCACACGCTGCTGGCGCTCGACGATTGTCTCTACGCTCTTCAGGCAACAATCCCGCATCTGACGCTTTCGTCATTGCATCGATGCCTGCAACGCCATGGAATTTCGAGACTGGCAGAAGTGGATGGCGACAAGCCGTCGAGGAAGAAGTTCAAGGTCTACGCAATCGGCTATTTTCACATCGACCTGACTGAGGTGCAGACCGCCGAAGGCAAACTCTACCTCTATGTCGCGATCGACAGGACCTCCAAGTTCGCCTTCGTCCAACTGGTCGAGCGCGCCACCATCCGAACGGCGTCAGACTTCCTGGAGGCACTGGTTGCAGCCGTGCCCTACGACATCCACACGGTGCTGACCGACAACGGCATCCAGTTCGCCGACATCCCGAAGAACCGCAACGGACCAACCGCACGGTTCCGGGGACACCCGTTCGATTGGGTATGCGGGCGACACGGCATCGAGCATCGGCTGACCAAACCCAAGCATCCTTGGACAAATGGCCAGGTCGAGCGGATGAACCGGACACTCAAGGAGGCAACCGTCAAACGCTATCACCACGACAGCCACGACCAACTGCGCAGACACGTCGGCGATTTCGTCTCGGCATACAACTTCTCCCGCCGGCTCAAGACGCTCAGGGGCCTCACGCCCTATGAATTCATATGCGAGATATGGACTTCCGAGCCAGAGAGATTCACCCTGAATCCGATCCATCAGATGCCGGGACTAAACACCTAGGGTCAGGACCTATTAATTTGGTTTGAGATGTGATTCACGGTTCCGGAAGGAGACCGTGATGGGTGATTTGTTTTTGCTGAGCGAGCGCCAGATGGCGCGGATTGAACCCTATTTCCCGCTGGCGCATGGCGTACCGCGCGTCGATGATCGCAGAGTGATCAGCGGCATCGTCTACGTTATCAAGCATGGCCTGCAATGGAAGGACGCGCCGAAGGATTACGGGCCGCATAAAACGCTCTACAACCGTTTCATTCGCTGGAGCCGGCTCGGCGTCTTCGACCGCATCTTCGCAGCGCTGGCGGCCGAAGGCCCGAAGCCCGAGCGCATCATGATCGACGCGACGCATCTGAAGGCACACCGGACGGCGGCGAGCCTGCTCAAAAAGGGGATGTTCCCCGTCGTATCGGGCGAACCAAAGGCGGACTGAACTCCAAGCTGTATACCGTTTGTGACGGTGAAGGCCGTCCGATCATCATGATACTCAGCGAAGGGCAGATGAGCGATCACAAGGGCGCACGTCTTGTGCTTGACGCCTTGCCGCCAGCCAAGACGCTGATTGCCGACCGGGGTTATGACAGCACGCAGTTCCGAGAGGCACTAAAAGAAAAGGGCATTGAGCCCTGCATTCCCTCAAGCCGCAGCCGAAAGATACCTTATCCCTACGACAAGAGCCTCTACCGTCAGCGCCACAAGGTCGAGAAGCTCTTCGCCAAGCTCAAGGACTGGCGGCGCATCGCCACCCGCTACGATCGATGCGCACACACCTTCTTCTCCGCCGTCTGCATCGCAGCAACCGTCATCTTCTGGCTTTGATCAATGAGATGCTGTAACGGGGCCTGCGCCGTGCACCACCAGCTCACTCATCTCGCAATTGCCCACGGCAAGCTGTCGCTGTTCCCGTATCAGTCTCAATCGGAGGAATACGGGATTAAACTTTTTATCGGACTGGATGTATCACTGGCGAAGACCGCGGTCTGTGTGATCAACGAGCATGGCAAGATCGTAAAAGAAGCGCAGGTTCCCAGTGATCCCCAGGCGATCGCAGACTTTGCAAACACCCTGGAGGGAGCGGTCGCCATCATAGGGCTGGAAGCCGGACCGCTGTCCCAGTGGCTGCATCGCGGTTTGACTGATGCCCGGCTGGATGTCGTTCTGATGGAAACCCGACAGGTGAAGGGCGCACTGAAGGCAATGCCGATCAAAACGGATCGGCGTGACGCGGAAGGGATCGCCCGACTGCTTCATCTGGGCTGGTTCAGGCCGGTACATTGCAAGTCCGTGTCGGCACAGGAGGTTCGCGCGCTTCTGGCCGCCCGCAAGGCGATTCAGCAGGGCATGATCGCGCTGGAGCTGTCATTGCGCGGACTGCTGAGAAACTTTGGCCTGAAGGTCGGCGCCATCTCACGCGGCCAGTTCGACGCCCGGATCAGGCAATTGGTGGAAGGCAATTCCATGTTGCAAGCAGCGTCCGGGCCGATGTTACGTGCACGCACCAGCCTGCGCCATGAACTGGCAGGGCTCGAACGTCAGGTCCGCCTGCTTGCGAAGGACGACGCGGTGTGCCGGCTGTTGATGACGATGCCAGGCATCGGGGCGGTCGTCGCCTTAACTTTCCGATCCGCTGTCGATGATCCCGCGCGGTTCTCATCGTCCAAGAAAGTTGGTCCATGGGTTGGCCTTACACCATCGCGCAACCAGTCCGGGGAGCGCGACGTGATCGGCGGCATTACGCGAGCCGGCGACGCCAATCTGCGAAGAGCCTTGTGCCAAGCGGCTACCGTCATGATCCATCGAGGTCGCTCGACATGGCGGAGAAGCTGGGCTGCACAGGTTGCCAAACGCCGAGGTGCAAAGCGCGCGATGGTGGCTTTGGCAAGGCGCATCGGCACCATCCTTCACCGGATGTGGAAGGATGGCACGGAATTCTCCCCGACAGTCCCGTTGATCGCCAAGTCGGCCTGAGCGTTCACATTAAAACCATATCGTTGCCGTCTGCCTGAGCGCAGACCTTCGAGGTCCCAACCGGGACGCGGTTCCGATGATGCCGTGGTCAGGACTGTCGCAGGCCTCGGTCGAGCACGCCAATGAGATGGGCACATCGGAATTACCGCACTGGACCAGCATCATGTTGGCAGCCATCGCGCTGACCACGGACCGAAGCATGAACCCGGGGTGACCTCAAACGAAGGGCGAAGCAAGCCAGGCAT
Source organism: Ensifer adhaerens (assembly GCF_020035535.1). Classification (NCBI taxonomy): domain Bacteria; kingdom Pseudomonadati; phylum Pseudomonadota; class Alphaproteobacteria; order Hyphomicrobiales; family Rhizobiaceae; genus Ensifer; species Ensifer adhaerens. Next base: position 16,933 of record NZ_CP083350.1, on the reverse strand, counting down.
CGGCGAAAGGGAATCTGTAGGGATTATTTACCGCCCTGGCAGCATGACGGCGCTGCTGCGGTCGTCACTTTTTGCTTGACTGGGACGGCCCCGTTACCGAAGTCCTGAGCCTAGGTGAACACTCCCAGATGGGGACCTGGTTCGCTCCCCTTGAGGTCCTTGCTAAGGGCGACGGAATTGCCGTAGGCAAGGACATTGCCGCTCGCATCTCTAACATAACTTGGCGCGCATCGGCTGGCGCTGCCGTCTTTCAAGCCGGATGCCACTCACGGGGTTACTTCGTCGTAGACCCATTCACTGTCGTCGACGGTCATGCACATCTCTGTTCGAACGGGTTTCCTTCCCAGCCTCGATGCGCCCGTGTTCGGCCGGCGCAATAAGCATGAGTACGGCTTGGCGTGGAACGTTAAACCCGGACAAAGCGGTTTGGCTTAGCTGCCTGATCCATATCCTTCCGCCGAAAATAGATCGCGCGCCCGCAACGGATCGGGCTATGACCTTGCACGATAATGATCTGCTCGTCTTTGCGCATCGACTGGGTGATCTCGTGTGGCATGATCAGCGACCGGCGCTGGAAATTAACGCTTTCGGATTGGCGGGCCCCGGCGGTTTTTGTGTCCCAGCCAACGTTACGGGAACTCCTGTTTACCTCCACCGTCATCTCACCGCATTGGGCGGAGACGTTGCGCGCTGTGTCCAGCGCTTTGATCGCGGCATAGCTCGTGAAGGCGCAGCCGTCCATCCACGACGTCGCGCCATCCCTCCCGAAATGCCGCTCCAGCTGGCCGACCGATTGGTACATCAGCATCATTGAGATGCCGTACTTTCGGCCGCGGTCGCGCGCCTCTTCCATAACGCGCATGTATCCGAGAAGATCGACCTCATCGAGCATGAACAACGCCCGGCGCTTGAAGCCGCCATCGGCGTGGATCATGGCATTGATCAGTGAGCCGATGATCACGCGGCCGATGCTCGGATAGGAGCGCAGGATCGATGCTGGGATGTTGAGGAAAACGTCCTTCTTGCCCGAGACGATGTCACTCGATTTGAAAGCATTGCCACAGACGAGTGCGGCGTAGCTGTCGAGCGACAGCCACTGGCAGTCCTTCGATGCTGTCGAGTAGACGCCTGAAAACGTCTGCTCGGTCATGTTGGTGAAAACGCCGAGCGTTTCACGGATGAAGGCGGACGCGGAATGCTCCTGAATGTCACGTAGCATCGTCAGCACCGAGGGCTCCGGCTCGGAGACGATCTGCCGAAGACTGCGTAAGGTTCGCCGCCCTTCATATTCCGGCGACAGCATCACGTGCGCGAGCAGGCCGGTCAGGAGATTGTGTGCTTGGTTCTGGAAGTAGGAACCGCTCGAGCTTTCGAAACGCACGCTCTCCGACAAGAGCATGTGGGCAATGCCGACGATGTCTTCTTCCTTTCGTTGCGAGTTCTCGATCCCGTCGAGTACGTTGAAGCCCATGGTCGGGTTCGTCGGATCAAGCACCATCACCTCGCGGTCGAGGACGCGGGTTCGGTGCTGGATCACCATGGGCGCGAGCTCGGTGGAAGGGTCGAGGCAGATCAGCGGCCCGGTATAACGCAGCGCCGTCGGCACGACATTGCTTGTGGTCTTGTATCCACCCGACCCGGCGAAGAAGAGCATATGAGTGGAATCGAAATCCTGCTTGTAAGTCAGTAGCGGCGCCTTGCCGCCTTTCCCCCATGTGGCCGGATCGTTTGGATCGAAGGGCAGTTCATGGACGATGTCCTTGTCGACGCGATAGCGCTCGCCGACGACGATCTCGCCGTCCGGCGGAAACAGTCTTCCCGCTGCCGACATCGGCAGCCAGTCCGCGTCCCCGAAGGCTCCGCGCCTGGCGCGCTTTACCGGTTCGGGGACCACGGTGGAAACGCGCGCGGCCACAGCCACGGCCATGAAGCCAACGACTGCGCTGACGACAGCGACCATGTCGAGATAGGACAGCGCGCGCTCCCATGATAGCGCGCCGCTTTCCACGGATGGGGACAGTCGGCCGAATTCACGCAGCGCGTAGAGGCTGGCGACTGTCAAAAAACATACGAGACTCGCCATGGCTACCGGCATTCGCCGATGCAACGGCAAGGCCCACACGGTCAACAGGCCTGCGAGCGGCCCGAGCAATAACGGTGGTAGCGGTGAGGCTCGTAGAAACCAGTATGCCGCCTTCCCGGACAGTCCGGCGGCGAGCACCGACCAGCGCCAGCCCACGACATAGACCGCAAAGGCGGTGACAGCGACGGGCAAGAGAATGAGCAAAAGGCTCGGATGCGGTTTTGACTTCAGTGCCATTCCGACGTCTCCACGATACGAGGTGATCCGCCCTCTGACGCGGGAGCCTTGAATGCTTCCTCGCCGATATCGCGCAGGCGCCGATGCTCGGCGCTGCCCGGCGCGACGCTTGCAAGTTCGATGAGACCGCCGAGTAGAAAAGCCCGGTCGGCCTTCGTGAGACCCGCTCTCGCGACAATGCCACCGAGCAGGAATTTCTCTCGGGACTCGCGCTTTCGTTCACTCGTCATGAGAAACCTCCGCCGTCGTTCCAGACCCACCACTTGCCTGTCGACGCGGTGAAGCAGTTGAGCCAAAGGCGCCTTCCTTCTCTCCTTCGCGAAATCGAGTAGCGATTTCCCCGAAGACCGCGTCAAGTTCCTCGTCAGTGATCTCGATTTCCGCCAGACCCGATTTCGTGGCTGCGCGCGCAAACCGCTCAGCGGATTTTACTATCAGAGTTCGTCTACGCTCGCGCAGCTTTTCGATCTGGGCGTCGATATCGGAAATCGATGATTTTGTGGCCATACCGGTGTCCTTTCCTGTTTGAGAAATCTGACCGGCGCCGATTATACTATCTATAATCTGATAGTAAATCAGGTTAGTGTGCTCCATCCCGAAAACGTCGCAGCCGGAATTCCGATCGTCGGCCGCCTTCCGGAGAAGCGGCACCGGTCCTTCGGTCCGACTGGTTTGAGGGCGCAATATACGTCGCTGGCGCGACGTGCTTGAGAGGTTCGGAGGCAGTCGTGGCGATCATGTTCGTCAGAGCGCAGGTGATCAGCAGGGGTGCAGGACGCAGCGTCATCTCGGCTGCCGCCTATCGCCACCGTGTCCGGATGATGGACGAGCAGGCCGGGTCTTCCTTCAGCTATCGCGGCGGAGCCTCCGAGCTGGTGCATGAGGAACTGGCGCTGCCGGACGATATCCCGGGCTGGCTTCGGGCGGCGATGGACGGGCAATCTGTTGCCGAGGCAAGCGAGGCGCTCTGGAATGCAGTGGATGCGTTCGAAACGCGGGCGGACGCACAGCTTGCGCGGGAGTTGATCATCGCCTTGCCGGAAGAGCTGACGCGGGCGGAGAACATCGCGCTGGTGCGCGAGTTCGTCCGGGATAATTTCACATCGAAGGGAATGATCGCCGACTGGGTGTTTCACGACAAGGACGGCAATCCGCACATCCATCTGATGACGACGCTGAGGCCACTGACGGAGGAGGGGTTTGGGCCGAAGAAGGTGGCGGTGCTGGGCGAAGACGGCGAGCCTTTGCGTGTCGTCACGCCGGACCGGCCGAATGGCAAAATTGTCTACAAGCTTTGGGCAGGCGACAAGGAAACCATGATGGCGTGGAAGGTCGCCTGGGCTGAAACCGTCAACCGGCACCTGGCCCTTGCCGGCCATGAGATCCGTCTCGACGGCCGCTCCTATGCTGAGCAAGGGCTCGGTGGGATCGCGCAGAAACACCTTGGTCCGGAGAAGGCGGCGCTCGCGCGCAAGGGTGCCGAGATGTATTTCGCGCCGGCCGATCTCGCGCGGCGGCAGGAGATGGCCGACCGGCTGCTTGCCGATCCGGAGCTTCTCCTCAAGCAGCTCCGCAACGAGCGTTCCACCTTTGACGAGCGCGATATCGCCAAGGCGCTGCACCGCTATGTCGATGATCCAGTGGACTTCGCCAATATCCGCGCGCGGCTCATGGCTTCGGACGACCTGGTACTGCTGAAGGCGCAGCAGGTCGACACCCAAATGGGCAATGCGACAGAGCCGGCGGTGTTCACAACGCGGGAGATCCTGCGCATCGAATATGACATGGCGGAGTCAGCCGAGGTTCTGTCGATGCGAAAGGGCTTCGGCGTCTCCGGTGCCAAGGCCGCCGCCGCCGTCCGAAGCGTCGAAACGGCCGATCCGGAAAAGTCCTTCAGGCTCGATGCGGAACAGGTCGATGCGGTCCGTCATGTCACGCGCGATAATGCCATCGCGGCGGTCGTCGGGCTTGCCGGCGCCGGGAAGTCGACGCTGCTTTCGGCGGCCCGCGTCGCATGGGAAAGCGACGGTCGACGGGTGATCGGCGCGGCCCTTGCCGGCAAGGCTGCCGAAGGGCTGGAGAACAGCTCCGGCATCATGTCGCGCACGCTGGCGTCGTGGGAATTAGCTTGGGCCGGCGGGCGCGAGCAGCTCGACCGCGGTGATGTGCTGGTGATCGATGAGGCCGGCATGATCCCCTCGCAGCAGATGGCGAGCGTCCTGAAGGCAGCCGAGGACGCGGGGGCGAAGGTCGTGATCGTGGGTGACGCGATGCAGTTGCAGCCGATCCAGGCGGGTGCGGCGTTCCGGGCAATCACTGAACGGATCGGCTTTGCGGAACTTGCCGGCGTGCGGCGGCAGCTTGATGCGTGGGCGCGCGATGCATCCCGTCTGTTCGCGCGCGGCAAGGTTGAAGAGGGCCTCGATGCCTATGCGCAAAGGGGCCGCATTGTCGAGACCGAAACCAAGGCCGAGATCATCGACCGCATCGTTGCCGATTGGGCCGATGCCCGCCGTGACCTGCTTCAGAAATCTGCCGTGGGCGAGTATCCGGGACGTCTTCGCGGCGACGAACTGCTTGTGCTTGCCCACACCAACGATGACGTTCGGACGCTGAACGAGGCCCTGCGCAGGGTCATGAACGACGAGGGCGCGCTGACAGGTGCGCGCCAATTCCGAACGGCACGTGGGCTTCGTGAGTTTGCCGCGGGCGACCGGATCATCTTCCTCGAAAACGCCCGCTTCCTTGAACCACGGGCAAAGCGGGTTGGTCCCCAATATGTAAAGAACGGCATGCTTGGCACGGTCGTTTCATCCGGCGACAAACGCGCAGACGCGCTGCTGACGGTACATCTCGACAATGGCCGGGACGTCGTGATCAGCGAGGATAGCTACAGCAATGTCGATCACGGCTACGCCGCGACAATCCACAAATCTCAAGGCTCGACCATCGACCGGACCTTCGTGCTCGCCACCGGAATGATGGATCAGCATCTGACCTATGTGGCGATGACCAGGCATCGTAACCGCGCCGATCTCTACGTGGCGCGCGAGAACTTTGCACCGAAGCCGCAATGGCGGCGCAGGCCCCGTGTCGACCATGCAGCCGGCGTCACCGGTGAATTGGTGGTCACAGGGTTGGCCAAGTTCGGGCCGCAAGATGATGATGCCAAGGAAAGCCCCTACGCCGATGTGAGGACGGACGACGGAATCGTTCATCGACTTTGGGGCGTGAGCCTGCCGAAGGCACTTGAGGAGGGTGGTATCTCGACAGGCGATACTGTGACGCTACGCAAGGATGGCGTCGAAACAGTCACGGTGAGGGTGCCCATTACTGATGAAAAGACCGGCAAGAAGCGCCTCGAGGAACGTCAGGTCGAGCGTAACGTCTGGACTGGAACCCAAGTTGAAACTGCCGATGCGCGCAAAGTTAGGATCGAGCAGGAAAGCCATCGGCCGCATGTGTTCAAACAGCTTGTTGAGCGCCTTGGGCGATCTGGCGCCAAGACGACGACGCTCGATTTCGAAAGCGAGGAAGGCTATCGGGGGCATGCCCTTGATTTTGCCCAGCGGCGCGGTATCGACACGCTTGCCCGGGTCATTGCGGAATTGGAGGAGGGCGCGGCGCGATGGTCGGCGTGGCTTGCGGAGAAGCGGTCGCAGCTGGCGAAGCTCTGGGAGCGGGCGAGCATGGCGCTTGATTTCGCGATCGAACGGGAACGGAGCGTCTCGTACAGCGAGGAACGCAGAGTATCTTTCGCTGCCGGCAACCCGTTGGGTGGAAGCTATTTGATCCCGCCCGCCACCGAATTCCCCCGCAGCGTTGAAGAGGATGCGCGTCTCGCGCAGCTCTCCTCGGAACGGTGGAAGGAGCGGGAGGAAATACTCCGGCCATTGCTGCAGAAAATCTATCGCGACCCCGACGGCGCGCTGTCGGCGCTCAACGCTCTGGCGTCAGGCGCAGGCGTCGAGCCGCGCAAGATCGCCGAAGATCTTGGCCTTGCGCCCGAACGCCTTGGCCGATTGCGCGGCTCTGACCTCATGGTCGATGGTCGCGCCGCTCGAAACGAGCGCAACGCGGCCATGGCCACTTTATCGGAGCTGCTCCCTTTGGCGCGCGCGCATGCAACCGAGTTCCGCAGGCAGGCGGAGCGCTTCGCCAGCCGAGAGCAGCAGCGGCGCGCTGATATGTCATTGTCCATTCCCGCTCTTTCGAAACAGGCGATGGCGCGTCTCGTCGAAGTCGAGACGGTCCGGGAGCGCGGCGGGGTCGATGCCTACAAGACGGCCTTCGCCTATGCCGTTGAGGACCGTTTGCTGGTGCAAGAGGTCAAGGCCGTCAACGAGGCGTTGACCTCACGCTTTGGCTGGTCTGCCTTCACCGCGAGGGCCGATCCGATCGCCGAGCGAAATGTTGCCGAGCGAATGCCGGAAAATCTCGCGCCTGACCACCGTGAAAAACTGGTGCGTCTGTTCGAGGTGATCAGGCGTTTTAGCGACGAGCAGCATCTCGCAGAAAAGCAGGATCGCTCGAAAATCGTTGCCGGCGCAAGCATCGAGTTCGGAAATGAAGCAGTGCACGTGTTGCCCATGCTTGCCGCCGTCACGGAGTTCAAGACATCCGTCGCCGATGAAGCGCGGGATAGGGCGCTTGCCGTTCCCCATTACAATCATCATCGCGCCGCGTTCATGGACGCGGCGACACGCATCTGGCGCGATCCGGCCGGCGCGGTCGGCAAGATCGAGGAGCTTGTCGAAAAGGGTTTTGCCGGCGAGCGGATTGCCGCAGCCGTCATCAACGATCCGGCCGCTTACGGAGCGTTACGTGGCTCCGGTCGCACAGTGGACAAGTTGCTTGCTGCCGGCCGGGAGCGGAGGGCCGCGCTTCAGGCTGTGTCGGAAGTAGCAAGCTGTATCCGTTCTCTCGGAGCGTCCTATGCCGCGGCGTTTGAGGTCGAGACCAAGGCTATCGCCGCAGAGCGCCGGCATATGGCGGTCGCCATTCCCGGTCTATCGCGGAAGGCTGAGGATACGCTGCGGCAGTTGACGGCAAGAATGAGGAAGAAGAATCGGGGGCTCGACGTTGCTGCGGGTCTGACCGATCCGCGCGTCGCCCAAGAATTCGTCGCCGTCAGCCGGGCGCTCGACGAGCGCTTCGGCCGCAACGCGTTCCTGCGTGGGAACAAAGACGTTTTCAACTTTGTGTCGACAGCGCAACGGAATGCAGTCGAGGCAATGCAGGAGAAGTTGAAGGTTCTTCAGCAGATCGTGCGGGCAGATCGCGGCCAGAAGATCGTTTCCGAGCGCCAACGACAGGCGGTCAATCGGGGTCGTGGTGTCGAGCGGTAGAGGCAATTCAAAGAGCTTCATCCACTCAGGTGTCTCGGCAGCCGGTCCTTGCCGCCTGGCGCGGCATCAACATCCCTCAAAGAGTCGCGGCAGTTCGTCGCGCGAGGCGGTAATAATTGAAAGCGTCATTGCAGCCCACTGGCTCTTCGACACAACGAAATATTTCTGTTGCCTTGTTGCCACAGGCTGCGACTGCAGCGCGATTATTTCCGCAGCGACATCGTCACCAGCTTTAGACTTTTATCACGCTCCGGTTTATGAATCAGGTGATAGAATTCTACGGAAAAACCTTTGACAGACACGGGAACCGGCCGGCCGGGTGCCACCCAACGTCTTTACCTGTAAATTCCGGTAGCGCGGCCAAGGCCACCTGCAAAAGCGTCCAGATACCGTAAAAGGCGAGGGTGTCCTGCGCGTCTATCCGAAAATGCAAGCCCTCGTCCGTCGGCCTTAGCGTCACGCGTGCGTCACCGAAGTCCAGCGACCGATCGACCCCCGTGGCGCCGATCGGGCTCCAGTATTCGCGGTAACGGGCGAAGACCTCGCTTACGCCCTGTTCCGCATTCTGGACTGGTACGAAGGCTTCTGCGGTATGCTTGTACATCGGCACTCCTTGCTGCAAATCCTCGCGCGCATTGAATTATCAATTTCGGCTCTCGGCGGCTTCGCCACCTTGGCTCTGCACGCTCGTGCACGGTTTTTCGATACAGACCGCTGATGTATGACAACTCATACGTGCGATATTCATGCACGCTTTGGACGAGCGCTCGACTACTAATTCTATTAGTCGCCTAAGCGCGGAAACTCGTGTCCAGTGGTCTGAAGCAGGTTTTCTTCGGAGAATGGAGATGGAGATACTAGCTGTCCCGGCCGCAGCGCGCGGAGAATTTGCTGACTTGATCGACTCGATGCATCGGTTGCGTGCGCGAGTCTTTGGCGACAGACTGGACTGGGATGTAGACATAAGGGACGATCGTGAGGCCGATGCTTACGATCAATTCAATCCCACCTATATCCTGGCCGTTTCTACCACAGGTGCAGTGGCGGGCTGCGCGAGGCTCCTCCCGGCTACTGGGCCGACGATGCTCGCCAATACATTTCCGCAGCTCCTCTCATCGCGACGGCTCGAAGCCCATCCAGGCATGGTCGAAAGCTCGCGCTTTTGCGTCGACACGGCGCTCGACGAGGGCAGGACGGGGGCAGTTCTCCATGGGACGACGCTTGAGATGTTTGCCGGCATCATCGAGTGGTCGATGGCGAACGGCTATTATGAAATCGTCACGGCAACGGACCTGCGGTTCGAGCGCATTTTGAAACGCGCCGGCTGGCCGATGCAACGTCTTGGTCGGCCGTGTCCCATCGGCAGCACGATGGCCGTAGCAGGCGTGCTTCCTGCCGACGCCGCGAGCCTTAATCGGGTTCACGCTGCTGCCTGTCGCCAGGAACACATGTGCACCACAACTTCGCTGCTTGAGGTGGCACGGCGTGGAACAGCGCCTTCTGCCGATTTATCGCAAGCGGCCACACCGCCCACAGAGGACGATGCAGGTCCTCACGAGGGATCAGATCACAACTGACGCTGCGCAATAGAGGAGAGGTCTTTGAATTCCGCGCGACCGCAGATCCTGATCGGTTCGACCGATGCGGATTACTATCTGCTACTCGTCCACATCCTGGAATCCGAGGGATATCAGGTCATTCTTGGTTCCGGGGTCGAGGAGATCGTCCATTTTGCAGGCGAGTACGATGTCGGAGCCATTCTTCTTGATTGTCGATCGGGAGAAAATTGGGCTCCCGCAGCCTGTGTAAAGCTGAAGCAGGAGCCGCGGACATTCGGGATTACGACCGTCGGGTTGATTGGCCCTGGTGCGGAAAGTCGATTTATCGATCTGCTGAAGGCCGGGATTGACGAGAATTTCGTCAGACCGATCACCCCCTCCAAGCTGCTCAGCTTCCTACGCGACCGTATCCTCCTTCCGCGAGTGTCGGGTCCGATGGCGAGCGACGGTCATATCCTCGTCTATGCAGGAATTGAACTGAATACCAACAGGCATAGCGTCAGGCGTCTCGGCATCAACGTCCACTTGGGACCGATCGAATTCCGGTTGCTGCAGTTTCTGATGGAGAACCACGAGCAGGCGTGCAGTCGCGCACAACTCATTGAAGCTGGTTGGCCCGAGCGCCGTTTCGTCGACGTCAAGACGGTGAATGTTCATATCGGTCGACTGCGCAAGGCGCTGAGCGTGACCGGCGGCCCTGATCTCATCCGCACGGTTCGATCGTCCGGCTACATTCTCGATGGTTCCGGTCAGGAACGATCGCAGTACAACCCGGCTCGGCCGGGCCAAGGGACTGGCGACTAGAACCGCACCCCGGTTGATGAAAGGAACAGCTGTCATGGATCTGGTAATCCGAAATGGAGGTCTCATCACCGGCGACGGCAAGACGTTTCACAAGCGGGCTGCCGTATATGTCCAGAAGGGACGGATCATAGGTGTCGACGTCGCCGCAGGCGCTGAAATCGCGGCCGCCGCGCGAGAAACCATCGATGCGACCGGCGGCATCGTTATGCCAGGCCTCATCAATGCACATGCGCATGGATGTATTCGGGGGCCTTCCATGCCGAGCGGCTCGAAGCCATTTGCAGGCGAGGATGTTGCCTATTTCCGGAACCGTCATCTTCTTCAGGGAACAACGACCCTTTTGAACGTCTGCGGCCTGGCCATGGCCGACGAAATAGATGTCGACGACGCAGAACCTCATGCCATGGATATCCGCGTTTCCACGGCTCACACTCCGAAAAACATCGAGGCGGCGCTTGTGGTCGACGGAAAGGGACTTTCAGCACGACACCTGACCGCGACGACAGATGAACTGTTGGCCTGCGGCGCGGTCGCCCTTGGCGAGGCAGGTGGTGGGCAGACACTGGGTGGTGGTGCGCAAGAGTACAGGTTCATCCCGCAAGCCTTCCTGCACGAGTTCGGGGTCGAAGTGACACCCGCAGCCGCGAGGCGATTGAAGAACGCGGTTATTGGCCGCTATCTCGATCCGGCAGACGGCCTGTCGAACTTAAAACTGACCGACGAGTTGGAGTGTTGCGGTCTTTCCGGGCTCGCCGATGCGGATCGCGTTCGCGATATCATCACGCGATCGGTGATGCCTTCGGTTGCCCTCTCGCTGGCCGGATTCGATGAAATCGCACGCGAAGCCAAGCGGTCAGGATTTCCCGCGATCTTCCACAATGCGGCACCATCTGCGAAGCGTCTGATTGCCGCGGTCGAGAAGCACCCGAAAGCACATCTCGTCGCCGGTCATAGCAATCACCCGAGCTTTCACCCGGAGGAGGCAGTCTCGATTGCCCAGAACCTGAGAGGGAAAGGGGCCATCATCGATGTTTCGACACTGGATTGTATAGGGACGCGCTGGCGCAACGATCCATCCAACCTTGACGCACTGATCGATGCGGGCTGTGTCGATACGATTTCGACCGATTTTGCCGGCGGGCATTGGGATGGAATTCTTGAAGCGATCCAGCGAATGGTCAGGAAGAAGCAATTGTCTGCGGCCGAAGCGGTGGCCCTTGCTTCCGGGAATGTCGCGCGTGTCTTCACTCAAATGGCCGGTGACCGCGGACTGATTGAAAAAGGCAAGCGCGCAGACCTGATCGTTGTCGACCACGTTAATCTGAGCCGGGTCAGGCATGTCGTGATCGCAGGCCGTATAGTCGTCAGGAACGGCCGGCTTATCTGACGGCGCCAGCCGGAGATGGCTCTCGCGTCGACTCCGACAGTGTTTGCCCGCGGCGGCAGTTGCGAGATGTCGGCGACGGATATGATCCGAATGACACAAAGGGCGGAGATCGAGGTTTCAGTCGATCAATCGCATCCTCAGGCGCTGGAGGAGAGGGACCGCATCACCTTTTTTCAGTGCCTCAAAAGCCTCCAAGACAGTATTTTGCGCCCTGGGAGAAAGCTTGCACCGCGTCGCTGCCGAAAACTTATCGATGAGATCCTCCCAGTCTAAGGGGCGCGCCTTGTCCCCGCGCGGCGAGGTCATCTTGGAGGTGATCAATCTGCCGTCGATCATTTGCAGGCGTACCTGGGCAAGGGTCTCAGTCGGAAAACGGGCGTCGATCTCAGGATTGACCGAGAGACGAACCTTGCGGGCGAATTCGATGAGGTCCGGCCTGCCCAACTGAGCACTACCGACCGGCGCCAGCGCCGCAGCTCCATCGACAACAGCAATCGCCATGCAATAAGGCAGACTGTATTGGATCTCCGTCAATGTACTGGGAGACAAGGTGTTTGAAAGTCGCAGAGCCCATTGAAAGGTCTGAACTTCAATTGATGCGATTTGTTCGGTCCTGATGTCCGCGACTTCCGAAAGCGCGGCAAAGGCATCAAGAGCGGGATGGATGTAGCGGCAGCAGGAATAAGGTTTGAAATAGACCCTCGAGATCTCAGCCGGATCAACCAAGTTCGCGATGATGCTCGGCCGGTCGAAGTGCGACTCATGATCGAGCAAATCCTGCGGCCCGGTAAATCCCCGCTCTGCGAGGCGCAATGCGGTCAAGCCCGTCACGACACTCCAGGGAATACCCTCCTTGACGTCGTTCCCGGTGAGGTTGGCATAGCCAGAGCTGCCGCTCGCCTCCTGATTTGGTGCGAGCACTCCGGCTACAGCGAGTGCGTGCGCGAGTGCCGGGGGATCGGTTCTGTAGAGGCGGCCGGCCGCGGCCACGGCAGCATAGCCGGTCCAACGTCCCGATTGTCGGCTTTTGATCGCCTGCGGGTTCTGCGCCACGGCGATGCGAATTCCGATCTCGTATCCGAGAGCGATTGCGGTCAGGAGATCATCGGCGGATGAACCAATCGCAGATGCCACGGAGAGTGCCACGGGTATCACAGCCGCACCAGGATGACCGCGCGCGGCGCGATGGCCGTCGTCGAAATCGAGCGCGGATGCTGACGCAGCGTTACAGACTGCCGCAGCAGTGACCCCGAGACATTCACCCGTAAACCAGACCGAAGCCCGGCCGCTTCCAAAATCGTCCCGGGCGACCGCGCGGGCTGCGCGCGCACTCGGTACATCACAGCCGACAACGTAGGCGGTGACCGCATCCACGATACAGCAGGTGGCACTTAACCTCAGGTCGGGCGGCAGAGCATCGGAAGGATAGTTCGCCAGATACTCTGCGAGGATTTCTGTGACATACATCCGCCCCTCCTTAGTGCTTGGGCTGCCGGGCGTCAGTTCGTGACAGATGAGTGGACGGATGACGCCGTGCCCCCGTCCGGCGAGAACCAGGTTTCGTAAACATGAGCGGCGACGTAAAGGTCCAGCATGGGTAGGCCGACGCATGTAATGAGGATCGGGAATTCCGATCCCCCGCCCGCGTCACCGAAATCCTTTAAGTTCAAGACACCGAGCACTGGGCCAAGCCGCTCCAATGTCGATCCCTTGCGTGAGAAGTGGAGCGCCAGGCTTTGCGAATTTCGCCGCGACACCATGGAAATGTCATCACAGAGCGCCAGGCCCGACCGAAGAACTTTTTGGATATGGCCGGACGGCGTCTCGTCTCCACCGAGATGCAGGACAACGGCATTTGGGCAGATTTCTGCGCTCTCAAAAACCGGTGCGCTGGCATTGGAAGCGGTGATGACGAACCGGCAATCGCGCAGCCTCTGATTATCCGCGACAGCTTCGAGCCGAATTCCAAGTGACTGTCTCTGCCTTTTTACGAGTCGGTGCGCGGAAGTGCCTGAGCGACTGCGCACGTATATTTTCGAGATGATGCCGGGTCCGAAATGATCGAGCACTCTGATGATCTGCTCGGCAATGGGACCCGCTCCAAAGAGGAAAACAGACAGTTCTTCTGTTTTGGGGAAGAAAAGTTCAAGCGCCATTGACGCATAGGTTGCCGTTCTTGCGGCAGAGATATCGGTTCCGTCCATCACGCAAAGCGGGCGCAGCGTGAAGTTGTCGAGCAGCAGGATCGTCGATGTCGAACGCGGCTGACCGAGCCGCCGATTTATCGCATTGGCACCAACCACCTTCACGGCGGCGTATCTGGCCCCGACACTGGAGAGCGCAGAGAGCTTCCAGCCCAACCGCTCGCCTTGCAACGTATCCCGGTAAGCTTCAAACTGGGGTTGGTTCCACAAGGTGGCTTCGGGAAAGGACAAGACAGATTTCAGGCCATGGGCCTGGCCCAGGCGGATGTCAGACCAAGCTGCCCTGGCGGCATCGAGGAGCGCGGATGCCTCGAGACGGACGCCGAGGCGCTTCATTTCCGCAAGTGAAATGTATCTGGGTGTGCTCTCCATCACCGTTCTCCGTGAAATTGTCGACGTCATGCGACCGGGAGCAATTTCACATCTGGAACGGAGGGATTAAAGGAAAGGTTTGGATACATTTTTGTCGTCTTTAAATGAACGACTTTTGCCGCTGAGCCGAGGCCGAACCGGATATGGCGATTTCGCGCTGCGGGAAGGGAAGGGGAATTCGCGTCGTTCGGATCGTCACGAATGGATTCTTCGTCGACAAGATCCGCAACTTGCAGTCCCGCAATTTCCGACCGCCGCCGCCGCCGGAGGCAAACGTGATCAGAAGTAGCGCCCGGTCGCGCAGATCGACCAGGCGCTCGCCGGCGCAGACCTGCAGCAGTAATGCGAGAATGTCGGCGGTGACGGCCTTCTTGCTTGCGCTGTCGCGGTCGGGCGCTCACGCGCACGCAAGGCGCAAGGAGGATTTGAGCGAGGGGCTGTTGAAGGTACCGGTGAGCCCGCGCCAGCGGGTGAGGATTTGACCAACTGCTCAGACGTCGACGTACCGTATCAGGGGCATGGGGGCATTTCGCGCGAAGCAGGCGGTATCCCGCAAGCCGGACTCGACTCTGCACGCTTGATGGGACCCCAAAGATGATGGAAACGAATTTCAGCGGCAAGCTTTCCGGCGCCGGTCTGGGGAGGGGGCTGCCGGTGGCAAGCTGACACCAGGCCTCGAGCGTAGCCGAGATTGGAGGCGAGTGCGCACAGCGTATTGTCGCCTATGCCTTCGCCAGCGAGAGGTTTGAGCGTAGCGACGTCGTCGTCGGTGAGGAGCGCAGCGAGCTGGTCGCGCGGATCGAAGGGCGAGCTCTTCGGCGCGGCGGTGGATGGCGTCAGAAGGAGCGGTTTTCGCCATTTTCGCAGCTCAGCGGCTGTGGCCTTGCCGGATTCTAGGCTGTCGGTTTTCCAGGATCACCGGTTCGCAATGTTTTTGACGATTTGGCACCGGCGAAGATCGGCGGACTCTACCAGGTTCGGCGGATTTTTCGTCACTTCAAATAAGTTGCTGTCGTCGGTATGTAACGATCAACGGTCACCCTCCTGAACCGGAATTCCCTTCGCGCCCTGGTCAGGAACGAGGTCTTCGATGACCGCTGTTTGGCGTTGATACGGCAGTCACCGAGGCTCAAGCCTCTTGAAATCGAGTTCGGGCGTTCACCTGTGAGACGTGGCGACTGTGTCAATAATTGCGCAAGGATTGCTATTGTGGCATGCTGTGACGAATCCGGAGGTGTGGCATGAACGTTTCCATTGGTGACCGCTGGGAAGCTTTTGTATCTAACATCGTGAAGGACGGCCGTTACGGCTCCGCCAGCGAAGTGGTGCGCGAAGGCCTGCGTCTGGTCGAGGAACGCGAACAGAAGCTGAGGGCGCTGAGCAGCCTCCTCAACAAGTCGATTGCCGAGGGCGGTGAAGTGTCCGATGCTGATATTGACGCGGCGCTGGAGGCCAAAGCCGCACAGCTGACCAAGGAAGGCTTCTAAGCGTGCCGCAGCTTCGTATGCTGCCTTCGGCGCTCGCTGATCTGGTCAATATCCTCGAATACATCACCCGCCAAAGCGGCAGCTTGGTCGCGGGCCGCCGTTTTGTGGGGGAACTTCGGCAAAAGTGCCGCACACTTGCCGACCTCCCTGGCACACTCGGCCGATCGCGACCGGAATTGCGGGCCGATATCCGCAGTTCGGCGCATAAGGGATATGTCATCTTCTTCCGCTACGTCGATGACCGTTTTGAGGTAGTCAACATCATCGAGGGACACCGCGACATCGATGAGCTGTTTTCCTCGGCCGACATCGACGAGTGACATCCCGGCTGCCTGTCAGGGCTGTCCGTGCGACCGCGCTTTTCACGCAGACGCCGCGTTAGATTAAACTTCGCTCAGTGTAATCTCGGAGTACATACTCGCGTCCGCCAGCCACTGCTTCAAGGCCAACACCGGCCGGCCATGGGCGCCATCGTCTCTCGTGGTCGTCTTGGCGCGGCCGAGGCGGATCGACGGGTAGATGAGGAGGGGCGCACGAAGCCGCGACGCCTGGGCGGGAATAGGGATCGAAGCGGCCGCGGCAGCATTTGCAAATCACTTCGTCCGGAGCGTGCCCCAATTGCTTTGCACCTAGCGCTCGTCGATCTGCGCCGAAGACGCTAGACCCGTGCATAAGCGAGTGACCGGGGAATGTAAGCCTTTTCTCAAGCTCGGCAGGGTCGCCACCCGCGACGGCGGCAATCGCTGATCGCTCGACTAAGTGCGCCACCTGCTGATCATTAAAAACGATCCGGGCCGACGTCCTTGGCACTGCCGCCCTGACGGTCATCTCATCAGATTTGAAAAATATGCTACTGAGTAGCAAGGCTCAAGGGAGTTAAGCGGATGAGCGTGAAATCCTCGATTTCGCTGACGGACCAGCAGGATGCGTTTGCCCGTTCGCTGGTGGAGAGCGGCCGGTATCCCAGCATGAGTTCCGTTCTTCAACATGGCCTGGAACTGCTACGCCAAAAGACCGAATCTGAGGCCGTCGAAACCGCAGCGCTCCGCGAATTGGTCCAGCAGCGATTGAACGGGCCAATGATTTCTGCGACGGAAATAGAAAGCCGCGTCGCGGCAATGATCGAGCGGAAGCGACGGGTTGTTCGTGTGGACTCTTGAATATTCTGAGGATGCCGAACGCGATTTCGAGCTGATCTTCGATCATCTGTTCGACGCCTATGTCGAACTTGGGGATGCGCCTGACAGGCGGTGGAGCGTACTGCTAAACGGATCCGCAAATTGCATGTCGAGGTCGATCGTCTCGTCGATACGCCCTATATCGGGATGCGCCCCGATATTCATCCCGGGATTCGGCTTCTACGGCGGGACAAGGCGGCTATTTGGTTTCTACCGGTGGAACATAGCCGCGCAATCGTTGTCGCGGCAATTTTCTACGGCGCGCAGGACCACA